>NC_017249.1:0-600000 GCF_000284375.1 Bradyrhizobium japonicum USDA 6
TTAATTAATAGTCTTTGACTGCAATACTGGGCGATATGATCCGGAAGCGCCGATAGCGGCGCCCGCTTGGCTTCTTCCCGTACTCGCGCTCCCACGTCGAAGTGTCAATCCGCACATCCGTCATGTTCGCTGATCGCCTCAAAGATTACAACCTTGCCCTAGCGACCGTGCTTCAGAGCGTCAATTCCTTCGAGCTGGTCGGGGTTGGGCTCGTCCTTGATGTTCCAACGGATATCGCAAGCCGCCGAATCTTCTCCAATCGAACAAGCGCCTCTTGGAGTAACGAGGCTCGGAATTTGCAAGTCGTCGGCGCGGGGTGGCGCTGCTCAGCCGTCCTTCGGAAATCCCTCCGTTCAATGCAGAAACACCATAGCGGCGGCACGCCTGACAGCTCTTTATTTCCGTCAGCTACAAATTCTTGTAGTTGACCCGCGCGGTGTCCTCCGGGCTGAATCGCGATCAACCCCACAGGAGAGCAAAGCTATGTCTCCACTAGAAGCAATCACCCGTTGGCTGGACTCACAAGATTTGGGCATGCAACTTGAGATCGCCGGTTTCGCGACATTCTTGGTTTTCGGGGATGATGACACTTTCACGCTCGGCGACTCGGAGCAGCTCGAGTCTCTTTACCGATGGTTGAACGAGCCAAGCTTGGCATCGGGCATCGCCGCCGAACGTGCCCTGACCTTTCGAGTGTACTTCGCTTCCTTGGCCGAGGATAGATCGACGGGCGCCGGATGGAAGCGAACCGAAGTGTTGGTGCGGAGAATTCTGAAAGACGCTACGCGAGACGGGAGGTTTGCCGCTGCCCGCAAGGCGCAAAGGATGCTTGAGCTCTTGCCCGCCCGAAAAGAGAGCTGGAATCAGGTCGTGAGATCCTGGAATGAATTGGCCGCGACGTATCTAACACACGAGGCTCTCAGTAGTTGGAGCGCCGCCGAGAAGCTCCGAGGCCTGAGGGCGATTTCAAGCACCAGCGTTCCTGTTGCTGGGCTTGGGTCGCCTCATCGAGGCGCTGCTTAATTCTGGTAAAGCCGCAATTCCCCTGTGCTGCGGGGCGAGCGTCTGCATGCACCTGTCGGATCCATGGCGGCCACGCTAGCCGCTTAAAAGCATGACAGCGCATTGAAACTGACCGTCAGGGCCACCGGAGGATATCTCCACCCGACCGGCGGCCCACTTGCGATGCTGTAGCACAAGAGCCGAAACCGGCATCTCAATGGCAGGCACGGCTTCGCGCTTTTCTTCGAACATATGCCAATGCCAGCGGGCCTAACACATCGAGATGAACGAAAGTCTCCGGATAGGCTATATCGTTTCGGTAGCTTCATTGCTCGAGAGCCGCTCAGGCCGATGTTCAGGGCCGTAAAAGGTGGTACGTCCGCCTGCCTTCGGCGCAGACGTGGCTGCTGCTCGACATGATGTCGCGGCGGCGTCAGTGCCGCTGCGAACGAAAACCGACAAATATCGGACAAAATCCGCAATTGGTGACGAAAAGTCCGGATTGGCTATATAATATGAGATCGTTGGATGGGGGAGCCCGATGTCGATCTATAACCCTTTGAGAGACAAGCTGGTCGCAAACAGCTCTGCCTCGCTCAAGATGACCTTTGCCGACATCGAGATGCTTATCGGTCGCTCCCTCCCGAAATCAGCGTATGAATATGATGCGTGGTGGGCCAACGAAGACCCCGTCAAAACAAATCACAGTCACAGCCTTGCGTGGACAGTTCCGGGGTATCAAGCCGAACCAAATCGATTGCAGCGGACAGTAACATTTCGGCGCAGGGGGTAGCATTTTCCGCAAAAGCGAATGCCTTGAACCTGGTTCGCTAATTCGACAATCGAGGATGCGTCGTGAATGAAAACGATCACGCGACACGACTAAGCCCGTATCGACAAGACATGATATTTCTTATCGCAGTAGCCTCTCCCTCCGTTGGCAGCAAGCAAGGGGCGGCCGGGCGCCGATACGCGTGCCGAGCTCGATCTTGGCGTCCCTCATCTCCGCCAGCAGAGCCACGGGATCGAGCGTGCGATAGCTCTCGAAGGCGCCGTTCGTTTGACGCCTTTGCTCAGCTTCGGATGCGCGAGAGCGCACTCAGGGATCATCGCCGCTTCGAGTTTGGGACGGAGCGGATCGGCGACCTTGCCGAACTGCGCCGTTGCAGCTTCTGCATCGAACTCGGTGACGATGAAGGCGAAGACGACACGGCGCCCGGTCTTCCAGCAACCGGCTCACGTGGCTGTTGGAGATGGGTGCCGTAGTCGGCCGCTCCGAGCGCAGTCGTTCAATACCGAACTCGGCTGGGAGTTCTGTGAGAGCTCCTGGAATAGCCAGTTCTCGGGATGTCGCTCGGCCTGTTTCGCGGCTCAAATTTCATGTATCGAAGAGGGTACTGGCCGTGATCGAGAAGGCCAGCCGCAGCAAGAAATTCTGGACTCTTAACTAGATGCGGCGCCGAGCCTTATCGCCGGCCCCTACACACGCCTCCGTCTTACTGCGGATGCATCGTCCGCCCGGAACGAAATGGATTGAATGCGGCTCGTCCGTCGAAGCTTCGCCGTAAGCGGGAACACTTGCATCCAATGGCCGACGAACGGTCGATACGGGCGGAACGAGGACACGCGGAGCAGCTGCAATCAGGAAACTGACTCGCTGTCGATGCGCTGACTCTTGTCATGCTGATGTGCTCGAAGCCGCGCAGGACGGGTAACCGCGATTAGACATTTTCGGGTCAAGCCACTTAATCAACAGTCGGCGGACAGCATCCGCGACCGACCCGACATGCACTTTGCCCATCGACCGGCCGCTCAGGCGGCGCTTGCGACCCCGTCAACTACCAACCCTTGCAGTTGATGGAGGTGGCGGAAACGTGGCAATCGTCGTCAATATCCCGTCGGGGGCGTCGAATTCGAAACTGGGATTCAGAAGAATAAAAAATTGCTAGCGGGCACGGTAGCCCTCAACACGCTGGCTGCTCCTGCCTCTGCCGTTGATCCGGCCGCGCGGCCTTACTTCAAAGCGCCTCCGGCGGTCATTCCGATCTATGATTGGAGCGGCTTCTACGTCGGCAGTGCTGGGACGTGGTCAACGCCGGCGGCGTGGTCGTCGCTCCGCCCGTTGGCATGGGGCGCCATCATGCGACGGGAGGCACGGTGGGCGGTCACATCGGCTACCGCTGGCAAATAGCGAACTCGGTGTTCGGTCTGGAGACGCAGGGCAATTGGGCCGATTTCAAGGGCTCCAACGCGAACCTTGCTTTCGCAGGCGTCCGGGATGACTCCACGCTTGATGCATTCGGCCTGTTCACGGGCCAAGTCGGCTATGCTTGGAATAACGTGCTGCTCTATGTAAGAGGTGGGGCTGCAGTCGTCCGTGACAAATACCGGGTCTCCGATTTTGCGACCGGGCTCACTATCGACAACGGCAGCGAAACTCGTTGGGGCGGCACGGTAGGGGCGGGCCTTGAATTTGGCTTTGCTCCGAACTGGTCCATCGGCGTTGAATACGACCACCTGTTCATGGGTCGTCGGGATGTGGATTTCTTTTTTTCACCCGGACTCGTGGGTGTTCCGGTGGGCACTTTTGCAGGGACTGCCCGTATCGGTCAGGACGTCGATATCGGCTTGGTCCGTGTGAACTACCGGTGGGGTGGCGTGATCGCCACGACCTATTGATCGATCTTCGCCAAAATGGCGCGGGTTCGCACCAATATCCTGAGCCGCATCGCGGCATAGAAACCTTGGCAACAGGGACTCGCATCAATAGCGCTATCGGCTTCTTGTCGGTACATCGGCTCGAGCTGGTTAGGCGTGGTTCAAAGGAATCTGGCTGATCTGGTTATGACGCAGCGCCACGGCGAGATCGCGGCGAACTCAAGCGTGCTGCCGTGGTCGAACGCCAGCCGCTTAGTGGCTGGCTGCGCCGATTTCCCGGCCCCGTGCCTCCACCTGCATCACCGTCGGCTTTCCGGCCGTCGGAGAATGATGAGGCAAAAATAGTTTTGTCGACCGTCGTAGTTAACCCGGCCCTCGCTTAGGGAGACACAGGTCATCGATTACAATCGTTCCGGTCGGCCGCAGCACGCTCATCGCACAGGCAGCGCACTGAAATGCGAGCCGAGGTGCGAGCCGGGCGCACCTTCGTGCTACGACTTGGTCGACCAGGTCGAGGCCGCACTGGCCACCTCGGACGAAAGGCCGACGAGCGGTCGAAGCGGCGCTCGTGCGAGGGTGGGACATAACGTCGACGACGTGATGGCTTGCGTCATCGTCGCTGCCGATCTCTGCGCCCGATCAGCCTGCCGAACCCCCGCTGGCGCGGATCAATTGGGAGCGCCTCGGAGAGCGGATGCAAAATCTCGAGAGGTGGATCGGCAGCGCTGAAGCGGAACTCTTGTGTTAGGACAGAAACGCGGCTGTCATCCGAGCCGCATTGCCAGCGTCTGCTCGTAGTAGATCACCTCCGCGAAGCCACGGCCGAGGAAGACCGCCAGTGGGTCGGCGACGAAATCAAACGCGAAGGGGGATGAAGAACAAATCGGTTTGCCTGATCCGACCGGGCTGCAATGAAGATGACCCCCTTTGACAGGGTTGCCCCTCTTTACAACTTCCGATTGCGTGATAGTAATCCCCTCTAGCCCTAAGAGGGGGGCGGCCGTGGCGATCATCGAGAACATTCGTCTGCTCAAGGGCGTAGCCGTGTTGCGCTGATTGACTTCATGAAGGTGGTTGACGAGACCCACCTCACCGACCTGCGGAAATACTGTAAACCCTAGCCGCCATCAGCAATGGAGCGCATGTACCGGCTTAACCCAACAAACCATCTGTGTGTCCGGCTTTGTCGCGCTGCAATCAAGACGCCACGATGAGGAGGTCCGGTTCTATGCCTTTGTCATGCTGGCGGGTGACGGCGACGACTATCGGCGCCTGCCGCTGTCAATGCCGCTAGCATGAATAAAATGGGCTAGATACGGCCGAAAGTCGCCCACACCCCGTCTTCGCCGTCCCAGCTGCCGCGGCTCGCCGCCTTGGAGTACTCCGTGGCGCGCTGCTCGAAGAAATTGGCGTGCTCGACGCCATTGAGAATCTCGACGAGCCACGGCAGCGGATGCGCCTTGAGCTGGGTGAACCCGCCCTCCTTCGCCTCGAAGAAGCCGAAGACCGGGGCAATCCGGAGTTGGGCCAGTCGCCAGTCGGCGACGTAGCGGACGTAGGCGTGGATATGCTCAGGCAGCATCCCCTCGATCTTGCCAAGGCCGAAGGCGAGCTCGACGAAGTTCTCCTCCAGCTTCACCATGGTCTTGGCTACGTCGACAATGTCGTCGCGGACGGGGCGCGTCACCGCGCCGGTTTCGCGGTGCCATTCGTGAAATAGCTTGATGATGCCCTCGCAGTGGAGACTCTCGTCGCGCACTGACCAGCTTACGATCTGTCCCATGCCGTTCATTTTGTTGTGGCGTGGGAAGTTGAGCAGCATGGCGAAGCTGGCGAACAAGGCCATGCCTTCGGTGAAGGCGCCGAACATCGCCAGGGTACGGGCGACATCCGCCACGCTGTCGACGCCGAACTCGTGCATGTAGTCCGCCTTGGCGCGCATCTGCGCATAGCCGCGGAATGCCTCGAACTCGGTCTTAGGCATACCGAGCGTCTTGAGTAGCAGGGCATAGGCGTCGATATGAACCGTCTCCATGTTAGTGAAAGCGGCCATCATCATCTGGACGGTGAGTGGCTGGAAGATCGGAATGTACCGCTTGAAATAGTTGTCGCCGACCTCGATGTCCGACTGAGTGAAGAAACGGAAGATCTGGGTGAGCAGCGCGCGCTCGCTGTCGGTGACGCGGCCCGAAGCCCAGTCGTTGAGGTCGGCGCCGAGCGGCACCTCCTCGCCCATCCAGTGGGTCTGCTGCTGGCGCTTCCAGAACTCGTAAGCCCAGGCATAGCGATCGACGTCGTAGCTGCCGGTCGAGTCAAGGAGGCCGACGCGTCCCTTGCCGATCAACGTGCGCGGATCGGCGCGCGATAGATCGATCACTGACATGCGAGGCACTCCTCATAGTCGGTGCGCTGCCGCGCCGGCTGCTGCGTCGGCGTTGCATCCCCGGCAATTTTGCCGGCGAACGCCGCGCGCGAGATCGACTTTGATCGACAGTAGTAGAGGCTCTTCACCCCACGCTTCCACGCCGTCCAGTGCAGCATGTGGAGGTCCCACTTATCGACGTCGGCCGGCAGATAGAGGTTGATCGACTGGCTCTGGCAAATCAACGCGGCGCGGTCGGCGGCAAGCTCGACGATCCAGCGCTGGTCGATCTCGAAGGCGGTGCGAAAGATCGCTTTCTCGTGCTCCGACAGGACGTCGAGATGGGCGACCGATCCGTCGTGCGCGATGATCGACTCCCAGGTCGCCGAGGTGTCGGCGCCTTTCGCGGCCAGCACCTTAGCGAGGTGCGGATTGCGCACCGAGATGGCGCCGGATAGCGTCTTGTGGGTGTAGATGTTGGCCGGGATCGGCTCAGTGCAGGCGCTGGTGCCCCCGCAGATGATGCTGATCGAGGCGGTCGGCGCGATTGCGATCTTGTGGCTGAAGCGCGCCATCACGCCGCGTTCCAGGGCATCCGGGCACGGGCCACGCTCGCGAGCGAGCGCCACGGATGCGGCGTCGGCTTCGCGACGGAGTTTTCGGAACATGTTCAGATTGAATGACTTGGCCAAGGTACCCTCCATTGGAATGCCCTTGGCCTGGAGAAACGAGTGGAAGCCCATGACGCCGAGGCCAACGGAGCGCTCGCGCAGGGCGGCGTAGCGGGCACGCTTCATTCCGTCCGGCGCCACCGTGATGAAGTGCGTGAGCACGTTGTCTAGGAAGCGCATGACGTCCTCTATGAAGCCGGGCTCCTCATTCCACTGGTCCCAGGTCTCGAGGTTGAGCGACGACAGGCAGCAAACCGCGGTGCGCTCCTCGCCGCGATGATCGATGCCGGTCGACAGGGTAATCTCGCTGCACAGGTTGGAGGTCGAGACCTCGAGGCCGAGCTCGCGCTGGTGCTTGGGGAGCGCACGGTTCACGGTGTCGATGAACAAGAGATAAGGCTCGCCGGTCTGCAGCCGGTTCTCAAGGATGCGTTGCCACAGCTGGCGGGCGTCGATCTCGCGGACGACCTCGTTAGTCTTCGGGCTGCGCAGAGCGAATGCGGTGCCGGCGCCCACGGCACACATGAACTCGTCGGTGACGTTGATGCCGTGATGTAGGTTGAGGCTCTTGCGGTTGAAGTCACCAGACGCCTTGCGGATCTCGAGGAACTCCTCGATCTCGGGATGGTGGATATCGAGATAGACCGCCGCCGAGCCGCGCCGCAACGAGCCCTGGCTGATCGCCAGCGTGAGGCCGTCCGTGACGTGGATGAACGGGATGATGCCCGAGGTGACGCCGCCCCTCGCCTTCTCGCCGATTGAGCGAACATTACCCCAGTAGGTGCCGATGCCGCCGCCATTGGAAGCAAGCCAGACGTTCTCGTTCCAGGTGCCGACGATGCCTTCGAGCGAGTCCGACACTGAGTTAAGGAAGCACGAGATCGGAAGGCCGCGCGTCGTGCCGCCGTTGGAGAGCACCGGTGTGGCCGGCATGAACCACAGCCGAGACATCGCATCATATAGACGTTGGGCATGCGCAACATTGTCCGCGAAGGCGCAAGACACTCGGGCGAACATGTCCTGGAGGCCTTCGCCGGCGAGCAGATAGCGGTCGGTCAGCGTCAGCCTACCAAACGAGGTCAGCAGGTCGTCGCGCGACCGATCGAGCGAAAGGTCAGACGGAGTTGGCGATCGCGCGGGGGGCCTCGGCAGGGGAGCCGGCAATGCTGGGGGCTGCACAAGACACAGTTCAGGTGTGGTAGGCTTTGCCTGCGCTGAGGGCTGCCGCACACTCGGCAGCTCAATGAGATGACCATACTGATCGAAATCGTAAGACGCCGACATCGGCAACCCCGTGATATTTGGGGGCTGGGACCGTGCGGACGACTTGCGAGGGGACCGGGCAAATGTCCCCGGCTGCAAGCGACCCACCGGGCACCCCGCCCGAGGACATGGGTTCTGTCGCGGTAGGTTTCCTGGCTCGCGGGTCGCTGCGGCTGTCGGCCTTCCCAGCGCTGTCGCGCTAATGCCTCGGAATAGCCGCTGCCGACACAATGGGTTCCCCCCTAACACCGTGCCACCATATATGCGAATTTAAAACCACTACGACACCACATATAGAAGCCTTTGCCCAGACTCGTCAAGACGGCACAGTCAAGTTAACCAGTTGGAGCAGCCCCGAGGTCGAGGTTCGAAATTCGCCGAGCGCCTGTCCTGAGAGCCTCACTCAAAAAACATAGATGTCTCAAGGCCTGGCCAATCGGCGAGTTAGGAGCCTCAGATGGGCGACGAGCGGCCAGGCGAGCTCGGTAGCGGCGGAACCTTCGAAGTCTTTGCAGAGATGCCCACATCTGCCGAGCCACGCAAAGGTGCGCTCGACGACCCAGCGCCTGCGATCGGCCAAGATGTGCTCAAACCTTTGGAAGTGGCGTCGCAAATTCTCCAACAGGGGAACAGCAACCCTGGACATCCTGAATGTTGGCATCGATCGGTTCGCGGTCCGCGAATTGAGTTGGGCCGGATCGGGTTTCGGTAGCCATACGCGTCTCGCCATTCATCGCTTTCTGTGGCCTTAGATCAAAAATTGTCTGGAGCCCGACCGCAAATCGATGCAGCCGCCCGTGGCAATATCCCAGCTTAGTGGATTTGACCCCGCCAGCTCTCACATCAGACGTGCCAACTTTGCCGAAGAGACGATTGGTATGCTTTTCGCAGGCCCGGCGTCCGCCTCACGTGCTCAGTTGTCTGGCCGCGAACATAAGCCGTCCTGACCGAACGCGGTCATGTCAGGTTATTGGCAATCAATCCTAACGGGATGAGGCGGAGCTATGCTTGAGTCTGGGTGACGAGCCGATCCGGCGGCGCGGCCTTGCTGGGTCGGAATGAAGCCGTTCGCAACATTGGCGTGAGCGGCGGCGAAGAACCGTGTTGTATCTCACCAACGACCTTGAAGCCGTGACGTTGGTAAAAGGGAATGTTTTCAGGGTTCGAACTTT
Source organism: Bradyrhizobium japonicum USDA 6 (assembly GCF_000284375.1). Classification (NCBI taxonomy): domain Bacteria; kingdom Pseudomonadati; phylum Pseudomonadota; class Alphaproteobacteria; order Hyphomicrobiales; family Nitrobacteraceae; genus Bradyrhizobium; species Bradyrhizobium japonicum. The sequence goes on from NC_017249.1 coordinate 9,129, forward strand.
CGAGGTAGGCAACAATGCCGTCCTCATCGCATCGTTGAAGGGCGTAGTTCATCAGCAACGTGCCAAGCCCTTTTCCGACCCAGTTCGGATCGACGGCAATGAGTGGCAGATACCAATGTGGCTCGTGGGGACGATGTTCGGCCATTCTCCGCCGCAAGTGTGCCATATCCTCGGTAATCTCCGGGCGCAGGGATAGCGCCATGATTGCATCCAATGCCTCCTCATCTTGCTGCACGTTGGGAGGCAGCCACAGGGCCGCGCCACGAATCTCTCCCGCGACGTAGGCTGTGCCATGTGCAAATGCTCGGCCCCCACAGGCGTCAATGAACTGAGGCATGCTTCTAAGGTATTGCCTTGGGTCAGGCCAGCTCCAACGCATCAACGGATCCGCGGCAAAGCCGAGCACAATTGTCCAGACAGTGCTTGCACGAATGTTTGCGTTCGCAGATCTGATATCTGATTCTTCTGTCATGAAGTCGTTTCGGGGCTCTGTTTTGGCATTGGCCTTCCAAGGAGGAGCATGGCATCGACACATCTGACGGTGAGCGGAATGGATGCACCGACGGGGACTCGCCGGGTGCATTTGGTTTCCCTTCCGAGATCTCCGCCTGTCTCAGACGGCTGACTTTGACGGCCACTTCGGACGAAGGCTCCTTGGTAGGCAATGCTTGGATCTACATATTCCTGGCGGGCTTCTGCGCTTCCACGCCCTATCTGGAACCCGCCCCGCCCTTCCCAAGGAAGCTCCGACGTTCTCAAGGTCGACACGGTTCGGCAGCCTGCAACCGTCCGCGAAGGGAATGACATGAGGACGCCTTTGATATTGCAAGTGCGAAGAAGTCAGGGCATGGCGAACATCGGGCGATGGCTGCCTGAACCGGGCTCCGGCACGAGCAAACAGCCAGCCAAGTGTCGCGCGTCGAGGTCCAGACTAGGCAAGGAATCATCACCTCGTCTCGTATTGAGCGGTTCTCGTAAGTTTCTTGGTCAAAACACATGCTAAGTGCGAAACCTCCATTGCCAACGTCGTGTCCGCGGTCACCGGCAGAGAGAGCTTTCGTCTGCGAGACTCATATGCGTAGTACAGCGGCTTTCCAATTATCGCATGTTGTCCGCGCTCCTTGATGTTCTTGTCTCGGCGCATCATCGCCGCGATTCGCGATTGTCGGATCAAGGCAACGGGACTGGATACCACGACGCTGCCGCCGTCGACCTACTGAACAACGCAACTTGGGATCGCGCGAGAGCTTTCGTGCATTGATTGATCGTCAGGCGTGTCGATCGCTCGCACAACGGCGTTAGCTCTATCGAGCGAAAACGTTGCTGTCGTGCCCTCGTCGTACTTGACGCCCAGGTCAGTTGTATCCGCCGCGATCCTTGCCATAGTGGGAAAGACAGCAGGCTGACGTAGTTGCGTGAGTAACTCTCGTAAAAGAGGTTTTTGGCCACAAGCGTTGATGGCTTCGTAGGACTTGTTCCAACTCACTCCCTGATCGGAACGGTTTGGAAGATTTCTTGGCGCTGGTATGCTTGCCACACCAGGTCCGAGATCCACGTGGTGAGTCATGTTGTTTCGTTCTGTCTTGGAAAACTGTAGTCGTCGGGGCAGCATATCAGAAGGCAATGTAGCGAAGACCTCCCCAGAATAGGTAGGGATCTATCCGCCCTTGATGCTGAGTTGGCCCGGGTTCAACCTTGAGCATAGTCTGTCGAACGCCATCCGGAACTGCCCCTTTTCGTCATGAAGAACTGCCCCCACCATCGGACGTTTGATGGTCGCTTCCGCCGGTGACGGGACGGAGGGAGGCGGAGCCGACCGGACGGCCGTCACCGGCGGTCGGCGGTTTGATGAAGCCACTCTTGGCGCGGAGTCGGTAGCTGTCGCCGCGGATCGTCAGCACGTGGCGGTGGTGCAGGAGCCGGTCGAGGATCGCGGCAAGAAGACGCGCCTCCAGTAGACGATCCACCGGAAGCGGCGGATCTGCTTTGAGGCCGTCGTCTACGTTCGCCAGTCGACGGCAGACCAGGTCATCAACAACCGCGAGAGCGAGCGCCGCTAGTACGGCTTGGCCGACCTTGCCCGGCAGCTGGGCTGGAGCGAGGTGGCCGCAATCGACGACGAACTCGGTCGCTCTGGTGGCGGCACCGCGCGTCCCGGTTTCGAGAAGCTGCTCGCCGCCATTTGCGAAGGGCAAGTTGGCGCTGTGGTCTCGAGTGAGGCCTCTCGGCTGGCGCGCAACGGCAGGATTGGCATACGCTCCTGGAGTTCTACGGGCTCGTTGGAACACTGATCGTCGATGAGGATGGCGTCGACGATCCTCGCCATCCCAACGATCGCCTTCTGCTGGCATGAAAGGCACGATGAGCGAGATGGAGCTGTCTATCGTTCGGCAACGCTCGCTTGAAGCCTTGGAGCAGAAGGCACGCAGGGGTGAGCTCTTCCTCAACGTCGCCATCGGCTATCTCAAGGTCTCCAACGATCGGATCGACAAGGACCCTGATCGGCGCATTCAGGAGGCGCTCGCACTCGTGTTCACCAAGTTTGCCGAGATGCAGACACCGCGCCAGGTCCACCTCTGCTTACGGCAGGAGCGAATCACTTTGCCCGGGGGGCGGCCATGGCCCCGAGGGCCGCCACGTCGAATGGAAGTTACCAGTGTACAATACGATCTACCACATCCTGACCAATCCCGCCTATGCTGGCGCCTATGTCTTCGGGCGCTCGGGCAGTCGGGTGACGATCGAGGCCGGCCGCAAGAGGATCGTGCGGGGCTTCCGGCGCGAGCGCAACGACTGGGAGGTTTTGATCAAGGACCACCATGAGGGCTACATTACGTGGGCGGAGTTCGAGAAGAATCAGGGCCTGATCACCGACAACGCCAACGGAAAACGCTTCATGAGTCGAGGCTCGGTTCGCAGCGGCGAAGGCCGGCTCGCGGGTTCTTCGTTGCGGCCACTGCGGCCGCAAACTTCACGTTACCTACAGCGGTACGCACAGTACTGTCGGGCGGTATCATTGCCGCGGTAGCCAGATCAACCATGGTGGAGACCCGTGCATCTCATTAGGCGGTCTGCGCGCGGATCGCGCGATCAGCGCGGAGGTCATCGCGCGGCTGCAGCCGCTGGGTATACAGGCAGCGCTGGCGGCCATGGAAGCGCGCGGCTGTGAACACGCCGACAAGCTGCGTCAGCTCGAGTTGACTCTGGAGCAGGCACGCTACGAGGCAACTCGCGCTCCTCGGCGATACGAGGCTGTCGATTCGGACAATCGCCTTGTTGCCGGCGAGCTGGAGCGGCGCTGGAACGAACGCCTGGTCGCTGTCCGCGAGCTTGAGGGCAAGCGCGACACGTTGTTGGCTACGCCGGAGATGACGTTGAGCGACATCGATCGCGATCGGTTACTTGCGCTTGATTCCGAACTCAAGAGAGCTTGGGAAAGTCCGGGTGCAACAGCTGCGACGCGCAACAGGATCATCCGAAGCTTCATCAATGAGATCGTTGTGCGCATGCGCGACGAGGTGCTGGACTTGATTGTCCACTGGCATGGCGGCGATCACACGGCATTGCAGGTGAGGAGGAACCGCACCGGCGAGCACCGCGGCGGATGTGGTCGATCTCGTTCGTGTCCTCGCGCGTCAGATGCCCGACAGCATCATCGCCGCGGTTCTCAACCGCGCCAGTAGGTCGACAGGGCGTGGCAACAGTTGGGCCCGCGTCCGCGTCCGCGTTCGCAGTCTGCGCAACCAACACGCCATCGCGGCCTACCGAGAGGACGAGCGCGCCCAGCTGCGTTGAAAGTCAGTCCTTCGACGGCTCGCCGTCTGATCGAAGAACAGAGCTTGCCTGCGCAGCAGCTGTGCAAAGGCGCACCGTGGATGGTCAAAGCGGTTGATCTGGAACATCCCCAAGTCAAGGGCGCGGCGGTTCCGGCGGCCATCGTCTGGCGATCCGGGTCAAAAAGAAACTCAACTCCAAGGGGGTAGCGAGGTGGGCAGCATGAACCTGACTCGAGCGCGCGAGCAGCAGCACGTTCTCGCCGTTGGCGATCCAACGTGACGGCGGCCAGGTCGCGGATCTGCTTCGGTCGATCGACGGCTGCGTCTATGATCCTTGCGCACGACCTCGCGCTCGCACAGTAGGATCAGCGTCTCACGCGCCGACAGGTTCACGCGCGCCGTCTCGTCGGGCAGGTTGTCGAGCTGGTCGCGGATGCCGGAGAGCTGCGAGCGCGCCAGCATGGCCCCCAGCCAATCGATTGGTGCTTCGGTGACCTTCTTTGTACGCACCATCAGAAGCTCCCTCCGATCGTAGCTTCGTATTCGGCAAGAGGACGTAACAACGAGGGCAGTGGTGAAGGCGCCGGCACTGTCGGTGTCGCGGTTGCTGGTTGGCAGACCGCGCCATCGCGACAGGCAACCCCGTCGAGGTGGGCGAACTCGACGATCCGCAGCCGGCGATCCTCCGATTGCCTGTGACCGCAACCTCGCGCATGCCATGGTGGATGCGCACCTCGCCAGCCGCGACCGTCACCGCCACGCGCTCGCTGATCAGCCGCCAGGGTACCGTAGTTGTTCGTATCGATCTCGACAGCACAATCGTTGCCGACGACGCGGGCCAGTTCGCGCGGCGATCCGAGCGACGCCGAGCGGCTTCGACCGGTGTACCTCGTCACACGCAAAGCGAGTGATCGGCGCCACGCCCGTCGTGCCGTGGATACGTACGTTCGCCACCCCGCCCTCCCACTCGGCGAGATGCGTCTCGAATGCCTCCCAGCTCGCGAAGGAATGCCCCGCGATCACGCTCTTCTTCACGTAGCGGACGCCATTCTCCGTCTTGCCCTTTGTGCGCGCCCGATACGGTGCGCAGGCGCGAGGACGGAAGCCCCAATGCTTCGCGAACGTGATGAGCTTGTCGTCAAACTGAACCGACCGGCTCACCTGTCGTGGCGCACCACGAGCGCGCGTGGATTGTCCTTCAGCACTTCCTCCGGCAAGGTCGTGAATGCGCTCTCGAGCCCAGCGAACCAGTGCTCTTGCTTTTCGGCGCGGGTCGCCACGAACACAAATGCTTTGACCTTCGCCCCGCCGATATCGACCAGACGCTCGCCGAAGTCGATCTGTAGCTGCCGCCCCGGGGGCGTCTCGAACCGGGTCGTCGCCAGAGCTTCGGCCTTCAGTGCCTGGCGGTAGGGCTGCACGGCGCGTCGCAGCGTTCGCCGGCTGACCGCCAAGCCGTTTTCGGCCAACAGGTCGTGACGGACCGCATCCGCATTGCCGCGATGTCGAATGAACCTCTCGCGCAGCCAGCCTTCAAGGCCATGACCCGCTTCGCCCGCTCAGGCGACTTGAAGGCTTCACCCACCCGCGCCACGTAGTCCTTCACCGTCTGCAGCCCAGCTGGCGCGCAATCCGCTTCAGACCTCACCCACACACCCTCAGGTGCAACATCTCCGTCACGTCATCCGGCGTATTCATCACCTGCCCCTGTGAATTACTCCACGACAAGCCTTTGATTCGTTAGAGCTGGCCCCGCAAATTCGGACAGTAGCTTGAGTGGATTTTCTGCCTGACAGCGGCGAGGATTCTTGCTGCGAATCAGGAGCGAAGATGACGAAGAAGAGCCGCCGGACGCATTCTCCGGCATTCAAGGCGAAGGTTGCTTTGGCTGCGGTCAAAGGAGACAAGACACTGGCGGAGCTGGCGCAACTGTTTGATGTTCATCCGAACCAGATCACGATCTGGAAAAACCAGCTCCTGGAAGGCGCCGCCGGCGTGTTTGGGCATGACAAGACATCGGCCGAGACGCCGGTCGATTTGAAGGCGTTGCATGCCAAGATCGGCGAGCTGGCGTTGGAAAACGATTTTTTGTCCGGCGCGCTCACCAAGGCGGGCCTGCTGAGCGCAAAGCGATGATCGACCGCGGTCATGATCTTTCTATCGTGCGCCAGGCGAAGGTCCTGAAGCTGGCTCGCAGCACGGTCTACTATGAACCTCGGCCAGTTTCGGCCGAGGACCTTGCCTTGATGCGTCGGCTCGATGAGCTGCATCTCGATTATCCCTTCGCGGGAGCGCGTATGCTGCGATCGTTGCTGCGGCGGGAGGGGGTATACGCCGGTCGCCGCCACATCGCGACGCTGATGAAGCGCATGGGGATCGAGGCGGTCTATCGTCGCCCGAACACGAGCAAGCCGGCTCCGGGTCACAAGATCTACCCGTACCTGTTGCGCGGATTGAAGATCGAGCGGCCCGACCATGCGTGGGCAATGGACATCACCTACATTCCGATGCGGCGTGGCTTCGTCTATCTCGCGGCGGTCGTCGATGTGTTCAGCCGACGGGTCCTGGCCCATCGCGTCTCGATCACAATGGAGGCGGCCTTCTGCGTCCAAGCGGTCCAGGAGGCGTTGGCGAAGCACGGCAGGCCCGAGATTTTCAACACGGATCAGGGCAGCCAGTTCACCAGCCTCGAGTTCACCGATGTGCTGCTGGACGCGAAGATCGCCATCAGCATGGACGGCAAGGGCGCCTGGCGCGACAACGTGTTTGTCGAGCGGCTCTGGCGCACGGTCAAATACGAAGAAGTTTATCTCCGCGCCTACGACAGCGTGTCCGAGGCGCGAGCGTCAATTGCCAAGTATCTGGCCTTCTACAATCAGGGACGCCCTCACTCGAGCCTTGACGGGCGCACGCCCGACGAGGCTTACTTCGGCACGCAAGCTATGGTGATGGCCGCATGACCGTCGCCGACGATTTTGTCGTCGCTCTGGTCGGGCTACGCCCTCCCGACGCAACGACAAAATCGTAAAGCCCCGCGTTCAGCATAACCCGGCAGGAATCCACTTAAATCCAGCGGGGCGCTGTCCAAACAACCGGGGCCAGCTCTGTTCCTCGTTCATTCGCTCTCTCCTCGGCTATCCAAGGAGGGGGCAATTCCTCGTGACGTCGAGGGGGCAGTTTTCGATGGCGCGCGCGACAGCGAGCCGACTTTGTTGTATCAGTCTGGCTCTGCCCTTTGGCAGAGCCAGAAAGCCAAACAAGCTCGGCCGAAGCTGTCTCGATGGGAGAACTCCAGCCATCTTGGGACGTCAAACAGCACGCGCCATGTTCGATGCGGAGCGCGTTTTCGTACGATCGCTGTCGCTACTGTCGATCAGGTTGGCAGCAGCCATGTGCACTCCACGACAACATACTCCGGAATGCTGTCCAGCGAGGACTTGCCGACGGCCCGAATTTGACGCGTCTGAATGCCAACGGGCGATCGAAGCGATTACCCCTTCTGGGAGTAAAGAGTCGGAATTCGGTGGAGGAGCTCGCCCGGACCTCAACGACGAAAAATCAATGGGGCCGCGAGACGATGCAGTCCCGCGGCCTCGCCACCGGAATTTAGTGAAAAGACAGTTTAAGTATAAAATCCCTCAGCCGGTGTTCTTTCAAGTAGAACACCGTGTTCCAACACTTGCCAATCCGGACAGCTACGGGGAAACGCGTGCAACCGCAGACCAATGCGGCCGCGAGATCGATGAAGAAGCCGGTAAAATTACGGTTCGCCTGTCCTATTCGCCTGTCATAACGGGTGCCAAGCGTCGAAAGAGTGTATCAGCGAGCAGAAGCAGCGCTCGATGCTATGCGCTGTTTGTAGTCGTCGGCGTCGTGCGTAATGGTGATCCTGCAGGTGCCGTTTGAGCGTATCATTGCTGTTGCGCTGATTGCGCGATGTTCGTGCATAACTGCCGGTTGCCGAGGCCCGCTTCAGCGTACGGCTTCCGTTCGCTTAAACCATTTCCTCGGTAAGCCAATGTAGTAGCCGCGCATGCGAAGCTCTGCCTCTCATCTATTGATGTGTTTCGCAAGCGGAACACACCACCGACACGATTGATTATTGCCTCACGCATCTCACGCGCATCGCGTGACGGAGACTTCGCGACGACCGACCTAGTGCTGACGCCAGAGGCCGCCACGCCAGCGGCCGGATCGGTACTCGCGGCTCGTTGCTGGGAAGTCCGGCCTTCAGACCGGCGTGTCGTAGGTGATGGGATAACGCTCTGGAAACGGCCCTCCTGCGTAGTCAATCTCCGCGGCGGGACGGACGCCCCGGATTTGCAGGATGCGGCGAACGATTTCCGGAACTTGGATGCGGCTGATCTGGTCGCCGAGGCAGGTGTGCATCCCGTAGCCCAGATGCATGTAGACCGACTCCGGCCGGTCGATCGCGAAGCTGGACGGCGCCGGCAGTTGCAAGCCATCGCGCATCGCCGACCGGGTCGAGATCAGCACCGTGCTGCCGGCCTTGATTGTCGTCGCGCGCAGCGAGCCCTTGGCTATCCGGTAATCGGTCCGGCAGTGGCGCACCACGAACGGATTGATCGGGTTGAAGCGCAGCGCTTCCCAGCAATAGCGATACATCAGATGGTCGTTGTTGCTGCTGGCGACGTCGATGGCCTCCTTCAGGATCCTCGGGCGCTTGAACAACTCGTCGAGCAGCTGCACGATGGCCGCCGATGTGGTCTCAATCCCGCCGACCAGTGTGCCCATCATATTGGTAATAATGCGTTCGTCGGCGAAGCCGATCGAATCGTCAAAATGGCTATTCAGCAGGCGGCTGAACACGTCCTCGAGCGGCGCCCCATTTTTCAGCTGCTCGCGCCGCTGCGGGAGCAGTTGTGTCAGATAGGCGCGCATCTCCTGCCCAGCGTCAATGTTGTCCTGGTGCACCTTCGGATCTTTGTCCAGGTTGTGAAACATGTCATATTGCGTCGCGCGCGACCAGCGGAACATCGAGGCCAGATCGGGGCCGGGAAAGCCGAAATATTCTCGGGTCAGCTGAATGGGCACCAGGCGCGACAACGTGCTGACCACCTCGATCTGGTTCTGGGTATAGATCTGCTTTTCGACAGACGCATTGGCGAGGCTGCGCACCTTCTGGCGAATTGCCGGCAGATCCTCCATGCGCATGAAGGCGCGCATGATACCCTTGTCGCGCTGGTTTATTTCGGTGCAGTCGCGGCCGAGCATGAAGGGGCCGACCGAAGGGTCCATCATTGGCGCATAGGTGACGTTGAAGATGTCGGGGCGGCTCAGCGCTTCCTGCACGTCGGGGAAGCGGGTGATGAACACCGGCCCCGCGGCGCCCAACGCCAGGTTGGGCCTGACGCGCCGGATGAATGCGAACAATGCATCCGGATGTTTGGCGATCATCCATTTCAGGAACTTCGCCGCCGGCCCCTGTTTCTGTTCCGCCATTGCTGCCGCACCCTAACTCCGAAAAGCTTCGCCTGGTCGGTCGATCCGGGCTTCCGTCCACCTTTCCCCCTGCGGGAGCGAGATGGTCTTCGCTATTGCTCCAGTTGGAGCTGACCCAATCAATTTCAGATCGACTTGAGGAACTCGATGATTGCGTTGCGCTCCTCCGGAGACAGCGCAGGGCCAATGACGCCCTCATGCTTCTCGTTCGAGAATTCGTGGCCGGTATTGCGATTGGCGGGCCTCGACGTATCGATGATGAAGTAGCCCTTGCTGTCGTAGGTCCTGCCTTCAGGAGCGACCGTCCGTGTCACGATACCGACGCGGACAGGATCGAAGCTGGGCTCACCGAGCAGGAAGACTTGTGGGCGCTCCGCAACCGGGCTGAGCAGATCGTAGATCGTCGGCACCGAGCCGTTGTGCAGGAACGGCGCAGTCGCCCATACGCCGTTCAGCGGACGCGCCTTATAGCCGAAACCTGCCGCTAGACAGTTCGGCCGATCGCCTTCGATCTCCGCTTGGACCGTCCCGGTCGACCGAAGCCATTCGTCGATGCCGGATTGGACCACGGCGCCGAGCGCAAGCGCGTAGAGTTGCATCGCATGGTCCGAGAGGTGGATCGTATCCAGCGTGTTGTCAGCCTTCCGTTGGCAGACATCGATGTCGAGGCCGAGCCCTGGGCTGCTCTGGCCCGCCCTGGCCAGTTCGCTGCCGGCGGTGTCCACGGTGCGATTGCGCAGCACGTCGCCCTGGGCCGGATCGGTGCCGATATGGCTTTGCTTGATGATCTTGACGTTGAGTACGGATTCCCTCGTCTGCTTCTCCTGCCCATCGCGACCGCGCCAGCGGATAGGGCCGAAGTTCTTCCAGAACTCCGCGTCCGGGGCCTTGCCGTGCACGATGTCCGGCGTCAGCGCTGGAAGATGGCAGCCGCTGCAATGTTTGTCGTAGAGTTGGGCTCCCACGGCGGCCTTGGCTTTGTCGATCGCAGGAAAGCTGTCGGGCCAGGCTGGCGCATTCAGTCCGGTGAAGGCTTTCGCCACCAGCGGCAGGTCCTTTCCAGCGAGCTGTTGTTCGATCCAGTGCAGATTATCGAAGGGGATGCTGCTGGCAAAACGTCCCCCCTTGGGCGGGGCGGTGAGGTTGAGCTCCGCCGAAACCCCCATCGCCTCGCCGGCATTGCGCACCAATGGCTGCATAATCGAGCCGTCGTACTGCACCCAATCGAACCATGACGATGTCCAGATGTGCGGGTAGCTGACAGGGGCGTTGAGGTTGACGTAGTTGCCGTAGCGCTTGGGGTCGAGTGCGAACACCTGGTTGCCGATGCGATTGAGCGCATCGAGGCGGGTAAACCCTTCCGTGACGTCGATCCCAGCGGGCTGATCGATCAGAGCACCAAGTATTCCATCGAGCTCCTTGGACAGTTGGACGCGTGTAAGATCGCTGTACTCGGTTCCTAAAACGCGCTTCGCGAACCGCCCGAAGCGACCGTCGAAGAAGGGTAGCTTTGCCGACAAAGCGGTCTGTGCGAGCGCAGCGCGGAGCGCATTTGTCAATTGACCGAGATCGGTCACGGCGGGGCCGCCTTCAATGACATAGCGCTTCTCTTTGAAGATCAGTTGGCCGGTATGGCACGCGGCACAGGTCAATCCAACGGCAGTCTCCTTACGCGAAAGTCCGCGGATCGACTGAAACGGCGAATATGCAAAGCCGATCGGCAAACCGTACTCATTGTTCTCGCTTTCGGCAGACTCTATGAATCCAAACCGCAGTAAATAGCGGTTGTCAGAAAACCGTTCTCGTTTGAAAAAGGGGATAGCGAAAGGCGAGTTCAGCGGCGCTTCCAGGGCGAGAAACCATGACAGCGGGATCGGTAAGGTCTGCGTGCCCTGGGCTTTATGATGGAATCGATCGGCGTCTTCGGCGTTCCAGCCCTGATCGAGCGAAACCTGCTCGCTCGCGGAAACCGGTTCAGGGAGACCAGGCGGCGTCAGAGCTTCGATTGTCGCGCCAAGCTGGGAGCTGGTCATGACTGCGATCAAAGCAATGACCACGATGATCGCCAGAAGAACAAGAAAGCGTCGCCACCAAAGGCGCCGAATTGCGCTGGTAACTGTCGACATGGCTCCCCCGTGTCAGCGAACGGCCTCCAGCAGAGAGCCGTGCAAACAGTAATACTACAACTACATGATCTTGTAGGCTTACCCCTGCTGTTGACGTCCTTGAGACGCGATCACTATTCTTTCTGACGTCACAATCGGTGGTCTGTGGAATGGGCGAACTTGACCGCATAACAAGAACATCTAGAGCGTTCGGACGAGCTCTTGTTCGAGCCGCCATCCCATCCTCGCGATCGAATTTGCAGTGACGTTGGGTCCGCTGTGGGAGATCGGGGGGCTGTAATCCGCGGGAACGCGAGCGAACGGAATTGGCCGGGCGCCTGAGGGCAATAGGCTCGCACTCGGAGATCAGGACTCCGTAGGGCGCAATGACCATGAGCATACATCCGGCCACGCCGATCACGATGATGCAGACGGCGAATTCGAGCCAAGCAACGCGGCTACCATTTAACGGCTTCGTTTGGCAAGCACGATGACGGCGCGGCTGACCTGAATTAGCAGCATCGGCGTCAGGCTGTAGCCCGCGACAATGCTCCACATCGTGAGCGTCGGTGGCAGACGTGGAAGACCTCTGTCATCGGCGGCCAGTAGAGAGGGACTGCGAGCAGAGGGCCGTACAGGCCGAGCGCAGCCAGACCCATGGATTGCGCGTGAACTCGTTGAAAACGGTACCGGAGCGGCTGCTGCGCATGGCGACGACGCGCCAGAGTTGTGCGAATGCGACGGCGAGGAATGTGGTGGTGACTATGGCCTCGCCCGTCCAGCCGGGCCGAAACCGCCAGTGTCCCCGCGGTTCTCGCGCTTACGAAGGAAGGCCTCATATCCCTCCGGGTCAACCTCCTTCAGGCGGTTCAGCGCGCGCTTAGCTTCCAGATCGGCGGACTTGCTATGACGCTGTTTGATCTTTTTACTTTTGCTTCCATCTCTGCGAGCTGTCCCGTTGCTGTTGGTACACTCTCGGGTATTGTCTCGAGCTTCGCGCTTGGTCGCGTCTCTTCGAGGCCTTCGACGCACCGATTGGGATGACGAGATGCTGCGGCTCGAATTGAACGACCTTCTCGAAGGTGGGTTTGAGCCGCTCGACGATCTGCACGAGGCCGTCCAGGCGCTGCTCGACCATCCGCGGCGGCGGCGGCGGCGGCTCCGGCGGCCTGCTGCCCGCAGGGCTGATCCAAGCGACCAAGTTTGCATCGTCGCTGTTGAAATGGTTGAAGTCGAGTCGACGTCAGCATCGTCACCTCCGGAGACGTCGGCGTCGCGGCACCGGAAGCTCTGGCAGTATTCCGAGAACGGCACGATCCCCGGCACCGACGACACCTAGCAAGGGATCGACTGCATGGCCCATCCTTCCGCGCAAACGCTCGGGTACCCACGCTAGTAGCCGTGTGCGAGCAGTAACGCCGTCGTGGTCTAGTCATCTGGAACGGAAGTTCGTGACATTAGTTGATCGCTCGGATCTCTAGAGAGGAGAGCGCTCGTGGCGAATGCAGGTGTGAAAGGCCGGCCGATCGCGCCGTTGGTGCTGAGTTCGCAGGAGCGGGCGTACTTGGAGAGGCAAGTTCGTCGTCATCGTGTAGCCCGATCGCTATCTGAGCGATGCCGCGCGATCCTGCGGTGTGCAGATGGTCTGCCAAGCAAGTCTGTGGCTGCCGAACTTGGCATCCATGAACACACCGTCGGCAAGTGGCGCCGCCGATTCTTGAAGGATCGTTGTGATGGCCTGCTTGACGAAGCCCGCCCGGGCCGCCCTCGAACCATCGACGATGATCAGGTTGCCGAGGTAATCGAGCGGACATTGCGTACGACGCCGCCCGACGCAACGCACTGGTCGATCCGCTCGATGGCTGCGGATACTGGCTTTTCTCACACCACGATCCGCCGAATGTGGACGGCGTTCGGCTTGCAGCCGCACCGCAGCCAGACATTTAAACTATCGAGCGATCCGCTATTCGTCGATAAGGTGCGCGATATTGTCGGGCTTTATCTGTCGCCGCCTAACCGAGCCGTTGTCCTCAGTGTCGATGAGAAAAGCCAGATCCAGGCACTCGATCGCGAGCAGCCGGTCTTGCCGATGATGCCTGGGGTGCCGGAACGTCGCACGCATAGCTATGTGCGGCATGGTACGACCACGCTGTTTGCCGCGCTCGATGTCGCTTCCGGCTTCGTCATTGGCAAATGCTACAAGCGCCATCGGGCGCTCGAGTTCTTGAAGTTTCTCAAAGAGATCGACGCTCAAATCCCTGAGGGGCTCGCTGTCCATATCGTCATGGACAACTACGCTACCCACAAGACCCCCAAGATTAAAGCGTGGCTCGCTCGCCGGCCGCACTATCATGTCCACTTCACGCCGACTTCCGCGTCGTGGATCAATCAGATCGAGCGCTGGTTCGCTGAACTCACCAGAAAGCAGATCCGGCGAGGTGTTCACACCTCCGTCAGGCAGCTCGAAGCCGACATCCGTACCTTCATCGAATTGCACAACAACAACCCGAAGCCCTTCAAATGGACCAAGTCCGCAGACCAGATCTTGGCTTCCGTCAAACGCTTTTGCCACAAAGCCCAGCAGACTCTATGTGGCGAACTTTAGATTCATGTGACTAGCTGCTGTTGTTAGTTGGTAAACTCACCGCCGTTTGTCGTGCTGGTGATTGCAACGCCGTTAACGCATGTTGTCAACAGCCGTTAACGTAAGCGGATCAACTTTCCGGACACGATGCAACCGCAGGCATAAATACACGTTCGTCTGCCTATTTTATAAGGCAGGCCGATCGTCGCAGCCAAAAACCTTTCCGAACATCGAATAGCGGCGAACAAGCGTAAACATCGACACGCACTGCTTTTGGCGACAATCAAAACGACCATCGACTCGTGCTCGTGACGATGACGAACGATGGTCAATCAAGCCACATCGGCATGGGATTCTGAGGAGGTGTCGCTTCTGCAATGCATGTGGAGCGCGGGCCACTCGGTGTCTGCGAGGGGTGGCGATGCGTATCTCGCAACGCCATCATCGGCAAGGTCAAGCGCATGAGAGCTCGCCGAGGCCAAGCAACGCAACAGGGACAAACGACGGCAAAGTCAGCAGCAGTCGCTATCGACTTTGATCCGGCGCTCGTGCAGGAGATGCTCGCCAAGATCGATGGCTATCACGCCGATCTCGCATCCGAACGCGGTTCGTCGATGGCGCGGTGTCGCAACATCCGCGATGTCGATCAGCAACGTCTACAAGGAAGTCAAAGCGCGGAGCTCATCGGCAACCCAACCATCGGCCGTCGCCCCGCGCGAGGGCAAGCGCCTCGAACAGCCGCGGCAGCCGCTGACAGAGCACGGAGCGGTTGTCGCGGCAGGCCTTGTGGCCCAAGGCGCAAGCAATCCAGCTCTTGCAGACGCCGGTCGGGCCGATGATGAGCAGGTTCTGATGCCGGTCGATCCACTCGCCGGCGACGAGCTTTTGGAACAGCGGCTTGTCGAGCCCGCGCGGCGCCTTCATGTCGATAGTCGATCCAGTCCCAATTGATCTTGCCGGCGTGCTGAACCAGTTCGTGCTCCATGTTGATGACCTGCTTGAGCCTGGCCCGGAACAGATCACCTTCGTCCGTCGCCTTCGGCTTCTTCGGTCGCATCGGCTCCTCCCGATACGAGCGCCGAATCATGCCGTGCGATTCGAGGGAATCTCAAACTGCAAATTGCAGGTTCCGAGCTACCGCACTGTCAAAGCCTGCAATCACAAAATCGCCGCAGCCGAAAAACAACGACTCCAGATCAGCCCCTTACCTGTTCTTCACGGACGACTAAGGAGGCACGGATGAATCGATCCATGAGTCAAAAACCAGGCGCACGCTTTACCGAGAAGCAGGGCCATTATCTGGCGTTCATCTATACCTATTCGCACATGTCCGGACGGCCACCCGCCGAATCCTGCATCCCCAGAAGCATCGAAGTCCTTGTGCCGCCAGAAAACTTGCCTATCCTAAGCTGGCCGGTATCAAACCATCAAGATCACTGTGACGAGCCACTAGCTAGTTTCGCCCTCACCTCGTGGCAAGAGGTTAATCGGATGCGTGTGGCGAGAATAACATCAAGCCGAAAGAACACCGAATTCCAGAGTACGCCTAAAGGTTGCCTGGAAGATCGGCGCGAACGTTTGATCCGCGCCTTGGCGAGTCCGAGCCGTCACGGCGCAGGACAGCGCTTCTCTATCCGAGCGAAGCCGCAGCGTCCGCTGCCTTAATCACCTCAGGTGATATTTATTGAGTAGTTCGCCAAGCTCAGTCGCTTCAATCTTTTTTAGAATGAGCTCGCGCAGGAACGCAGGTCCCGGGATCTCAATTTCATTGCCGTCGCGCAGTCTACCCATTGCTGCAAGCAGCTTGCGAATATCATAGGTCGAGTTGAATACCTCGGGCACGCCACGTTCAATCTTGAGGAGGATATACACGGCTTCCATCGCGGTCCGAACGGAGTATTCCGTCGTGAAGATACAATCCCGTTCACCCGACTCCGCGAACTGGCCGATGAAGGCGAAATTGACCGCATCTTTCGGCACAACATCTGGCCGGTCGCCCGCCTGCCGCGGCATGAAGAAGGAAGTGACGTAGGGCATCATCACCGGGACCGTCTTGGCGGCCCCAGCGGCGAGTTCCGGTATACTCGCAACCGGCACACCGAGGTGATAAAGCCATTCTTGCGTGATTTCCTCGCCCGTACAATCTTGCATCGGTTTCCTCACGTAGTCGCCGGCTTTATCGACGAATAGCGAATAGACCCAGACGACGACTTGATCGCTGGGCTGGCGCTTGAAATGCGGCTGGCGATTTGTGGTCCAACTGAGCAACCAGCTCGAATCTTTCACCGTAACGATGCCTCCTGTGACAACCTTGCCGCTGAACGGATCGCGTTTGGCGATCTTGCGGATGTATGCTGGAATGCGTTTGTCCAGGGTCGTGATCGTCGCCGATTCCCATTTGCTTGCAGGAATATTGCCGCAAAAGACATTTGGGCGTCCAAAGGCCGCATCTTTGGCCGCAATACGCCGCCACAGATCCCAGGCGGGCGCCGGTCCTTCGTTGAGCCTGGCGGCCGTGTGATGGTCCCCCATGTCCGAGTTTTCGGTCAGCGACCCGATCGTCATGAAAACAAGATCGTCGGCGCCAATAATGAGACTGCCCTCAATGCCATTCTCCAGCCAGCGGATGGCTGTGGCTTGCTTGCGGCCACGCTTTATGTCGAAATCGATATCGGTGACTCCGACCCCGTAGCGAAAGTTGACGCCTTGCGCCAACAGCCATTTGGATAACGGCAGAACGAGCGATTCATATTGATTGTATTTGGTAAACTTCAGCGTACTGAAATCCGGCAGGCCGCCGATATGGTGGATGAATCGATGCAGATAAAGTTTCATCTCGAGGGCTGAATGCCATTCTTCAAAGGCGAACATGGTCCGCCAATAGAGCCAGAAATTGCTGTTGAAGAAATCTCTTCCGAACACTTCGTCGATGCGCTTGGTCTCCATCTGCTTACGAGTGGCAAGAAAAAGGGCAATCAGCTCTTTCTGGGCCTGTTCGCTCAGTGTGAAGAGGCCATCGGTATGGGCATCCTGCCCCTGCTTCACCGTCGCCCGCCGTAGTGTGTAGTTCGGATCATCCTTGTTCAGCCAGTAAAACTCATCGAGCACGCTGGCGCCTTCAAGTTCGAGCGATGGGATCGAACGAAACAGATCCCAGAGACACTCGAAATGATCCTCCATCTCTCTACCACCTCGAATCACGAATCCCCTTTCCGGATCCTGACAACCGTCCAACGCGCCCCCGGAACCGTCTGTCGTTCGAGGATGGTGATACGGTCGCCACGCAACTGCCCGTCGCGGATCAAGAAGGCCGCGCCGGAGAGCGCAGCCAACCCCGAACCAACGAACCATGCTGTCTTGCTATCCACGCCGGCGGGTTTGCGGGGCCGAGCAAAAGCTTCGTAATTTCCACTGGTGTAATACATCGCGACATTCGATCTCGTTTGATGTGACAATCCGTCCGCTGATAGTCAGAAGATGTTTTCGACCGCCTGACCCTTCTGCGGGACGCCGATCGTCAGACCGCCATCGACGACGATTTCGGAGCCGGTAAGATAAGAGGACTCGTCGCTAAGCAGGAACAAGACTGCCTGTGACACTTCCTGCGGCTCGGCTGGCCGCGCGAGCGGAATTGGAAAACTGGAAAGATCGATGTTCTCTGTCATCCGAGTGTTGATGAAGCCCGGATGGATAGAGTTTATGCGAACGCCGGACGCGGCGGCCTCCAAGGCAGCGGACTTCGTTATGCCCCGCACGCCGAACTTGGAAGCAACATAGGCGTGAAGCCCAGGACTACCCCTCATCCCCTCGACCGACGAGATGTTGACGATCGAGCCTCCGCCCGCGCGGCGCATCGCAGGTAGGGCAGTCTGCATTCCCAAGAATACACCGGTGAGATTGACAGCCAGGGTCTTCTCCCACTGCTCGAGCGGGAACCGCTCGATGGGAGCCATACTCGCTATGCCTGCATTGTTGACGAGGCCGTGCACCGCGCCGAACTTGCCCTCCGCAGCCGCAATCGCCTGGCACCATTCCCCTGGCTGAGCGACGTCTTGACGCACATAGATCGCGGATGGGCCAAGTTCGGCCGCGAAAGTCGCTCCTTCATTGTCAAGAATATCGGTGATCACGACTTTCGCGCCCTCGGCTACCAGCAGGCGCGCATGAGCGGCCCCCATCCCTTGAGCCCCGCCGGTTACCAAAATGACTTTTTCGCTCACACGTCCCATAACTCTTGGTTCCCTCGATCAGTGGCGGTGCAGGGGTTTTCAGCATCAAAAAGGATGACGGGCGTGTTGATCAAAATGGTTGAGAACGAGCATTGAAAGTCGGGCAAGCCAAGAGTTGCGGTCTGCACCACGCCCCGGACTCTTGGCGATCTGCCCTCTGCTACGTATCATCTTTGATTCCCAAAGCCTGTGCGCAGTACCCGTGTAAATTGGCGCTAAAGCACTTCGATAACGATTTCACGTCGCGAACATGCTTCCGCCGCTCAGGCGTTAGCCATCCTTTGGATTATTGCATTGGCTTTGCCGAACTACCCCGCCTTCTAGACGCCGACAATTTGCGACCGAATTTCCTCCGGTTTCGGAGATAGGATCGGTACCCGCGAGCGGAGCGATACCGGTGCCGAACGGTGCTGAGCTCCTTGTGGATCGAAAAGTGGGGCGCAGAACGCATGAGGTTCTCCTTAGTCTTGCGAATTGGAGTATCCATTCCGTGCAATCGGCGCGCCGAGACTCTGATGGGAAGTCAGCCTCACGTGACTCTTGCACAGGCGCCGGAGGTCTTCCGACTCTCCACCGAGACGGCGATGTCAGGGCCTGCGTTTTCGACCATGCGCAGCGACAATGTTACGCTGATCTGGTTTAATCGAGGCTGTTGCGAAAACTCGTGAGAGAGCCTCATCGACTTTCTGTCCGGATACTTGATCATGTCGGGCTTTCGACATCGCGTCGTCAATCGGACAAGCGAGGAAGGCAACAGAACAAGGGTCGAAAGTTGTCGGGTCACTCGTACCCAATTTGACGTCAGCCAGTGAGCCGTATAAACCGCACGAGGTGCCTGGCATCGACGTTGCATAACGACTGATAGACAAATAGGAATCACCCACTCGCCTTGACGTCATCATCGGTGAGCAGGCTCCGCCGGAATGGATGCACAATCAGGCGCATCCGGCAGCACAGGACAGCTGCCGGCTTCTAGAATGGAAAAGGTCAAGCGTGTCGGATGTTTTCGGATCGTTTAATCCGGCGGATTGAGGTGCAAGGCGCAGAAACGGCACTGCGGCCTCGCGTAGCGAAGATCGCTATCACCGGATCGATGTGCCGCACGGACTACCGAACCCACATCGCTGCCAGCGCAGTACAGTCGCTTCAGGGGCGCTTCAACAACCGGAGAGGCGCGGTGAGATGAATAGCTCAATCTCCAACCGCGCGAATTGTTCTGAGATCAAGGAGGATGCGATGCCCGACGTCAAAGGCATTCCGCTTGATGCGCCTCTTTACCATGGGGGCAAAAATCGTGGCGGTGCGTTTCTCGGCTGCCAAGCCATAAACCTTATGTTCAGCGTGGGGCACGAGGCGAATTGTTTATTGCCGAAGGAACTAGCACCTGCAGCAAACCCTGCAATCGCCATTGTGGGGGTCGCGAGCTATCGCTCAAGCACTGTCGGGCCATACTTGGAGTGCTATTCAGGAATTCAAGTTCGTGATCCCGACGGCGAGACTGGCTACTACATCCCTTACATTTACGTGACGGTAAATGATGCAGCTCTCGCCTCGGGACGAGAGGTTCTTGGTGCTCCAAAAAAGCTGGCGCACATTAGACTGATCAGAGAAGGCGGTCTAATTCAGGGTACGCTCGAGCGTCCGAAAGGCAAGCGCCTGCTGACCCTTACCGCTCAACCAGACGAGCGCATGAGCTCGGATTCGCGGCAGATGTATTCTGCGCGGACGAATTTCTACTCGGTTCGGCAGCTGCCGCCCATCATTGAGTCCGGGAAGGGAGAGGTCACGCAACTCGTCAAATGGTGTACGGACCGAACGTTGCGACGCGACGAGCGTGGCGAAGAAGTTCTATTTACTGGACCAACCTCCCTAACTTACGACTCCCCCTCGATTATCGATCCCGTGCACAACTTGACAGTTGGCCAAGCCCTGCTCGGCACATACGAGGAGTATGACGCAAGGCTCGAGGCCATTGATATCCTTTCGGAGGAATCAAACCCGGTAAACGATGATCGACGAGCTTGAAGAATTCATCCAATCCTAAATTGCTGCCAGCGCTGTCGGTTTGCCAGCTGACGGGCGGTATGTGGGGTTCACCTCCCCGGCGACTCATTCTGGAAGATGGTCGACAAGGCCGGCTTCAAGACCCACGTCTACAACAAGAATAGCGGCAATAAGGAGAAGAAGGCCGACGTGGCGATCGCCACAGCCATGATGGATGGGCGTTCAACATCATCGACAAGGACAACGACGATATCCTGCTGGTTGCCTCGTCAGAAGCAGACGAAAGAGCTGCGCCGGACATGTCGGCTACGGGCCCAAAAGCGCAAACCCGCATTTCTCTGCAGCTCGCTTCGCCCGCCGCAACGTGCTTTCAAGAAAAACGACATAGCAGTTGACTCTTTCTGAATACACTTTCCGATGGCGCGGACTTGATGATGCGCCTAAATGGTTTGCGATGCGCAATACAGCGCGGCGCGATATAGCCGCGGGGAGGCAACATGGGGAACACCCTTGTTGTACACGCGAAACGTCTGCCTCAGTCGCAGAAAGCGCGACGGGCGGCGCAGTATGTCCGCATGTCGACGGATTACCAGCAATACTCGATTGAGAATCAGGCAGTGGTCATCGCGACCTACGCCGAACTTCACAAGCTAACCATCGTCCACACCTATCGTGACGAGGGAGAAAGCGGCCTCAGAATCGAAAACCGGGGGGGCCTTACCGAACTGGTTGAAGACGTGCAATCGGGACGCGCTGACTTCGCTCATCTGCTTGTCTTCGACGTGAGCCGATGGGGACGCTTTCAGGACGTTGACGAGAGCGCGCACTACGAGTTCATCTGCCGCAGGGCGGGCGTCGAGGTTGCTTATTGCGCGGAGCAATTCGACAATGACGGAAGCCTTCTCGCCAGCATCATGAAGAATATTAAGAGAGTGATGGCGGCTGAGTTCAGTCGGGAACTCTCCGCCAAAGTTTTCGCAGGGTCAGTCCGGCTGACGCATCGCGGCTTCAAAATGGGCGGCCCTACGGCTTACGCGTTCCAACGACGTCTCGTCGACGATCAATGCAGACCGAAGGGCATTTTAACGATCGGCCAGCGCAAATCTTTGCTTACCGACCATGTCAAGCTCATCCCCGGTGCGCCCGATCAAGTCGAGATCGTGAATTGGATTCTCCACGAATATCTCCGTCACAAATCGCAGGCCACCATTGCCCGAGAGCTCAACCAGCGAGGGATCTTGAATAGCCAGGGAAGACCGTGGCTTGGAAAGGCTGTCGGTGACCTCCTCCGGAACGAAGCTTATATCGGCGTTCTGACCTACAATCGCAAAAGCAGAAAACTTGGCGCCAAGGTGACGCGCAACCCAAGGGAGCTCTGGATCAGAAAAGAGAATGCCATCGAACCTATCGTCCATCGCGACGCATTCCGGCGCGCGCAAAAGATTATGGGTGAGGGGCGCGTCAGCATTCCCGAAGAGGAAATGTTGCTTCGGCTCCGTAAGGTCCTGATGAAGAAAGGCAAGCTTAGTAAGACGATTATCAATTCAAGTCCGGGACTGCCGTCCATGTCATCGTATGTTTTGCACTTCGGCGCGCTGCGGAACATCTACCGTCTTATTGGGTACAACGGCAATCAAGAATGGTTTGACAAATACGCGTCGCACCAACGGTGGGCCGCCCTTCAGCTTAGCAATGCTGCTCGCCTTCGAGACGCCTTCGAGAGACTTGGTCGCAGTGCCACCCTCAATGCTTCGACTGAATGTCTTCGAATCGACAATGTCGTGAATGTCGTCTTTCGGGTCGCGAGATGCCGCAACTATGAAAACCGGCCCTTGCGCTGGACGCTGCAATACCGCGTGAGGTGGCCGAAGGGATGGGTTGTCGCGGTTCGGCTGGACGAGAAGAACGAAGCGATCTTCGACTATGTCTTGATGCCCTCGGCGTGGCTCACCTTCAGTCGTCGCATGTTCTGGTTCTCAAAGGAAGTCTATAAGGGCCGCACCATAAACCGATTTGACACGTTCGAAGCGCTGTCACGCTTCCTCATCGAATGCGTCGGCAAGGAAAAGCCTTCGTGAGTCTAACACCGCAGATGAAGAAGCCGTTGAAGGCGGCAACTCGCCACGCGACATCGCAACTGCCTTGAACAAGAAAGGCGTACCCGGGCCACGTGGCGGCGCCTGGAACGCCTCGACCATTGACGGTAGCCGCAAGCGCTTGAACGGCATCCTTCAGTACGCCGGGCGGATCATCTGGAACCGCCAAAGGTTCATAAAGGTCCCGGAGACCGGCAAGCGCATCAGCCGCGAAAACCCGCGCGAGCAGTGGATGACTGCTGAGGCAAACGATCTGCACGCGCATGAAGGAAACTGGTTTCTGTGATAACCGGCGCACGGTGCCGCTCGAAGCGATTGAAGCCACGGTTCTAGAGGGGCATCGAGCAGATACTCGCGGTCTGCTGAGATCATGCGTCGGTTTCTTCCAGCTCGGCGATACGCTTGCGCAGCGCGGCGACTTGGCGGCCCAGCTTCCATATCTCGTCGCCGGCCCAGTAGGCGCCGCGCTGGGCGATTTCCTTGCGAACGTCGTCTGCTTCCGCGATCTCGCAGCGGATGACGCTGTCAAAGGCTTCGATGATCAGGTCTCGCACGGGTTATTACCACCTTTTCGGAGCGTGCCGGGGCCATCAGATGCCGGCTTTTGCCGGCCGCGTTGCTCAAATACGTAGAGCGCTCCCTACGGAGCGCTCTACGATCGTCAGTTACGCCTTCGGCAAACTGCCGGCGCGCAAGATGGCTTACGCCTGCCGTACGAGGTTTTCTGGATGCGACGATAGGAAATACCATTCGGCCATGTCAACGTTTAAGTTGTATTCTTTTGTATAACACGTATTGAGTCATTAATTATATCGACACACAAAGGTGCACCGTGTTTGAATCGCGCGATGAAGCGTAGAATCAAACCGAACTCGCAGATGGCGGACTATGAAGTCGTCCTCACCTTCGATGACGGACCGCGGCCGCCGAACACGGATAAGGTGTTGGCTGCGCTCGCACAGGAATGCGCGCGAGCCACGTTCTTTCTGGTGGGCCGATCCTCGGCGGAATTTCCCGAGCTCGTGCGGCGTATGGCCGCCCAGGGCCACACCGTAGCGCACCACAGCTGCCGATCGACGTGATAAGCAGATTGCCCATCCCGGGCCACGAAAACACCGTCTCAACAAGGATTGAGCCCGTGACCACTCCCCCAACAAGCAACCCGAGCACCGTCAATATGGCACGGCCGCGTTCGGCAACGCATGATGGATCAAGATACGCCAGACCGGGATGTCGCGTAGCGGACCGAGTTTGAGCTTCGTCATGGCGTTCCTCCCTTGCCGTAGGGTGCCAATACCAAATCGCGGGTAACGATGACCCGCACGGGGAAACCTGGCCGGATGGTCAGCGTCGGCTGGATGTTGAGCTGGCGCTGCAGATCTGCTGGCCAGTCTGGCTGATGCTGCTAGGTCGTCCAGCGACTCGGCATAGACGACGTATCGCTCCGGGGAGGACCGCCTTGTGCGGTTTGATGGAGGATGAAGACATAGGCGTATGACTGACCATATGCCTATGCCGAAGGTTTCCCGACTTGAAGTCGTCTCGACAGGCGCTCGACGTCGTTGGACATTGGAAGAAAAGCAGCGAATCGTCACCGAGAGCTATGGCGGGCCACGTCTGGTGTCGGTCACGGCACGACGTAACGGGCTGTCGACAAGCCAATTGTTCACGTGGCGCCGGTTGGCGCGGGAAGGCAAGTTGAGCGGGGATGCCGCGCCGGTGCTTGTTCCGGTTGAGATGACGCCTGCGGCGGCTCCGATCTCGAGTGGCGCGCCACAACCGGTGTCTTCACCGCCTGCGCAACGTGCACGGGCCGGCATTATCGAGATCGAGCTTGGGGGCGGCTGTCGCGTGCGCGTTGACCGGGACGTGGACGCGGAGGCGCTGCAGCGGGTTCTTGAGCTTCTGAGACGGCGATGATCCCGATCCCGAGCGGCGTCAGGGTCTGGATCGCCACCGGCCACACCGACATGCGCCGCGGGATGCAAAGCCTGGCGCTTGCGGTCCAGGAGAGCCTGAAGCGCGATCCTCATGCTGGCGATCTCTACATCTTCCGGGGTCGCCGCGGCGATCTGGTCAAGATCCTCTGGCATGACGGGCTGGGCATGTCGCTCTACGCCAAGCGCCTGGATCGCGGCAAGTTCATATGGCCTTCGGCGTCGGACGGCGCAGTATCGATCTCGGCGGCGCAGATGGGTCCAGAAACTAAAGGTCCCAAACGTGAAAATCCTAAACATCTCGAATTTTTCAGAAGGACTCTTGGCTGTCGATAGCGATCGCGCCGACGCGTTTTGTTCGGACGACGCGATCCTCTACACTTTGCGACAAAAGCCGGCTCGCGACCGTCTGGAGGTCGTCGGCCGCCCGCTCTCCTTCGAGCCGTACGGGTTAATGATGCGCCGTGACGACTCTGCGTTTCGCTTGGCTGTCAACAAGACGCTGGCCGAGCTCTTTCGCTCGGGAGAGATAACATCTCTCTACCACAAGTGGTTTGACCAATTTGGAATTCCACTGAGCGAGAAGCTCGAGACCGTTTTGCAAGCGCAAGCAGTCCCTCAATAGCGGCTGGGTCGAATGCTCTCCTACAATTGGAACTGGAGTATTCTCTTCCAGCAGCCGCAGCTTGGATGGCTGCTGGAAGGTCTGCGTCTCACAATAGTCATGGCGGTGGTGAGCTTCCTCCTAGCGCTTGCGATCGGAACCTTAGTCGGTACAGCCCGCACTGCTCGATCGAGAGCGGTGCGTGGAATAGGCTTCGTCTACACAGCTCTCTTTCGGAACGTGCCATTGCTGATCCAGATGTTCCTGTGGTTCTACGTCTTTCCGGAGCTCCTGCCCTCAAATCTTGGACGCTGGGTGAAGCGGGATTGGGCGTGCTTGTCGTCCCTTATGGCGATCGATACGTACGGTTGGTCATCTACGCTGGAATAGGACGGGATCAGATCGATGCGGTCTTGAGCGCTTTTTCGGAGATAGGCCAAAGCTTAGAGGCGAAATACCCCGATACACTGTCGACATCCTAAGCCGCGGGCATCGTGCGAAGCGCGTGGGACGCCGACTGCCCACGTGCATCGATCACGGTCCCGGCCGCGTTTGAGGCTAGATCACGTCGAGGAACACCGACCAAGAAATAATAGCGGGATTATAGCCAGTGTTTTGAGGCCTAGCACCATGGCATGAGTTGACGTATGAAAACTCGTGCGATTGTAGCCTGGAATGTGCGTCGGATTCGCGTGAATCGGGGTATCTCGCAGGAGCAATTGGCTTGGAAGGCCGGGATCGACCGCTCCTACATGAGTAGTCTTGAGCGGCAATCGAAGAACCCGACGATTGATCTTCTCGACCGCATCGCCGAAACGCTGGACGTGCAGTTGTCCGAGTTCTTTGTTCTGCCGCCCAAAGGTGCTAGGTCTCCGAAGACCTTGCCTAAAAGCCGCAAGCCAGCGGGTCCACGTCGCAAGAAAAAATAGCGAATTTCAACGGCTTCTACGTAGCCAATTGAGGGACTTAGAACACCAATTTCGCCCGACAAGCCTTCTTTGCCGGCCGAACAGGGCTGTGATTAAATTGGAGTGCGTTTCACAGCACGGGAGTGAGTGACGACTGGTTGCCGGATGCAGGTTCGCGAAATGCATTGGCGGGCGCGGTCGCATCGGAAGAGGAGACTTCGATAATCGCAATTGCCTCGACTTTTTCAACCATTTGTACGCAGCCGATTGACCACGGCAACCGGGTTCATCCCCACTGGGGCGATCTTTCGTAGTCCACGTGTGATGTGTCCGGAGGCGCAAAGGCGCGGAGATTACGCCTCATCAGGCAAGTCTATTGGAGCGCCAATTGAGCTTGAAGAATATCTGATCGATTCGCCGTGATCTCGGGATGCCCCGGCTGTGGGAAGTCCACGCTGCTGACCGAACTCGGCCGACGCGGCTACGCGACGATAGATGAGCCTGGACGCCCGGTCGTAAGGAAGGAATTGGAGTCGGGCGTTCCCGCGTTGCCCGGGACAGGTATTGAAGCGCGCCTGCACAGTGCGTTTGATCTTTCCCTTGAAAACCTGACGCGAGCGAGTGCGTTCGACGGCTGGGTTTATTCGATCGCGGCCTGATCGACGCCGCAGCGGGTCTCGAACGCGTGACAGGCGAGCCGGCGACAAGGAACTCGGACAGGCACGCCACTATCATCGACGCGTGTTCATCGCTTCCGCCTTGGCCGGCCATCCACGCGACCGATCAAGAGACGCGTCATGATTTCGAGGATGCCTGTCGAAAACGAGCATCTTCTGAAGGTTTTCCCGATGCTCGGCTATGAAGTGGCACTACTCCCAAACTCAGCGTGGTGGAAAGGGCCGATTTCGTTCTTTGAGTGCCGACGTCCAACGAACATCACCAATTATAAACACGTGCAGTCGAACGGAAAGTCCATGGCAAGGGCCGCTATGGCGAATCAATTGTCAGCCTGCTGCCGTGAATCTGCCGAACGGGCACTGAAAACGGATCGAAGTCCTTCAGGCAACGCACGTTCACTGCCCATCCGTCGAACGGCCGAATGCCGGCTTCGCGTTCTGCTGCGGTGGGCTGGCTTGGTTTGCGGAACGGCAAAATACCGCAAACCGGGCAAAAATAGTCAGCCGCAGTGAATAAACCCCAGCGATAGACCGACAACTCCTGGAGGGGCGTCAGGAGCCGGAAGTCGCCCTCGGCGACGCGATAAATCAGCGCGCCACGCTTCGAGCAGATAGAGCAGTCGCAAACCCGCACATGGTCGATATCGGCGTCGATCTCGAAACGGACGGTGCCGCAGTGACACGAGCCGGTGTACGTCTTCATCATCGGCGGTTTGTCTCTAGAAGCCCGACCGAAGATAGATCAACGGATGGGGCCTGACAAAATCTCGTTGATCCTGTTCGCAAACAC
Organism: Bradyrhizobium japonicum USDA 6; assembly: GCF_000284375.1. Taxonomy (NCBI): domain Bacteria; kingdom Pseudomonadati; phylum Pseudomonadota; class Alphaproteobacteria; order Hyphomicrobiales; family Nitrobacteraceae; genus Bradyrhizobium; species Bradyrhizobium japonicum. The sequence continues at coordinate 36,302 of NC_017249.1, forward strand.
ATAATAGCCGCAACTCCGCCAGCAAGTCACGGGCGCGGCGCGCTGATTGGCTCCTGGCTTACTCGCTCGATTGGAGTCGAGAAGAACTCGGGTGGAAGAAATGCCAGTCGTCGCCTTGAGACACACACCGTCTAAAGATACGCCCGCTTCAATGGCGAGGTCATTGGTTAACCAGTCTGGGAAATCGAGCGTGAATGTGCGAACACTATCCGTGTCTTCGACTGAGGCAATCTTGGCAACGCTTGTACAATTGTCGCAAACACAGGATCCCCCCTCATCCCGTTGACATCACTCGCTAGGTCGCAGTCGATCCTGGCAGGCCGTCGAGGGATATAGCTCGCATCAGACGGTCGCATACGGGGCCAGGGGGTCGCCTCTGATCGAGTTGATCCAGGGGAGGGCATGCATTTCGCAGTTGAGCACGCGGGTCGCCTAACACTTTTTGGATGGTCCACGATCCGCTCGCCGTCGGCGGCGGACATCGTTCGTCCGCTATCCTCCAACCCGCCAGACAGCCAATCGATCCAGAGCCGACCGTCGGGGTTGAGCATCACTCGCCTGGGGACGAGTCAGTCTGCTGGGCATCCTCCGGGATTTCTTGCCGCAGTTTCGGCCCTTGATTGAGCCGGCGGCCCAATGCGGCAAGGAAATTATCATAACGCGCTCCGGCCTGTGCTCTCGCGGCCTTGGCGGCGGGTTCGGGGAGTGATGGTGTTGTCGTGAGCCAGAAGCGGATGAAGAGAGCGATAGTCTCGACCGAAATCCCGACATCCCGCTCAAGGCGCGCGATCCGGCGGTCGATCTGGTCAAGACGCTTGGCAGTAGCAGCCTCTCGCCGTTCATCGGCGTCCGGCGACAGAAAGGAAGCGATCGCGGCTTCCGCGATAAGCGACAGCGACTGCTCGCGCCGGGCGGCGTAGGCCGATAGCGCCTTCATGACATCAGGATCGAGATAGACCGACAGCTGAGCCTTCTTTTTGTCCCGATCATGGCTACCTCACAATCCGAGATCGTCGCCGGGATCGAGGGAGGCTTGGCGCGCCACGCCCTGCATCATGTCGTTCATGCGCCTGATCCGCGGGACATCTTCATCGAGCTCATCCACGAGGTCCGAAGCGAACTCGTTCTCGAGTGGTTCCTTATTCTCCACCGTGTCTCGATCGAGTTCCGGCTGCTGCCTGCGGTCGGCGGCCTTTGGATCTTCGTCATCCGTCTGGTCGTCGTTCAACGTCTCCAATGCCCTTGGGCGCGGCGGCAATGGCCTTGAGCTCCAATCGTCCAACCGGCCGCCATTGGATTTCGTCAGCATCGGCGGCGCCATGATGCGCTCCTGGAAACGTCTATCTTCGTAATAGCGCGCCTTCTTCGCCCGAATCGGATGGAGGCCCGACATCATGACGATCTCGTCGGAGGGCGGGAGCTGCATCATCTCGCCGGGCGTGAGCAGCGGGCGGGCGGTCTCGGACCGCGACACCATGAGGTGGCCCAGCCAAGGCGCCAGCCGGCTGCCGGCATAGTTCTTCATCGCCTTCATCTCGGTCGCCGTGCCGAGCGCGTCGCTCACGCGCTTTGCGGTGCGCTCGTCGTTGGTCGCAAAGCTGACCCGGACGTGGCAGTTGTCAAGGATCGAGTTGTTGGGCCCGTAGGCCTTCTCGATCTGGTTCAGCGACTGAGCAATCAGGAAACTCTTGATGCCGTATCCGGCCATGAAGGCCAGCGCAGACTCGAAGAAGTCGAGCCGGCCGAGCGCCGGGAATTCGTCGAGCATCAGGAGGAGCCGGCGCCGGCCGGCCTTGGCTTGCAGATCCTCGGTCAAGCGGCGGCCTATCTGGTTGAGGATCAGACGGATCAGCGGCTTGGTGCGATTGATGTCGGAGGGCGGCACGACAAGGTACAGCGTGGTCGCTCGCTCTCCGCCAACGATATCGGTAATCCGCCAGTCGCAGCACCGCGTCACCTCCGCCACCACGGGATCTCGGTAAAGGCCCAGGAACGACATGGCGGTGCTCAAGACACCGGAGCGTTCGTTGCCGGACTTGTTCAGCAACTCGCGGGCAGCGGACGCGACGACGGGATGAACACCGGCCTCGCCGAGATGCGCGGTTCGCATCATTGCGGCAAGCGTCGTCTCAATGGGCCGCTTGGGATCGGACAAGAAGGCTGCGACACCGGCGAGCGTCTTGTCTTCCTCGGCATAGAGGACGTGGAGGATCGCGCCGACCAGCAGGGCGTGACTGGTTTTCTCCCAATGGTTCCGCTTCTCGAGGCTGCCCTCCGGGTCGACCAGAATGTCGGCAATGTTCTGGACGTCGCGCACCTCCCACTCGCCGCGGCGCACCTCGAGCAACGGGTTATAGGCCGACGACTTCGCGTTGGTCGGATCGAACAGAAGGACACGGCCGTGTCGGGCGCGAAAGCCGGCAGTGAGCTGCCAGTTCTCCCCCTTGAGGTCGTGGACGATAGCCGAGCCCGGCCACGTCAAGAGCGAAGGGATGACGAGGCCGACGCCCTTGCCCGATCGCGTGGGTGCGAAGCACAGGACATGCTCCGGTCCATCATGGCGAAGATAGGTGCGCTCGAACCGGCCGAGCACCACGCCGTCGGGTCCAAGCAATCCAGTCTGCTCGATCTCCTTTGCCTTCGCCCACCGCGCGGACCCATAAGTCTCGGCATTCTTCGCTTCGCGGGCGCGCCAGACCGACATACCGATCGCGACCGCCGCAGCGATGATGCCGCCGGATGCCGCGATGAAGGCGCCCTCGGTGAAGATTGAGGGCGCGTAAGCATCGTAGGCATACCACCACCAGAAGAAGGCAGGCGGAAGGTAGAACGGAAAATGGAGCAGCTCGAACCAGGGCTGCCCGAGCTGCGGCTGAAAGCCGAGGCGCCAAGCCGTCCATTCCGTCGCGGCCCAGATCGTGAGCAGGACGATGCCGAAGACCATGATGACCTGCCCCCAAAGAATCTTGGTCGCCGACATGGCGGCCGCCCTCTCCTGACGTCGGTGATTGGAAGGATCACTCACAAGCCGAGCCCCCGGTTGCGCCCAAAACCCCAATCGATGCCGCCATCCGCGCGCGCGACGCCAGAGACATGCCGGCCGAGCTGTTTATCGAGTGAGGGCGTCCAAGGCACGAGCTGGAAGCCGAGACCGTCGTCGATCATGGCGAAGCGGCCGGAGGCGAGCGCGAAGCGCTGCCGATAGGTGCCTGCCACATACTCGCCGCTAGCCGACGGGTTGAACGGCTGACCGGTCTCGGCGGCGAGCTGCTTGCCGAGATCCTCTAACTCCCGACGGCGCAGCGTGCCGATAAGGTTTTTCGCGAACACCAGTCCACGCGCCTGGCGTTCGGCGAGCCCCTGCCCGATGAGCTGCTCGGGCCGCCGTTCCATAGCGTCGCGGACCTCGGCGCCGAAGCCGCCCTGGCCAAGCGCCACAGGGTCGCGCGCGACGGCCTGCCGATCGAGCCATGTCGCGCCGCTCGCGGTCACCTGCGCTTCGATCGAGAGATCGGAGCGGACGGCAAGCGCCACGCGACGCTGCCCTCTTGCGTCATCGAATTTGCGAAGCTCGACGATTGAGCCTGGCGCGCTGTCGCCGGCAGCGTCGAGGTCGGGCAGCCGGATGTGGTGGGTGCGGCCGTCGACCCCGTCGACCACGGCATAGGCGGTCGCCTTGAGCTCGTCGTCGAGACCGCGATCAACGAGACGCCCGATGACGGGGACGTCAAGATTTTCGCCTGATAACACGTAACTCGCGCTCCCGCGCTCGATGCCGCGTTCGGTCAAGCTGCGGTGGATACGCTTGATGATGTCGCCGCGTTCGCCGAGCTCGCGCAAGGTCGTTTCGGCGGCCTCGTCCATGGACCATTGGCCGGGCCCGAGTTGATGAGCGAGGCCAAGACTTTCCAAGTGTCGCAGCCGGCCAACCTTCAACGCATGGAATTGATCGGGCTGCTGCTCGGGACGCGGCGCAAGGTCGATAACACCGTGCTGGTTTGCATCGCGAACAAGCTGGCGATCGAGCTGCGTCCAGCGCTCGGCTCCGATCTGGCTCTCGAGCGAGCGACGAATGTCGAGATCGGAGCGCAGTCCAAGTTCCTGGGTGACCAGGTCCTGGGCGCGGGCGCGCATCCCTTCCTTGATGTAGTCGCGGGAGATGACGAGGTCTTGGCCGTCCTCTGCGACGCCGCGCACGATGATGTGGACGTGGGGGTGCTGGGTGTTCCAGTGATCGACCCCACCCAGTCGAGCTTGGTACCCAGATCCACTTCCATCTGGCCGACCAATTCGCGGGCGAAACCCTTGAGGTCGGCCATGTCAGGCGCGTCCTCGGGGGAGACGATGAAGCGGAAATGGTGGCGGTCATTCTGACAGCGCTCGGCGAAGGCCTTGGGATCGGCATCCTCGGTGCCCGGGCCGAACAGGTGGGCCTTCTCCCCGTCCCGGGTCACGCCTTCGCGCCGGAGATAGCCGAGATGCGTCGCGAGCGGCGCCGACCTCGCCCTGTGCCGGACGACCCGGGTCTTGATGGTCACCAGACGCGAGCGGCCGGTGAGCAGACGGTTTGCCCGCACGCTGGCGGCTCGGCCGCGGCCGAAGCGCGAATGACGGTGGCTGACGAGCTGGCCGGCTCGCGAAATGCCGCCGCCAGCGCGTTGAGCGGCGGCAAGCGCCTGGGCGATGAAGGGCTTGGCCCGCTGGCTCCTCGAGGAGCGGATGCGGCCGGGCCGTGGTTGAAAATCGCTGTCTTCAGCCATGGCCAGCCTCGACAATGTGCGGAATGCAGAATCCCTGCAACGGGTTGATAGTCGAGCGCACATTGCGCGCCGAAGCCGCACATTGCGGACCCGAGGAAAAATAGCAGCACAAACAACCAACCGACCGAGCCGCACATTGCGGCCTTTTATCTCGCCATCGTTCGGTCGGTACTCGCGGAAGCCCCCACTGTTTGCGAGTGTTTGCGATAGCGATCGTTACGCGAAGGGCCGAGACACCCGTAGGGTGGCTCGGTGAGGAGCGAAGCGACGAGTAGAGCGCGGGCCGAAGGCATCGCCCGTATGACTGTGTTGCAGCGTTTCGAATGCAAACCGAATGTTCGTCAAGGGGCGCCAGCGAACCTGGAAACTGACAGCTGATATCGCGAGCTGCCCGATGTGCAGCCGCCGCAACAAGGGTGCCTGCAGACGTACCGCGATCCGCGCATTGACGTTGAAGATGCCGTGCAGTCATTGCGATCGCCCCATGGCCGAGAGCGCGACGAACAGGCCCTCCGACTGCGGCGCAATCGCCGAAATATCGTGCACCGTAGTGCCGACTGAGCCGCCGTGCGCGGGTTGATCGAGCGCCGCTCGCGCGCCAGGGGACGGCCCGTCAGCGTGGTCGAAGAACAGCGGCGCCCGCGTCCAGGATGAACGAGAAGAAGCCGCGAGGAGAAGAGGTCCTGGCGCTCCCTCCGCGTCGACAAAAGGGACGATGGCCGCGACATAGGCTGTCGTCTCCGCGGGCAGTGGACGGTGTCTATCCCGAAACTCCTCGTAGCGGCCGGGACCTGCATTATAGGCCGCGAGAAAGCCCGGCGAGCCGTAACGGTCGTGCAGTTCGCGAAGAAAGGCGGCGCCGGCGAGGATGTTGTCACGGGGATCGAAGGGATCGCGCCCGAGACCATAGCGCGCGCGCATGTCCGCCCAAGTCTTGGGCATGAGTTGCATCAGGCCGAGTGCGCCTTTGGGTGAGACGGCACGCCGATCGCCATTGCTCTCGACCCGCATGACGGCTCGTATCCATGCAGCCGGAATGCCAAAGCGCTGCGCGGCCTCTGCCACATGAGATGCGTAGTGATCGCTCGCCGGTTGACTTCGTGCCGGTGCTCTCTGCCCGGACACTGCTGCCGTTGGCCCGCCAATCACCAGCAGGCCGGTAAGGAGGAGAACGGCAAGGCTCGCCCTGTCTCCGCCATCATGGCGAGGCGTCTTGCTGCCTACCGGCGGTGCGCACGGACCACCGGTTTGACCGCCGCTGTGCGTGGCGGCCGCCCGACGGTTGCGTGGACCCGAGTTATGAGAGGGCTTTTCCCCGAACAAGGGGTGGACCGTTGATGCGCCTGGTTGGCGGCACGCGCGACAGGATCCTGCATGCAATCAGTCCCGCTCGGCGCGTTGGGGCTGACGATTCCAGTTCAGCGTCCAGGCCGCTTTGTCGTTGCCCGACTGGAAGAGATTTGCGCGGATCGGCCGCGGCAGCGCCGGGTCGTCGATGACGAGCGAAACGTAATCGCCGGCCTTCTCGCCGGTCCGCTTCCAACCTGCGCCGATCTCCGGGCCATCGGCATCGCCGAGGCGGATACGGTAGTCCGGCGCGTTCTCGGCATCCGAGGATTCGGCCGGGACGAGGGTGAGAATCCGCTCGAAGAACAGCGTTTCAACGCGACCGGTGAAGCCGGACTTATCGCGCGTGAACTGGCCGATTTGTGCCATGGGAAAGCTCCTGGGTTGCTGGGTTGGAAACGGGTCAATGAGTGGCGGCGCGCCAGACGAAACGGCCGTCGGCGGCTTCGTCCGTCCAAAGCGGGACTGCGCGCGCGACGATCGAGCTGACGGGGAGCGCGCCGAAATAGCGGCCGTCCAGGCTGTCTGGGACGGTCGGGTTCATGAGAAAGACCTCGCCCGGTTCGAGGGTATGGCAACCGCTCCAACGCGGCAGCGGACGGCCGCGATGATCGTGCTCGTGTGCGGCGCCGACATCGACAGCATCGACCGTGATGGCATCGCCCGACCGGCACACGGTTTGCCCGGGCAGCGCCATCACACGCTTCAGCAGCGGCAGACCTTTTGGAAGAAAGCCGCCATCGGCAAGGAAGCTGGCGATCGGTTCCGGCAGCCGTACCGCGACCAGTTCCAAGTCGCGCAGCTCTCCGAGCGGATGCAGCGCGTAGAGCCCTATTGGCGTGCTCGCGGTAGCGTTCCAAATCAGCCGCGGCGCAGGATGAACGAGGGCCAGGGCGCCGGCGACCAGCGCCGCAAGGTAGGTCAACATGAGATAGCCGAAGCGGGTCATGGCGTGACGCTCCGGCGCTTGAGCCAGGCGATATGCTGCTCGCGCGTGTAGGCGCGCGGCACATGGTCGGCGGCGAGACGGTTGTGGAGATGCCGCCAGTATTCGGGTGCGGCGTCAGCCGGATCGATGGAGAGCGCCTCGATGGCGTCGATGGCCTGCAACACGCGCTCGACCTTCGGCCAGCTATCAACGCGCAGCAGGATTTCGCCACCGGGGCGGACGAAGGGCAGCGTCTGATAGCGCTGCCCGGCTTCCACGGCACGCACGATGTCCATGCGCGACACCACGGTGCCATAGTCGTTCGATGCCCAGCGGACGAAGCCGAAGATGCTGCCCGGCTCAAAGCTCGAGATGCTGCGGCGACGGTCGAGAATCTTCTCCTCCGCGCGGCGGCCGAAGCGCAGCCAGTGCTCGATCCGCTTCTCGATCCAGGTCAGCTCGACATGGGTGAGCGCGACATCCCGTCGATGCGAGGGCGGCACTGCACGCGGCGGCAAGGCTTCATTGTCGTTCATGACGGTTCTCCGGGGCGTCAGCGGGGAACTCTCGCGCCAGCAATTCGCGCAGCATGTCGGCGACGGTCACGCCGCGCTGGAACGCGGCGACCTTGATGCGGCCGCGCAGCGTGGGCGTGACGTCAATCGTCAGGCGCGCGGTGAATGCGGCAGCATCATTCACGCTGCGTGGCGGCGTATCACTGGCTTTGATCCAGCTCTCGGCATCGCCCGGACGCGAGGCGAAGCCGCGTTTGATAGAGCGGTCGCTCATGGCGCGAACCTCGCAACTTCTGCCGCGAGCGCGGCGATCTCGCGGGCGGCGGCGCTCTGCTCGACGAACTCGAAGACGAGCCGTCCGGACTGAGCGGCGTCGGCGAAGACAACGCGTTGGCCGATGGTGCTGGCGAGCACCGGCGGATCGTGGTCGGCGAGAGTTTCGGCAGTCTCGCGGGCGATGATCGTGCGCGCGCCGCAGCGGTTGAGCACAAAGCGAGCAGGAAGCTGCGGACGATAGATGCGAGCCTCTCGCAGCAGAGCGAGCATCTCGGCCGAGGCCCAGCCGTCGAATGGCGACGGCTGCACGGGGATCAACACGAGATCCGCCGCCAGCAGCGCCGAACGCATCAGTCCCGCGACGCGCGGCGGTCCGTCAATGACGACATGATCGGCGGTGCGTGCGATTTCCGGCGCCTCGCGGTGGAGCGTATCGCGCGCGAGGCCAACGACGCCGAATAGCCGTGCGACATTCTCCCGCGCACGCTGCTGCGACCAGTCCAATGCGGAGCCCTGGGGGTCAGCGTCGATCAGCGTCACGCGCTTTCCGCGCAGCGCCCATACGCCGGCGAGGTGCAGGGCGAGCGTGGTCTTGCCGACACCGCCTTTCTGGTTGAGCACGGCGACGATCATCGCATGCCTCCCGTCTTGCGACCTGAAAGCGGCAGAGATGGTTGGCTTGGGTGCTCGGTTGGCGGCTGAGCGCGGATGTCGGTGTTATCCGCAAGACGCGCGGCCCCACTACAACAGTTAGATTCTAAGTTAGACTCTAAGTTAGGGCAGGCGATCGTGTTTCCTGGCCAAAGCGTTAGCTGTGGTTTGCACTCCCGGAATCCCGATACCGGCACGCCCGGAGTCCCGATAGTGTGAACGCCCGAAGTCCCGAGCTGATTCACAGCGCCGTCCACAGGAGCTGTGAATGACTTCGATGGCAGGATGCGCAATAGCTCTCGGCGTTCCCTGCGTTCGATGCTCAGGCAGTAGCCTGGCAGCGGTTGACGTGCCGCGATCCGGCGGAGATCAAAGGCGAAGTCTGCAGGCTTGGCGAGGCTGCCGGATTTCTCATGGAGGTGTGCGACCTCGAACAGCCAACCTCTCGGCTGGCGGCCAGCATGCTTGCGCGCGACGCGGTAGAGCCAGCGCTCGATCCCACCAGTCAGGCTGAAATAGGCCGGATCGATCGTGAGAACGAGTGAGCGATCGATGACGCCGCGATAGAGCCAGTCGGGAAGGACGAATTCCATTCCCTGCACCCGACCGTCGCGCGTCGCGCATTCCTCCCATTCGTTGATCCATGAGAACTGGTGGCGCCGCCAATGCTCCCCCTGCCGGATGCTGGTGCGGATGACGGTCGCCTGCAGGCGGGCCAATGCCCCCTTCAAGAGCTTGTAGTCGCGGGCGCCGGTCTGCCGGCCGACTGCGGTCAGAAGCTGGTAGGGTGTGAAGCGCAGGAAGCGCGAGGTCTTCAGACCGAGGTTCTCGGCCTCGACAATCTGGCTCGCCGCCCAAATCAGCACGTCGGCATCCCAAATGGTCGCCATACCGTGCTCAGGAACTGCATAGACTTCGACACACACGTCGCCGGTCTGGTAGAGGATCGGTCTTGTTCGCTTGGCCTTGGCGAGCGAAAAGAACGGGCGCTCCATCAGGTCGCGTTGATCACGCGGGCTGGCATCACCGGTGGCGACAACGAACGGGTCGAGCTTGCTTCGCTCGCTGGGTGTGATGAGGCGACGCGACGACATGACGAGCGTTGCCTTAGCGATGCGCGTTGCCGGCGGCGCGCGCTTCGAGGTAGCGCGGATCCGACGTTGAGCTGCAGGCGGCCTGATCGGCCCAGGCTTCGAGATCGCCGATGGCGTAGACAACGCGGCCGCCGAGCTTGCGAAAAGTCGGGCCATTGCCATGGCAGCGATATTTTTCAAGCGTGCGCGGCGAGATGCCGAGGAGGCGCGCGGCCTCGGGGGTGCGCACGTAACGGGTGGCGAGTTGCGCAGGCCTGTCGAGCATGGGAGATCTCCGTCTTGCCTCGAAGTGCCGCGGCCAAGTCGCGGCATGTCCGGGCCAGAGTGGCGGAGAGTTCAGGCGTTGGGGGTGGACGAAAATTGACGTACGTTTGTGTCCCCCCATCGTCGCAACCAGGCGAAGCCAGGCGTACTACCGGGGCGCAACTAACTCATCAGGTCGATGGCTTGAAGGAATCGGGGAGCCGATCAGAGGCCGCGTAGAAGTTTCAGATAGCCGCGCTCGACCAAAGCGATTGAATCGTGAATGAGCCGGTTCGCCTTGCGGCGGGCATGAGAATCCTTCCACTCGACCGAGCGGCGCTGAGCGTGGTCGGAGGCGAGCACCTTCGCTGCCACGTCTCGCGGGCCGCCACCCAGGTCGTGGACGTCGAAGGCGTGCAGGAGCTGAATCAGTCGCCGTTTCTGAAACGACGTCAGCCGCAGCGCCGCCGGGAGAAGACCGGTGCGCTGGCCGCTGAGGCGACGCACGAAGTGTAGCGCCACGTCGGCCCGCAGTTCGCCCATGCCGTCGAGCGGCACAAGCACGGCGGGACGGCGCGCGGCCTGCTCGTCGCGCAAACTGACATGGAGCTCACCCGAGCCGTCGGCGACAACCAGCTCGCGACCGTCAGCATCTGTCCGCCCGACGATCGACAGTCCGAAAGCGTTGCGATCAATCGAATGAACGGTCTCGAAGTCCGGCGGCGCGGGCGTCAGGATCAATGTTCCCGGTGATGCCTCGGGCAGCCAAATGGCTGGTTCGGGCCAAACCGGAGAGGCGGGGTCATGGGCGACACCGCAACCTCCATCGACGTGCGAAACTGGTTCGGATGGTGTTGGGATCGGATTCGCCGCGCGCGATCTGTCGCTCAGTGCGGGCGAAGTCGCGGCGGTAGTCGGCATTGCGACGAAGGAATTCGAGGGCAAAACCCGGGCGCTCAAGACGATTCAGGCGTTCGATGGTCTCCGGCGAGCGCCAGTACTGGGTCGGCATGGTCTGTCTTCTCGTCTTTTTGTTCTGTGCCCCGCACCACGATCCCTAAAGACGCTACAAGAGACCAGACCCGGAGGTTGCATCACGCGAGATCGCAATTTGCGTGATTGGGGCGCAAATCACTGCATCCGCGGTTCCAAAAGGCCCTGATATCCGGCTTCCACCATCCATCGCGCGCGGGCGAGATGGCTATCATGGACATTTTTGGCACGATCTGGTTCGCGCGTGGGGTCGAGGCCGAAGATCACGCTGACCACCTCGCGCCAGTCGGCGCCCTCCTCTTCGGCCATCAACAACCGAACGTAGATAGCAAGATGTTTCTCGTCATAGGCGTTGACGCGATCCGTTATTGGCGGCCGGTCCTGGAATGGCGCGCCGTTCATTGCAATTGCCCCTCAGCATTGATGCAGCGATTAGAATTCATCTAAGCTCCAGAACTTTGCAAGCTGGGAAATCGTCACACTCGAATTGTGCCGTGATGCGCAGATCGCATCGCGGCGCTCCCCGGAAGCGGCACACCAGGGCCTAGCCAGACGATATGAATAGCACAGTGACGCACGAATCGGAACGATCGTTCCTGGAACGATCATTCCGATGTGAGTTCCCTTGTTGCCATGGATCTCAAGGAGGTCATGGCGGTCAATCTGCGTCGGATACGTCATGTGAAGAAAATGACGCAGGAAGAGTTGGCCGATGGCGCTGGACTAAGCGTCCGTTACGTCGGCGCAATTGAACGCGCAGATGTGTCGGCCAGCGTGACCGTGCTTGGCCGAATCGCGGAGGCGCTCGGCGTCGAAGCAACCGATCTCGTCAAGCGAACGACGGTTCATTCCCATCGGGCTCGATGACGCGACAATTTTGTGCCCCACCGCAACACCGGCACGTCGTGAATCAACTCCGCATTGCCTCACGCATAAGTTGATAGTCGGCTTTACGTAAATCTGATCTGTCTCCAAAGCGCATGCCTAGTTCAGAAACGGACGAGCATGCTGGGGAGATGGAGTAGGCCTCATGACTCTGTACGAGCACTTGCCAGCCGACATTCGCGAGACAGTGGATGCTCTGGTCACGGAACTCAGGCCGCAACCTTGGCCAACGCGGTTCTTTGCGCTGATTGGCCTGCTCGGAGAGAAGTTGGAGGCGCGGCGCGAGGCGGAGCCGTGGCATCTGATCCAACAGTGGACCGGCATAGTGACGGCAACGATGGAGCACTTGCTCCCCGACAGTTCGGTTGTCGAATGCCTGGGACTGATGAGCATTAGTTTCAACGACCAGTGGCGCGCTCAGGCGCTTGGCCAGATCGAACGGGATCCCACAGTGCTGGATCGTCTCGTCGCCATTTGTCCGGACTGGGAAGACATCGTCGAGAGCGTGATCGAGGCCAACCAAAGACGTCCAATCAAATCGGCACGCGGCCGCTGATCGGCATCGGTTACGCCCTTGCCGCTTGCGCCGTCACGGCAAACGAGGTGCCTTCGCGCTTCCTCAGCGTGGCGGTGCCCCGCCCGGGCCAGCCGGGCGGGGCATTGCGGATCGGCTCAGTCGCCGTTGCGACGGTTGGGGCGAGACCAGATCAGGCTGAAGCCCTCGCCCTCTTCATCGGCGAAGAGGTTGGCGAAGATCGGGGCGGTGAAGCTCGGATCGTCGAGCTTGAGGCCGAGATAATCGCGGCCTTCGTTGGAGCGCTTGGACCAGGCGGCCCCGATCTCGACCCGGCCGACATAGATCCGGTGGCTGGGGGCGTTGTCGCCCGAGCGGCTGGTTTCGGGGACGATGCGGACGTTCCTCGCCTGGAGCGAGAGAGTGACGATCTCGCCGTTGAACTCGTTGTTGCCGGTCTTCTTGAAGGTGCCGATGGTCGCCATGGTAGTTCTCCTTGATCTCTGTTTTCGAGCCCGCACCTTGCGGCCTCGATGGTGATCGACAGGCCGGAGGCGATCGACGGCGCACCCCGAAGGGGCTGGACAGCAAAGGAGGAACTTTCTTGTCTCGCGCGAGGAATGGCGGCGCAGCCGGCAGGGGAAGAAAGTTGTGACGCCGCTGTTGCGCCAAAGGCGGTCGAGGCTTCAGCCGTCCTTCGGCCAGATCCATCCATCGAAGAGGCCGTTGGTGCGCTCGATCCAAACAGAGCTGACATCAAGGAGAACGTGGCGATTTGGGAGCCCACCGAGAGAGCTGGCCCAACGAATCCAATGCTGCTTAGCCCTCTGTAATCGAGACGGACGGATCTCCGCTTCCGCGATCGCGCGTCGGCAGCACGCCCCATTCACGAGAGCGGCTGGCCGTAGTTGTGATCCGTCACCGTTTGGTCGATGCCGCACAACGACTGCCACGAAACTGCCACTCTGCGATGATCGGTCGTGTCTCGATGCTTGGCCGCTCTGTGTGAAGCTCACAGACTAGAATGCGAGCACGCTGGATGTCTGATCGAGTCAGCCCCTTCCAATGGACGCTGCCGGCTTGCGCCAGGCCTTCCCGCCCCTACAGGGGTTACGACAATTCGCCGCGCGGACCCAGAGGAGGATCTCGCGCAAATGATGACCGCTAAGAGCTCGAGTGAGAAGAGAACCGGATGAGCGACAAAAGCGATCTTGAAAACAGAGCCATCGAAGCGATATGGAACTATCGTGAGGCCTTCGCCGTGGTCGGCCGCCTGGAGCGAAAAGAACGTTCCGCGCATCGAGCGGTGACCAGGATACTGCCTGAATTGGGGCGCGCCTTACGCAGCCAAGACACGCGGTGTCTTAAGAATAGCATTAAGATCGGCTCGGCAGCTGTCTCGCGGCAGAACGAAGCGTGGGCCAACCTAACTGAGGCGACCGCACGTTTGGATTCAGCCCACTCGACTTTGGCCGCCCTCGAGCGCCAACTAGGATATCTTCCAAAGGTCTCAAAACCACGAGATTCAGGCTAGCTCAAAGTATGCCAGGACGTCGAGCTGCGCCTTATCCTAGGCGGAGATTTTCTGCGGCTTGTTTGCCGCTGCGGTTCATCACCAGCTCGTAGCTGACCTTCGCGCCTTCAACAAGCGAGGTATAGCCGGCCTTCTCTACCGCCGAGATGTGCACGAAAACATCGTTGCCACCGTCGTCCGGCGCAATGAACCCATAGCCTTTGGTCGGGTTGAACCACTTAACAGTCCCTAACGCCACGTCATTTGCTCCAAAAAGAAAAAACACCTTCCCATCTAAATCATTGAACGAGCCGATCGCAAGTCTCCGCGCGAAAGCGGCTCGATGGGATCCGTTGTCCCGCCCGTTCGTAGGTCTTGGACAGAAGAAATAGAGTGCCCCACTCGATGAAATGAACGAGCACGCTGAAATCGGCCGGCATTCAAGAACGACGAGGCGAAGGTCACATTTTCTTCGAAAACTCCGTGCTAACTGTCGCCTGCTTGTCGCGGCCGGATGTACGTCGTGGCATCACGGGAGCCCCGGCTTTCATGCCGGGGTTTTTCGTTTCCGGCGCGAGAAGCAGCTTGACCGGATAGGCTCGTCAAATGGCGCAGCCCACTGCGACAATTCGACTTGGATGCGTAAGAATCATCCGGAGCGGCACAGAGCGAAAAGCCGAATAGCAGGCAGATATGGCGCAGAATATCTACGACAATCCCGATTTCTTCGCTGGCTACAGCCAATTGCCCCGGCAGGTGCATGGGCTGGACGGCGCTCCTGAATGGCCGGCGATCCGGGCCATGCTGCCCGATTTGGTCGGGAAACGTGTCGTTGATCTCGGATGTGGCTTCGGCTGGGCCTCGCGCTGGATGCGCGAGCAGGGCGCGGCCTCGGTTCTGGGTCTCGATCTGTCGCAGAACATGATCGAGCGTGCCAGGGCGGACACAGCGGATACGGCCATTGAGTATCGCATCGCCGATCTCGACACACTGGACCTCCCTGAGGCGGCTTTCGACCTCGCCTACAGCGCACTGACCTTTCACTATGTTCAGGACTTTGGCCGTCTCGTACATGTGATCCGCAAAACGCTCGTTCCTGACGGGCATTTCGTCTTTACGATTGAGCATCCGATCTTCATGGCCGCGGCACATCCGCACTGGATTTCCGATGAGGAGGGCCGCAAAACCTGGCCGGTCAATCGATATTCCGTCGAGGGCGAACGTCGGACGGACTGGTTTGCCAAGGGCGTTCTGAAATACCACAGGACACTTGGCACTACCTTGAATACGCTGATCGGCGCAGGCCTTCAAATTCGGCGGATCGAGGAGTTTGCCCCAACACGCGAGCAGATCCAGCAGATGCCGCAATTGGCCGAAGAACTCGAACGCCCCATGATGCTGATTGTATCTGCGTCCACATCGATCGGCGGTAAGCTTCGAAGCCTTCGTGATATCCGGCCGGATTAGGTTCCTGCCGGGCCCGCCCCGGTATTGATATCAGCCCGGCGTCAAGCGCTATCTTGCCGGCCCGTCTGCGGCCATGCCGGTGAAGCGAGCCAAGGCCGTGATGCTGACCGCAACGGCCCCGGCGATCGCGAAGACCGTTTGCCAGGTGGGCGAAGACATCGCCATCTGGGCGATTCCATGCGTCGCGCTGTAACCGGCGACGGTCGCGGGCGCGACATAGAGGATGATGATTAAGAGCCGCAGCCAAGCCCATGTCACGAGGGCGAGCGCGAGTTGGCCGATGCCGAAGGTTACGGCGCCAGCCGCGAACGCAACCGCGATTCCGCCCAGAGCGCCAGCCCCTGTGTGGAAGGCCCGAAGACCAATCGTCACGCCGGCGAAGACGGGCACCGCGAAGACCGCAAGCGTGAAGAGTAGCCAGGCGAAGAAGCCTATGGCGAGGAAAATAAGCAGTGGTCCCAAGGCAATCATGGTGGTGGGCTCCGTGAGATAGGGGTCTGACGGTCGCGCCTTCCACCACCACCACGGCGCAAACGCAGTATAGCAGCAAATGCCAGCGACCGGAATCGTCACAAATCCGGTTGCGGGCGAATGACAAAATGACCATATTGAGCGTCAGGAGCCGATCGCCCGGGCTGCAAGCGACCCAAAAGGCGGCATCTCGATTTCCCAATCGAACACCCGAACGGCAACCATTCTGCCGGCGCGCGGTGGTCATGAAGCGCTTGTGACTGCCACTAAGACGCCGGTGTGAAATGGATTTGCCATGTCTACCATCCAAAAGAAGTGCGCAGACTTTCTGCGTATGACCTTCAACGATCTGGCCGGCGGCAAGCTCGGATCAGGTCACGCCCACGAGATCGTGGCTGCGTATTTCGGCTATGGTACCGCGGCGGCTCTAAGGGCCGAGCCGAAGTATCAGCTTGCGGCTTTGGATAAAGCCGCGATCCTGATGCCTGATCTGCGCTTGATGGATCAGCGCGTGCAGCACCTCAATGGTCTCCCTGCAGGTCTACCCAATGTTGACGAGCTGGCTTCGCTGCTCTCGAGCTTTCTTAACGCAAACGGCTACTTTTCAGGTGAGGTTTGGTACACCCGAGATCTCGAGGAGTATATCGATGTATCCTTCATTCAAGAAGATCCCATGATGATCGAGGACGCTCTCTCGGGTGAGATGGCTATGACGAATGCTTTTTTTGACGAGCTTTACATAGACAAAGTAAGCCTAGACGTCGGAGACGATGTGCTCGTGGCAAATGTCTCAGGTTCTCTCAATGGAGAGAACGATCCGGATAAGCCGTTCCACGGGGATTCGATCGCTTTCACGACGATGATAACATTTGAGCGTGTGGCCGGTCGAACCGGCTATATGCGGCCGGAGCTGGAGACGTCGGGCGCCATTGATGACTCACATTACTATGATCAGGACGCCTGAGGGCAGCTAGGCATTTCATGGCACGATTGGGCTCTCATTTCGTCTGTCGTTCTGCACGACAAGGTACGGCGGCGCTCACGAGCCGCCGTACCTCCAGACCGGGATGCCTAGCTTCTTCGCTTTGTCAGCGAGATTGTCTTGGATGCCGGTGCCAGGAAAGTGCATCACGCCGATGGGTAGCGTCTCCAGCATCGCATCGTTGCGTTTGAACGGCGCGGCCTTGGCGTGCTTTGTCCAGTCGGGCTTGAAGGCGATCTGCGGGACCTTGCGATTGTCGGCCCACTTGGCGGCAATCAGCTCGGCGCCCTTGGGCGATCCGCCGTGCAGCAGCACCATGTCCGGGTGCTTGGCGTGCACCTGGTCGAGCTTAGCCCAAATTAGCCGGTAGTCGTTGAAGTCGAGTCCACCGGTGAGCGCGACTTTCGGTCCGCGTGGCATGAGCACCTGATTTTCGGCGCGCTTCTTCGCGGCCAGGAAATCGCGGCTGTCGATCATCGCTGACGTCAGATTGCGGTGGTTGACCTTCGATCCGTTGCGCGGCCGCCATGCGGAATGGGCGTGGCGTTCGAACTCGTCGGCGGCCTGGTCGCGCATCAGCTCGAAGGCGTTGCGTCGCTCGATCAGCGTTTGCCCTTCTGCCGTCAGACGCTCCAGCTCGACGGATTTGATTTCGCTGCCGTCCTGCTCCCGCTGCGAGCGCTGCTGGGCCAGCTCGTTATCGTCGAGCTCGCGCTCGATCCTGTCGATCGCACGATGGAAGACGTTTACCATCGACCAGAGCAGGTCGTCGAGGTCGGGCTCAAGACGGGTATCGGACAGCGCCACCACCAGGGCATCGAAGATGTCGGCGACGCTGCCGGCGAGGATTCGCGCTTCAGGAAGCCCCCGGGGATCGGGATCATCGTGGAAGGGACGGTAGCCATGGAGCTGGAGTTCCTGGAGGACCTGGTCGGTCGGGGATGAGCTGTGGTGCGGCTCGAAATCGTTGTCGTGGTCGGCGGTCATTGCGGTTTTCCCTCGTCGGATCGACCGCGCCCATCGCGGCCTTCATGGCGACGAAAGCGGCAGGCGGAACGGACTTGCACCCGCAGCGCAGCGGAGGGCCGGAGCCTTGGCGGAGGACCGAAGGGGGCCGACTATTTTGTCTCGCGATGTAAAGGCGGCTCTGCCGCCGACGGAAAATAGTCGGCCCACGAGGTTGCCGGTCCGGGCCGCCTGCCGCCCGATCGCCCTCTCAGAAGGCCGTGGGGCAGTCCTCTGGCGCCGAGGGGAAACACGTTCACCGACCGTGCGGTAACGAAGCGGCCGCGTCGCCCCTCATCCCGTTTCGGCTATGCCGCCAGCTCCATAAAGCGCGCGACGTCCTGCGCCGCGATCTGTACGCGGCTTGCGGCCCGAAGGGCGTCAAATCCGAGCAGGCGAAGATCCTCGTTGAAGTCGCCAAGCTGTGGCGAGATCACGATTGCCTCGATGCCGGCCTCCTGCGCCCGATCCATCAAGGTCGCCATGGCGCCGTCACCGGCAGGATCGTCGTCCCGGGCGATGTAGAGCCGGCGGAGCGTATCCGGAAGAAGGACGGCGGAGAGATGCGCTGCCGAGAGAGCTGCGACCATCGGCATGGTCGGCAGGGCGCAGCGGAGCGACAGCATCGTCTCGATGCCCTCACCGGCCGCCATGACTTCACCAGCGACGCCAAATCGAACAGCGTGACCAAGCAGGTCGCCCATCGCCCGCTTTGGCGTGTCGATTGGCGCCTTGCCCAGCGTCGCCTCGCTGAAACCATGCGGGTCGAGCCAGGTGCGGTGTACGCCAGCCAGCTCGCCGGACAGATCGGTGACGGCGGCGATCATCGCCGGCCAGGTCTCGGTCGGGCTGTGGTCGTCGGGCCGGTAGTAGCAACGTGGGTGAAAGCGCAGGCTTCCGGTTTCGTGCAAAGACGTAATGCCGCGATTGCGGAGATACGCTTCTATGAGTGTGCGTTCGATCGGCTGCGACATGGCAAAGAGCCGACGAGCGGCCTCCGGCGATCCTCGTGCCGCGCTGGAATTGCGGAGCCGCGGCTGATTGGGCTCGGGCTCTGGATGCGGCAAGCTGAGAAACAAGCGCGCCTCGTCGAGGACGTTCTTGAAGTCGACCAGGCGGCAACTCTCGCGAATGACATCGAGCAAATCGCCATGTTCCCCGGTGGCGGCATCGGTCCATTTGCCGGCGGCTCCCTTCGCCGACTGCTTGAGCCGCACGAACATTGAGCGGCCAGGCGTATTGCGGACGTCGCCGACGAGCCAATAGCTACCTTCCCGTCGTCCGGCAGAGAGGTAGTGACGGCACACGGACTCAGCCTGCCGGCCGAGACGCCGTGCGAGATCGTGTGCGTTATCGGCCATCGTCATCCCCAAAAAGAAAAGGTCCGCCGTCGCCAGCGGACCTTGTTGTTGCTCTCGACGGCTTATTCGGCTGCCATAATCTGCTCACCGGCTCGCTGATTGTGGGCGGTCCGCTCTTCTTCGTCTTCCAGTTTGTTTTCGCTAGGCTGCTCTGGAGTTTCCTCGACTATAGATTCGACCGCCGGTTCGTCGCCAATGGCTCGGCCCAGCGTGCGAAGCGGTTCGGGCAGCCAGGCCGTGTCGGTGAGCAAGGTCTGCGCCTCGGCAGCCATGTCACCCTTCTTCAGATGCTCGATCCGATCGGCGGCGCGCTGCCCTTTTGCCTCCACCACGGCCTGGAGGATTCGCGTCTTCGTCACCCGACCGAAGAAGTTGTCTACGGTCGGTTTCCACCCCGCCGCAGCCATGTCGAGATCGACAGCCCGGGCGAGACGGTCGGCGTGAGCGAGCGCACGCGGCCGCCGATTCCAGGGTTCATGCACGGCGTTGACCGACAGGCTGACGACATGGGCAAAGAGCATCGCCTGGCTGTCGCCGTCCCACGCCTGAAGTGCGTCCCAGAGGTCGGCCGATTCCTTCGGCAAAGCCTTCGCCCAGCGCTCGTGCCGAGCGCGGATCGCCTCGGCTAAGGCGCTGTCGTTCAGGCCGAGCGCCTGGGCGCCGAAACTCACGCTCTTCAGATCCAGCTCCAGGCAGCTATCCGAGCCGTAGTGGTAGAAGGTCTTCAATGTCAGAGCATGCAGGGCCGCATGAAAGGCGACCTGCGGCTGCTCACCGAGGGCATGACGCAGGCCGAGTGTCCGATGGGTGGTGAGCTCGGTCATCAGCCGGTCGGAGATGGGCGAAAGGCCCTCGTCCTCCTCCTGCTCGGCGCCGGGCTCGACCGACACGTTGCGCTCGCCGCCTTCGTAGCTCGCGGCCTTGGCCCGTTCGGCCTCACCATCTTCTTCAGCAAGACCGGGCTCCGGCTCCGCCGACGGTTCGTCTTCGGGCCGGACGTAGCCGCGCTCAACACGAAGCTCGCCTTCAGCGCCAATGCTGACGAAGACGCCTGCGCGCACGATCTCGGCCGGGTCGAAAACAACCGGCCGGCTCTCGAGCCCCTCCAAAGCTGTTTCCAGCTCGGACAACCGTTCGTCGACCTCGTCGGGCAGTTCATCGGCGTCCGCGTGTTTCTCAGACAGCTGATCGAACTCTGCTTGCAAGGCGTTGCGGGCCGCTTCCTCCTCGGCAGTGAGGGTGACGATCTCGCCGCGAAGTTGTCGCAGACCGAAAGCGTGGCCGTAAGCGAAATCGGGGGCGACCTCGGTCCACTTCCAACCCTCGGCGGCAATCGTCTCGGATTCCGCCTTCAGCTTGTCGGCCACCATCTGGTCGACGAGCGCGACATCCTGCATCCAGCCGCCATCGTCGCCCTGAAACAGATCTCGCAGCACCGTGCCACCGGCGGCAGTATAGGCGTCAACCCCGATGAACAGCGCCCGCTTGTCGGAAGCGCGGACCGCGCCTTCTGTCAGCATGCGGCGGATGACGTAGGGCTGCTTGTCGTGGGACGCCTTCAGCCGCTCGAACACAACTTCCTGACGCTCGTGGTCGCCAGATACAGCGAAGGCCATGAGCTGGTCGAGCGTCATGCCGTCCTCCGCATAGACGTCGAGCAGCGTCGGCGAAACCGACGCGAGCTTGAGGCGTTGCTTGACGACGTTGACGGAGACGAAGAAGGCGGCAGCGATCTCCTCCTCCGACTGGCCCTTTTCGCGCAGCGCCAGGAATGCCCGGAACTGGTCGAGCGGATGAAGCGGAGCGCGCTGGACGTTCTCGGCGAGCGAGTCTTCCTCAGCGATGCCGCTATCGCGGACGACGCAGGGCACCGGGGCGGTCTTGGCGAGGCGCTTCTGCTTGACGAGCAGCTCCAGCGCGCGGTAGCGCCGGCCGCCAGCCGGGATCTCGAACACGCCGGTCTCGGCGCCGACCTGGTCGACGACGGGCCGGACACTGAGGCCCTGCAGAAGGCCCCGGCGGGCGATGTCCTCTGCTAGCTCCTCGATCGAGACGCCGGCCTTCACGCGCCGGACGTTCGACTGACTCAGCACGAGCCTGTTGAAGGGGATATCGCGCGAGGGCGAAAGGGTGATCTTGCGAACGGTAGTCGCCATGGGATGATACTCCGCGACGGGCGCCGAGAGCCTCTCTCTCGACATCAACTCGTCACGAAGCGCAGCGCCGCCCTCTCACTTTGGAGGGCGGCGTCGCAAAGCCAACGAACAGGAAAGACGGAAAGCCTCGGAACCGGAAAAGCACCGTTCCGTATCTCCGGTTGTCCGGGAATCAGGCCGCGCGGTCGAGCAGCTTCTTCGCCCGTGCCTCCATGTCGAGTCGTGCGTCCTGATGAGTCTTGTCGCGCGCGACGGCTGTGATGCCCTGGACGAAATCAAACACGCTCTCGGGCTTCCGGCCTTCCTCGGACAGAACTGTGTCGATGATCTTCGCCGTCTCGGTCTTGGAGAAGCCGCCCTTGCGCAGAAACTCGCTGCGGTCCTCGTCGGTCCGGGCGACGATCCGCTCCCGCGCCGATTTGATGCCGTTGACGAAGGGCATCGGCGAAGAGTTCGCGAAGCGTGTCAGCGCCGGCGCCGCCTCATGGGCGAAGCGCGTCGCGGCGTATTTCGAATGGCGGATGGTGATCTCCTCGAAATCCTGAACACCCCACAAATTCCGATTCTGACAGACGGCGCGAAGATAGAAGCTCGCTATGCCGAGCGTCTTCGCGCCCACCTCGGAATTCCAGCAGTAGAAGCCGCGGAAGTAGAGGTCCGGCAAGCCGTCGGGCAGCCGGCCGGCCTCGATCGGATTGAGGTCGTCGACCAGAAACAGGAAGACATCGCGATCGGAGGCGTAGAGCGTCGTCGTATCCTGGGTGATGTCGACGCGCGGGTTGTAAACGCCAGTCGACCAATCAAGCACGCCTGGGACCTTCCAGCGCGTGTCACCCGTGCCATTGCCGGCGATGCGCTGAACAGCTGCCACGAGTTCGTGGTCAAATATACGCCCATATTCCGGACCCGTCGCGGCGCGAAGCTCGAGGCGACTGCCCTGCACCTCAAGCGTTTTTATCTGCTCGGCTCGATGAAAGCTGAGGCCGAACTGCAGGTTGATGCCAGCGAGCGGTGCCGGAAGCTGACGGAGGTAAGCCGCCGGCGCTCCGACCAAGCTGGCAAGTTGACCGAAGCTCCAATGAGTCGGCGCGATCGGCGCGTCGCAACCGGGTAGCATCAGCGTCAGGCGCTCGGCATCGTCGCGGTTGGCCTCCACTCGGATCGCGGTGCTCTCGACCGTTCGGGTCCGGCTGCGCTCGCTCCGGCTGCGCACGGCGGAGTAGAGATCCGACAAGGACAGATAGCGTTCGTCCGCCGGCCGCGAGAACCATTCGGATGAAACGCGGCCGATGCGCTCGCCGCGACTCACATCCACCTTGTAGCCGCCGGCGCAGTCGTGGGCAGCGATCAAAACTTCTGCTTGGGTCATGGGACAATCTCCATGACGGGCGCCGGAGGCCTCTCCTCCGATCATCAACCCGTCACGGCGAAGCCGATCCGTCCTCTCACTCTAATGGGGGCGTTGCGGGGTCTCCCCGCAGAAGGGGGTGCGTCGGCGACCGCGGCGCCGACCAGGGGGAAGGCTTTCCCCTCAAAGGCGCACCGCCGGAATTCGCCATATCATCGGAGCAACAGGCTGCGTAACCCGATGGACCAGCTCGGAAAGTTAGTGCGCGCGCAAACAAGGGGAACTGAACATCGGAGCCAACTGGCGGGTGCTTTCGCCATTTTCATACGACAGCTTGACTTGACGTCCCACACACCGGCAGAACGATCCTCCACAGACCACAACGTCAGCGATTGAAACGAAAATGACGTTCGATATCAGGGGCAGCATCAAGAATACGAAGATCAGCTCGAACCTGTATGTCGTTTTTGAGGAACCGATCTCAAATGCGACCGACTCATTCCTTATCCGCAAGCACGAAGACGCCTCTGAAACGGACATGCTGGTTGAAATCGACGTCTAATTTATTCGAGCTGACATGCTCGACGACCGAGAGTCCATGATCGTTTCCTGCAAAGACAACGGATACGGGTTGGGAGACGATCAGCTCAAGGCATTTCTAACCAAAGACACTTCCTACAAGGACGACCTTCCGATCTTCGCGATTGGTCAGTGTACCTGCGGCCGAGAGCCGCAAGTATTTTTGCTACGCTCCGTTACGCTATCTTGCGGCTATCAACGCAGGCTGACGCGTTAACTCGCTCGCGTTTGACGCGAGCTATGCGGGGTCATCGAGAATATCGTTTTCTTCCGTCATTCTGGGTGCCAACATCTCAGTCATCTCGACCGTGACGTTTCGTGCGGCGGAGTGATGGAGAAGACGAATGACGGAGTCCAAATTCCTGACACCGGAGGAAGTGTCTGCACGATACCGTGGCGAGGTCTCCGTGGGTACGCTGCGGAATTGGCGCGCAATGCGAACTGGGCCTGCATACATCAAGATCGGCAAAGCCGTCTTATACCCGGTGGACGAGCTTGACGCATGGGATCGGGGAAATCTGGTGATTTGTAGTGCGTCGAAAGAACTGAACGTGAGCTAGCTTGAGAAAACAAAATCGCGCTCTAATATGATGACTCAATCCGCTGGCACGCTCGAGACAACGACTCGGTTGCTGTGCTCGGAATGATAGGGAGCTAAAATCGCGAACCGCGCTGCGTTTCCCCTGTTCAGCGGTGCACCGTCAGACCACCGCTTTCATCATAAGTCGGCTCAACACTGACGCCATGTCCTCGCGGCACTCCGTCCGTGACCAAATACTCAGCGCAGAGAAGGCGACGTTGAGTTGAGCGCTCCGAACCGGTCGGTTCAGGCAATCAGCCGTGTCCGATAGGCCTCAAGCCGCGCCAGTCGATCCTGCAGATACGTGCGATATTGGATCAGAAGATCATCTGGACTGGCGAACTCGCCAAGCACCCTTTCCGTCTCTGCCATCGCCTGATCGATGGTGAGGCAGCCCGAACCGTCGCCTGTCATCTGATCGGTCAAGTAGCGCTCGACCTCCAATCGAGTAGGTTCGGGGAGAACCGAGCGCGCTTCGAAATAGATCAACCGGAGCCCGAACCAGCGCAGTCGCTCGTCCTCCATGCCCTGGACGATCGCGAGGCGGTCCTCCCATCGCGCATCGTGGAACGCGGCAATGCGTGCCTCATCAGCAGGACCGGGAAAGCCGCTATAGATGCGCTCTTCGAGGTGCGGAGATAATGCGTAGGGCTCGCGCGCAGCCATGTAAGCAGCCACAAGCCGCGCGCACAGACCAGTGTCCGCCTTCATGAGACAGGCCCGGTCTCCGGTGGCGCCCATCGAACCGCCATCCAGCATATGCTCGGGAGCGTCGTAGAACGCCGTCAGCGTGGGCGCGGCATTGATCCTGAAGCGACGAATCGGACTTGGCTTCTGCGTCCGATGAACTTGCAGTTCGAGATCGCTCATCGCGGCAAGCCGGCCCATGTCTTCGTTGAGACTCAAGCAAAGCCGGCCATTGGCCTGATCGGGATCCCTGCCGATGCAGACGACCGACGTATGATAAGCTTGGCCGCCGAAAAACTCGGTCAACACGAAGCCGTCTTCGACCTCAATGAAATCCGCGACGGTCGCTTTGTTCGAGAAGCGCACGAAGCGCTGCCACAACTCCGGAGACCTTCGATAGACCAATCGGCTCAGTTCGAGCGTCGCAAGCACATCGGACATCGCGTCGTGTGCCCGAGCATGTGCGACGCCATTTGCCGCCGCCAACTGTTGCAAGCGAAATGTCCGCCGCCCTTCTTCGCTGACCGGCACAACTAGTTGCGCAGGCGACACGGCATCGGCGGCCATCACCAGACTGAGCGCATCGGCGCGGCAGTTTCGATGATTACTTGTCAGATATGCCGGATATAGGCACTGGAAGAGGGCGTGGCGCAGCATCTCCTCGTCGAAGCGGATGGAGTTGAAGCCGACGAAAACCGCAGGGCTCCAGGAAATCAAGGTCCGGCGAATATCTCCTACCATGGTGTAGTGCGACGGCAGGCTGGAATCAGTCAACGACTCGATCGGCAATCCGTTCGTCCGAAGCGCCGAAGGATGGGGAAGCACATGTGGCTGAAGGCGCGAGCGCGTCTCGAACCGAGCCACCTCGTTCAGGTTTTCATCGGTGCGAACAGCGGCGAAGTGGAGAATCTGATCGAAGCCACGCTTAAGCCCCGTCGTCTCGGTGTCGAAAAAGACGAAGCTCATGGGTGTGCTACCAACGAGTCAACCGGAAACGCATCGCCGCCGGGCTTACCCTAAACCGGCGCGCGAGACCCTCAATCGCTGCCTCGTCCTCGAGATCCACACCACCGCCTTCCAAGACGGCGGCTAAGAGGTCGCCGGGGATCAACAGCTCTGAGGCGAAGGCGTTGGCTTCGATCTCTATCGGTTCGGTTCCGAGCGCTGAGATATCATCTCGGAAGAGAACGCGTATCCCCTTGTCGACGTGAACGGCTTGTCTGATGTCTTCGTCGTGCAGCACATGATGGGCGAGTTCATGGGCGGCGGAAAAACGCTGGCGGTTGGGATGATGTAGCGCATTGACGCCGATGATGCCGATGCCGTCCTTGATATAGGCCATGCCCGAAAGATCCTCCTCCAGCGGTGCGTACTGAAGGACGATCTTGCGCGATTTAATGATGCGTTCGACAGGGACGGGCGGCGCTGAAACGCCGAACTCCCGAAGGATCGAGCGCGCAGCTTCGCGCGCTCGACCTGGATCAGCGTCCCTCACGATCCGACCTTAGAGCCGCGGCGTGGCGCGAGCGCGCTGCTGATCAAATCAGCGACCTGGGCGCCCGCGTTCTCGGACAGCGACTCCTTCGAAAGCTTCTCATTGACCAGCGTCATCTTCAATTCCTCCCCGATGGACTTATGCGGCATTGGCGGCAGCAGGTCGGCGACCTTCGCGAAATCAAGCGCGGTGGCGAGGGCATAGACATGGTGCAGCAATATGTTCTGCCGGCCGCTCTCGATGTTGGCGATCGACGCGCGAGACATCTTAACTTTGCTCGCCAACTGGGCCTGGGTCAGCGAAAGAGCCTTGCGCCGCGTCGAGACCGCGTTGCCGAACGCTATATAGACCGGATTGCCCGCCATCGCCGATGTTTGCGCTGCTTCGGGCATAATGTCAATCCCGCAAACATTATGTGCTTATTACAAACTTACTAGTGTGATCATTACTTGACATATTGGCCAATCTCAGGAATCCATATCCCGCCGGAGAGCGCGACGCTCACCGACGAGGCGAAGGAACCGAGATGTCGAAGCGCATTCATGTCGTGCCGCACGAATCAGGTTGGGCAACCCGACGTGAGGGGGCGTTGCGGGTGGGGTCCACCCATCACACCCAAGCCGAGGCGACGGAGGCGGCGCGTAGCACTGCGCTTCGCGAGCACGGCGAAGTCGTCATCCACCGTCCCGATGGCCGCATTCGCGACGCCAACTCCTACGGAAACGATCCCTTCCCGCCGAAAGGATAACCCAACGGATCGCTCACCAGGGCGATCCGGTCGGATCGGCGCGCGGAGGTCATTCAAAGAAGAGGACCAATATCGATGTCGAATTTTCCGTCCCTGCGCCGCGATGATCGGCCTGATGATCCCTTTGCCGACCCGCTGGACGCGGTACTCGCCGAGCTTGCCATCAATATTCAGCTTCCGCCCGGCCTGCATGCCAAGGCGGTCGAGCGATATGAGGCGGTCCGACGCTACATCGAACGACCCGGTAGTCCGCTCGAAGGCAGGGTCGCCTGCTTCTATCCCCAGGGCTCCATGGCAATCGACGCAACCACGTCGACCCGCGGCACGGACGACGAGTACGATCTCGATATCGTCGCCGAGATCGAAGGCCCCGACCTCGGTCCCGAGGCGCTGCTGGATGACCTGGAAGCCGCACTCGAGAGCTACCCGGTAAGCAAGGTCGTGCGCCAAACTCGGTGCATCACGCTCTACTACGCCGACGGCATGCATCTTGACATTACGCCGTCGCGGCGGCGGGCGCCGAAGGAGAAGGAAGGCGAGATCCCGCATGCGAAGAAGGGGACTCGCAGCGACCCGGCGCGCTATGTGCCGATGAACTCATATGCCTTCGGGAAGTGGTATTGCGCCCGAACGCCTACCGAGGAGCGGTTCGCGCTGGCGCTGAATCGTCAGCTGTACGAACAGGCCGGAATCGCCTTCGCCGCAGCGGACGTCGAGGACGTTCCGCCGCAAACGCCGCTCATCATCAAGAGCGTGACGACGGTCGCGCTGCAGCTAATCAAGCGGCACCGCAACATCGCCTACGCGACCGAGACGGGCCGGATCCCGCCATCGGTGATGTTGTCGTGCCATGCCGGCCATGCCGCCCGTCCGGGCATGAGGCTTGCGGAAATGCTGATCCGGCAGGCGCGCTGGACGGCCCGCGCGATCGACGACGCCGCGAAGCGCGGCCAGCTCCTGGTCGTGCCCAACCCCGAATTTCCGGTCGAGCGTTTCACCGACCGTTGGCCAGAATCTCAGCTGCAACAGACAACCTATTCTCGCCACCTGCACACCCTCGCTAACGGGCTCGAAGCCGCCCGCACCGGCGACGTGCAGCTGGAGGACTTGCAGGAGTGGTTGCGCGGGCAGTTCGGGGACCGGGTCGTCACGCGTTCTGTCAAAGCTTTCAACCAGCGGCTCGGGCGCCAAGTTCAATCACGGCAGCATGGTTATACGCGCTCCGGCGGCCTGTTCGTTCCCGCCGCGCCGGCGATCATCGGCGCGGCGACCAGCCTGGCGCCAGTCGCGGCTCGCGCACACACCAACATGGGAGAGCGCCGATAAGTGGTGATGACGGTCGACGCCCAGATCACTGACATGGCTTCCTTGTGGCCGAACTTGAAACTCATCGGCCGCCACGGCGCAATCGCGGCGTGGCAGGGCCCTCTCCGGCCTTTGCTTCAGACGTTTCAGGTCGAGATCACTTATCGAGCGCCGCTGGTGATCGAACGGCTCGACGTGCGCATTCTCCAGCCACGCGTCAAAGTCTTGTCACCGCCGTTACGGCACCGTCCGGGCGACCCGGAGGGTAGGCTCCCTCACGTGTACTACGGTTCGGATGGCGAAGTGACGCTATGCATGCTCGATCCCGATTCCGACGATTGGTCGCCGTTCGACAGCCTCTCGCAGACAACTGTGCCCTGGGTGATCGAGTGGCTTGCCGCTTACGAGGGCTGGCGCGCAACGGGTCAATGGACAGCGAGCGGCCGCCACGTCGTAGCAGGTGGCGTCGGTGTCTAAGAGCAGCATTCCGCAAAAGGTCCAATCGGCGCTGTGGGCGCGGGCTGCTGGCCGCTGCCAATATCGTGGATGCAATACTGATTTGGTCGGCGACCTGGTGGCCGGGCGGCAAGACGGGATCTTCGGCTTCATCGCACACATCGTGGCTGACGTCGAAGGCGGCCCGCGCGGCGATCCGATCCGGTCGACTCAGCTCGCGCGTAGTCTGGAAAATCTAATGTTGATGTGCGCCCGACATCACAAGCTGATCGATCTTGACGCCGTCGCCGATCATCCGGAATCTGTTCTGCTAACTATGAAAGCCGAGCACGAGGGCCGGATCGCGATCGTTGCCGGCATCGACGAAGACCGGGCATCTCACGTCATCAGGTTTGGGGCGAGCATTTGTGACAACGAGGCGCTTGTATCGACGCAGGCGATCTTTTCGGCGATGCCGCCCGACCGCCACCCAGCCAGCGGCCAGAGGTTGGATCTTGAAATGGTAGGCTGTGCGTTTCGAGACAACGAGCCTGCCTATTGGACGGTCCAGCGCGAGAACCTGAGACGCCAGTTCGAAGCGAAGGTGCGAGGCCGCGTAGAGCGACAGGAGATTAGGCATCTAAGCGTATTCGCACTCGCACCGCAGCCGCTGCTGATCGAGCTTGGCCGGCTGCTCTGCGATATCGTTCCGGCCGTCGTTCATCAAAGGCATCGCGAACCCGCGAGTTGGCGATGGGCGTCCGATGGCCCCCCGATCACATTCCAGGTCACCGAACCGGATATCGGGCTGTCAGGCTCGGTCGCGCTAAAGCTCGGTGTCAGCGCTACCGTGACCGACGCGCGACTCCAGGCGGTTCTCGGCGACGAAGCCGCGATCTGGTCGCTCTGCGCGGATCAACCTCACAACGACGTCTTGCGGCGAGCTGACGATCAGGCCGCATTTCGGCGCGAACTCCGACGGCTCTACGACCGCATCAAGGCTCGGCATGGCGAGGGAACGCTGCTGCATGTTTTTCCCGCGCTTCCCGCCTCCCTGGCGGTCGAGGTCGGCCGCGTCTGGATGCCCAAATCGGATCTTTCCCTCCGGCTCTACGACAACAATCGATCGCACGGGTTCATACGGACCTTCGATATTCCCTAAACCCGATGCGACAAGCGCGCGGACATCTTCCTGTCCGCAATCCTCCTCGCCGCTGCGATTACCTGGTGGATCAATTAAGTCCGGACCCAAGCCCTCTCTCGTAGAGGCATGTATCCGAACGGGAGAAGCCTATTTTTTCAGGAGGCCACCAAGCCACTTTTGAAGGCTGTCACCGTTCATCAATTCGAGACGCGTCGGCAGAAAGGGAGTTATGAACGGATCAGATATTAGCCTTGGCGGAAAGTCCGACGTTGTAGTCAGGATTCCCTTAGAGGCATTCTGCTCCCCGCTGAGTACGCCCAGCAATGCACGAATGTCATCATATGAAACCTCGTTCCTCGGCTTATACGCCTTCACCGATCCTATGATCTTGATGCAACCAACCCCCTTCGAACAGCTATGACATCCCGTCCGTGATCCCCTGAGCGTGGCGTTAATGTCACCTCGTCGAACCCCGCTTTATCGAAGGCACCAGCGACGATCTCTTCCCAACGCGTCGCAGAAAGTGAATACGCTTGGCTCCAATCCGATTGCAGGCTTGCTACAATTTCATACCAAACCGCTGAGTTTGCCTTTATTAGAAATCCCTCTGCCGTTTTACGATCTGCCAGGACGATCTTGTGATCTGGTGTAATGATTCCCGCTACTCGCAACTCCGCTTGCTTATTCCCCTCGGAAAACCGCCGAGCGATAAACGACTCGAACACTGACGGAAGCCTGTCTTCGTAGATCAAGTCAGTAATTTTGATCTTCTCTGGTGGAATTTCCAGATTCCTAAAATCCACTAGTCGTGTGAACTCTAAAAGAATCGGAAACGCTAATTTCTGCGCAATAGGAAACAGCTTAACGGGCATGTAGAATATCAGTTGCTGCGCTAGGCGAACCCTTACCTCTTCCATCTGCTGCAAAGTAAGCATGGCACGCGCTCTTTACTACAACTGCGCATAGGTTAGCAGTCAGCCGGCTGTCGGGCCTTAACAGCCGGAATAGCCAAATCGCAGTTTCGAATACCGACTCCGTGATCAGCGCCTGCTAAGTTTGACAGATCACGTATCCATGTGCGTTCATTTCGGTACACGCCGAGAAGAATGACATCAACAGCCAATAGAGCTGAACGAAGTATGGGTCTGGCGCTTGGCCGGCTGCGACTTCCTTTAGCGCCTCTTCAACAGCACCGCGGCTCAGCGAAGAGGTCACGATGAAGACCCGACGAATTGCATCCGGCGCAAGCCGCACTTGAGCGAATTCGTTCATTAGCTCGTCGGCATCGCCTCGGACAATCCTCTTGATCCGGGTTTTGACTCCGCTACCGCTTACATACTTGTTGTTCCAACCACGAATTTTCGCTTCCATCGATTCCGGCGGAAGGCTCATACGCTGCAAGTTCTTAATTGCTTGGCTCACGGAGATATGGAACGGCCCAGCACCGAGCGATAGTGGACCATGCTTTGCGTGATAAAAGGTAATTCTAGGCGGGCTGCTGGAGTTGTTTAGCCCAATATAGTCCGCCCATTCGTCGCCAAGATCGTCGCACACAAGCACATCGTCCCCGTCCGCAACACTCGCTTCGATCACACCGAAAGTGGAGTCAGCATCAAAGGTGGCCTTTCGCGTCGAAAAGTTACCCTTTTCATCAGTCACTCCGTCTAGGAGCGGATCAGAGCGCAAATGGCGCAACAGGGCTGCGCCACCATCTACAAAGCCTTCGTCGCGGAACAAGGTCCCGTCGATGTAAGCTAAAGAGAGGGCGTCGAACAGCAATATGAACTTATCCTCGCGATCGATGTAGCGTCGGAGCGAGATCCGATTTGGATCGTGACCGAGAGCATACTCTGTACTTTCGACCTCGATGCCGGCAGTGATCGGCAATTGCAAGTCACGCAATGCTACGCGAGCTTGGTTGATTGCAATTGCTCCAACCGAATCAGCACCGTCGAAGATATCCATCCTCTTTCCGTCGCCGCTGACCCTAAACGCACGATCGAGCTCATTTAACGCTGCATCGATTTCATGCTTGGAGAGTTGAGTGAGTCTACCGCTATCTTCATGTACAAGTCTGATTTCGCGATCGACATGGATCGCATCAACAAATCCCGCAACGTCGACGGCAAAACTTGTTGGACGCGCGGTGCCGCCAATACTCGCCAAATCGATAGCGCGGGCTAAGGTACGGAGAAAGCTGGCAGGTGCAGCTCTTCCACCTACCAGCTCGTCAATTACAGATTTCGCGTACTCCACAAGTGCGAGGTGATCGACCCGATCAGACCGCTGCCCTATCCTGCCGGTGCTAGGAGTTGTAGAATAGTGGTCAGTTCCCGACCGGACCGCGTACGCCTGGGGCACATACCGGTTTGCGCCAGCAGGCCCGACAACATTTTGTAGGTCATCGGCTTCGAACGTTTTACTCCTCATCACGTGCTTGGAGACCGACATGTTTCGAAGCCGAATCTTTTCGAACACCGCTCCCTGCCGTGCGACCGCACGATCCACGCGTTCGGCTGATACTCGACCGAGATAGCGGGTGAAAAATCCTGCCGGAAGATCGAGCTTGGATTTAAGAATCGCGAGATGATCGCGATATTCGATCAAAAGAATAAATCCGCAGATTCGTTCTCGGATTCCTGCGTCTTCGGTTAAGAATGAAGGCGAGCGGTCATAGAGGAAGGAGATCGCAGACCAACGCGCGCGCCCAGCTTGGACGCGCCGATGGTAGAATATGTTTTGGGAGGCCGAGGGCTGGCTTGCCCGAACTTGGCGAAAAAGGTCATCCAATGCGGCATTGCTCATCTGCCGCTTAAGAATGTGAAAATTTGCTGTTTTTGCAACGCGAAGAGAGTCGATCATCCATCCCCCGTCGCGTTTCCGCGCGGAAGTACGCCATGTCAATTAAGACGGACCTTCAATATGATCAACTTAAGCGCGAATGCCTCCACGATGCAAATGGAAAGAACATGCCCCCCGCAAAGAAGAGTTAGAAGGCTACTCGATGTCGCGCAGCTCTAGACGGCCTGCTCAATAGCAACGTTAGCCACAAAGTGTCGGCTTATCGACACGTATCCGGTTGATGGGCGTTGAAGGCTATGATCTCTTGACTACGGGGCGACGGCATGCGGAGCGTGCTTGAGGTGCTATGCGACGACAACCCAGTGATCGTTCGATAAAGATTCTGTTCGCTTCTTCGGGGGGCCTATGCGCTTTCCCGGGATGTACAACGCAGCTCGTTCAGCCTCAATCTCGCGCATTACTGGGCGAACTCTGCCACATTCGTGCGGCCTCTCCCGGGGGGCCGAGATTCGATCCCGCGCAATCCGAAGAGTCGCGCAACGACGCAGACAACTTGATCATCCTATGTCCAACGCATCATCGTTTGGTCGATCAGGATCCGACCACTTACACAGCGGATTCGTTGCTTCTCATGAAACGGCGCCATGAGAGCCGCGTCGCAGCATTTCTCAGCTCGGTTGCTGTCGAGCTTACTGACAAGCAGGCTACCGACCTCTCGCGACAGGTGGAGGACGAATCAGTCGACTTCGCAGTTGTCGTCGCGTTGCGGAAGGAATTGGCTGCGCTTAAGCATTATTTTCCTGAGCTGGTACCGATTTCGTCGACATCGGATTCGACCCGCACGTACCTTCGCGGAACGATTCCAACAAGACGCGGCGGCTCGTATCGAGTTGTTGCCACTCTCCTTCATTCGATGGGAAATCTCGATGCCGCACATGCGACATCGGACCTCATCCACAAATGGAAGCCGCGATTTGTACTTGTGAATGGAATTGCTGGTGGAATCTCTAGAAAGGATCAGGGCTTCGGCGATATCGTGGCCTCGAACTCCATTTTCTATTATGAGCTCTCGAAGGTTCGACCCAATCATCAGGAGCATCGAGCTCGGCAATTTCAGGCGGACCCCATCCTCGTGGATGGAATACTGAACTTGACCGACTCAACGTGGCGCGCACATTTGCCTTCAAGGCCCGATGGGAAAAGCGCGAGCGCCATCGAGCCGAGAATTCATGTCGGACCAATTGCCTCTGGAGAGAAGGTGATTGCTTCAAGCGAGGCTGCCCAAGAGCTTCGGTCGTTGCAACGCGATCTCATCGCAATTGAGATGGAGAGTGCAGGAGTCGCTTCTGCGGCATTCAGCGCTGTCAAGAAGGTGGGATTCTTGACGATCCGAGCCATCTGCGACTTCGCCGACGGCAAAAAGAATGACATGTGGCAAGAGTACGCAGCGTATTCCGCGGCTTCGTGCTTGCGAAGCTTCATTGAGTCGCGCCCAGTTTCCCTCTCGGAGGGGGCGTGGCCGAAGTCCGTTGCTTCGGTAGCGGCAACGAAGTCGCGTATTTCGATAGCTCAACGTAAGAAATTGTTCGATGAGCTGTGTACGGCGTTCGATATGGAAGAGTTTAAGAACCTTTGCTTTCTCCTGGGCGTGGACATTGACGAAATTCCCGGCGACCGCAAATCGGCCCGGGTCAGAGAGCTAATTTTACTGTTCGAGCGGCGCGATACGTTGCACGTATTGGAGGAAGCCGTCGATGAAAGGACACGTTAACGGAAAACCTGAGCATTCAGGCTGATGCTTTCGGCGGTGTCCGTAAGCCGTCGATACGCACTGAAATGCATGTCACGGACAGATCGGGCATTGAAACAAGGACTCCAATCGAAGCGGCCAGGACCGAGCGTGAACTCTCGTGACTATCACGAACAATCACCCACTACATGCCCCAGTCTCCGCCTCCTACAGCTCGATCAGAATCTAAAATAACAGCAAACTCAAATAGATAATAGACGCCGCAGGCTCATGCACAACCACCCCTCAGGCGATCCCTCCCCCTCGCAGGCCGACATCCAGATGACCAAGGCCATCATCGACATCGCCAAGCCGCTGGGCATTGCCGTGCACGATCACATCATCGTCGGCAAGAACGGGCATGCCAGCCTGAGGGGAATGAAGCTGATCTAAACGACGTCGCCTCTCGGGCGTTAAAGCGGGCCTTGCCGCGAACCTCGCAAAACGACGCGATTGCCCCATCTGAGACATCGGCTGCCCGCGCGAAAAAGTTCGGCCGAACTCACAAGAAATCTTCTCTCTTTGGCTCTCGATGTTACGGACGAGCGGACACCGGCCTTAAAAGGCAAAGCGACGCGGATCACTCGATCCGGAACGGCATCGAAAGCCGCTTCTGCGCCGAAAAAAGGCCAACCCGGAATGATCGCATCAGGTTCACGCCTGAAGCTTTACTGGGCCATTGCCGAGGTGTTGCTCTTGCGAAGTCTGTCGAGGTCCTCATCAACCGCCAGAGCCATCGGCGTATTCCGCGGCGTCATCCGGTACGTCTGCAAAGAGGGTGCAGCCGCGACCAAAGCGGGCCACGCCGCCTCCGCGTCGGCGGCATGGCCGGTACGAATAAGCGACGATAGCCAGACCGCCTTGCAGACACCTATCGCAGGAGTTCGATCCATACATTCGCGAGCGAAACGCAGCGCATCCTCGTAATCCTGCACGGAATAGCGCAGCCTTGCCCCGTAGAGCGCGTAGTGCGCTGGGCGTACCGGGTTCCAGGAGATCGCCTTCTCGAAGGCTTCAATCGCTGTCTGGGTTCGACCGGCATAGTGCAATGCACCCGCAAGGGCGACCCAGTTGTCCGGATCGCCAGGGCCGAGCTCGATCGCCCGCTCGGCCGCGCTCACCGCTGACTCAGGGGCCTGACCTGCGTCGGTTACCAAGGACAGCACTCGCCACGAACTGGCACGCAGCGGGTCCAGCGCAATCGCGCGCCTGACGTCGGCGATCGCCTGCGGCAAGTCCTGACGACTGAGCCCAGGATCGTGATGGCCAAAAATCAGCATCTTCTTCACCAGTCCGAGTCCCGCCCACGCGGGCGCGTAGTTCGGATCAAGGCGGACCGCCAGTTCGAGCTCCTGCCGCGCTTGGCGGAGGCTCTCGGAACTTGGTACCATGGTCAGCGCAAGCGTGCGCAGCACGCGCGCATGCACATCAAGCGAGGCCGGCGCGCGGCTCCGCAACGCCGCCCGGTCCGACTCGCGCACGGTTGCACCAAGCGAGGCGCTGATCCGCGAGATCAACGTTTCAGTAACGTCGGGCAGGTCCTGCGCGGTGGGCTCGAACCGGCCGCTCCAGACGATGCGGCTGTTGCCGGAATCGATCAATTGCACGTGGAGCTGCAGCCGGTCGCCGCGTCTCTCCGCGCTGCCATCCACAAGGTAGCGAGCGTGGGTCATCGCGGCGATCTGCGCCGGCGGCAAGTTCTTGCCGCTAAGTTCGGCTGTGGCGAGGGTTGCGACGATGTGCAGGTCGGGGTTGCGCGCAAGTTCGGAGGCGATCATGTAGGCTAACCCGTGGCCGTCCGGACTGCCTTCCTGAGAGGTGTTGAGTACGCGCAGGGGTAGAACTGCAACATCGGCCACCATCCTCTTGTGTACTTTGGGGGGCCCGGAGCCGGCGCCGAGCAGTAGAAATTGCCAAACCAGCACAATCGCGACTGCCACCATCGCAAGGGCGGCGGCCAGGCGATAGAATCTTCGCACATCGCGCGGCGCCGTGTCGGCCGCGTCAACGATCAGAAGGTAACCGCGTCGTGGCATCGTCCGCACGACTTGCTGCCGGCTGTCACCGAGCGCGCGCCGGATCTCGACCACGCATTGCACGAGCGAGTCGTCGGTGACCGAAACGCCCGGCCACACTCGCGCACCGAGATCTAGTTTTGTAACCAGCTCTCCGGGACGGCGCCCCAATTCAAGCAAAACTGCCAGAGCCTGAGGCCGCAGCTCAACGGCCTGGCCGTGCCGGTCAAATAACTGCGCCTGATCCAAATTGAGCGTGTATCCGTTCAGCCGCAGGCAGGTCATGCGCACACCTCCCGCCACTGATCTTAGCGGACCGGAAAGTGCGTCTCAAGGCAGCGGCAGAGCCCGATTTCGTCCTTTATCGTGCCTTTTCGTGCGGTTTTCCCGCAGACCTGCACTACGTTGACAACCGGAGAGCCGCTGCCCTGAGCCCGCGGTAACCGAATAACGCGATACCGAGAAAGCTGCACCGCGCTCACAGGGCCGGAGTGTGTCCAGTGCGCAACATCAGACGGTGGACTCATTCTTCTCGCGAGATTGCAAATGCGGAAGAGATCTTCGATAGCCATCACAGCGGGAAGGGCACATTGCGGCGGAGTCGACCGTCATTCGCGCGCGCGCCGAGGCAGCCGTTACTTCATTGCGACGATACTGAGCGCAGCCTGCATCGTTCAGTTCGCAACCAATCCGGCGCGGGCTCAATGCACGGCTCGCGATGTCTTGCAAAACCAGCTGAAGCTCAAGACGCGCCCCGCCGAAGTGTCCCAGCAACTCATTCAGTCCGGCCGCGATGTGGCGACATGGAAGACCATTACCATTGGCACCTTCGCTGATCCGCTTGGACTGCGCAATAAACTGGACGGCATGGGCTGCGGTATCGGCGGGCAGGCCGCTGAAATACTTGCTCGACCGACATTCATCCTTGGCTCTCGCAAGACAGACGTGGAGCTTGTCCTCGTATCGCCAGCCCAGCTTGGATTCACGTCCGATACTGTGACCTTGGCTGATGTTTACGCACGTGCTCGACAGTTCGGCTTCGAACTCGCGGCAGCCGAAGTCGGCCCGCAATTGCGCATCCAATATCTTGACCAGCCTATCGGTGAATTTCTCATCATCGGAATGGAGCCAATCAAGACGTGGAGTGGCGAGCCGATTGTTCTGAATGTAGCAAATGGCGGCGCCGGATTGATCCTCATCGGCCAGGACGGCAGAGCCAGTTCCGCAATACACGTGACATCTCGGTTCGTCTTCGCGCGCTCGCATCCATCCGCACCCGGCACTGGACCGATTGATCAGACAGCGGCGTTTCTGCCACCATGAAGAGGAATCAAGCAGTGAGGCCACTATGCTTCATCGTGTCTCCATCGCAGCGGCATTGATCGCCGGAGCGATCGCCGGAGGTGAAGTCGCCAACACGGCCGCCCTCAATTCGGGGTACCGAGTGGTTGCCGGCAGCGAGCAGCCATCGGTCGATGTCGAACTCGTTCTTGCTGTAGATGTCTCCTATTCAATGGATCCTGGCGAGCTTTTGCTTCAGCGCGAGGGTTACGCGGAGGCCATCGTTTCCAACGAATTTCTGCAAGCGATCAAGGCCGGGCCGAACCGAAGGTTGGCCCTGGTCTATGTCGAATGGTCTGGACCGAACGATCAGAAAATCATCGTGCCGTGGAGATTGATCGACAGCCACGAATCTGCAGCTGCGGTGGCGGCGGAAATCGCGAAAGCGCCGGTTCGCGTGGGCTCACGCACCTCGATCTCTGGCGCGATAAATTTCGCATTGCCGCTGTTCGATGCGGATCCGTATCGTGGATTGCGGCGTGTGATCGACGTTTCCGGCGATGGCGCGAACAACGACGGAAGCCCAGTTACCATCGCACGTGATGCGGCACTGGCAAGGGGCATTACCATCAACGGATTGCCGATCATGCTCGAAGGAAGGCTTCCGTCGCAAATGGACATCGACGACCTCGATCTCTATTACGAGGATTGTGTGATTGGCGGGGCAGGCTCGTTTATGATGACGATCAGAAGCCGTGACAGGTTCAAGGAGGCGATCCGAACAAAACTCGTGCTCGAGGTTGCCGGCGGCGTGCCCAGGGACCGGATCGTTTCGGTGACCGAAAGGGAGCCGCGAGTATCCTGCCTCATTGGTGAGGCAATATGGGCGAAGCGAAGCCGGTGGTGAGCGCTTCGGTACCTTTTTGGAAGGCGCACAGCTCGATCCGCGTTGAACGAGCGTAGTACGTCTGCTCATGGCCCGTTTGAGACATGCCGACCGACTTTGAGAATGTCCGCGAACCGGGGAAGACCGGAAGTGGCCAGTGCACAAGGCAGGCCGCTTCCATGCGGCCGTCTTCGCTTGGTCACGAATGACTCGGATTGGCAGCCTGCAACGCGCCGATCGCCTCGGCAGGGCGAGCCGATGATCGCTTCCTTACGGCAGCGACCCTCTAAGGTCCGCGACACCAAAATCTACCAGGGCTCCGCCACCGTTCTCGGAAGTCGTCTGGGTGCGGGCCTCGCGGTACTCTGACACAGCGATGACCCGGCCGCCTTTCTTCTCCGGCGGTCCGACATTTCGAGCGAGGATCGCGCCAAGCAAAAGCATCGTGACCATCAGCCCGCTCACGGACGCAGTCACATAAAGATTGGACCAATTGCGCATCACTACACCACCCATGCGCATCGCCCCGGCCCGATGCAACATGCGTCGTTGAGTCGTTAGGCGATTTGGTGGCGCGGCAGTGGCGTTCTGGCGTTCACCTCACGTGTTACGCGGTGGCGACCACGCGTTGCAGGTTCGTGGCGAGCGGATTGCTTTGAGCAGCCTTTCCTGTGGACCGCCGCACTTCCATCACAGGAGGCAGCATGGACTCAGGCATACTCCGAAATTGCGCGGCTTGCTCTCCCGGCCGCGCGGATCTGGCCTGGAGCCCCGGCTGGTACGGTCGGGGCTCTCTTTGGAGCGTCTCTCTGAGACCGTTCAGCTTGGCCTCGGGCGGCGGTCTTCTGCCAGTCGCCTCAGCCACCAACCCTATCACAAGCTCCGTCAGAACTGCCGACGTTGCCGTCCGCTTTCGGGATTTCAGCGCTGTTCGTCTGGATCAGACATAGCTGTTTCCGCATCTCGACGAGGCGCGCTCCACTTGCGGCGTCGCGAACTCCTCCAACAACGCCTTTGCTCCACTCAGGTCATGGGTGTCGAAGCCCTCGGTAAACCAGCCGTAGACCGGAGCGAGAAATTCTCAAAGGTCCTCATTCCGTCTCCCTTGATCGCGCCGCAGCCGCGCCGTGCTAATTGTTGCGCGCAGCTCAAATGACGACAATTCCGGGCTGTATCGTGCTTCATCGTGAGCAAGAGCGGCCACGCCGGTCTGCGCGGATGCGGTTGATCTAGGGCTTCGAATCAAGTGACAACGGCAGCATGAGCGACTGGCTGCACAATCTGCCGGTGCCCGTGATGGCGCTGGTGATCTTTGGATTCACATATCTGCTCGCCGCGGCCATCTTCGCAGGCATCGCGAGGGCTGCGACGGAGGAGCGCGCGAAGTCGCTGAAGGCGATCTCGCCGGGCATGCTGCCGGTGCTCGGTATCATCTTCGGCCTGTTCGTCGCCTTCACCGCGGCGCAGGTCTGGGGCGACAGCGACCGCGCCAGCGCCGCGGTGAGCCGCGAGGCCAGTGCGCTGCGCAGCGCCGTGCTGCTGGCCGCCGGCCTGCCGGCGGAGCAGGAGACGAAGCTGCGCGGCCTGGTGCGCGACTATGTCGGCCAGGCCGTCGCGGTGGAATGGCCGATGATGGCGCATCAGGAGGTGTCGCTGAAGGTCACGCCGCCGGCGCTCGCCGAAGCCCTGCAGTTCGTCGTCGCGATGACGCCGCAAGGCCCCGGGCAGGCGAATGTGCAGCGCGAGCTCATCGCCGCGCTGGAGCAGGCGCTGGACGCGCGGCGGCAGCGGATCATCGTCAGCCTCGCCGCGGTCAACCCGGTCAAATGGTGGTGCCTGTATCTCCAGGCGGCCTGCGCGCTGCTGGTGATCGGCCTCGTTCATTGCGACAACCGGCTGGGATCGGCGATCGCGATGGGCCTGTTCGCCACCGGCGTCGCCACCTCCGTCCTGCTCATCGCCGCGCACGACCGGCCGTTCGCAGGCCAGATCTCGATCCAACCGGAGCCGCTGCTCCAGATCATGCCGGCAGCCCCCGGCTAGAGTTGAGCAGAGCGCCGCCCGAGAGAGCATCTCACCGGACGAGTTGCCACCCCTTCGGGGTCCAGCGCAGCAGCGTGCCGGACAGCGGCTTCGGCGCGCGCGCCATCATGCTCCTGGCCAGCGTCCGCAGCGCGTCGATCGCAGCACTGCTGTCTTCGCTTGCATAGAGCACGAGATCGGCCGACGGCGCTGCGACGATCAGGACACCGCCCTGGGCCTGCGCGAGCGGCGCCCAGCTGTCGACCAGCGCGAGCCGGCTGGTCTGATAATAGTCCCCCGTCAGCGTGCCGAACTGTCCTGACGGGACCGCTTTTGCAACCGTCGTGAGCGGCTTCACGCTGCTGCGCAGATTGGCGATGGCGATGTCGAAGACCTGGTCCTGCGTCAAGCCGAGCGCGGCACGATCCTTGTCGTTGAACACCCTGACCGCCCGCGGCGAATCCAGCACCGGGACGACCACCAGCCCCTCCGCCAGGGGCCGCGTCAGCGCCGGGTCGCGCGCGTCGACCTCCCGAAGCGCCTGCCGCATGTAGTCAGCCGAGCGCACGACCACGCGAAGGGCTGCTCGGGTCGGCGGATCGTTCCGGCTGCTCGCCGTTGCCTTGACGCCGCTGACATAGGCGCCGATCTCCCTGGCGCAGCCGCCCGTATTGGCCTTGCAGAAGGCGTAGATGCGGTCGAGGTTGGTTTGCAGAGGGCCGACCGACAGCGTCAGCGGTCCCTTGATCACGACCGGGGTGTCACGAATCTCGGCGCGGATGCGCTCGGCCACGAAAGCGGTAAACCCGGGTTCGTCGGCTGGAATCTGTTGTGCCCGGGCAGCCCCGGCTCCGACAACGCCGGCTACGACCGCGGCGATCAGCCACCGGCATATCCGCGATCGGATGCTCATGCGAACCACCAGCCGGCGGCTGATCGATCAATAGCAATAGCGTTGGCTGACCCGGACATAATAGCCGTCGGGACGCTGCATGTAGCAGCCGCGCTGATAGGCGTAATAACCGGAGCGGCGGCGCTCGCCCTCGGAGGCGATAGCAGCGCCCGTGCCGGCACCGACGACCGCGCCGATTGCGGCGCCGCGTCCGCCGCCGAGCGCGCCGCCGAGGATCGCCCCGCCGACACCGCCGATGATCGCGCCGCCGATGGCATCCTGGGCCGCGGCCTCCTGCGCCGGCATCGCCATCGCGACCGTCAGACATGCCGCGATTGCAAAACTTCCAATGCGAAGACCTCGAAGCATGCTCGCCCTCCCTGTGATGAGCCAGTCATAGCGCCGGAAGCGGATTCGGACCAGACAAATAGCCGGGCGGCACGGCTCGCGACGCCTAAGCGATGGCGTCGGAGGCGCAGCGTGAAGACGGCTCAAACCATGCCGCCAGCGATGCACCGGCCGATCGGACGTCAGGGATCGATCCAGCGCTGCACGGCCTCGGCGGTGTCGGCCGGCGTGGAGTTGAAGCAGATGGCGGCGTCAGGCGCCAGGCGATGGACGAGATTGAGCACCTTCTCGAACAGCAGCAGGCGCTCTTTCGGCTCGCGCAGCCCCGCGCCGATCACGATGCAGTCGAAGCGTTCGTCGCGCAGTGCGGCCGTGACGCCGGCTTCCGCGGTCGCATCGAGATCGATCAGGCAGCTCGTGACCTCGTAGCCGCGATCACGCAGGCGCAGCAATTGCGCTTCGATATAATGGCGCACGAGCTCCGGCGTGAGCTGCGGAAATGCGCTGTAATCCGCATTGCCGGGTTCGATGCCGATCGCGAGGACGCGCTTGGCCATGCAGGGCTCCCTACCGCATCGTCTAAAATGCTAACGGGCGAACGACCATGCCGGTTCCCCCACCGGCGGGTCGCGCTGCCGGCGAAGGCGCGGGTCCGGCCCTGCGGCACATTTTCCCGCCGAGGCTGTAAGCCATTTCACATGCGCCGGGCCGGCAACCTGCCACATTTGCTGGAGATCCCGTTGGAGTCACACCCGATCACGGCACCCGGTCCATATCTGACTTGCACGAAATTTCGATAATTCATCAATTTTCGGGAGCGGAAGATGGTCTCATTCGAGAGTCTGAAGAGCGAGTACGAGCGGAATTGGTCCAATCTCGAGATCCGGCCTTCCCGCCTCGGCGATGCGAATGGGGTCGCGCGCAAGGCGATCAACGGCAAGGCGACCTATCAGCAGATCGAGCGGTTGACCGGAGTCCCCTGGTATTTTGCTGCGCTCTGCCACTACCGCGAATCCAACTTCGATTTCGATACCTATCTCGGCAACGGCGAAACGCTTCATCGCGTGACGACCATCGTTCCGAAAGGGCGTGGCCCCTTTACCACTTTCGTGGACGGCGCGGTGGACGCGTTCAGAATCGAGAACTTCATCGGCGCCCACGACTGGGGCATCGCCCGGATCCTGTTCCGGCTCGAGGCGTTCAACGGCTTCGGCTATCACGCCAAGGGCTGCAATTCGCCCTACCTCTATGGCGGTTCGACACTGTACGGCCCGCCCGAGGCGAGGGCCGGCAAATTCGTCCGCGACCACGTGTTCGACTCGAACCACGTCGATTCCCAGCTCGGCACGGCGGTGATCCTGCATGCGATGATGTCGCTCGATTCCTCGATCACCCTCGACGGCAGCCCGCAATTCGCCAGCCGCACCGAGCCCGAGGACGATGCGGCGTCGACGATTGTTCTGATGCAGCAGGCGCTCAACAAGCTCGGCGCCAATCCGCCGCTCGTCGAGGACGGCATCAGCGGACCGAAGACGGGGGCCGCGGTCTCGCAGTTTCAGCAGCAGAACGGCCTGAGGGATACCGGGCTTCTCGACGGGGCCACGGTCGCGGCGCTCACGCGTGCAACGCAGGCGGGAGGCTCCGTGCCGAGCGGCGATATTTCCAAGATCCTGAAGCGGCTGGAAGACCTCGCACACTTGCTGCGACCGTCAGCCGGCGGCGTAACACCGGGAACGACGACACCGGGCAGCACGCTGCCCGCCACCAACGATCCGATCAACCTGTTCGAACGGCTCTTCTCCCTCATCAACAAGACGGCGCCCGTGCCAGGACCGGTCAGCCCGACCAACCCGGCCCCTGTCGATCAGCTGAAGCAGGTTGTCGACCTGCTCAGCACCCTGCTCAACAAGGACGGCAAGCCGGTGCTCGGCCAGGTCAACGGCGCGCTCGGCGAGACCATCGGCAAGCTGCTCGACGGCAAGAAGACCGCAATCGGCATCGGCGGCTCGGTGCTCACTGCGCTGCTCTCTTCGGTGACCGCGAGCCCGAATGCTGGCGGTCTTGCCGGACTGCTCGGCACGATTGTG
This sequence comes from Bradyrhizobium japonicum USDA 6, assembly GCF_000284375.1. Lineage (NCBI taxonomy): Bacteria > Pseudomonadati > Pseudomonadota > Alphaproteobacteria > Hyphomicrobiales > Nitrobacteraceae > Bradyrhizobium > Bradyrhizobium japonicum. The sequence goes on from NC_017249.1 coordinate 79,906, forward strand.
TCGGCGGTGCCGGGCCTCGGCCAGTTCGCAATGCCGATCTCGCTGGCGCTCACCGCCTGGGGCGTGCTCGGCAAGCTCGAGAAGTGGGCGCAAGGCACCGCGCCGCCGCCGAAGCCGACGACGTAAGGCCGTTTGCGTCTTCAGCCGTCGGAATCGGCAATGGCTGCCGCACGCCGCTCCATCAACACGCGCTCGCGCGCATTGTTCGCGAGTCGTGCAGCGGTCTCGAACGATCTTCGCGCCTCGGCAAAGCGGCCGAGCTTCTCCAGGAGGTCGCCGCGGACAGAATGGAGATGGTGGTAGGCCCCGAGCGCCGGTTCGTCCGCGATCATGTCCACGAGATCGAGACCGGCCTGCGGCCCTTCGGCCATTCCGAGCGCGACCGCCCGGTTGAGCTCGATCACCGGCGAGCGCACCAGCGCCGCGAGCTGGCCGTAGAGCTCCGCGATGCGGCGCCAGTCGGTGGCAACGGCCGTCTCCGCCATCGCGTGACACGCGACGATCGCGGCCTGCAGCGTGTAGAACCGGCCGGCACCACCGAGCTCGCGCGCGCGGTCGAACGCGCGAAGGCCGCCGCCAATCAGGCGCCGGTCCCAGAGCCTGCGGTCCTGGTCCATGAGCAGGATGGGCTCGCCATCGATGCCCGTGCGCGCCTGCTTCCGCGCGGCATTCAGCTCCATCAGTGCCATGAGACCGTGGACCTCGGGCTCGAGAGGCGCGAGCCCGACCAGCACCCGTCCCATGCGCAGGGCCTCGTCGCAGAGCCGCGGCCGCAGCCACTCCTCGCCGCCCGAGGCCGAATAGCCCTCGTTGAAGATGAGATAAACGACCTCGAGCACCGAGGCGAGACGCTCCGAAAGCGCCTCGCCGCTCGGGATCTCGTAGCTCAGGCCCGACCGCGACAGCGTGCGCTTGGCGCGGACGATGCGTTGCGCGACGGTTGCCTCCGTGACCAGGAAGGCGCGCGCGATCTCGTCGGTGGTCAGGCCGCAGATCATACGCAATGCCAGCGCCGCGCGGGCCTGCCGCGGCAGCAGCGGGTGACAGGCCGTGAAGATCAGCCGCAACCATTCGTCACCGATATCGTCGTCGAGGGCGGCGTCGATATCCGGCATCGCGTCCTGCTCCTGCATCAGCTCGTGCGCGAGCTGCTCCTGCTTGCGGGTGAGCATTTTTGCCCGGCGCAGATGATCGAGCCCGCGGCGCTTGGCCGTCGCAACCAGCCAGGCGCCGGGATTGTCCGGCACCCCGCTGTGTGGCCAGGCTTCCAGCGCTGCGACCAGCGCGTCCTGGGTCAATTCCTCGGCCAGCGGCACATCCCGCAGCATGCGCGACAGCGTGGCGATCAGCCGCGGCTGCGCGACACGCCAGGTTGCGTGAATCGCGGCACGGATCGCGCGATCGATGTCGGCGGTCGTCATCGCCGCCGACCAGAGCCCTTTCCGTTCCGATTGAATCGGAACGGGGCTCTGGATTCTTGTTTTGACGTGTTTTCTCGACGCGAACCGGTATCCGCTTCGCTCGAAAACGCTCTGGGACGAGCGGTGCTGTCCATCAGGCGTGGGCGGCCACCCTGGACTGCGCGTCGACCTGGCAGGCTGTGTCGAGGCCCGGCGTGGCGAAGGCCCGCAATTCGCAGGTACCCTCCCAGCCCGGCATGTGATCGAGGTGCAGCTGCATGAATTCCTTCGCCATGGCCACGGCTTCCGCCTTGTCGCGCAGCTCGAAAATGGCATAGCCGCCGATCACTTCCTTGGCCTCGACGAAGGGGCCGTCGATGACGCTGAGTTCGCCGTCGAGGATTCGCACCCGTGCGCCGGTCGCAAGCGGCATCAGGCCGCCATTGTCGATCATTCGACCAGCCTTGATCTCCCGCTCGGATATGTCCTGCATGGCCTCCATCAGCGCCGGGCTCGGGGCAGCCATCGGCTGGCTGGAGGTGACGATGTACATGAAGCGCATGAAAGACTCCCTTGGCGAGCAGCAGCCGCTCCGGCTGCAAACCGCTCGCTATGGATGTGACGATTGAGCCTCGGCTAAATCGACATCGACCGGAAGAATTATTGCCGCAGCATGATCAGGGGATCGGCGGTATCGGGGACGCGCCGCCATTGCGCGTTGTCATCGGCCTCGAACTGCCAGGCCTCGCCCGATTTCGACATCAGGACGATCTGGCCGCGCTCGAGCCGCCATTGCGCCGGATTGAACTGAGCAATCGCCGGATCGCATTTCGGCTTGAGGAAGACCTGGAAATTGTCCGGGCCGGCTTCCGTGTTGGTCAGCGTCAGCCCGCACACCGGCTGGCCGTTGCCGCGCACCATCGACCAGTCGCCGATCATCTGGTCCATAGACTTGGCCATCGAGCGGGCTGCGGCGAGGTCCTGGAGGATGTAGACGCCCTCGCCCTGCCGCAGGCCTTCGAAGATGCCCGCCTCGACCTCGGTGAAGTCGATCACGGCTTCACCGGTCGCGTCCTGCAAACGAACGATGTCGAGGCCCCTGACGCTCCAGGCGACGATGTCCTTCGTAAAGGGCAGCGTGGTCTTGCAGGCCGGCTCCAGCTCCAGCTTGAACCCCTGCCCCGCGGCATCGCCCTTCATCGTGACGACGCAGGTCTTGCTGCGCTCGGTGGTCGAGAGCTCCCACTGCCCGGGCATCGTCTTCTTCAGGGTCGTAGCATCCTGCGCATGCGCGATGCCGATCGCGGCCACGCAGGCCGCGACGGCGAATGCAACGACCCGAAGACCTCTCATCAGCGCCCCTTGAACGGCGTTTCCGCAACCGGCGTCAATGGCGCCTTGCCGGCGAACCAGGATTTGAGGTTGTCGACCACGAGCTGATCCATCGCGTTGCGCGTCACCACCGACGCCGAGCCGATATGCGGCAGCAGCACGACGTTCTGCATGGTCTTGAGCTCGTCCGGCACGTTCGGCTCGGCCGCGAACACGTCGAGACCGGCGGCGAGGATGGTGCCTGATTTCAGCGCCTGGACCAGCGCCGCCTCGTCGACCACCGAACCGCGCGCCACGTTGACCAGCACGCCGCGCGGACCGAGCGCCTTCAGAACCTCGGCATTGATCATCTTGCTGGTCGAGGCGCCGCCGGGCACGATCACCATCAGCGTGTCCACCGCCTTCGCCATCTCGATCAGATCGGGATAGTGCTTGTAGGAGACGTCCTTCGACGGATTGCGGGAGTGGTAGACCACCGGCACCAGCGAGGCATCGAGCCGGCGCGCGATGGCCTGGCCGATCCGGCCCATGCCGACGATGCCGACCTTGCGATCGCGCAGCGAGCCGACGCTGAGCGGATAGTTCTGCGTCTGCCAGAGGCCGGAGCGGACGTAGCGGTCGGCCTTGATGAACTCACGCACGGTGGAGATCAGAAGGCCCATCGCGACGTCGGCGACCTCCTCGGTCAGCACGTCGGGCGTGTTGGTGACGATGATGTTGTGTTCGGCCGCGTATTTGGCGTCGACATGGTCGTAGCCGACGCCGAAGCTCGCCACCATCTCGATCTTGGGCAGCTGCGACAGCGATTCCTTGTTGGCGTGGACCGTGTGATAGGTCACCGCCACGCCGCGGATCTTCTCGCGGACCGCCGGCGTCAGCCGCTCGAGATCGCCCCGTGTCTCGGCCTTGTGCACGACGAAATGATCGGAAAACCCGTTCTCGAGGATCGGCCGCACCGGTCCATAAATCAGAAGGTCGATCTTTTCGGACGAAATCGAACCGGTAGTCATCAGTTTTCCTTTCCAAGCGCGCTCTCGTGCCAGCGCCGTAAAACGAGGTGGGAAACTAGCGCCAGCACCCCATAGATGACAATCCCGGCCAGCGACAACAGCAGCAGCGCCGCGAACATGCGGGGTATGTTCAATCGATAGCCGGATTCGGCGATCCTGTAGGCGAGCCCGGAGCCGGCGCCGGCCGTGCCGGCCGCGATTTCGGCCACAACCGCGCCGATCAGCGACAGGCCGCCGGCAATGCGCAGGCCGCCGAGGATATAGGGCAGCGCCGCTGGCAGCTTCAGGAAGCGCAGGGTTTGCGGCGGCGAGGCGCCGTAGAGCTGGAACAGACCGGCAAGGTTGCGATCGACCGAATTCAGCCCAAGCGTGGTGTTGGACAGCACCGGGAAAAAGGCGACGATGAAGGCGCAGACGACGACCGCAGTCTGCTGCTCCAGATAGATCAGAAGCAGCGGTGCAATCGCGATGACAGGAGTCACCTGGAGGACGATTGCATAGGGGAACAGTGAATATTCCACCCATTTCGACTGGTTGAACAGCAGCGCCAGCGCGATGCCGCCGATGCTGGCGGCGACAAAACCTTCGAGCGTGGTCAGCAGCGTGGTCGCGAGCGATTGTGACAGCACCGCCCAGTCCTTGACCAGCGTCAGGAAGATGACGGAGGGCGCCGGAAGAACGTAAGGCGGGATGTCCTTGATGCGGACGACCAGTTCCCAGGCCGCGAGTCCGGCTGCGAAGACGATGACGGGAAGCACGAAGCGCATCGCGCGTTGCGCGCCGGATGGCTTTGCGGCGGCGGCAGCTTGCGCGTTCATAGCGTCGACTGCCCCGAATAGGACGGCGCCAGCGCAGCCGACACTTTCCGGCAATAATTGGAATAGGCGGCCGAGGTCCGAAACTCCTCACCGCGCGGCTCGACCGTCTCGATGCGGATATCGGCCTGGATGCGACCGGGCCGCGCGGTCATGACGACGACCCGCTGCGACAGATAGACGGATTCGAACACCGAATGGGTGACGAAGATGATAGTCTTGCCCAGGGCGCGCCACAGCGCAAGCAGGTCGTTGTTGAGGCGAAAGCGCGTGATCTCGTCGAGCGCGGCGAACGGCTCATCCATCAGGAGGATATCAGGGTCGGTGACGAGCGCACGCGCCAGCGACACCCGCATCTTCATGCCGCCGGAGAGCTCGCGCGGGAAGGCATCGGCGAAATCGGCAAGACCCACGCTGGCCAACGCCTCATCGGCCCGCGCGCGCGCCTCCGCCTTCGGAACGCCCGCGAGCCTCAAGGGCAGCCGCACATTCTCGCGCACGCTGGCCCAGGGCATCAGCGTCGGCTCCTGGAACACAAAGCCGATGCCATGACCCGGCAGCACATCGCCCTCGTGGCGCGCCACCCGCACGATGCCGGACGATGGCGCGCTGAGCTCTGCGATCAGGCGCAGCGCAGTGGACTTGCCGCAACCTGACGGGCCCAGCAGCGAGATGAACTCGCCCTTGCGAACGGCAAGGTCGAGCGGGCCGAGCGCCATGACGCCATTGTCATACGCCTTCGTCACGCCGCGCAGGCTGACGGCGAGAGCCGTCAGGCCGGCCTCGACCCCGGACGAAGTTTTGGCGGATGACATGGACCTTGCGCTACGGCTTGCTCGGGCGCAGCTCGACGCCGACGCCCTTGTTGACGAAGCGCAGCGTATAGGACTTGCGGAAGTCGAGATCCGCCTTCACGACGCCGGCTTTCACCATCTTGTTGAAGAAGGAGGTGTAGCGATCGTCGCTCATCGCGCCGATGCCGTTCTTCAAGGACTCGCCGGAATCGACGATGCCGTACTCCTTCATCTTGGCGACGGAATAGGCGAGCAGCTCGTCGGTCATCTCGGGGTTGAGCTGCTTGATCATGGCGTTGCCCGCGGAATTGTCGCGGTAGATGTAATTGTACCAGCCGACCATGGAGGCATCGACGAAGCGCTGCACCAGGTCCGGCTTCTTCTCGACCATGTCGCGGCGAGTCTCAATCAGGGTCGAATAGGTGTTGAAGCCATAATCGGCAAGCAGCAGCACATTCGGCTTGAAGCCGGCGGCCTTCTCGACCGCGAAGGGCTCGGAGGTGACGTAGCCCTGCATCGCGCTCTTGGGGTTGGCGATGAAGGGCTGCGGATTGAAATTGTAGGGACGGACGTTCTTCTCGCTGAAACCGTATTCGGACTTCAGCCACTGGAAGTAGCTGGTCATGCCCTCCTTGGAGACGAACAAGGTCAGCGGCTTGAGATCCTCGATCTTGGCGACCTTGGCATCCGGCTGCGTCAGCATCACCTGCGGATCCTTCTGGAAGACCGCTGCGATGGTGACGACGGGGACGTTGTTCGCCACCGCGTCGAACGACATCAGCGTGTTCGCGGCCATGAAGAAATCGATCTTGCCGGCGATCAGCAGCATCCGGTTGTTCTCGTTCGGACCGCCGGGAACGATGGTGACGTCGAGCCCGTATTTCTTGTAGGTGCCGTCGGCGACGGCCTGGAAGAAACCGCCATGCTCGGCCTCGGCGACCCAATTGGTGCCGAAGGTGACCTTGTCCAGCGTCTCGGCGCGCGCCGGAGCCAGAGAGACGAAGGCGGCCATCAAGCCCGCCGTTAACGCTCGCCGCAAATGAGAGGGGCTCATGGGTGCACTCCGTCGATCGCTTCTAGCAGATGCCAATCCAACGCGATAAAACCGCAAGACATTCGGGGACGCGAGCCGGCCAGGCCCGCGTCCCCTGATAACCCCAAAATACGCGACAAATTCGGGCAAAGAAACCACGATGACGCCGTCTCGCGACTGGATCGACATCAACTGGGCCGATGGGAGCCTTGCAGAGGTGTCGCGCTGGATCGCGGTGCTGCCGCTGGCGGCGACCGAGCAGCACGGCCCGCATCTTCCGCTCGAAACCGACGTGCTGATCGCGGACGCGTATCTCGCGCGCGTGCGCGAGCTGTTGCCCGCAAATGTTCCGGCGACGTTCCTGCCCGTTGAACCGGTCGGGATTTCCACCGAGCATATCGACTTTCCGGGCACGCAGACGCTGCCGACCGAGGTGGCGCTGAAGCGATGGACCGCAATCGGCGAGGACGTCGCGCGGCGCGGCGTGAAGAAGCTCGTCATCATCACCAGCCATGGCGGCAACAGCGCGGCAATGATGCTGGTCGCGCAGGATCTTCGCGCGCATCACAGGCTCTTTGTGGTGACGACGTCGTGGTCCCGGCTGTCGCGCGCGGAGAAACTGTTCCCGGCGGATGAAGTGCGCCACGGCATTCATGGCGGCGCGGTCGAGACGTCGATCATGCTGGCACGCTATCCCGATCAAGTGCGGGTTGATGCGATCGCGGATTTTCCCGCGAGCAGCATCGCCATGGAAAAGCAGTATCGCTGGCTGTCGACACAGCGGCCCGCACCGTTCGCCTGGCAGGCGCAGGATCTCCACGCGAGCGGGGCGATCGGCAACGCGACATTGGCTGTGCCCGAGAAGGGTGAGCAGCTGCTCGATCAGGGCGCGCGCGCTTTTTGCGAACTGCTGACCGAGGTCGATAACTTCGACGTGAACAGGCTCGCCAAAGGGCCTCTCGGCTAGCCCGCATCCGACTGGAATCATTCAGGAAACAGCCGGGCCGCACGCGTGCTTTTGCGGGTTTCGAACCGGACGCGGCAAGCCTCCGTCCAACTGGGCACGCGGGCCACAACGGACCGCCTCAACCCGGATGGAGTTTCACATGTCGATCAAGACCAGGATTGCCGCCGTCGCACTCGCTGCCCTCGCCGTCACCGGCAGCATCGTGTCCACCACCTCTTCGGCCGAAGCCAAGCAGCCCGGCTGGGTCTGGGGTGTGGGTGCCGGCATCGCCACCGCCGCCGTCGTCGGCTCCGCGATCGCCGCCAGCAACGACCCCTATTACTACGGCTATCACCGCTGCGGCTGGGTCGCCCAGTACAACGCCTTCGGCCAGTACGTTGGCCGCGTTCGTTCTTGCTACTGATTTGAGTACCTGAGGCCGATCTCACGTGGATCCTGCGTCCGACACGGGCGCCTCATCCACCCCGTGTCGTGTCCCCGACCCCGCCCGGCTGTCCCCCCGGGCGGGGTCATCCATTTTTGCCGCCGGGAATTTGTTGCAGCTCCGTCACACAAGAGTGCGAACCATCTGCTGCGGCAATCCGTGCCAGTTGCTATTGCGAATTAATCGCAATAAGGTTCGCAGCAGGCACAGGGGCTTGGGAAGAAATCGCGTCGAATCGGGATCGTCTGGTCCGATCGCGTGAACAACCAAGACTTCGTGACAGGGCCGCCGCGAATCTGCAGGGATATCGCGGCGAATGGGACACATTCGCGTTTGGGGGCGTGCGTTTTGACGTTGAGAGGTCACCGTTACAGGTATTTGCGAACGGCCGCGGCGGTTGCCTCGGGCGTGCTGGCTTTTCCCGCCGCCGGCCACGCGGCCGATCTGCCGCTGAAGGCACCGGCGCTGAAAGCGGTCTATGACTGGACCGGCCTCTATATCGGCGCGCATGCCGGCTACAGCCGTGGCTCGTCCGGCTTCGCGCTGAACGACGGCGCCGCGATCAATGGCAACGGCGTCTTCAGCGGCATGATCGGCGGCGTGCAGGCCGGCTACAACTACCGGCTCAATTCCGGATGGCTCGTCGGCGTCGAAGGCGATTTTTCGTTTCCCAACTACATCACCTCCAATTCGATCGTTTCCTTCCTCGGGACGCCAGCCAACACGGTCATCCAGCAATGGGACTACACCGCGAGCGTGCGCGGCCGCGTCGGCTACACCAGCGGACCGTGGCTCGTCTACGCCACCGGCGGTTTTGCGTGGATGGGCGAGCGCTATTTCGACACCCCGGCCTCCGACGACCAAGTCCCGAAGATCCTGAACACGCGGCCCGGCTGGATCGCGGGCGCAGGCATCGAATACGGCTTTGCGCCGCACTGGAGCGCGCGGCTCGAATATCTCTACAGCCGCTTCGACGGCGCCAACGTCGCCTTCTCCACGGGCGCCCAATACACGTCATCATCGCTCGACTTCCAGTCGGTCAGGGTCGGCCTCAACCGCAAGGTCGATTGGCCGGGCATGCCGAGCTACGACCCGAAGAGCTCCTTGATCGACACGGAATCGGATCGCTGGGAGATTCACGGCCAGAGCACCTATCTGCCGCAAGGCTATCCGTCGTTCCCTGCGCTCTACAGCGGACCGAACTCTCTGTCGCCATCGACGCAGGCCAAGGCGACGTGGAGCAACAGCCTGTTCCTGAACGCGCGGCTGTGGGACGGCGGCGAGGTCTATTACAATCCCGAACTGCTCCAGGGATTTGGACTGAACGACACGGTTGGCGCGGCAGGCTTCCCCAACGGCGAAGCGCAGAAATCGAACTTCCCCTATCCGCATTACAACACCTCGCGGCTGTTCGTGCGCCAGACGTTCGGCTTTGGCGGCGAGCAGGAGGAGCTCGCGAGCGGCCAGCTGCAGCTTGCGCAGAAGGTCGACGTGTCCAGGCTCACGGTGCAGGCCGGCAAGTTCGCGGTGATCGACGTGTTCGACGGCAATGCCTTTGCCAAGGACACCCGCAAGGACTTCATGAACTGGTCGCTGTGGGCGCCTGGCGCCTTCGACTATTCCGCCGACAAGGTCGGTCTCACCTATGGCGTCACCGCCGAGCTCAACCAGAAGCAATGGGCGCTGCGCGGCGGCTATTTCCTGATGGTCGCGGAGTCCAATTCGAATCATTTCGACACCAGGGTCGGGGAACGCGGTCAGTACGCGATCGAGCTGGAGACCCGGTTCTCGCTGCTCGGCCAACCCGGCAAGCTCAGGACCATGGGCTGGGTCGACAGCGCCAACATGGGCAGCTTCCGCGAGACGCTGGACAATCCCGCGCTCAATCTCGACATCGCGCAGACCCGGCGCGGCCGCCTCAAGGTCGGTTACGTCATCAACCTCGAGCAGGCGATCACAGAGGATATCGGGCTGTTCGGACGCTGGAGCTGGAACGACGGCAAGACCGAAACGCTCGCCTTCACCGACATCAACCGCAGCCTGGCCACCGGACTGTCGATCAAAGGCACGAAATGGGGCCGGCCTGACGACGTGATCGGCATCGGCGGCGCCATCAATGCCATCTCGCAGGATTATCGCGACTTCCTGGCCGCCGGCGGCCTTGGTGTTCTCATCGGCGACGGCGCTCTCAACTACCGCAAGGAGCGCATCCTCGAGGCCTACTATGCCTATTCGGTGAACAAGAGCGTCACGCTGACCGCGGACTATCAATTGATCACAAACCCGGCCTATAACGCCGACCGCGGGCCGGTCTCGATCTTCTCGGGCCGCCTGCACGCAGAGTTCTAGCCCAAAATTCCAGCCCAAGGGCGGGCCGATGAAGCCGAGAGATATCCGCACGGCCGCGATCGGCCGGGCGCTACTCCCCAATGTCTGGGACGTCGCGGCGCTGATCCTCGTCATCGGCGCCATGGTGCTGATCGTCTATGGCGGCAAGCAGACCGTCGCGCCGCTGTCCGAGCTGGAGCGCACGCCGGTCTCGCTCGATCCGGCAAACCTGCCGCTCTACGCCTTGCGCACCACGTTGCGGATGCTGCTTGCGATGGTGTGCTCGACGGTCTTCACCTTCGTCTACGCGGCAATTGCCGCCAAGAGCCGGCGCGCGGAGCTGGTCATGATCCCGCTGCTGGATATCCTCCAGTCGGTGCCGATCCTCGGCTTCCTCACCTTCACTGTCGTTTTCTTCATGAATTTGTTTCCGGGCCAGGTGCTGGGCGCCGAGCTCGCCTCGGTGTTTGCGATCTTCACCAGCCAGGCCTGGAACATGACCTTCAGCATGTACCAGTCGATGCGCAACGTGCCGAAGGACCTCGAGGAGGCCACCCAAAGCTTCCATTTGTCCGGTTGGCAGCGCTTCTGGCGCCTCGACGTTCCGTTCGCGATGCCGGGACTGATCTGGAACGCGATGATGTCGATGTCGGGTGGCTGGTTCTTCGTGGTCGCCTCGGAAGCGATCACCGTCGGCACGACCACGGTGACCCTGCCGGGAATCGGCTCCTATGTCGCGCTGGCCATTCAGCAGCAGGATTTGCCGGCCATCCTCTACGCCATGCTGGCGATGCTGTTCGTGATCATCGCCTATGATCAGTTGCTGTTCCGCCCCATCGTCGCCTGGGCCGACAAATTCCGCTTCGAGCAGACCGCCTCAGGCGAGGCGCCGACCTCCTGGATGCTCGACCTGTTCCGCCGGACCCGCGCACTGCGTGCGCTGACCCTTCCTTTCGCGGCGCTGAGCCGCGCGATCTCGAACTTGCGCATTCCGCTGCCGAAACTGCCGCCCGCGGCGGCAGGCAAGGGCCAGCCGTCCCGCCTCGTCGATAGGGTCTGGATCGCATTGATCCTCGCCGGCACGGCCTATGCCGCCTCGCTGACCTATCGCTATCTCTCGGCCAGTCTCGGAATGTCCGACGTTCTCGTCGTCATCAGGGACGGGCTCATCACATTGTTGCGCGTCGCCGTCCTGATCAGCCTCGCCACATTGGTCTGGGTGCCGGTCGGGGTCTGGATCGGCCTTCGCCCGAAACTGGCCGAACGGATTCAGCCGCTGGCGCAGTTTCTGGCGGCCTTCCCGGCGAACCTCGCCTTTCCCGTCTTCGTCCTCGCCATCGTCCACTTCAAGCTTGCCGCCAACATCTGGCTGAGCCCGCTGATGATCCTGGGCACACAATGGTACATCCTGTTCAATGTCATCGCGGGCGCCAGCGCCTTCCCGAGCGACCTGCGCGAGGCCGCGAGCAGCTTCCACCTCGGCGGATGGCGTTGGTGGTTCAAGGCGATCCTGCCCGGCATCTTCCCCTATTACGTCACCGGCGCGATCACCGCGTCCGGCGGCTCCTGGAATGCGTCGATCGTCGCGGAGGTCGCAAGCTGGGGCGACACGCATCTGAAGGCCACCGGGCTCGGCGCCTATATTGCTTCCGCCACGGAAGCCGGCGACTTCCCGCGCGTCGTGCTCGGAATTGCCACGATGTGCATTCTGGTGACGTTGTTCAATCGTCTGGTCTGGCGGCCGCTCTATGCCTTCGGCGAGCGTCGCCTGCGGCTCGGCTGACGAGGAGACCATCATGCTCGATCAACCCTCAGCGCTCATCGACATCCGCGGTGTCTGCCGGTCCTTCCCGAAAGGCAGCGGCGAGCAGCTCCTGGTGCTGGACAAGGTCGACCTGACGATCCGCTCGGGCGAGATCGTCGGCCTGCTCGGCCGCTCCGGCTCCGGCAAGTCCACCTTGCTGCGGATCATCGCCGGTCTGGTCAGCCCGTCTGCGGGACAGGCGACCTGTCGCGGCGAGATCATCGTCGGACCGCCGAACGGCGTCGCCATGGTGTTCCAGTCATTCGCGTTGTTTCCCTGGTTGACCGTGCTCCAGAACGTCGAGCTCGGACTCGAAGCGCTGGGCGTCGATGCAACCGAGCGCCACAAGCGCGCCCTTGCTGCGATCGACCTGATCGGCCTTGACGGGTTTGAGTCCGCCTTCCCGAAGGAACTGTCGGGTGGCATGCGCCAGCGCGTCGGATTCGCCCGCGCGCTGGTGGTGCATCCCGACCTCCTGCTGATGGACGAGCCGTTCTCGGCACTCGACGTCCTCACGGCCGAGACGCTGCGCACGGACCTGATCGACCTCTGGATCGAGGGCCGGCTGCCGATCAAATCGATCCTGATGGTGACGCACAATATCGAGGAGGCGGTCCTGATGTGCGATCGCATCCTGGTGTTCTCATCCAATCCAGGGCGTGTCGCCGCCGAGATCAAGGTCGACATGCCGCATCCGCGCAACCGGCTCGACCCCCATTTCCGGCAACTCGTCGACAACATCTACGCGCGCATGACCCAACGCGCCGAACCGAAGGCGCCCCCGTCGAAGGCATCCTGGGCTCCGGGGTCGGCATGACCCTGCACCACGTCTCGTCCAACGTGCTGTCGGGCCTGATCGAGACGCTGGCGGGGCCGCCCTATCACGGACACGCCGACCTGCCCGTGCTCGCAAGCCAGCTCCAGCTCGAGGCCGACGAGATCCTCCACCTCGGCGAGTCCCTGCAACTGCTGCGCTTCGCCCAGCTGAGCGAAGGCGACCTGATGCTCACCGACACGGGCAAGCGTTTTGCCCATCTCGAAACCGACGCGCGCAAGAAGCTGTTCGCCGAACACCTCGTCACTTACGTGCCGGTGATGGGATTGATTCGCCGCGTGCTCGACGAACGTCCCTCCCATACCGCCCCCGCGGCACGGTTCCGCAACGAGCTCGAAGACTACATGTCCGAGGACTATGCGGGCGAGACGCTGAAGACGGTGGTGTCGTGGGGCCGCTATGCCGAGCTGTTCGCCTACGACGAGCAGTCCGAGACGTTCAGCCTGGAAAACCCCGGAGAAGGCGGTTGAACCCGGCCTGCGACAATTTGGGCCGGAACCGGGCATATCGCATAGGGAATTCATATATAAAGGGCTTGGTCCGGCGTCCGCCGGGCCGAGATCTCCCTCTCGCTAGAGCGCAATGTTATCCGTCGAACTCGTCATCGTCGTCGTCCTGATCGTCATCAACGGCTTGCTGTCCATGTCGGAGCTCGCCGTGGTCTCGTCCCGCCCGGCCCGGCTGTCACTGCTCGCGGCCAAGGGGGTGCGCGGCGCCGAGCGGGCACTGACGCTGGCGGCCGATCCCGGAAAGTTCCTCTCGACCGTGCAGATCGGCATCACGCTGGTCGGCGTGCTCTCGGGCGCATTCTCGGGCGCGACGCTCGGACAGCGGCTGACGCAATGGCTGGTCGAGCTCGGCCTGTCCTCAGGGATCGCCGACATCGTCGGCGTCGGCATCGTCGTCACGCTCATCACCTACGCTACCCTGATCGTCGGCGAGCTGGTGCCGAAGCAGGTAGCGCTACGCGCCCCCGAGAGCATCGCGGTCAAGGTCGCGCCCGCGATGCACGTTCTGGCGCGGATCTCGCTGCCGCTCGTCTTCCTGCTCGATCTCTCCGGCAAGCTGATCCTCACGCTGCTCGGCCGCGGCGGCAAGGCCGAGGAGAAGGTCTCGGAGGACGAGATCCATCACCTCGTCAGCGAAGCCGAGAACGCGGGTGTGCTGGAGTCGGGCGAAAAGGAGATGATCGCGGGCGTCATGCGGCTCGGCGACCGGCCGGTCGGCGCGATCATGACGCCGCGCACGGAGGTCAACGAGATCGATCTGAACGATGCGCCGGAGGCCATTCAAGCGATCATCGCGAAGAGCCCGCATTCGCGCTTTCCCGTCTCGGACGGCGATCGCGACAAGCCGATCGGCGTGCTCCAGGCCAAGGACCTGCTGGTCGCCTACATGAACGAGCGCACGCCGGATCTGCGAGCGCTGGTGCGCGAGGCGCCCGGCATTCCGGCATCGGCCGACGCCCGCGACGTGCTGGCGATCCTGAAAGCCGCTCCGGTTCATGTCGGCCTGGTCTACGACGAATACGGCGCGTTCGAGGGTATCGTGACGACGGCTGACATTCTGGAATCGATCGTCGGCGCCTTCCATTCCGAGGAGGGACCGCCGGAGCCGGCCTATGTCAGGCGCGATGACGGCTCGCTGCTGGTCTCCGGCTGGATGCCGGTCGACGAGTTCGGCGAGTTGCTCGGCGTCGAGTTGCCGCCGCACCGCTACAACACGGTGGCGGGCCTGGTGCTGCAACAGTTCAGCGTGCTGCCCAATGTCGGCGACGCCTTCGACTTTGCCGGCTGGCATATCGAGGTGGTCGATCTCGACGGTCGCAGGATCGACAAGATTCTGGCAGGCCGGTTGAGTGAGGTCGAGACGGGGTGATTGCGCACCCAACCCTCCACCCGTCGTCCCGGACAAGCGCGCCCTAAGCGCGCGCCGATCAAACGCAGACCGCTCACCCGAACCGCACCCCGATCCGCTTCTCCTTGCGCCAGACCACCGTGCAGGCGAGATGCGTTCCGTCGGCCTGGATGACCAGGGTGAACCGCTCGGGGATACCGACCGGACTGGTGACATCGAGCGCGGCGCCGGTGTCGGAGAAATTACGGATGGTGCAGTCGATCGCGCCGCCGCCGAACTCGATCGTTCCGGCTTTCAGCACACGGTGCCTGGCTTTGTCGCGTCGCTCGTCCATGGGGCCAATCTACACCCCAAGCTGACACAGGCGTTAAAACACAACCACAATCCCCGATGAATTTTCACCGCCGCAGGGTGCGGCGGATCATGCGGTGGCCCCTACGGCGCCGGCTGGAACGACTCCGCCCGCGCCATCTGCCAGGCATCACGGAAGCGCGGATCTTCGGTGCCTTCGAGCAGCTCGCCCGGACGCAGCGACGGATAGAGCTGTGCAAAGGATCGCACCTGGGTGGTCGACGTCCGCTGGCTGAAGTGGATCGGGCGCAGCTGCTGCGGATGCTCGAGACCGGCCGCGGCGATCAACTCGGTGAGCGAGTGCAGCGTGGCGTGGTGATAATTATGCACGCGGTCGATCTTGAGCGGCACGTAGAGCGCGCGGGCCCGCGTCGGGTCCTGGGTCGCAACCCCGGTCGGGCAGCGGTCGGTGTGGCAGCTCAGCGACTGGATGCAGCCCAGCGAGAACATGAAGCCGCGCGCCGAGTTGCAATAGTCGGCGCCGATCGCCATCGCCCGCGCCATGTCGAAGGCGGTCGCGATCTTGCCGGACGCGCCGATCCTGATGCGGTCGCGCGCATTGATGCCGACCAGCGCGTTGTGGACGAAATTGACGCCCTCGCGCATCGGCATGCCGAGATGGTCCATGAACTCCAGCGGCGCCGCGCCGGTGCCGCCTTCATTGCCGTCGACGACGATGAAGTCAGGATAGATGCCGGTTTCCAGCATCGCCT
The DNA here is from genome assembly GCF_000284375.1 of Bradyrhizobium japonicum USDA 6. Classification (NCBI taxonomy): domain Bacteria; kingdom Pseudomonadati; phylum Pseudomonadota; class Alphaproteobacteria; order Hyphomicrobiales; family Nitrobacteraceae; genus Bradyrhizobium; species Bradyrhizobium japonicum. The sequence goes on from NC_017249.1 coordinate 95,569, forward strand.
TGCAGATCGCCAGGAATTCCCAGGGATGACCGATGCATAGCTTGAAGCCGGCCGGCTTGCCGCCGGACAAGCGCCGCATCTCGGCGAGGAACTGCATCATGCCGACGGGCGTGGAGAAGGCGCGGTGCGAGGCTGGCGAAATGCAGTCCTCGCCCATCGTGACGCCGCGGATTTTCGAGATCTCCTCCGACACCTTCGCAGCCGGCAGCACGCCGCCATGGCCGGGCTTGGCGCCCTGGCTGATCTTGAGCTCGACCATCTTGATCTGGTCCTGGCTCGCGACCCGCGCGAACGCCTCCGGGTCGAACGTGCCGTCGAGATGACGGCAACCGAAATAACCGGAGCCGATCTCCCAGATGATGTCGCCGCCCATCTCGCGATGGTAGGGGCTGAAGCCGCCCTCGCCGGTGTCGTGCGCGAAGCCGCCCTTCCTGGCGCCGGCATTGAGCGCGCGCACGGCATTCGGGCTGAGCGCGCCGAAGCTCATCGCGGAGATGTTGAACACCGATGCCGAATATGGCTTTGCGCAATCGGGGCCGCCGATGGTGACGCGAAACTTCTCCTCGGCGTGCGTCTTAGGCGAGACCGAGTGATGCATCCACTCGTAGCCCTCGCGGTAGACGTCCTCCTGGGTGCCGAACGGGCGCTTGTCGAGCTCCATCTTGGCGCGCTGATAGACCAGCGAGCGGGTATCGCGCGAGAACGGCATGCCGTCCTTCTCGCTCTCGAAGAAGTACTGCCGCATCTCCGGGCGTATCTCTTCGAGCAGAAAACGGATATGCGCCGAGATCGGATAGTTGCGGAGCACCGCGTGACTCTTCTGCATGAGGTCGCGGACGCCGAGCAGCGTCAGCGCGCCAAAGATCAGGATCGGGATCAGCAGGATGTCGAAGATCTTGCCATCGGCGAGGCCGATGCCGATCAGCAGCGCGGTGACGACCGCGCAGATGGTCAGCACGATGAAGCGCGGCGAGAACGGCAGCAGCAGGGTTTCCGTCAGCCCTTCGGCCGAAGCTTGCGTCTTGTTATCGTTGGCCACGACCACATCCCTCTCGTCAGTCTGACAGGGCATGATACGCCCGCGCCACGTCCACAGATATGACGTGGACCCCGCCTTGAGGCTACCGAATCCGGATGCCGCAAATCAATCCGTCCGGCGGCGTGCTTTCGCAGTGCAATAGATTCAAATGAAATGACAAATCAGTGACCATGAGGCTGCGCCTCATGCGGAATGACGCCGTGCTGATCGAGGCCGCCTCGCGCCAGCCAGGCATCGGTGCTCGCGACCGCGCGCTCGATATGGTCGTCGGTCCGCGAAAAATCGTAGGGCGATCCCACCAGCGGACAGAGCGGCGGCACCACGACATATTCGATGTCGGACGCCAGCCCCTCGAGCTCCGCCACCAATTGCCGGGCGATCAGCAGCGTCAGCGCATGCAGGGCATTGGCAACCGCGCCCACCGGCGGATCCTTCACCGCGCAGGCGTGCCCGGTCGGCAGCACGACCAGCCGTTTTGCGCCTTTCCTGATCGCGACCCGGACCGGGGTGTTCGAGGAGAGCGCGCCGTCGGCGAGGAACCGATTGCGGTAGTAGACCGGCGAGAACGCGCCGGGGATCGCAGTGGACGCCAGGATCGCGTCCACCGCCGCCCCCTCCGACAACACCACGCTCTCCCCGGAGACGAAATCGGTGGTGACGATGTGCACCGGAAGCGCGGCATCCTCGAGGTTGCGGTAGGGGATGTGGTCCTCGACCAGCTTGCGGATGCCATCATGGGGAATCAGGAAATCGCGTCGCCACATGAAGCCGGCGAGGCTCTTCCAGGTGACCGGGAAGACATCATGACGCTTCAGGCCGCGCCAGACGGCTTCAAGCCCGAGCACGCCCTTGAGCGAGGGGTCGCCGGCATAATAGGCGCCGTTGATCGCGCCGACGCTGGAGCCGACGACGAGATCGGCGACGACCCCGTGCCGCGCCAGTGAATGCATCATGCCGACCTGGATCGCTCCAAAACTGCCGCCGCCCGCCAGCACGAAGGCGGTCGGTTTCGGCGGACCATGGTCGATCACGGACAAGATTTGCGCAGCTCCCCAGCTCTCGCATTGCAACATCGCGGCGAGATTTTGGCGCGAGCTTATAACAAGGCCCGCGCGAGACGCGCCAATAACAAAGTCGGGGGAGGATGGTGAGGGAAGACGGTGGTGTTAGCGAGTGTGAGGCGCGATGGCAGCAACACTCACCGCCTTCATCCCCGCCTAGTGCGCAATTGCGCACGGGGGCGGGGATCCATAGCCACGGGGAGGAATTATTGCGCGAGCTGATAGCCACGAGTCTTCGCCAAACCACTTCCTGTGGTTATGGGTCCCGGGCTCGCGCTTCGCGCGCCCCGGGACGACACCGATGTTGCGGCTAAAGGCGTCGCTCGGAAACGAGCGGCTTACCGCTCGACGAATGCCTTCTCGATCACGAAATGGCCGGGCTTGTTGCCGGAGCCCTCGATGAAATCGCGGCCTTCGAACATCACCTTCAGCTCTTCCAGCATCGCCGGGCTGCCGCACATCATGATGCGGTCGGTTTCGATGTCGAGCGGGCCCTGTCCGATATCGTTGAAGATCTGCTCGGAGTTGATGAGGTCGGTGATGCGGCCGCGGTTCTTGAACGGCTCGCGGGTCACGGTCGGGTAGTAGATCAGCTTGTCCGCAAGCAGCTCCCCGAACAGCTCGTCCTCGCGCAAGGAAGCAACCAGCTTCTCGCCATAGGCAAGCTCGGAGACCTGGCGGCAGCCATGCACCAGCACGATGCTGTCGAACTGGTCGTAGACCTCGGGGTCCTTGATCAGGCTGGCGAAGGGCGCGAGACCGGTGCCGGTCGAGAGCAGCATCAGCCGCTTGCCGGGGATGAGGTTGTCGGTGATCAGCGTGCCGGTCGCCTTGCGGCCGACCAGGATGGTGTCGCCTTCCTTGATCTTCTGGAGGCGCGAGGTCAGCGGGCCGTCCTGAACCTTGATCGAGAAGAACTCGAGCTCTTCCTCGTGGTTGGCGCTTGCCATGCTGTAGGCGCGCAGCAGCGGACGGCCGTCGACCTCGAGGCCGATCATGGCGAACTGGCCGTTCTGGAAGCGGAAGCCGGTGTCGCGCGTGGCGCGGAAGCTGAACAGCGTGTCGGTCCAGTGCTGGACGGAAAGAACCTTCTCTCGGTAAAACGCGCTCATGATTTTCGATATTCCGAATAATTGCGGTTTTAGGGCAAAAGCGTTGCCCGGCCCCTGAAAGCGGGGCGGACACCATTGCCATGGCGGAGGATTTCGCGTGTGTGATCTACGCCATTGAGGCCAATAATCAACCTCGTTCCGGATGCAATTGATGCCGCTCAGACCGGCATTTGCGGCGGAAATGGCCACATCATTAATGAATCTGCTGCCGGGAATGCGCGGCGGGCAATTTCTTTTCCCTCCGGGGCCTGATTGCAGCACTTAATTTCCGTCGCGCTCGCGAGAATTTCATTAAGAATAGCTCTGACTTTCACCCCGGTTTGGCGCCGTTTCCCGCATTTTTGCGGCTTTTGGCGACAGGAACGACTGAACACATGGCAAGCGGCGAGCGGATCTTCGTCCAGGCGATCAGGCGCTATTGCGCGACCCATGGCATCGCGCTCGACGTCCGCGCCGGCGGCTGGCTGCTCGCGATGCGCAGCCGCGCGAAGCGTCACTTCGCTTTCGGCTACGACATCGGCCTCAACAGCGCGATCGCGCACCGCCTCGCCAACGACAAATCGGCCACTGCCGAGGTGCTGGCGCTTGAGGGGGTGCCGTGCGTTCCCCATTGCCTCTTCCTCAACCCAAAGCTGGGCAAGAACGTTGTCGGCCCCAATTGGCGAGACGCAATGCTCGAGCTGCTTCACGACCATCCGCAAGGCGTGGTGGTGAAGCCGAACGAGGGGACATCGGGGCGCTCGGTGTTCAAGGTGACGACAGCGGCTGAACTCGACCACGCGGCCGCCGAGGTGTTTTCGATGAGCGCCGGACTCGTGATCTCGCCCTATGTCGCGATCGAGCAAGAGGTGCGTGTGATCCTGCTCGATGATGTGCCACTCGTCGTCTACAGCAAGCAGCGTGGGTCGGATTGGCGACACAATCTTGATGCCGGCGCCAAGCCGGTGCTGCTGGAGGACGACAAGGTTCGAACGGCCTGCGTGAAGCTCGCGACCGATGCCGCGAGCGCCATCGGCATCGCCTTTGCGTCAATTGACGTGGTGCGTGTCGACCGTGATTGGCGCGTGCTCGAGATCAATTCCGGCGTGATGATGGAAGCACTGGCGAAGCTGCATCCGGAGTTGGTGCAGGCGACGTACGACGCGGCGCTGGATCGGGTGTTTGGGGATAAAGGCTGAGCGCTCAGCACTCGCCGTCTTCCCTTCTCCCCTTGTTAGAGAAGGTGGCGCGAAGCGCCGGATGAGGGGTATCTCTCCGTAGATTCAATATGAGTTGGACTCGCGGAGAGATACCCCTCACCCGGCTTCGCTCTTCGCGAAGCCACCCTCTCCCGCAAGGGGAGAGGGTGCACCGAGCTTGCGGCTCAATTATTCGCGCTGGCGGAATCGTCCATCGACTTGAACGCTTCCTCCAGCTGCAGGGAGATCGGCACGTTCAGACGTTCACCGGTCGGAAGCCGTGCGATGAACCATTTGTTGTAGAGTGGGATGAGGTCCTGATTGGAGCCGAGCTTGCGGAAGGTGCGGTCGACCACCGCCGTCAGCTGAGGCTCACCCTTCCTGAACATGATGCCGTAGGGGTCATAGGACAGGTAATCGCCGGTGACGCGGAACTTGTCCTGCGCCTTGTGACGCGCGATCAGGCCGGAGAGCAGGATGTCGTCGGTTGCGAACGCGTCGGCCTTGCCGTCGACGAGCATCTGGTAGGACTGCTCGTGATCCGGCGAGGTGACGATGTTCAGCCCGAGCGAGGACTTCTTGTCGGCCGCGTGGATCGCCTGCTCGTTGGTGGTGCCTTTCGTCACCACCACGGTCTTGCCCTTCAGATCGGCCAACGACTGGACCTTTGACGCCTTCGGCACCATCAGCTTGGTGCCGGCGACGAACATCAAAGGCGAGAACGCGACGCGCTTGCCGCGCTCGGCATTGGCGGTGGTCGAGCCGCATTCCAGGTCGATCTTGTTCTGGAGCACGGCGTCGATGCGGTCGTCCGACGTGACCTTGACGTAGTCGATCTTCAGATCGGGATCGTCGACCTCGACGCCGATCTCCTCGACGATGGCCTCGCAGAGCTCGAGGCTGTAGCCGATCGGACGGCCCGACTGGTCGAGGAAGGAGAACGGCGGCGAGCTCTCGCGATAGCCGAGCCGCACGGTATGCCTGTTCTTGATGGCCGACAGCGTCGGGCTAAGCCCTTCGCTGCCGCCGGTCTGGGCGGAGGCGCCGGTTGCCAGCAGGCATGCTGCCAGCAACAGGCCGCCCGATATCGCCGTTGAAAGGCGCATGACGCACTCCCGTCAATGGCCGGCCATCGCGGGCAGTTCGCCCGGAACCATGTCCGGCGTCGTCGCTTCGCCGGGTCCGAGCTCGTGCTCGGGCCCGAGCTCACCTTCCCACTTCGCGACCACGGCAGTCGCGAGCGAATTGCCGATGACATTGGTGGCGCTGCGTCCCATGTCCAGGAACGTGTCAATGCCCATGATCATCAGCAGGCCTGCCTCGGGGATGCCGAACTGCGACAGCGTCGAGGCGATCACCACGAGGGATGCGCGCGGCACGCCGGCAACGCCCTTGGAGGTGATCATCAACGTCGCGAGCATCGCAAGCTGCGTCGCGAGCGACATCTCGATGTGGTAGGTCTGCGCGATGAAGATGCTCGCGAAGGTGCAGTACATCATCGTGCCGTCGAGATTGAAGGAATAGCCGAGCGGCAGCACGAAGCTCGAGATCCGCGACGAGGCGCCGAACTTGGTCAGCCCCTCCAGCGTCTTCGGATAGGCCGCTTCCGAGCTCGCGGTCGAGAACGCAATCATCAACGGCTCGCGGATAAGTCTCAAGAGATGGCTGTAGCGCGGCCCGATCACGATGAAGCCGACGACCATCAGGATGCCCCACAGGATCGCTAGCGCGAGATAGAAGCCGCCCATGAAGACGACGAGCTTCCACAGCACGCCAAGACCGCTCTTGGCGACGGTGGCCGTGATGGCCGCCCACACCGCCAGCGGCGCGAACAACATCACATAGCTCGTCACCTTGAGCATGATGTGAGCGACGTCGTCGATCATCGCCAGGATCGGCTTCGACCGCTCGGGCATCGAGCCCATCGCCACCGAGAAGAACACGGCGAAGATCACGATCTGGAGGATCTCGTTCTGTGCCATCGCATCCGCGATCGAGGTCGGGATCAGATGGGTCAGGAATTTTTCGATCGAGAAGGCCGAGACCGGTAAGCCGGTCGATTGCCCCGCCTGCGGCAGCGTGCCGGGGAAGTTCGCGCCGGGCTGGAGCAGATTGACCATCACGAGGCCGAGCAGCAGCGACACGAAGGACGCGCTGACGAACCAGCCCATGGTCTTGGCGAAGATGCGCCCGAGCCGCGAGCCGCTGCCCATATGCGCGATGCCACCGACCAGGGTTGCGAACACCAGCGGCGCGATGATCATCTTGATCAGGCGCAAGAACATCATGGCGATCAGGTTGATGGAGGAAGCCCATTCGGCTCTGGTGTCGGGCAGGAAGTTGAAGATCGCCGCACCCATGACGATGCCCAGCACCATCGCTGCCAGAATGTATTGCGTAAACCTGTTCGACATCGCTTACCCCCACGTACACCGGCGCTTCATGATGTCGCAGATATGACGACGACGCAACACGCTTGGCGTGCGCGCGCGATGGCTGGATGTTCCCGTTGCGAAACGGGTCGGCGCGATCTAGCCTTCATGCAGCGCACAACGAATGCGGCTTGCACGTTTTCTTTGCGGCGGCTGCATCAATAATCGTCAAGCAAACGTGGAGGAAACGCCATGAGCAGCAGCATCAATCGCCAGATTCTTCTGGTCGAAAAGCCCAGCGGCAAGCTCGGTGCCGAGCACTTCAAGATGGTCGAGGGTGCGATGCCGGAGCCGAAGGACGGCGAGGCCTTGCTGCAGGTGCGTTACATCTCGCTCGACGCGGCCAACCGCGCCTGGATGCACGGCGCGACCTATCGCTCCGCGGTCGAGGCCAACAGCGTGATGGCCGGCGGCGGTATCGCCGAGGTCGTCAGCTCTAAGGCGCCGGGGCTGGCTGCCGGCGACATCGTGTTCGGCGACACCGGCTGGCAGGAGTTTGCCGCGGTGCCGGCAAAGCATCTCACCAAGATGCCGAAGCTGGAGCCGATGACGCATCTACTCAGCGTGTTCGGCATCGCCGGCCTCACCGCCTATTTCGGTCTGCTGGAGGTCGGCAAGCCGAAAGAGGGCGAGACCGTCGTGGTGTCCGCGGCGGCCGGCTCGGTCGGCTCGATCGTCGGGCAGATCGCCAAGATCAAGGGATGTCGCGTGATCGGCATCGCCGGTGGCGCCGACAAGTGCAACTGGCTGACCTCCGAGCTCGGCTTCGATGCTGCCGTCGACTACAAGGACGGCGCAGTGTTCAAGGCCCTGCGCGCGGCCGCGCCAAAAGGCATCGACGTCTATTTCGACAATGTCGGCGGCGACATTCTGGAAGCCTGCCTGCCGCAGATGAACAATTACGGCCGCATCGCCTGCTGCGGTGCGATCTCGCAATATGACGGCGCGCCCTCTGCCCACGGCCCGCGCGGCGTGCCCGGCCTGATCGTGGTGAAGCGGCTCATCATGCAGGGCTTCATCGTGATGGACTACATGAAGGAGAGCCAGCGTGCGCTCGCCGACCTCCAGGGCTGGGTCGCATCCGGCAAGCTGAAGGTGCAGGAGGACATCATCGACGGATTGGAGAACACGCCGAAGGCGTTGATCGGATTGCTCGCGGGAGAGAACCGCGGCAAGCGCATGGTCAAGCTCTGACGACGTATTGCTTGAGCATGATCTCCGCGCAAACGCGTTCCGCGCTTGTCGCGAGGGAAAATCGCGGCACACTTTCCGGATCGTGCTCTAGTTACGTCGCAATTGCGCCCGTATAATCTACTTGCGGTAGAGGCCGAGGCAGCCAATGATGCTGCACGCGGCATCACCCGCAATGATTGCTTGCATTACATTTGAAAATTGTCGGCGTGACCGACAGGGCAGGGAATTTACCCAAATGTTCAACACGTTGAAACATGCATCAACGCGTCGCGCGCTGCTGGCGGCAACGCTCTTCGCAACTGCAACAGGCGCATTCGCGCAAGCGCCGACCGAGGCTCAGAAGAGCGCCATCCGCTCCGCATGCCGCTCGGACTTCATGGCGCACTGCGCGAGCGTCACGCCCGGCGGCGTGGAGGCGTATCAATGTCTCCAGAAGAACATGTCCAGCCTGTCATCGGGATGCCAGACCGCGGTTCGCGCGGTCGAGCCCGCGGCCGCGCCGAAGACTGAAGCTGCACCCGCCAAGGAAGCTGCACCCGCCAAGTCTGAACCGGCAAAGACCGAAGCCGCCCCCGCTGCCGCAGCCGCTCCGAAAGCGGCGGCGTCAAAGCAGCCGGGCAGCGCGCAGATTGCAGCGGTCAAGAGCGCGTGCCGCGCCGATTATCCCAAGGTGTGCGCGAGCGTGCCGCCGGGTGGCGCCCCCGCCCTCGAATGCCTCGAGAAGAACAAGGCCAAGGTTTCGCCGGCCTGCGAGAAGGCGGTGAGCGCCGCGACCGGTGGCGGCGGCGCCGCTGCAACGGCAGCGCCTGCGGGCGCAGCTCCAGCGGCGGCAACGGCGGCGCCGGCCGTAATCGCTCTGCGCCCGCTGCGGCCGCGCGAAGAGCTGTTCATCGTGCGCTCGGCCTGCGGTGCCGACATCCGCACGCTCTGTGCCGGCGTCGCGCCGGGCGGGGGCCGCATCGTGCAATGCATCTCCAGCAATGCCGCGTCACTGTCGCCCGCCTGCAAGGAAGTGCTGGCGCCATTCGCTGCGCGATAAGCGGCGCTGGATTGCGCGCCAAGGGCGCGACCATGATCGGCCGCGCGCGAATGAATTTTCGCGCGCCGGCCGCGACAAACCCTTTGCAAGTCACCGATTTCAATCACGACAAGACCGGGAGGACAACATGCGTTCATTTCTGCTTATTGCTGCCGCGCTCCTGGCCTTCGGCGCGAGCATGATCTTTGAGTCTACCGATGCCAACGCGGTGGTGTGCGCCCGCGGCGTCTACCGCGCCGGCTGCGCCGGGCCGAATGCGGCCGTCGTGGTGCGCAAGCCGGTTCCCGCGGTCCGCTGTACCAGAGTGCTGGTGAACGGCGTCTACGTGAAACGCTGCGTCTGACCCCCCGATGGCCAAGCCCGCACGGTTTGGCTATGGTTCGCAACGTCACTGCTTCGGACACGCGGCAGGCGCGTGTCCGGGAGAAGGCTTCGACGCGCCTCGCCTTCGATAATTCCACTGGCGTGGACGGCCGGAGCACATTAGTCTACCCCTAGATAGTAAGTATACTGTCAATTTGGGAGGCAGACGTTGCGGATCGCCGTGATTGGCGGGGGGCCCGGTGGGCTCTATTTCGCCTATCTCTGGAAGAAGCGTCACCCCGAGGATCAAGTCGACCTGTTCGAACAGAACCCGGCCGACGCGACCTGGGGCTTTGGCGTCGTGTTCTCCGATCAGGCCCTGGAGTTCCTGCGCGCCGACGACCCCGAAACGGTCGATGCGATCGCGCCGCACATGGAGAGCTGGGAGAACATCACGCTCAACCTTCACGGCGACAGCGTCGCCATCGACGGCGTCGGCTTCTCCTCGATCGGCAGGCTGGAGCTCCTGCAGTTCCTCCAGCATCGCGCGCTCGACGCCGGCGTCACGCCGCGCTTCGACACGCAGATCCACTCCATCGACCAGCTCAACGGCCACGATCTGATCGTCGCCGCTGACGGGCTGAATTCGCTGGTGCGGCGCGCCTATGAGGGGGATTTCGGCACGTCGCTGTCCTACTCCTCCAACAAGTTCGTCTGGTACGGGACCTCGAAGCGCTTCGACACGCTGTCGCAGACCTTCGTGAAGACGGATCGCGGCGCCTTCAATGCCCATCACTACCGCTACTCCCCGACCATGAGCACCTTCCTGGTCGAATGCGACCACGCGACATGGCAGGCCTATGGCTTCGCCTACAAGGATGCCGAGCAGTCCAAGGGCGTTTGCGAGGAGGTCTTTGCCGACACGCTGGGCGGCCACTGCCTGGTCTCCAACAAGTCGGTCTGGCGCAACTTTCCCTGGGTCTGGAACGAGCACTGGTCGTTCAAGAACATGGTGCTGCTCGGCGACGCCCTGCACTCGGCGCATTTCTCCATCGGCTCGGGGACGCGGCTCGCGATCGAGGACGCCATTGCGCTGGTCAAGGCGCTGGAATCGGATGCGCATCTGTCGACCGCGCTGCACCGTTATCAGGCCGCGCGCAAACCGGTGGTGCAGAAACTCGTCAATGCCGCGCGCACCTCGGCCTTCTGGTACGAGAACTTCGCCCAGCACATGCAGCTCGACCTGATGGACTTCGCCTACAGCTACATCACCCGCTCCGGCCGCATCGACGACCCCCGGCTGCGCGCGATGTCGCCCGCCTTCATGACGCGCTACGAGGCCGAGAAGAACGGCGGAGATGCCGCATGAGCCGCGAGATCCGCGACCAGGTGCCCGCCGACAGCCCGGGTGTCCGCGAAATCGGCTTTGCCATTCCGCAAATCTACAATGCCAGCCGCGTGCTGTTCGACCAGCTCGCCAAGGGCCGCGGCGACGAGCCCGCGCTGATCGGGCCAGCGGGGACGCGCAGCTATGCCGAGCTCTGCGCGGAAGCTTGCCGCTGGGGCAACGGCTTCGCCTCGCTCGGCCTGAAGCGCGGCGACCGCGTGCTGCTGTTCCTCGACGATACCCCGGCCTATCCGGCCGCATTCTTCGGCGCGGTGCGCGCCGGCTTCGTGCCGCTCCTGATCAATACGCTGACGCCGCCGGACCTGCTGCAATTCTATCTCGCCGATTCCGGCGCGGCGGTTGCTGTGGCGGACGCCGAATTCGCGACGCGCTTCGATGCGGAGGCCTGCGCGGCAACCTGCCTGCGCACGCTGATCGTCGTCAACGGCGAAGCGCACGGCCACGCCGCGCTTGCGGCGATCGCGGCGCCGGGCTGGCTCGCGCAGTTCCCGGCCGAGCTCGCCGAAGCGGACACCCATCGCGACGAGATGGCGTTCTGGATGTACTCCTCCGGCTCGACCGGCCGGCCCAAGGGCATCGTGCATCTCCAGCACGACATGGCCTACAGCGATGCCGCCTTTGCGCAGAACGTGTTGAAGCTGACCCCCGGCGACATCTGCTTCTCGGTGCCGAAGATTTTCTTCGCCTACGGTTTCGGCAACTCCGTCACCTTCCCGTTCTCCGCAGGTGCCGCGACGCTGCTGCTGCCGGGGCAGCCGAAGCCTGCAACGATCTTTGCCGCGATCGAGCGATACAAGCCGACGGTCTTCTTCGGCCTGCCGACGCTGTACACCTCACTGACAAAGGCCGAGGGAGCAGACAAGACCAACTTCTCGTCGCTGCGCATGTCGCTTTCCGCGGCCGAGGTCTTGTCTGCGGATGTCTTCAACGGCTGGAAGACGCTCACCGGCCTCGAGATCGTCGAAGGCCTCGGCTCGACCGAGGTGCTGCACATCTATCTTTCCAACCGCCCCGCGCAGAAGAAGCTCGGCGCCGCCGGCCTGCGCGTGCCCGGCTACGAGGTCGCTCTGCGCGACAAGGACGGCCGCGACGTCGCCGACGGCGAGGAAGGCATCCTGTGGGTGCGCGGCGATTCCAACACGCCGCTGTACTGGAACCGGCCGGACAAGTCCGCCGAGACCATCCGCGAGGGCGGCTGGATCTACACCGGCGATCGCTTCGTCCGCGACGCCGACGGCTTCCACTTCTTCCGCGGCCGTGCCGACGACCTCATCAAGATCTCAGGCCAGTGGGTCTACCCGCTCGAAGTCGAGCTGTGCCTCGCCGACCACCCCGACATCCGCGAATGCGCCGTGTTCGCCGCCGAACTGCCGGACCGGCGCATGACGCTGAAGGCGGTGGTGGTGATGAACAACCGCGCGACCGATCAGAATGAGGCGACGCGGCGGCTGCAGGATTACGTCAAGGGCAAGCTGCTTCCCTACAAATATCCGCGCGAGGTGATCTTCATCGACGAGCTGCCGAAGACGGGGACGGGGAAGATCGACCGGCAGGCGTTGTTGCGGATGTGACCACCGCTGTCATCGCCCGGCTTGATGTTTAGACCGGACAGATCACTGACAGGTGTTCGGAGACATAGCTGACACATCAAACTGGCTGGATTGGTCGATTTGGGAGGCCGTCCATGCCCTGGAACGAGGTGTCGGTAATGGATCAACGACGCGAGTTTGTGCGGCTGGCTTTGCAGGAAGGCGCGAACCGGCGGGAGTTGTGCCGGCGGTTTGGGATCAGTCCTGAGGTCGGCTACAAGTGGCTGAAGCGTTGGCAGGCAGGGGACCATGATCTTCGGGATCAGTCCCGCCGACCGAAGAGTATGCCCAGGCGGAGCGAGCCTGCGATCGAGGCTCAGGTCTTGGCGATGCGCGACACGCATCCGGCCTGGGGGGCGCGCAAGATTGCTCATTGTCTGAAGCGCGCTGGCCAGGCCGTGCCGGTGCCTTCAACGGTCCATCAGATCCTGTGCCGGAACCAGCGGATCAAGCCGAGCGAGCAGGCTGCAGCTGGCTCTCCAGGGCATCGCTTTGAGAAGGACGCGCCCAATCAGCTCTGGCAGATGGACTTCAAGGGCCATATGCCGCTTGCCGGCGGGACGCGGTGCCATCCGCTCACCATGGTCGACGATCACTCGCGCTATGCCCTGTGTCTGAAGGCCTGCGCCAACGAGCAGCGTCCTGACGTGCAGAAGCACCTGACCGACACCTTCCGACGCTATGGGCTGCCGGAGGCCTTCTACCTCGACAACGGTTCTCCGTGGGGCGACACGTCCGGCGTCCGCTGGACCGCGCTGAAGGTATGGCTGCTCAGGCTCGGCGTCAGGGTCGTCCATGCCAGGCCGCGCCATCCTCAGGGCCGGGGCAAGAACGAACGCTTCCATCGCAGCCTGAAGGCGGAAGTGTTCGCCCTGCGCACGTTCCGCACCCTGGCGGAAGTTCAGCGGGCTCTCGATCGCTGGCGCATGCTCTACAATCTGGAGCGGCCTCATGAGAGCTTGGGCATGGGTGTCCCCGCCGATCGCTATCGGCCGAGCTCTCGCCCCATGCCGGACCGTGTCCCGCAGGTCCAATACGACGCCGGAGAGACCGTTCGCACGGTCTCCTCGACCCGGAGCTACATCGCCTTCAAAGGCCGAATGTGGAAAGTCCCTCAAGCCTTCTGCGGCGAGCAGCTCGCCGTCAGGCCGCTCGACCGCGACGGCCGTTATGGAATCTTCTTTGCCAGCTGGCAGGTCGCATCAATCGACTTGACCCGCGGCCAACCTGTCAGTGATGTGTCCGAACAGGTGTCAGCTATGTCCCCGGTCTAAACACTTGACCGGGCGATCCAGTATTCCAGAGGCGGTTGTGATTGAACCGAGGGGCCGCGGCGTACTGGATTCTCCGCTTTCGCGGGGAATGACACCGTTGGTGCTGCAAGAGCAGCGCCCCCTCACCCACCCTTCCCCAGATGCTCCAGCGCGTCCTCCGCGCGCAGCGGTACGCGCGAGGCCTCGTTGTTGAGGTCGACGAGCTGCACCAAAAGTCCCATCAGCGCCTTGCGGTCGGCGGGTTTCAGCGGCTCCAGCATGCGCGCCTGGGCGCGCTCGACGGCGGGGATGATCTCGCGCAGGATCGTGGCGCCTGATTTCGTCAGATAGAGCAGCTTGATCCGCTTGTCTTCGGGTGCCGGCTTGCGCTCGATAAAATCCTTGGCCTGCAGCCGCTCGATCACGCTGCCGAGCGTGGAGCGGTCGAAGGCGATCACCGCCGACAGCCGCGTCGCGTCGATGCCGGGATGGGTGTGGATCGCGATCAGCGCCGCATATTGCACCGGCGTGAGATCGAACGCCTTGCACTCCTCCATGAAGATCGAGACTGCGATCTGCTGCATGCGCCGGAACAGATAGCCCGGCGCGGCATAGACCGCGTCGATCGTGATCGGAGGGGCGGGCTTACTCGGCATCGGGCTGCTTCTCCGGGGCGGCGTTAGCGAAGGTCGGCAGCGCCTTTGCCGCAGCCTCCGCCTTGAGCAGCCGCGGATAGGCCGAGACATCGACGCCGAAGCGGCGGGCATTGGCGAGCTGCGGCACCAGGCAGAGATCAGCGAGAGTCGGTAAATCGCCGAAGCAGAACGGCCCCGCCTCGTCCTTGATCAGCGTCTCGCAGGCCGACAGCCCCTCGCGGTTGACCCACGCCGCCCAGTCTTGGACCTTCTCCTCGGCGAGCCCAAGCTCGCGCAGCCGCGCCAGCACCTTCAAATTCTGCACCGGGTGGGTGTCGCAGGCGATCGCCAGCGCGAACGCCCTCACCTTCGCGCGCCGCAGCGGATCCTTCGGCAGCAGCGGCGGATTGGGATGCGTCTCGTCGAGCCATTCGATGATGGCGACCGATTGGGTCAGTACCGCTCCCGCATCGTTCTCCAGCGTCGGCACCAGCCCTTGCGGATTGATGGCGAGATAGGCCGGCGCACATTGCTCGCCCTTGCGAAGATGATGCGGCAGGTGCTGGGCGCCGAGGCCCTTGAGGTTCAGCGCGATCCGCACCCGATAGGCGGCGCTGGAGCGGAAATAGCCGTGCAGCTTCATCGGAACCCTCCCTGTACTTTGTTCGTCATTCCGGGGCGACGCGTTAGCGACGAGCCTGGAATCCATATCCACGATCGGGAGTATGGATTCTGGGCTCGCGCCTTTCGGCGCGCCCCGGAATGACAGCGGCTTTGTAGGCCGTTCGTCACGTTGACGCTACCTAGATCGTCAGTATACTGTCAATCAACAAAACGAACGGGAGCCGCACCATGGAAGCCGTGACCAAGACGCCGGAACGCGAGGCCTTCTACCGGAAGATCGACGGCGAAAACCTGACCGCGCTGTGGACAGTGATGAGCGATTTGATCACGCCGGAGCCGAGGAGCGCCTGCCGCCCGCATCTGTGGAAATTCGACGTCATTCGCGACTACATGACGGAAGCCGGCCGACTGATCACGGCCAAGGAAGCCGAGCGGCGCGTGCTGGTGCTGGAGAACCCCGGCCTGCGCGGCCAGTCTAAAATCACGACCTCGCTCTATGCCGGCGTGCAGATGGTGGTGCCCGGCGACGTCGCGCCCGCACACCGGCACAGTCAGTCGGCGCTGCGCTTCGTGCTCGAAGGCAAGGGCGCCCACACCGCGGTCGACGGCGAGCGCACCGCGATGGAGCCCGGCGATTTCATCATCACGCCGTCGATGACCTGGCACGATCATTCCAACGAGACCACTGAGCCGATGTTCTGGCTCGACGGCCTCGACATCCCGCTGGTGCAGTTCTTCGACTGCTCCTTTGCGGAAGGCTCCAAGGAAGACCGGCAGAGGATCACAAGGCCTGCCGGCGACAGCTTTGCGCGCTACGGCCACAATCTGCTGCCGGTCGACGCGAAGCGATCGTCCAAGACCTCGCCGATCTTCAGCTATCCCTATGCCTACACCCGCGAGGCGCTGGAGAAAGCCCGCGCGAGCCAGGAGTGGGACGCCTGCCACGGATTGAAGCTGAAATTCAGCAACCCCGAGACCGGCGATTTCGCAATGCCGACCATCGGGACCTTCATCCAGTTGCTGCCGAAGGGCTTCAAGACCGCACGCTACCGCGCGACCGATGCGACCGTGTTCTGTCCGATCGAGGGCAAGGGACGCAGCCGTATTGGCGATGCCGTTTTCGAATGGGGCCCACGCGATCTGTTCGTGGTGCCGAGCTGGCAGTGGGTGACGCACGAGGCCGAAGACGACGCCGTGCTGTTCAGCTTCTCGGATCGCCCGGTGCAGCAGAAGCTGGATCTGTTTCGCGAGGATCGGGGGAACGCGTGAGCCGCCGGTCTCGTAGGATGGGCAAAGGCGCCCTTGCGCCGTGCCCACCACACTTCAGCGACTGATGAAGAGATGGTGGGACGCTTTCGCTTTGCCCACCCTACGGCTGCGGTGATTGCGGCTACCGCCAGTGCAGCAACCGCGTCTCCAGCCAGCCGATCACCTTCCCGACCACAAGCCCGAACACCGACAGGATCACCACGCCCGCGAGCAACTGGTCCGTCTGCATCAGATTGCCGGCCTGAAGCACAAAGGCGCCGATGCCGTACTGAGCGCCGATCATCTCGGCACTGACGACGAGCAGCAGCGCGACCGACGCGGTGATGCGGAAGCCGGCGAGGATGGCGGGCAGCGCGCCGGGCCAGATGACCTTGCGCACGATGGTGGCGAAGGGGACGTTGAAACTCTGCGCCATGCGGATGAGGTTGCGCGGCACCGCATCGACGCCGCTATAGACCGAGATCGCGGTCGAGAAGAACACGCCGAGTGCAATGGTCGCGATCTTCGGCTCTTCGCCGATGCCGAGCCAGAGAATGAGCAATGGCAGCAGTGCGATCTTCGGGATCGGGAACAGCGCCGAGATGAAGGTGATGCCGACGCTGCGCGCGAGCCGCGACAGGCCGATGGCAAAGCCGACAACGACACCGGCCGCCGTTCCCAGCAGCCAGCCGACGCCGATGCGCAGCAGCGAGGCCGAGAGATGCTGCCAGAGCGCGCCGGACATCGCGAGCTCGTAGATCGCCCGCGTGATCGCAGCCGGCGCCGGTAGGAACAGCGGATTGACGAGCCCGGCGCTGCCGGCCGCCTGCCAGATCGCAATGACGAGGGCGAGCGCGATCCAGCCGCCGAAGCGGCTCGAGGCAGGCACGAAGCCGGCGCCGCGAAAGCGGACGCGCCGCGTCGTGTCGTCCTTCGCAGACATCCCCGCGCGATCAAGCATGCTGGACCTCGCGCTCGGCGTCGATGGCCTCGTTGCGGATCAGCGACCAGATCTGGTTCTGAAGCGCCAGCAGCTTTTCACGCGCAGCGATCTCGCCGCGCTCGGTGCGCGTCATCGGTACGGTCACGACTTCTCGGATACGACCCGGCCGCCGCGACAGCACCACGATGCGGTCGGCGAGCCGCGCGGCTTCCTCGAGATTGTGGGTGACATAGACCGCGCCCATGCCGCCGTCGGCGAGCAGGCGGACGAAGTCTTCCATCAGCAATTCGCGGGTCTGCGAATCCAGCGCCGAGAGCGGCTCGTCCATCAACAGGATGGCGGGCTTGACCGCGAGCGCGCGCGAAATGCCGACGCGCTGGCGCATGCCGCCGGAGAGCTGCTTCGGATAGGTCGTGCGGAAGTCGGTCAGCCCGGTGCGGCGCAGGGCATCGTCGACCAGCACGCGGCGCTGCATGGCCGAGAGCTGCGTATGCAGCAGCGGGAATTCGACATTCTCCTCCACCGTCGCCCAGGGCAGCAGCGCGAAATCCTGAAACACGAAGGTCAGCGGATTGAGGCTGTCCGCCGGCGGAGTCCCGCGCAGCTCCGGCGCGCCCGAGGTCGGCTGCAGCAGCCCGCCGAGGATCGACAGCAGCGTGCTCTTGCCGCAGCCGGACGGACCGACGATCGCCACCACCTCGCCGGCGCCGACGGTGAAGGAAACGTCGTCGAGCACGGCGAGGTCGCCGAAACGATGGCTGATGTGGTTCGCGATCAGGTCCATTCTATCTCGTCTATCCTGTTCTCCGTCGTTCCGGGATGATCCGAAGGATCAGACCCGGAACCTCGAGATTCCGGGTTCGATGCTTCGCATCGCCCCGGAATGACGAAGGGCTAGTCCGCCTTCACAAAATCCTTGGCGATGATCGCGTTCGCATCGAAGCCCTTGTCGGCAAAACCCTGCTCCTGCAGCCATTTGATCTGGTTGTCGACGTTCTTGACGTCCAGCTTGCCGTCGGGATCGATGTAGGCGCAATTGCCGACCACCTGCTCGACCGGCAAATTGGTGTATTTTGCGATGATCTCCAGCAGCGGTTTTGTCTTGTCGTTGATCGGCGCGACGCCGTCCTTCATCGCGGCGAGGATGACGTCGTGATATTCGCGATCGGCTTTCGCGAGTACGCCGAGAAATTTCGTCACCAGCACCTTATTGGTCAGCGTCTTCGGCGAAGCGAACACCGCGCCGAGCTGCCACGGCGTCTCGTCGCCGACCCATCCCAAAAACTTCGCGCCGCCTTCGTCCATCAGCTTTCGCGCGGTAGAAATGGGCAGCAGCGCCGCATCCACGGTTTCGCCCTTCAAGGCGGCCGCCGCGTTCGACAGCGATTGCAGCGGCACGATCTTCACGTCGGCGAGCTTGAAACCATATTTGTCGGCGAGCAGCCCCAGCGAATAGTGAAAGGACGAGCCGACCTGCGTCACGGCCACGCGCTTGCCCGCGAGGTCCTTCGGCGTCTTCAGTCCGGCGGCATAAGCGTTGTTGCTGGCGAAATAGCCGATCAGGGGATAACCGGCCTTTTCGCGGCTCATCCCGCCGATCACTTTCAGCGTGCCTTTGCCGGCGAGATTGTAGAGACCGGCGGTGAAGGCGGTGACGCCAAAATCGACGTCGCCCGATGTAGTCGCCACCGCGATCGGCTGCGCCGCATCGAAGAACTTCAGCTCGACGTCGAGGCCGGCCTCGCGGAAATAGCCCTTGTCCTGCGCAATGAAGACGGGCGCGGACGACGACAGGCGGAGCACGCCGATCCTGGCCTTCAGCGCGTCTTCGGCCCGGGCCGTGCCCATCGCTGTGATCGTCATCAGGCCAGCCAGTGCGAGCCGCGCAATCCCGATCATCCCGTTTCCTCCGTCGTCGTTCTCTCGGTCGTAATGTTACAACCGTCACAAACCTTCAGGCACGGGCTGGTCCCGCCCAATGAAGGCGCCCTGTTGTTTCAACGTTTCCTGCAATTTTTCAATGGGGATGTCGCGCGGGACACGGTTTCCTGAGAGCGCGAGCGCCGCGGCGGAACCGGCGGCTTCCCCCATCACGAAACAGGCACCGGAAACCCGCGCCGCCGACTGGCCCTCATGGGTCATCGAGGCGCAGCGGCCGGCGACGAGGAGATTGTCGACGCCCTCGGGCACCAGCATGCGATATGGCAGCTCGTTATAGCCGCGCGATTCCGGGATTGGCGGGAACGTGAAGACGACGTCGCCGGGAACATGAGCCTCGATCGGCCAGCCATTGACGCCAATGGAATCCGCGAACGAGGCACAGCCGAGCACGTCCTCGCCGCTAAGCTGATAGCCGCCCCTGATGCGGCGGGTCTCGCGGATGCCGAGCTGCGGCGGCAGATCGACGATGTAGGATTTTTCAAAACCCGGCACGGTGCTGCGCAGGAACTCGAATGCGGCCAGCGCCTGCTTACGACCCTCGATCTCGCCGCGGGTGAGGTCGTCAGGCTCGATGCCGTTGATGGCATGGCCGTCCTCGCGCGCCACTTGGGTGAAATTCACCCGCCATTCGATGCCTGATTTCTGCGGCCGCACGATTGCGCTCTTGCGCGGGAATGTGTGGGTGCCGGCGGCGACCGCCTTCTCCATCAATTGCGGGATGGTCCGCCAGGCATCGCCAGCCTTCTCGGGATCGATGCCGTTGAGGCGGAGCATCATCGAGGGGTACATCGGATGGCCGTGCTCGTCGCCGACCTCGAACGGCGCTCCGGCCCAGACCGCGAGGTCGCCGTCGCCGGAGCAATCGATGAAGATCTCGGCGCGGACCGCCTGCCGTCCGGCCTTGGTCTCGACCATCAGCGCATCGATGCGGCTGTTATCGCCCATCACGACACCGGCACCGAGCGCATGGAAGAGGATGTGCACCTTGTGGCTTGCGAGCAGCTCGTCGGCCGCGATCTTGTACGCCGCGGTGTCATAGGCCTGGGCGAAGACCTTGCCGAGGATCAGATGTGGCGCGTTCAGGCCGTTCAAATGATCGATCCGCGCCAGCAGATCGGACGCCATGCCCTGCACCAGCCGGTGGGCCTGGCCGTAGACATTGCCATGCAGGCCGCAGAAATTGGTGACGCCGGCAGCCGTGCCCATGCCGCCGAGGAAGCCGTAGCGCTCGATCAGCAGCGTCTTTCGTCCCGCGCGCGCCGCTGACGCCGCCGCCACGATGCCGGCGGGGCCGCCGCCGAGAACGACGACTTCATATTCGCCGTAGAGCGGCACCTGGCGTGCCGGTTCTTCGATCATCATGGCCCGCATACGCGTCCGCTCCCAAAATCTCTTGCTTGAAGCCGACTATGAATTAACGCAGGGCGAGCTACAATCCACCAAAATACGCGATCAGCTTTCTCGAATCGAGAAAGGTCGACATGGACATCCTGGTAAACCTTCAGGCCTTCCTCGCCACGGCGGATACGGCCGGATTCTCTGCCGCCGCGCGCAAGCTCAATGTCTCGACCTCGGTCGTCGCCAAGCGCGTCACGCAACTGGAGACGCGGATCGGCGCGCCGCTGTTCCATCGCTCGACCCGGCAATTGCGCCTGACGGAAGCCGGCCAGCGCTATGTGCATCGCGCCCGCAGTGTCGTCACCGATGCCACCGACCTGCTCTCGCGCATGGGCGAGAAGGGCCACGATCTGGTCGATCACCTCCGCATCAAGGCGCCGACCTCGCTCACCGTGGCGCGCCTTGCCGACGCCTTCAGCGCCTTCCAGACGCAGAACCCGCGATTGAAACTCGAGATCGTGCTGATCGACCGCCCGGTCGATCCCGTCACCGAAGGCTTTGACATCGCCATCGGCGCCTTCCCTCATTCCTTCGGCGGCGTGGTCGACGAGCCGCTGTGTCCGCTGAAGCGGCTGCTCTGCGCCTCACCGGCCTATTTGAAGAAGCACGGCGCGCCAAAGCACCCGCGCGACCTCGTCGACCATCGCTGCCTCAGCTTCCTGCCGACGGGGCCGGAGTGGATCTTCGACGGCCCGCGCGGGCGCATCAGCATCCAGGTCAGCCCGCTACTCTCCTCCAACGAGGGCCATGTGCTGGCGCGCAGCGCGATCGCCGGCAACGGCATCGCGCTGATCTCTCACTATCTCGTCGCGGATGCCTTGCGCGACGGCACGCTCAAGCCTGTGCTGCGCGACTTTCCGATTCCGGAATTGTGGGTGAAGGCCGCGATCCCCGAGCGGCGGCGCAACGCCGCCGCAGTGCAGGCTCTCTTGCGCGAATTGAAGAGCGCGCTGCTACCGGTGCTGTAAGGCCGCCTCGTTCGCCTCCGTGGCGTCGCCGGCTTCTCCGGGTTCAGGCCGCCGAGCGGATGGTGTGGAGGAAATCGTCGACGTTCGACCTCATCGAATCCGCCTGCTGCTTCAGGGCGGCTGCGACCGTAAGGGCGGCTTCGGCGCCGGCGTCGGTCTCGCCCGCCACGGCGCGCACCTGACCGATTTCCTGCGTCACCGCCGTGGTGCCGTTGGCCGCCTCCTCGACGTTGCGCGCGATTTCGCCAGTGGCCGCGCCCTGCTCTTCGACCGCCGCAGCAATCGCCGTGGCGATGTCGGCCATTTCCTTGACGGTGGAGCCGAACTGCTTGATCGCCTGAACCGATTGGCCGGTCGCACTCTGGATCGTCGCGATCTGGCCGGCGATCTGCTCGGTCGCCTGCGCCGTCTGGGTGGCGAGACTCTTGACCTCGCTGGCGACGATCGCGAAGCCCCGGCCGGCGTCGCCGGCGCGCGCCGCTTCGATCGTCGCGTTCAGCGCCAGCAAATTGGTCTGGCTGGCGATGGCCTGAATCAGCTGAATGATGGTGCCGATCTTCTCGGCCGCATCCGACAGCCCGTGCATCAATTCGGAGGTGCGGTTGGTCTCGTCGGTCGCCCTGTTCGAGACCGCGACGGAGCGGTGCACCTGGCTCGAGATTTCACGGATCGAGGCCGCGAGTTGCTGGGTGGCGGAGGCGACGGTCTGCACATTCATCGATGCCTGCTCGGCGCGGGTGGCGACCGCTTCGGCGAGCCCGCGTCCGCGTTCGGCGACCTTTGCCAACTCCTCGGCGCTGCGCCCCATGTCGTTGGCACGGCCGCCGACACCGGCAATGACCCCCTGCATGCCCTGCTCGAACCGGCCGGCAAGATCCGACATCATGCGGGCGCGGTCGGCCTCGCTGGCTTCGCGCTGCGCGGTCGCCTCGCTTTCCATGCGGCGAACCGCCAGCGCGTTTTCGCGGAACACCTCGACGGCGCGCGCCATGCGGCCGATCTCGTCGCGCGATTCGCCGCCCGGAATCGGCTCATCGAGCTCGCCCGCCGCCAGCGATTGCATCCGGTCCGTCATGCCGCGAATAGGACCCGACACGCTGGCGCCGATCAGCCACGCCAGCACCGCTCCCAGCAGCAGCGCGCCGGCCGCGGTTGCGATGACGGTCTGCTTGGTCTGATCGACCGCCGCCGCGGTCTTGTCGCCCTGCTCGGCGCGCACGGTGCCGAGCTTCGCGTTGATCTTGTTGACGTGGTCGTCGATTGCCGCACTGGCCTTCTTCAATTCGGCCTGCCTGGCGCGCAGATCGGCGGCCACCTTGATGACCTCGTCCAGCGCGGCCGCGTCGGCCGTGATCGCAGTCTTGAGCGCTGCGACCAGCGCCTTCAGCTTGGCGTCGTTCGCCTCCGCCAGCTCAGCCTCGGTGTCCGTGATCGCCAGCTGGGCGTAGGACAACGCCTGCTTGGCGTCGTCGGCATCGCCCGTCGACAGAGTGGAGCCATAGCGCATCACGGTGATCCGCAATGCGTCAACGACGCCGGCCAGCCGCATCGGGTTGACCAGCCGTTCCGCGTCCTCGGACCGGTTGGCGAGCGCAACCTGAATGCCGCTGACATTGAGGCCGGCGGCGGCCCCTTGGGCGTCGGCTTTCGTGGTCGCGGCGCGCAGCCGATCCGCCGCCTCCGCAGCCGCGGTGAACGACGAGCGATAGGTTTCCAGCGCGGTCTTGACCGGGCCGATGCCTTCCGCGATCGCTTGCAGCTTGCCGAACTGCCGGTCGACCTGATCGGCCAGTTTGCCGACGCCGTCGATCGCCTTGGCCGCGGCATCTTTGTCGCCGACATTCCAGGTTCGGATAAATTTCTCGACCGCCGAGTTCGCCTCCAGAAGCGCGGCCCGCGCCTGTGACATGCCGGCGTCGCCGGCAGCGCTGGTCACGAGCTCATTGACCGTTCCGCCGATCCGCTCGACCTGGACGATGGCGAAGCCCGCGAGCAGGACCAGAAAGCTGAGAACCAGCGCGAAGCCGCCAAACACGCGCGGACGAACGCCGACCCGGGACATCATGTGCGATAATTTCATGGCAGATCCGAAATTCTTCAACGAGTGGAGCGGATGGCGGCGAGCAGATCCTTGCCAAACCGCTTCTCGAATTCCTGATCGAGCGGCTTGACCGCGTCGACGAAGGGCTGGCGATCGAAGGTCTCGATGACGTCCATGCCGCCGCTACGCACCTGCTCGAGCGATGCGGCATCGAGCTTCGCCTGCCAAGTCACCTCCGCGCCCTCCTTCGCCAGCGCGATCAGCATGGCCTGGTCGGCCGGCGGAAGCTGTTCGAACATGGCACGGTTGGCGACGAACGCGATCGGCGCGAAGAAGTGACCGGTCAGCGTGAGGTATTTCTGGACTTCGTAGAGCCGGGAGCCGGCGATGGTCGGCACCGGATTTTCCTGCCCATCGAGCCGGCCGTCCTTCAGCGCGGTGTAGACCAGCGGAAATTCCATCGGGACCACTTCGGCGCCGAGCGCCTTGAACGTCATCTGGTAGATCTCGTTCGGAATCACGCGAATCTTGAGACCCCTGATATCCTCGGGCGTGCGAACCGGCCGTTTGGAATTCGTGACGTTGCGAAATCCCTGTCGGCCGATCGCCAGCAGCGTCAGCCCCTTGTCGGCGAATTTAGTGGCGATTGCCGCGCCGGCCGGACCTTGCGCCACGGCCTTCGCGTGGGCTGTGTCGCGGAACAAGAAGGGAATGTCGAACACGCCAAGTTCGGGGACGACCGAACTGACCACAGACCCCGACAGCACCGCCATATCGACCGAGCCGGCCCGGGTCGCCGCCAGGATGGCGTTCTCGCTGCCGAGCGCGTTGGTGGCGCGCTCGTCGATCACGATGCGCTTGCCGACCGATGCCACCAGCTTCTGGCGAAACTCATCGGCTCCGAGCTGCTGCGGGCTCCCCAGCTGGGAATTGAACGCCAGAGAGATCAATCGCGGTGAAGCGGCAGCTGGTTGCAGAACCAGCAGCCCCGCCGCCGCGGCGACGATCGACCCGGCTTTCCAAAGTCCCAAAACTTGTCTGTGCATTCGACACCATGGCGTGACAATTGTCGTAACCCTAATGGCCGGGAATGATTGAACCCTTAAGGAAGGCCCCGCGGAATTACGGAGATTCGCCTCGATCGGCCGCAATGCCGGTTCATCCAGGCCAAGGCGGAGCGCGAAGCGTGTTACCAACGCCAGGAAGCCGCGCTGGCCGCCAAGCGCAAGCCGGAGCCGAGCGCGGAAAGCAAGACGCTCGAAACGATGCGCCAGATGCGGCAGGACGACGATGCCGTCTATCGCAGCATCAACAATATCTGCCGCGGCTGCTGAACGACAGAGGCTCAGCCTTGACCGCCACTCCAGCGCCCCGCGCGCTTCTCGGCAAACGATGCCAGCCCTTCCGCCGCCTCCGCGCTCTGGCGTTTGACTGAATGCAGGTGCACGAGCCGCTTGTACGCGGCATCGTCCACCGCCATCCCGCCAAACGAGCTCTCCAGCGCGAGCCGCTTGGTCTCGGCCATCGCCTCCGGTCCGTTGGCAAGGAGCTGCTCGACCACCTTGGCGCCGGCGGCTTCGAGGTCGGCGAGCGGGACGACCTCGTGGACGAGGCCGATGCGGCGGGCATCTTCGGCGCCGAAACGTTCGCCGGTCAGCGCGTAGCGGCGGACTTGCCGTACACTAATGGCATCGCAAAGCTGCGGGATGATGATCGCGGCGGTCAGGCCCCAACGCACCTCCGTGATCGAGAACAGCGCATTGTCCGCCGCGATCACGACGTCGCAGGCGGCAATCACGCCGGTGCCGCCGCCAAAACAGCCGCCCTGCACCAGCGCGACGGTCGGGATTGGCAAGGTATTGAGCCGCTGCACGGCCTCGAAGGTCGCACGCGACGCCGCCTCGTTCGCCTCAGCCGATTGCGGCCGCACGCCGTTGATCCATTTGAGGTCGGCGCCGGCCTGGAAATGCTTGCCGTTGCCCCGGAGCACGACGACGCGAAGACTGGACTTCCTGCCGAGATCGTCCATGGCCGCGAGCACGCCTGCGATCAATGCGCCGTCATAGGCATTGTTCACTTCGGGCCGGTTCAACGTGACGGTCGCAACCCCACGCTCATCGAGGGTCCACAGGACGGGGTTGGCAGTCATCGGCGATCCTCCGGTCATCTTGTTTGCCGCCCACTATGGCTGAGGCAACTCATCCCGATCCATATCTTTCCGGCGTAGGGCGGCCGCGTCCATCGCATGGCGGCTTGTGTCATGCTGCCGCCGGGCGACATCCAAGGGATCAGGGACGGGACATCACACATGCGCATCTGCATTTTCGGCGCGGGCGCCGTCGGCAGTCATATCGCGGTCAGGCTGGCCCGCGCCGGCCATGAGGTCTCTTGCGTGATGCGCGGCGCCCATCTGGAGGCAGTCCGCGCCAATGGCCTGAAGCTGCGCGTCGGCGATTCCGAGGTCACCGCCAAGGTGAACGCCTCCGGCGATCCGGCCCAGCTCGGCCCGCAGGACGTCGTGATCAGCACGCTCAAAGCGACCGCACTGACGGGGCTGGTCGCCAGCATAAAACCGCTGCTCCAGGACGACACCGCGATCGTCTTTGCGCAGAACGGTATTCCCTGGTGGTACGGCATCGGCCTGCCGCCGCGGCATCCGACGCCGCCCGATATTTCCTTCCTCGACCCCGGCGGGCGCTTGCGCGCATGCATTCCGAAAGAGCGGATCGTCGGCGGCGTCGTCTTCTCCTCCAACGAGGTGACCGCGCCCGGTGTGGTGCAGAACCTGACGCCGGACCGCAACCGCCTGCTGATCGGCGAATGCGACGACCGCAATTGCGAGCGCATCACCAGGCTTCGCGGGGTTCTCAACGATGCACGGCTGGAATCGCCGCCGGTGGCGGAGATCCGCGAGGCGATCTGGTCAAAGCTCCTGACCAACATGTCACTGTCGGTGCTGTGCCTGCTCACCGGCCAGACCGCGCGCGGCGTGCGTGACGACCCGGCCTTTGCCGACGTCATTCCGCGCATGCTGAACGAGGCGAACGACATCGCGCAGCACTTCATCCCCGAGGTCAAGCGCGTGACGCGCAGCGGCCCCGCCCCCAACCACAAGCCGTCGCTGCTCCAGGATTACGAGCTCGGCCGCGCCATGGAGATCGACGTGCTGGTGAAGGCGCCCGCCGCCTTCGCCCGCACCGCCGGCCTGTCGACGCCGACGCTCGACCTGATCGCCGCGCTGGCGATCCAGAAGGCGCGCGACAAGGGGCTTTATTCCGCTTGAGCCTTAGGCGAGCTCATCGATCCAGGCCGCGAGCGTATCGAGCACCTCAGTAAGCGCCTCTTCATTGGTTCGGCCGGACTTCTTCAGCACCGCGAAGGAGTGATCGCCGCCGGCGACCTCGTGCAGTGTCGCCCTCGGGCCGAGTGCATCGATCACGGGCTTGAGGAGGCCGAGATCGGCAAGCCCGTCGCGCGTGCCTTGCAGGAACAGCATCGGGATCTCGACATGAGCCAGATGCTCGGCGCGCTCCGTCGACGGCTTCTTGTCGGCGTGCAGGGGAAAGCCGAGGAAGGCGAGCCCTTGGACGTCAGGCAGCGGCGCCTTGGACTGCGCCTGCGAGGTCATGCGCCCGCCAAACGACTTTCCGCCGGCAACGAGCTTCAAGCCGGGGCAGAGCCGGCTTGCGTCCTCGACTGCCGCGCGGATGGTGGCGTGGGCGACCGCCGGCTGGTCAGGACGGCCCTGCTTGTTTTCCATGTAGGGAAAATTGAAGCGGAACGTCGCGATGCCACGATCCGCGAGCCCGTCCGCAATCTTGTCCATCGAGGCATGCCGCATCCCCGCGCCGGCGCCGTGCGCGAGGACGTAGCAGGCGCGCGCCTTGGCCGGCTGCACCAGGATCGCCGAGACCGCGCCGATGCGCTCGATGTCGAGCTTGAGCTCTTGAGTTTTGGTCGCCACAATCAGCCATCCCGACAGACGCGTTTCCGGCTGCCTTGGTAGCCTCACCGGCGTAGCCTGAAAACACAATAATCGCCGCCGCCGACCGGCCTACCAAGGTCGGAAAGCTGCATTGACCGAGGTGACCATGTCCTACCGCTCCTCCTGGATGACCGAAGAGCTCGAAATCTTCCGCGACCAGTTCCGGAAATATTTGGCCAAGGACCTGGCGCCGCATGCCGAGAAATGGCGCGAGCAGAAGATGGTCGACCGCTTCGCCTGGCGCGGGCTCGGCGAGATGGGCGCGCTGCTGGCGAGCGTGCCGGAGGAATATGGCGGGTTGGGTGCGACCTTCGCCTATGACGCCGCCGTGCTGGACGACCTCGAAAGCACGGTGCCGGAGCTGACCACCGGCGTCTCCGTGCACAGCGCCATCGTCGCGCACTACATCCTCAATTACGGCTCGGAGGAGCAGAGGAAGCGCTGGCTGCCGAAGATGGCTTCCGGCGAGATGGTCGGCGCCATCGCCATGACCGAGCCCGGCACCGGCTCGGACCTGCAGGCCGTCAAGACCACCGCGAAGAAGCAGGGCAATTCCTACGTCATCAACGGCCAGAAGACTTTTATTACCAACGGCCAGGCCGCCGATCTCGTCGTCGTCGTGGCACGCACGGGCGAAGCCGGCGCCAAGGGCATTTCGCTGATCGTCGTCGAGACCGCGGGCGCGGATGGCTACAAGCGCGGGCGCAACCTCGACAAGATCGGCCTGCACGCCTCCGACACGTCAGAACTGTTCTTCGACAATGTCACGGTGCCGCCGGAAAACCTGCTCGGCAAGGAGGAAGGCCTGGGTTTTGTCCAGCTGATGCAGCAATTGCCGCAGGAGCGCCTTGCCCTTGCGGTTGGCGCGGTCGCCTCGATGGAGCGCGCGGTCAGGCTCACCACCGAATACACCAAGGAACGGAAGGCGTTCGGCAAGCCGCTGATGGACTTCCAGAACACCGCCTTCACGCTCGCCGAGCGCAAGACCGAAGCGATGATCGCGCGCGTCTTCGTCGACTGGTGCATCGAGCGCCTCGTCGCCAAGGACCTCGACACCGTCACGGCGTCGATGGCGAAGTACTGGTGCTCGGACAAGCAGGTCCAGACCGCCGACGAATGCCTCCAGCTGTTCGGCGGCTACGGCTACATGCAGGAATATCCGATCTCGCGCATCTTCATCGATTCCCGCATCCAGAAGATCTATGGCGGCACCAACGAGATCATGAAGCTGCTGATCGCCAGATCCTTATGATCAGGTTGCTGTAGCTCTGTTCAACGCGCACGCCAATCGCGTGGGCGGCAGCCGAAGCGCTGTTTGAAGCGCCGCGCGAAGTGGGAGAGATCCGAGAAGCCCCAGTCGAACGCGATGGCGCCGATCGCGCGGCCGCCCGATGCCGGATCCTTCAGGTCGGCCGCCGCGCCCACGAGGCGGCGATCCATCAAATAGTCCGAAAATGTCGTGCCGGAGCGTTCGAACAGCTTGTGGACATAACGCTCGCTGATGCCGACAACGCCGGCGACCGCCGCGACCGTCAGTCCCGGCTCGCGCAGCCGCTCGTGAATGGCGCGGCGCAGCGCCAGCACGGTCGCGTCCGCAAAGCCGGCCGCCTCCGCCGTCTGCGCCCGCGAGCGGCGCGACAGGCTGAGCGCAACGAGATCGAGCAGAACGTCGAACAGCCGAATGCTGTCCTCTTCCGCCATCCGCAATACGCCGGCGTTGAGGGAGCGTGCGGTCTCGACGATGAGGTGACCGACATGGGGATCGTCGGAGACGCGCTCGGCCCTGAAATCGAACGACGGCGGCAGCCGGTCGCGTAAGGCGCGCGATGGCACCCAGAACGAAGCGACCTCCAGTGTCGGACCGCGATCGTGCAGCAGCGTCACCTCGCGGTCGCTGTCGACGATGCCGACCTGGCCGCGCGACAGGCTGACCTCGCTGTCGCCCTGGAGCATGCGGCAGCGGCCGGCCAGCTTGAAGTTGAGATAGAAGCAGCTCTCGGTCGACGCCGCGATATCGGCGCGCGAGCGATGCACGGTATGCTCGGGAAACACCACCCGGTTGATTGCGCCGGCGCCCAACCCGATCGTCTCCACCTTGGCCGGGAAGCGCGACGTCGTCGCCGATTCCGGCGTCAGGTTCATGAATGCCTGGCAGATCGCCTCGCGGTAATAGGAAAACTGCTCGTCCGGCGGGGTCACTGCGGTGTTCCAGATGACGTGCCGCGGCCGGCTTGTGACCTGCTCCATCAGTTCGCTCCGAGACCAATCCGGTTCAGCGCCAGCCAAGCGGAAAATGGCCGGCCGGTTCACACTTCGCACAACAAGAATTGTCCGCCGCGCCTCGCGAGCGCCGCAAAGGACCCACGTCATGCCGATCTAACCACACCCTCGGGAGCAGCTACAACATGTCGACCTACGTTCTCGTCCATGGCGCCTGGCACACCGGTGCCGAGTTCGAACCCGTCGCGGCCCCGATCCGCGCCGCCGGCCACAAGGTCTATACGCCGACAATCAAGGGCAATCGCCCCGGCGATCCCAAGACGACCGGGCTGAAGGACGCGATCCAGTCGATCGCCGACTATCTCGCCGAGAACGATCTGAAGGATGTCGTCCTGCTCGGCCATTCCTATGGCGGCATGATCATCACCGGGGTCGCCGACCTCGCGCCCGAACGCATTCGCCGCCTGGTCTATTGGAATGCCTTCGTGCCGAACAACGGCGAATGCCTCAACGACATGGTGCCGCCGCACTTTATCGGGCTGTTCGAAGCCATCGCGGCCGAACGCGGCGACAGCTCCGTGGTGTTGCCCTTCCCCATCTGGCGCGAAGTCTTCATCAACGATGCCGATCTCGAAACCGCGCAGCGCGCCTATGACGTGCTCAATCCGCATCCGCTGGCGACTTTCACCGACAAGATCGCGCTCAAGACCAATCCGGCGGAGATGCCGCTGGCAAAGTCCTACATCAACTGCACCGAGGACATCGCGATGCCGCACAGCCATCCCTGGCATCCGCGGCTCTCGGAGAAGCTCGGCCTGTTCCGCCTGGTGCAGGTGCCGGGAAGCCACGAGCTGTGCTTCTCCGACCCGGCGCGTCTCGCCAAGGCGATCATGGAGGCAGGACGCGACTGACTTGACGCGTCCCGCGATCGCGCGCTCACGACCCGTGAGCGCCGATCAGTTCGGATGCCACCAGCGGCCGCCGATAACGACCCCTTCGGAGACGATCTTGCGATCGCCGATCAGGTGCTCGCCGACGACGTCCTCATAGTCGAACTGGCCCTGCCTGACTGTAACAAGCGTGGCGTCGCCGACGCTGCCGGGCTTGAGGCTGCCAAGCTCCGGACGCCGCAACGCCATCGCCGCGTTCACCGTCGAGGCGGCGACGACGTCCGACAGCTCCATGCCCATGCACAGGAACTTCGACATGGTCGTGACCTGGTCGAAGGCCGGGCCGTCGATGCAGAGCTGATGGATATCGGAAGAGATGGTGTCGGGATAGAAGCCGTTGGCGAGCATCGCGCGCGCGGTCTTGAAGGCGAACGAGCCCTTGCCGTGGCCGATATCGAACAGCACGCCGCGCTCGCGCGCGTCCAGCACCGCCTTCTTCACCGTGCCTTGCGCGGTCGCCGGCGTATTGGGGAAGGGGCGGAACGCATGGGTCAGCACGTCGCCCGGACGCAGGCGGCCCAGCACCTCCTCGTAGCTCGGCGGCGGATGGTCGATATGCGCCATCAGCGGCATGCCGACCTCGTTCGCGACCTCGAGCGCGATGTCGAGCGGCACGATCCCCGACGTGCCCGAGGAGTGCAGCCCTACGCGCACCTTGATGCCGACGATGAGGTCGCGGTTGGCATCGGCCACCTTGGCCGCCTCGATCGGATTCATCAGCCGCAGTTCCTCGCTCTCGCCGACCATGATCCGGTGCGAGAAGCCGAAGATGCCCGCATGTGAGACGTGCAGATAGGCGAGGATGCGGACCTGGCTCGGCTCGATCACATGCTTGCGGAAGCCCGCGAAATTGCCGGGACCGGCGCTGCCGGTATCGACCGCCGTGGTGACGCCGGACAGGCGGCAGAATTCCTCGGCGTCGATGCCGAGCGAGGTGCCGCCCCAATAGACATGGGTGTGCAGATCGATCAGCCCCGGCGTCACGATATAGCGCGAGACGTCGCGCACGTCGGTGCCCGGATCCGCCTTCAGCCCGGTCCCGACGGCGGCGACCTTGCCGCCGGCAAAGGCGATGTCCGTCACGGCGTCGAGCTTCTGGGACGGGTCGACCACACGGCCGCCGCGCAGGATCAAATCGAAAGGCATCGTTGTCTCCGGATGGGGTAGCGAGGCGTGGCCGGCACGTCGGCAAGGCCAGGAAGGACGTCTTTCGCTTCTAGCAAATTTTGCGCCGACGAGCGTGGCAAACAGCGACGATTGCCTATGACAAAATGGCGATCCCGGGAAGACACGTGCGAAGCTGAAACATCCGCGGCCTATTGAAAAGACGGCGAGCGCGCATCCGGCAAACATCGAGTCGTCGGCAGGTCTCGGGCCAATGAGTGTCCGGCAAAGGTCGAGACGTGGCCGACATCATGTAGCTGGAGAAAAACGATGGAACGACTGAAATTGCTTGGCGTGATCGCTCTTTGCGCAACCCTGGCGCCGGGAGCGGCCGCCTCTGCGCGCGGCGGCGGACATGGGGGCGGTGGACATGGCGGCGGTGGCGGACATTTCGGGGGTGGCGGCGGATTTCACGGTGGTGGGCACTTCGGAGGCGGCGGAGGCTTCCACGGCGGAGCTGGTCATTTCCGGGCCGCTGGCGGCTTCCATGGCGGCCAATTCCATCATGCCGGGTTCCGGCATCGCTACCGCCACGCATGGGCTTACGGCGGGGGTCTTGGCCTTGGCGGCGCCTTCGCATTGGGCGCCTATTCGGGCTGGCCTTACTATGGCGGCTACGACGACGGCTACTACGGCGACTACGACTCTGCGGATGGCTCGTCCTATTGCGAACAAAAATATCGCTCGTACGACCCGGCTTCGGGAACGTATCTCGGCTACGATGGCAAGCGACACCCCTGCCCATAGCTCGATGTAGTGATGTCTTCGCGCCGTGCCCGCCGGCACCTTGGGAATCCCTGAGATCGCCGACGACGCACGGCCCGAATGCCGGCGCGTTCCGAACTGTGCGAGCCACTCTCGCAGCCATCCGTCCAAAAGCAACGCCGGCCCCTCCGGACCAGCGCGACGCCGCGACTGAAGGCCGCTCCGGTCAAGGCTGCTGGACGGCTGATGCAACCATCCTTGACAACCAATCTTCCACTGAAAGGCCGGCCTTCCTGGCCCTGGCAGTTACTTCGTCGACCATTGACGGCTTCAAGGGGACATTGAGGATGATCTCGGAAGCCTCCTCCACATCATAAACGAGCACTGTTACGCGACTCGCGAACCGGCGAACCTTTGCAGTCCTGTCGGCGTCCGAAAGGCTATTGTCCCTGGCGACAGTTGGGCAATACGCTCCGATCAAGTGATCGATGATCAGGGTCCTTGACAGGCCGAGACGCCTGAGCGCGTCGATGCTTGAGTTCAAGCGGCCGGGATCGTCCATCGCGTTGCCGACCGGAAGTAACTTCTGAATTTCAGCCCTCTTTGCCGGCGTCGTCTCGTCAATAGATTCCGGGCATTCGAAGCTCATCTTCGCCGCTTGCGCCGGAAGTGTGGCTCCCAGCATCAACGCGAGTGCCACACCTGTCTTTGCAAGATGTTCCATGGCAAGCGTCCGCGCTCTCATACGATGTTTCGATTCGCGTCATCGTCTTCAACATGCCGCAAGCGCTGCGACGACTGGTAGAGCGTAGCCAGGAAGCCCTTCATCGTCTTCTTGGCTTCAGCGGCACCTTTCTGGAATGCACGGTTCGATGTGAGCCTAACACCGTTACGCACCAATATCGCACTTGAAGATCGAACTTGGCAGTTTCGGCGGCGTCAGCTGCGGCAAGGCTTCATCAAGAACCGAAGAGAAGAGCGTCCTTCATGGGTGCGAGCATTGCTACGACCAAGAGAGAACAGTTTGAGCCATGCAGCCTGAGCAAAAACCGAGCAAAATTTCTGCTCAGCCCCTGGCGACACAAAGCTAAGTCGTTGAAAAAATGGCGATCCCGGCATGACTCGAACATGCGACCTACGGTTTAGGAAACCGCCGCTCTATCCGGCTGAGCTACGGGACCGCGGAACCTGCGGGTGCGGGTTCGGGCCCCCTCATAGCAGAGCAGGATACGGTTCGCCAGCCGCAAGGCGGGCCGGATCATCGTCAACCTGAACAGAGCGGCTATACAATCGCGTCCAGGTCCCTCCCGGCGGAGCAGCTCACATGATCGAAAGCATCAGCGCCATCACGCTCGGCACACATGACATGGGGCGCTCCGTGCACTTCTACCGGTCGCTGGGGTTCGAGCTCCTGTATGGCGGCGAAGCCGCTGCATTCACCAGCTTTCGTGCCGGCACTGGCTATCTCAACCTGACGGCGCAGCCGGACGACAAGCGCTGGTCCTGGTGGGGCCGCATCATCTTCTACGTCGCCGATGTCGACGGGACCTATGAGCGCGCACGCGCCGCCGGATGGCAGCCGTCGACCACGCCGCGCGATGCAGAATGGGGGGAGCGATACTTCCATCTCACCGACCCCGACGGCCATGAACTCAGTTTCGCGCGGCCGTTGTCCTGACCGAATAAGTCGCATCTGCTGACGTTCCAAAGCACAAGTAGCGCTGTCTCAGCCGCCGTGGCAAGCTCGGCGCGGTTGCCTCAAGCGAGAATTGGATCTGGGTTCTAACCAGGGAGGACGACCATGGTAACCTATGTCGTGCTGGGAAACTTCACTGATCAGGGAGTCCGCAACGTCAAGGACTCGCCGAAGCGGGCCGAAGCCTTCAAGGAGATGGCCAAGACGTTCGGCGTGACCGTGAAAGAGATCGTCTGGACGCAGGGACGGTATGACGTTGTGACCGTTCTCGAGGCTCCAGATGAGGCTGCCGCGATGTCGCTCAGCCTTAGTCTCAGTGCACTCGGCAATGTCCGCACCGAAACGCTGCGCGCGTTTTCGGCGGCAGATATGACAAAGATCGTCGGCAAGATGCTCTGACGCTCAAGCCCGCGCAAGCGGGCCGGGCCTGGCACCGAACTTGGCACCGGACCTGGGATGGCAATCCCGGAAAGAGGCGTTTTACGCCTTGATATTGTTGTCCTTCACCACCTTGCCCCAATAGGCGACCTGCTTGTCGAAGAAGGTCTTGA
This sequence comes from Bradyrhizobium japonicum USDA 6, assembly GCF_000284375.1. Lineage (NCBI taxonomy): Bacteria > Pseudomonadati > Pseudomonadota > Alphaproteobacteria > Hyphomicrobiales > Nitrobacteraceae > Bradyrhizobium > Bradyrhizobium japonicum. The sequence continues at coordinate 130,246 of NC_017249.1, forward strand.
AGGCGGCGCCGTCCTGGAGCAGCAGCGTCATTTGCTGGGTCTCCTTGAGCTGGGCGGCGGTCGCGGGCTCGCTCAGGATCTCCCTGGACGCCGTCGCCATGGCCGCGACGACATCCGGCGGCGTGCCCGACGGTGCAAAAACGCCCCACCAGGCGAGCGTCTCGAAGTCCGGGAAGCCAGCCTCGATCGCGGTCGGCGTATCCGGCAACGCCGGCAGTCGCTCGCGGCCGAGTTGCAGGATCGGCCGCAGCATGTTGGTGCCGAGCTGGGCCGAGACCAGCGCCGCCGATCCCGCGATCAGATCGACATGGCCGCCGAGCACGTCGTTCATCGCCGGACCGCCGCCGCGATAGGGCACGTGCATGATCTCGACGCCGGCCTTGGTGCCGAGCACGGTCATGGCGAGATGGCCGAGCGTGCCGATGCCGACGGAGGCATATTTCACCGCGCCGGGCGTCGCCTTGCAGGCGGCGACCACGTCGGCAAAGCTCTTGTAGGGACGGCCGGCGCCGGCAGCGATCACGTAGGGCGCGGTGCCCACCAGCAGCACCGGCATCAGCTCACGCTCGACATCGACCGGTGGCTTGTCGAGGATGGACGGGATCACCGCGTGGGAATCGAAGGTGACCAGGAACGTCGAGCCGTCCGGCGGGCTCTTGGCGACCTGCGCCGCGCCGAGCGCGCCGGCGGCGCCCGACTTGTTCTCGACCACGACGATGCGGTTGAGCTTTGTCTGCAGATTGGCCTGCAACAGTCGCGCCATCGCATCGGTCGAGCCGCCCGGCGGAAACGGCACGACCAGCGTAATCTTGCCGGCCTGCGCCACCGCTGGCGCGATTGCGAGAATGGCGGGCGCTGCCAGCAGCGTGCGTCGTGTGATCGTCATGGTCCCCTCCCCTTTGGTTTTGCGCCTGGCTTTTTGCTCTTTGGCGCCTAGGTCGTGCCGAAGCCCGACCCCGCTTTTTTGTATTCTGGCCGTGGTGGACTGAAAATGTCCAGCACGCGGGCCCCATCGGGGCCGGCGCGCATCGTGTGCGGCACATTGCCGGGCGTGCGCCAGAAATCGCCCTTCTTCACCGGAATTTCCTCATCACCCTGGACGCGGATGGCGGAGCCGTCGAGCAGCACGCCCCATTGCTCCTCGGGATGATGATGCAGCGTGCCTTGCGCATGCGGGGCCAGCGTCACCACCGACAGCATCGCCTGCTCGCCGGAGAAGATGCGCGTGGTGACCCCCGCCGCGAGCTCGCGAAACAGCCCGTCGCTGGGATCGTTGATGTTGTGAAATTCGTCCTTCTGGCTCACGCTGCCCTCCCCTTCATTCTGATCTGATCAGGATTTGCCGTAGGAGCCCTGGTAGCGGCCCTCGCGGATCGCCTTCATGGTCTCCTCCTCACGCGCGACCTGGGCGCGGACGGCTTCCAGCAGCGCCGCGGCGCCGGCGGCGGGGAACGACACCACGCCGTCCTCATCGCCGACGACGACGTCGCCGGGCGAGATCACGCTGCCGCCGATCGTCACGGGCACGTTGACCTCGCCGGGGCCGTTCTTGTAGGGGCCGCGATGGATCACCGCGCGGGCGTAGCAGGGAAAGTCGTCGGCCGCGAAGGCCGCGACATCGCGGATCGCGCCGTCGATGACATAGCCTTCGGCTTTGCGCCACTGCGCGATGTTCTTCATGATCTCGCCGACCAGCGCCCGGGTCTCGTCGCCACCGCCGTCGACCACGATGACGTCGCCCGGGCCGACCAGCTCGAGCGCGCGGTGGATGGCGAGATTGTCGCCGGGACGCGTGCGCACCGTGAAGGCCGTCCCCACCAGCTTGCCGCCGCGATGATACGGCTTTAGCCCCACCGCGCCCGGCAGCCGGGCGAGATTGTCTGAAATGACCGAAGTCGGCGCGCCGCGAAAACCCTCGATGATCTCGGCCGGCGGCTTCGGCACGCTGTTCGCTGCGATGGTGATCGTCATGTCTCAATCCTTCTGTATTCTTCTTATTCGGCGTGCGCCCGCGCCTTCGCCGGCCGAATCCGGAAGGCGCGCCCTTCCTTCATCCACGCCGCGCGCTCGTCGCGCAACAGGGTGCGGCGAACTTTTCCGGAATCATCGCGCGGCGGGGCGCTGACGATCTCGAAGCTCTCGGGGTGCTTGTAGCGGCTCAGCCTGTCCTTCAAGAAGTCCGCCATGCCGTCGGCGATGGCCTGGCCGTCCGCGTCCGGCTCCGGCTCGATGATGGCGTGCACGCGCTGGCCCAATTCCGGATCGGGCAATCCCACCACCACGCAGGACCGCACACCTGGCGACTCGGAGACCGCGGCCTCGACCTCGGCCGGATAGATGTTGGCGCCGCCGCGCAGCACCATGTCGGCGAGACGGTCGCCGAGATAGAGATAGCCTTCCGCGTCCAGCCGACCGATATCGCCGAGCGACTCCCAGCCGTCCGCGCGGCGCTTCGGCGCGGCGCCGAGATAGTGATAGGTGGCGTCCTCGCCGTCATTGTTGAGGAAATAGATCTCGCCGGTCTCGCCGGGCGCGACGTCGTTGCCGTCCTCGCCGACGATGCGCAAGCGCGCCATCTCGCCGATCTTGCCGACCGAGCCCTTGTGGGTCAGCCATTCCGTGCCTGATATGATGCACGAGCCCTGCCGCTCGGTGCCGCCATAGAGCTCCCAGACCCGCTCAGGCCCGAGCCAGGCGATCCAGTTCTCCTTCAGCCAGGGCGGCATCGGAGCTGCCATGTGGAACACGGTCTGGAGGCTCGACACGTCATAAGAGTTGCGCACGCTCTCCGGCAACGCCCAGATCCGGTGCATCATGGTCGGCACGAAATTGACCCATTGCACGCGCTCGCGCGCGATCTGGCGCAGCGTTTCCTCGGCATCGAACTTGACGAGGCCGGTGAGCTGGCCGCCGGTGAACAGCGCGTAGTGCGACACGATGAACGGCGCATTGTGGTAGAGCGGACCGGGATTGAGCAGCGAAACGCCGAAGGGAATGTTGAGCGGTGGCGCGGCGACCGTGTCGGTCACTGCTGGCTGATGATCGAGGATCACCTTTGGCCGGCCGGTCGAGCCGCCGCTGGTCATGGCTTTCCAGTAACGGGCCACCGGCGGATCGAGCGGCTCGTCCGAAAAACCTTCCGGCACGAAATCCGCCGGCAGGCGGTTCGGCGCGTTCCAGTCGGCCTCGCCGCCGACCACCAGCGCGGGCTTCAGGATGTCGAGCACCGCAGCGGCTTCGCCGCGCGGCAGCCGCCACGACAGCGACGTCGGCGTCGCTCCGCACTTCCATACCGCAAACGAGGTCTCGAAGAACGCGTTGCCGTTAGGCAAGCCGATTGCGACAAAGTCGCCGGGCTTGACGCCCTTGGCCATGAACGCTCGCGCGCGCCGATTGGCGCCGCGTTCGAGCTCGTCCCATGTCAGCGTATCCTGCCCGTGGCGGACGGCGATCGTGCCTTGCGGTTTGCGTTGAGCGTACCAGCGAGGCACGTCGGACAGGGGTAGCAGCATCAGGCGTTTCCACTTCGTCTTCTTGGCGAAGTCTCAGGATGAGGCGTCGCGAGACGAAGTGTAACAGCCGGAGCCAAGCCTTCAAGGCATCTGCCTTCAAGACGTCCGCATCAGCGCTCCGCCCCGCAGCCCGGAATATCGAACAGCGCCGCGAGGCCGCATTTCGAGGTCAGCATCTTGTCGCCGTCATGGCCGACGCCGGCGACGTCCCAGACCCGGTGATTGGGCGTACCGCGGTCGCGCTTGGCCATCGCATCCGCATAAGCGTGGCCGCGGGCGTAGCGCGTGGGACCTTGCGCCTCGGCCATGCAGCTCTTGTCCAGCGCGGAATGCTTCGGATTGGTGTCGAGCGTGCCGAGCAGATAGATCACCTCGCGCTCGACGTAGCGCTGCTCCAGCGCTACCGGCGTTGCGTTCGCAAGATAGGGCGGACGCCCGTCCATGCCGTATTTCCAGTTGTTGTAGCCCGGGCAGGATGCGGCGATCGCCGGCACGGGCCGCGTGTTGCTGAAATAAGCGTAGGAGGAGGGGTTGGCGACGACGTAGCGGACATCGATATGCTGGCGCGACAGCGCCACCTCGCCTTTGCCGGCGATCGCATAGCGTTGCGCGACCTGGCCACCGCCGGAATGGCCGGCGACGACGACCTGCTTCAGATTCGGGAAGATACGCCGGTCCGAGAGTTTTACGAGGATCGCATCGAGCGCATCGAAGGATGAGACCGGATTCGGCGCCAGCGCGGCGTCGCCGCCCTCCCATCCCTCCAGCGACCAGCGCAGCGTATCCGCGGGCAGCTTGTGCGCGTCGATATCGATCTCCGCCAGAAACTGCGGGACGATCATCAGCGCGTTCTTGCCGTCGTCGCCCGCCGCAACCTGCGCAGTATGGGCCGACATGTAATATTCGTCGGCATTGCGCAGGCGTCCGTGCAGCAGGATGATGGCGCGCGAGATCGCCGGCAGCGGCAGCGACCAGTCGCTGGAGAGATAGAGCGGCAGCATTCCCTGGCCGCCGACCGAGAGCCGCGCGTCGGCAATCGCCCTCACCGGCTTGCGGTTGGGCGCTTCTTCGTCCGCTGCGAACGCATGGCTCGAAATGAACGCCAATGTGATTGCGGCGAGACGGGCCAACGCTCTCATGATGGATATTCCCCTTCGAACTCAAACCAATAAAAGTCTAAGCCGATCACGTGCCGCGCGGCTGTGACTCTCGCGCCACGTCAAGCAAAAATGTCAGCATTCCAGCCATGAAATTCCCGAGTTCCACGGGTGACAAGCCGGCGATAAAGGGGCAAAAATCGGACCCGACTCAGTTCGGGTTGAGTTTTGCAAGGAATGCTCTCGTAGAATGTCGGACGTAGTTGCATCGCGTCGTGCGGCGCTTGTCGTTGCCGCAGCAGGATTTCTTCTGCTGACGCCGTTGCATGCCCACGCCCAATGGTGGAAGCGCGCGCCCGTCGATTTCGAGGAATGCGCCGACGCCGCCGAGAAGGCCGCGAACAAGACCGAGAAGACGGCTGCGCTTGCCGATTGCAACGCCAAGTTCGCCGGCCGCCGCAAGCCAGGCGGCGGCTATTCCTATTACGATTTCCTCCAGGACCGCACCTTCGACATCGCAGGTCCCAACCCGACGCCGGAGGAGCAGAAGAGGATAGACGAATCCTACACCGCCTACCTCGCCAATCAGCGCCGTAGCAATGAAGCGGCCCAAGCCGCCGCGCGCCAGCAACGCGAGCAGCGCGAGCAACAGGAACAGCAAGCGCGGCAGCAGCAGGTCGCACTGCGAACCGAGGTCGAGCGCGTGCCCGCCCCGGTCGCGCGCGTGCCTGTCCCGGTCGAGCGGCCGAAGGTGCAGCAGTCCGTCAGCCCGCGACCGAAGGGCGCACCCTGCACCAAGGGCTCGTTCTCCTGCGAATGGCCGCGGCTATCGGAAAGCTTGAGCGATCTGAAGAAGCTGTTCACCCCGGCGCCAAGCAAGCCGGCGAAGAAGGGGTGAGCCACGGCTTCAGCCGTCATTGCGAGCGTAGCGAAGCAATCCAGAGTCTTTCCGCGGAGGGATTCTGGATTGCTTCGCTGCGCTCGCGATGACGAGTTGGATGGATATTCGTGCCCCCATCCTCAGTTCGGATGCTTCTTCTTGACGCGCTTGGGTGCGGGCACCGATTGACTCCCCGGCGCCGTTGTCATCGGCGAACCACTTAACGCCTTGCGGCTCTCCTGCAACCGCCTGTCATAGCCGGGCGAGCTCACCACCGTTGGCGGCCTTGCATAGGCGAGCGTCGACGCGGCGCAGAGCGCGGCCAGCGCGAGCACAATCACCAGATAACGCCTCATCGGTGCTCCTCCCGCCGCCCGGCTCGCACTCAGGCCGCTCCGCGGATCTGCCGCGGCGTCAGTCGCGGCGGACCATTGCCTGCCGCCTCGGCCTGCTTGATCAGCGCAACAATGCGGCGCATCAGCGGCACATCGACGTTGTTCTGCTCGGCGAGTGCGATGACTGCGCCCTGGAGATAGTCGATCTCGGTCTTGCGGCCCTGCTTCAGGTCCTGCCACATCGAGGAACGCGCCTCGGGATCGATCTTCATCGTGCGTCCCAGGATCGCATTGAAGATCACATCGGGCAGCCTCAGCAGGGTCGGCGTCCACCTCAGCGGGATCGGCGTCGCCGAGACCGGCGTGATGCCGGCGGCCGTCATCGCAGCCACGCCTTCGGCCATCTGGTCGGCGAACAGTTTTCGCCAGTCGCGGTTCGCCAGTTGCGCGGCGAGCGGCATGTCGGACAGCGCGCTGAGCGCATTGTTCAAATTGATGATCAGCTTGCCCCATTGCACGTCGGTGATGTCACGGCTTGCGCGCACGGCGAGGCCGGGCACCGACAGCGCTGCGGCCGTATTCGCCTCATCCGCGCCGACATGGATGTCGCCGGACGTCGAGCGGTGGAAGCGTCCCTCGCCCATCGCGATCACGTTGAACGGCACCATGCCGGCGAGCACGCGCCGGCCGCCGAGCCGCTCGCGCAGAACCGCGACATTGCTGACGCCGTTTTGCAGGGAGACGATGACGGCGTCCTGCGGCGCGTGCCGGGCTATCTGGTCCGCGACATCGGCGGTGTCGGCGCTCTTCACCGTGACCAGCACGATGCCGGCGTTGTGGAAGATCGCGGGATCCTCCGACAGCGCGAGCTGGCCCGCGCCGAGCTTCTGCTCGGAGCCGTCGAAATCGGTCAGCCGCAGGCCGAACCGCTCGATCTCGGTTTTGACCCGCGGCCGCACCAGCAGCGCGACGCGATGCCCTCCGGCCGCCAGCAGGCCTCCGACGAAACAGCCGATGGCGCCCGCGCCGGCCACCACGATCGGTCGATCCGCAACCACCTGACCTTGCTCCCTTCAATGACCCGCCCTCGATAGCAGAGGCAACGTCGGCTGCCCATTGGTTGCAGTGCATTCGCCTTGTAACCGTCATGAGAGCCTCATATGTTTTTGCCCCGGGGGGCTGTCACCGGCGAGAACTCGCCGACGAGAACGAAGGAGAGCACCATGGGTCTACTCGACGTCCTCAACGGCATGCAGAACGGCCCCCGCGGCCCGAGCACGCCCAGCTCTGAGCAATCCTCCGGCGGCATGTCGCCAATGACCATGGCGCTGCTCGGCCTGATCGCCTGGAAGGCGTTCAAGCATCTGACGGCAGGCCAGCCCGACGCGGCGCCGGCGCCGCAGCAGCGCTCGCCGCTGCCGCCTCCGACGCCTGTCAATACGGGCAGCAGTGCTGTTCCCGGCGGCCCCGGTGGTAGCGGCGGCCTCAGCGACCTGCTCAAGGGCGGCCTCGGCGGCCTGCTCGCGGGCGGCGCCGCCGGCACCGTGCTGAGCGGCGGCCTCGGCGATCTCCTCAACCAGCTTCAGCAGGGCGGCCACGGCGAGGCCGCGAATTCCTGGGTCGGCAAGGGCGAGAACAAGGCGATTGCGCCCGGCGATCTCGCCAGCGCCCTCGGCGCCGACCAGATCCAAAGCCTGTCCGCCCAGAGCGGCCTGTCGCGCGACGAGTTGCTCTCCGGCCTCAGCCAGTATCTGCCACAGGTGATCGACCACCTGACGCCGGACGGACGGCTGCCGACCGAGAGCGAGCTCTCGGGCAGACTCTAATCGAACCTTGATCTACCCGTTCTCGGGAAGGGGAGCACTGACATGAGCATGGGCGGCCTGTTGTGGATCATCGTCGTCGGCTTCGTCGCCGGCCTTATCGCGCGCTGGCTGGCGCCGGGACCGAACAACCCGAGCGGCTTCATCCTCACCACCATCCTGGGCATTGCAGGTGCGTTTCTCGCCACCTTCGTCGGACAGGCGATCGGGCACTACAGCCCAGACCAGGGCGCCGGCTTCATCATGGCCACGATCGGCGCGGTGGTGGTGCTGTTCATCTGGCACCGGCTGGTCGCGAGCGGCGTGATAAAAGGGTAGCGGTGCGGGACGTCGCGCACGACGCTGCCCTCGCACTCCGTCATTGCGAGGAGCCCTTGCGACGAAGCAATCCAGACTGTCCGCGCGGACGCTCTCTGGATTGCTTCGCTTCGCTCGCAATGACGAATTAAGTAATCAAATGCATGCCCGCATCCATGCGCACGACCTCGCCGGTCATGTTGCTCGACGCCGGCGTCGCCAGGAAGCAGACGAGCTGCGCGATGTCATTGGCGGATGAAGCGACCTTCAGCGGCACCTTCGCCACCACGCTGTCGCGCACCTGCTTGGCGCCGGCCTCGCCGCGGCCCTTGGTGAACCAGGGCGTATCGATATAGCCGGGACACACCGTGTTGACGCGGATCAGCGGCGCCAGTGCACGTGACAGCGACAACGTCATCGTGTTGAGCGCGCCCTTGCTCGCGGCATAGGCGATCGACGAGCCGACGCCGCTGATGCCGGCAACCGAGGACACGTTGACCACGGCGGACGGCCGCTCCGAAGCCTTCGCCCCGGCCTCGAGCAGGCTGCGCGCCGCGCGCACCATCTGGAACGGGCCAATCGTGTTGATGCCGTACAAGCGCTGGAAATCTTCGGCCGACAATCCATCGAGATCGGCATGCGCGACATGCTTGGTGATGCCGGCATTGTTGACGAGCACGTCGAGCCGGCCCCAGCCGCTGGCTGCCGCGACGATCTTGCGGCAATCCTCGTCGCGCGAGACGTCGCCCTGCGCGACCAGCACTTCCGCCGCGCCTGCCTTGCGGCACAGTTCGGCCGTGGCCTCGGCTTCCTTCTGGCTCGAGGAATAGTTGATGACGAGCCGCGCCCCGCTCCGCGCGAGAATTTCCGCGGTCGCTGCACCAAGTCCAGATGCGGACCCCGTCACGATTGCGCACAAGCCGTCTTTTGCCATCCGGATTTCCTTCCCCTTGATTGAATGCAAGCCTTGAGCAGCTGGCCCTGTTTAGCGAGTTTGCCGCGCCCTGCAAATCGAGCAAACTCCGCTAAGCGGAATTAGTCCATAGCAGCTCTTGCGCCCATGCCGGAGCCGCAGATGGGCCTGCGGTCAACGCTTGTCAGGGCCATGGCTTTTTCGGATCATCGGGCGCAAGAAGAGACCGCGCGCCGCGCCGACCGGGCGGACCGCGCCAATGGCAAAACACGGGGAACGCTGTGGCGGAGAGTGACAATATCGTCGTCGAGACCGCGGAGAAAATCTTCGCCGACCTCGCCGATCCGCAGACCATCAACAACGACAAGAAGGGTTCGTGGCAGGCGCCGCTGTGGCAGGCGCTGAGCGAAGCCGGCTTGCCTTTGTCCTGGGTGCCCGACGATCTCGGCGGCTCCGGCGCCAGCCTTGCCGACGGTTTTGCGCTGCTGAATGCCGCCGGCCGCTTCGCAGTCGCGGTTCCCCTGGCCGAAACCATGCTCGCAGGCTGGCTGCTTGCGCAGGCGAAAATCGCCTCACCGGAAGGTGAGATGACGGTGCTGCCGGCCTCGCCGAAGGATCGCATCACGCTCGATGCCGACGGCGCGCTCTCCGGCCGCGCCCGCGGCGTGCCCTTTGCCAAGGCAGCGAAGCACTTTGCGGTGCTGGCGCACGGCAAGGATGGGATCTCGGTTGCCTTGGTCGAAGCGAGCAAGGGCCGGATCGAATCCGGACTCAACGTCGGCTACGACCACAGCGATACCGTGACGCTCGACAAGGTCCAGCCCGTCACCGTCAAGCCCGCAAAGGGCCTTGACCAGACCACGCTCATGCTGATGGGCGGCGTCGCGCGCAGCCTTCAGATCGCGGGCGCGCTGGAAGCGATGCTCGACATCTCCGTGCGCTATTCCAACGAGCGCGTCGCGTTCGAGAAGAAGATCTCGAAGTTTCAGGCCGTGCAGCACAATCTCGCCCGCCTCGCCGGCGAATCCGCCGCGGCGCTCGCGGCCGCGACGTCGGCGGCCGATGCCATCGCGAACGCAAAATCATTCGACGACGAGGTCTACCTCGAAGCCGCCTCGGCAAAGATCCGCTGCGCGGAGGCCGCGGAAAAAGGCGGCGCCATCGCGCATCAGGTGCACGGCGCCATCGGCTTCACCAGCGAGCACATCCTGCACCGCTTTTCGCTGCGGGCGCTGGCCTGGCGCGACGATTTCGGTTCGGAGAGCCACTGGGCCGTCGAGCTCGGCAAGCTGGTGGCAAACCGCGGCGCCGACGAATTGTGGCCGCTCGTGGCTTCGCGCTGATCAGAGGACGAGACAACAATGACCGCTGCCCTCCGTTTCGATCCGATCCGCCTGCCCGAGAAGTGCGAGCAATTGCGCAAGGAAGTGCGCGCCTTCCTCGCCGAGGAAATCGCGGCCGGTACCTTCGATCCGCACAAACCCAACCGCGAGGACACCGACGCGCCGGAATTTTCCCGCCGGGTCGGCGCCAAGGGCTGGCTGGGCATGACCTGGCCGAAGAAATATGGCGGCCAGGAGCGCTCCTTCCTCGAGCGCTACGTGGTGACCGAGGAAATGCGCGTCGCCAACGCGCCGACGCGGCGTTTCTTCGTCGCCGACCGCCAGAGCGGGCCGGTGCTGATCAAATACGCGCCCGAGCATATCAAGATGGATATCCTGCCGCGCATCTGCCGCGGCGAGATCTGCTTTGCGATCGGCATGAGCGAGCCGAACTCCGGCTCCGACCTGTTCGCGGCGAAGACGCGCGCGACCAAAACCGACGGCGGCTATCTCATCAATGGAACCAAGATCTGGACCTCGTCGGCGCACATCGCCGACTACATGATCGCGATCTTCCGGACCTCGCAGCCGACCAAGGAAAACCGCCGTCACGGCCTGACCCAGTTTCTGGTCAAGATGAAGCAGCCGGGCATCCAGGTGAACCCGATCGGCCAGATCACCGGGCAGTACGAGTTCAACGAGGTCGTCTTCACCGACTTCTTCGTCCCCGACGATCACGTGCTCGGCGAAGTCGACGGCGCCTGGAAGCAGGCGACGAGCGAGCTCGCCTATGAGCGTTCCGGCCCCGAGCGTTTTCTGGAGACCTACTACGTGCTGACCGAGCTGGTGCGTGCGGTCGGCCCCACCCCGGACACCCGCAGCGCCGAGGGCATCGGCCGGCTCGTGGCGCAGCTCCACACCATGCGGCGCATGTCGGTCTCGGTTGCGGGCATGCTGCAGGCCGGCAAGGAGCCGGTGGTGGAGGCGTCCATCGTCAAGGACATCGGCACGGTCTGGGAGCAGCAGCTTCCGCATCGCGTGCGCGATCTCGCCGCCTTCGTCGAGGAGACCGCGACCAACCGCGAGACGCTGGAGCGGCAACTCGACTTCGCCATCAAGACCGCACCGAAACTCACCATCCAGGGCGGCACCACCGAGGTGCTGCGCGGCATCATCGCGCGCGGACTGGGTTTGCGCTAATTCAATCGAGGATCGTCATGAGCACCTACAAAGATATCGGCGTCGAAAAAGTTGGCCACGTCGGCACCATCGAGATCCGCCGTCCGCCGCTGAACTTCTTCGACATCTCGCTGATCAACCAGATCGCGGATGCACTCGACGAGTTCGATCGCGACATCGAGATCCGCGCATCCGTGCTGTCGGCACAAGGCAAGGCTTTCTGCGCCGGCGCCAATTTTGGCGATCCGGCGCGGCAGGCGCAGGAAGCGCGCGAAGCCGAGAAGAAGGGCGACCCGGCCGACAACCTCGGCCCGATCAACCATCTCTACATCCAGGCCGTGCGCATCTTCCGCGCCAAGAAGCCGATCGTCGCGGCCGTGCAGGGCGCGGCCATCGGCGGCGGGCTCGGTCTTGCAGTGTCGGCCGACTTCCGCGTCACCTGCCCGGAAGCGCGCTTCTCCGCCAACTTCACGAAGCTCGGCTTCCATCCCGGCTTCGGCCTGACGGTGACGCTGCCCGAGCTGATCGGCAAGAACAACGCCGAGTTGATGTTTTACACCAGCCGCCGCGTCACCGGCGAAGAAGCCGTCAAGTGGGGCCTCGCCAACGAGCTGGTGCCGCAGGACCAGGTGAAGGCAGGCGCGATGAAGCTCGCCGCCGAAATCGCCGAATGCTCCCCGCTCGGCCTCCTCTCCACCCGCGCCACGATGCGCGCCAACCTCGCCGATCGCGTGATGGCCGCGACCAATCACGAGCTCGCCGAGCAGACGCGCTTGCGGGCAACGGAAGACTTCAAGGAAGGCGTCAAGGCCACGGAAGAGCGCCGCACGGCGAATTTCAAGGGAAGGTAGCCTCCCCCTCTCCCCTTGTGGTGACGTCTCCCCATTCTTCCTTGAGCGGCCGCACTCTCGGACCCGTCATCCCTGCGCAACGGCGTAGCCGTTGTCGATGGAGGTGCGAGCTGCGCGGTGCGCAGCACCGTGCGGGGAGCTTTGAAGGATGAACGGCCCCGCCGGTGGCCGTCACCCTTCGAGGCTCGCCGAAGAGGCTAGCACCTCAGCGACAACGGCTACGCCGTTGCGCAGGGATGACGGATCACTGACATCAACTGACGCGGAACGTCACCCCGCCGAGCAGAAACTCGTTCCCCGCAACCGCGAGTCCCTTCGCCTTCGCGGCATGCAGCACGCTCGCGACATCCGCCACCTGAAACTCCAGCGCGCTCATGATCTCGCTGGCGCCCTTCACGAAGCGGAAGGTGGCATTGGGCAATGTCAATTCGGCACCGCCACTCGGCGCGGCCCCGATGATCTTCCCCCAATGTTCCGCGAGCCCCTGAGGATCCGGGCTCTGCATCTCCACGCCCGTCAGCGCCTGCGTCACATCCTTGCGGATGAACTTTTGCCAGTCCGGCCCCGCGGGCGGGTACGGCCCCAGAATATCGTCGCTGCCCTTGGTATGGTTGAACTCGATGAAGGCCGCGCGGCAGTCGCGGGGGTGGAGCTGCACGCCGTGATAGGGCGCGTGGTCGATCACGTTGGCGGTGCGCACGCCCATCGCATTGGCGTTGCGGCCGCGTTCGTCCGGATCGTTGCAGCAGAAGATCGCCATATAGCCGCCGCGGCCGCCGGTCTTCTCGATGAAGCGGCCGGCAGTGGTGCCGCCCTTGAACGGCGCGACCACCTCCAGCAGGATCGTGTCGACCGGGAGCAGCACGTTCTCCAGGCCGTATTTGGCGACATTGCCATCGCGGTAGCAGACGGCGAGGCCCATGATCCCGGCGATGTCGGAGGCCACAGGCGCGAGCTGCGGCGCGACGAGGCAGATCTGCCGGAGCCGCATATAGGGCGCCATCGTCATGTGCCCCTGAAGGTCGGCTTTCGCTTTTCGACGAAGGCCTTCGCGGCTTCCTTGTGATCCTCGGTGTCGCTGCAACGGGTGTGATGGATCGCCTCGCCGTCGAAGCAATCTTCCAGCGCCAGATGCTCGGCGTTGTTGATGTTGCGCTTGATGAAGCCGAGCGCGATCGATGGGCCCTGCGCCAGCGACAGCGCGAGCTCGTGCGCGGCGGCATCGATCTCGGCGTCGGGCACCACCTTCGTCACCATCCCGATCGCATGCGCCTCCTTCGCGGTCAGCACCGGCGACATCAGATAGAGCTCGCGCGCCCGCGCGCTGCCGAGCAGCTGCGTCAGGAAATATGTGCCGCCATAATCGCCGGAGAAGCCGACCTTGGCGAAGGCGGTCGTGATCTTGCAGGATTCGCTCGCGATGCGCAGGTCGCAGGACAGCGCCATGGAAAGGCCGGCGCCGGCGGCCGCGCCGTCGAGCTGCGCCACCACGGGCTTCGGCATCTGGTGCAGGATGCGCGAGACCTCCATGCCGCGGCGCAGGTTCGCCATTTTCACTTCGAACGGCAGCGGCGCACGGCCTGCCGCCATCGACTTGACGTCGCCGCCGACGCAGAACGAGCCGCCTGCGCCCTTGAACAGCACCGCGCGCACCTCGGGATCGTCGGCCGCGCGCCGCGCGGCCTCGACCAGCCCTGCGACCATGTCGGGGTTGAGCGCGTTCTTCCGCTCCGGGCGGTTCATCGTGATGGTGAGCAGCCCGCCTTCGAGCTTTTGCAGGACCATGTCGTTCATGGGACGTCTCCCTTGTTGTTTTGCTCGGGCCTCAGCCACACCCATCATTGTGAGGAGCGAAGCGACGAAGCAATCCAGATCGTCTCTGCGGAAACATCTCTGGATTGCCTCGCTTCGCCCGCAATGACGGCTATTTCTTCACCAGCGGGCAGCGCGACTGCTCCAGCGACTGGAACGCCTCGTTGCCGGGCACGGTGGCGAGCAGCTTGTAGTCGTCCCAGCGGCCCTTGGACTCCGACGGCTTCTTGACCTCGAACAGGTACATGTCGTGGATCATGCGACCGTCCTCGCGGATCTTGCCGTTCTTGGCGAAGAAGTCGTTGATCGGCGTCTCCTTCATCACCTTGATGACCGCGGCCGAGTCGGTCGTGCCCGCGGCCTTCACGGCCTTCAGGTAATGCATGACGGACGAATAGACGCCGGCCTGCGCCGAGGTCGGCACCCGCTTGGTGCGCTCCATGAATCGCTTCGAGAACGCGCGCGTATCGTCGTTGAGGTCCCAGTAGAACGCTTCGGCGAGCAGCAGGCCCTGCGCGGTCTCCAGCCCGATCGAATCGATGTCGGAGACGAAGGCGAGCAGCGGCGAGACCTTCTGGCCGCCCTTGGTGATGCCGAACTCGGCCGCCTGCTTGATGGCGTTGACGGTATCGCCGCCGGCGTTGGCAAGGCCAATCACCTTGGCTTTGGACGCTTGAGCCTGGAGCAGGAACGACGAGAAATCCGACGTGTTGAGCGGATGGCGCACGGCGCCGAGCACCTTGCCGCCGGTCTTGGTGACGACGGCGCTGGTGTCCTTCTCCAGGTCCTGGCCGAAGGCGTAGTCGGCGGTGAGGAAGAACCAGCTGTCGAGGCCGGACTTCACCGCGGCAAGACCGGTCACGTTGGCCTGGCCGTAAGTGTCGAACACGTAGTGGATGGTGTAGGGACCGCAGGCCTCGTTGGTGAGACGGATCGAGCCCGGGCCGTTGAACATGATGATCTTGTTGCGCGCTTTCGCGATCTCGCCGGCGGCGAGCGCAGTGGCCGAGGCCGCGACGTCGTAGATCATCTCGACGCCCTGGTTGTCGAGCATGTCGCGGGCGATGTTGGCGGACAGGTCAGCCTTGTTGAGATGGTCGGCCGCCAGCACCTGGATCTTGCGTCCCAGCACCTCGCCGCCAAAATCTTCGACGGCCATCTTAGCCGCGGTCTCGCTGCCGGGACCGGTGATGTCGGCATAGAGGCTCGACATGTCGAGGATGCCGCCGATCTTCAGCGGCGGCTTGTCCTGGGCCTGCGCGGCGGCGCTCGCACTCAGGGCGAACGCTGCGGCAAAAATGCCCGACAGAATATGCTTCATCGAAAAAGACCTCCCTTATCGCGCCGTACTCTGATGGCGGCTTGGTTATTGCTCTTGGTTATTGCGCTTGGCTATCGCTATTGCCGCAATCATGCCGCATGCGCGAGAGCGCAGCAAGCGCAGGTGCGTTACGAAGCGGCGATTGGCGCGCGCGTTTTCCGCAAAGCGGAATGGTCGGGTACGGATAATTGTTTCTCCGTCATTGCGAGCAGAGCGAAGCAATCCGGAATCTTCCGCGGCGGGACTGCTTGGCTGCGCTCGCAATGACGGAGCGTGACGAAGCCTCTTCGCGAGACGCTACGCTTGAGTTAAGACTGGCACTCAACGCAACCTCTCCGGGCAACGTGACACGACTGTTTCACTTCATCGTCGCATTTCTTCTCGCCGCGGCTCACACTGCGTTCGCCGCCCCGTGCCAATTCGAGACTCAAGGCGAGGGCCGCGTCGCGGCGATGGTCGACGCCCGCAGCGTGCGTCTCGATGACGGCCGCGAAGTGCGCCTCACCGGAATCGAACCGACCGCGACGACGAAGCAGGCACTGACCTCGCTGCTCGTCGGGCGCGACGTGAGTCTGCGGAGCGCGGACGACACGCCCGACCGCTACGGCCGCCAAGCTGCGTTCATATTTGCCGGCGACGGCGGCATCTCCGTGCAGGCAGTGCTGCTCGCCCAGGGCGACGCCCTCGTCTCCGCCGAGATCGCGGACAAGGACTGCGCGGCGGCCCTGATGGCGGCGGAGACCGAGGCACGGCGCCAAAAAAAGGGCAACTGGGCTGACCCGTCGGCCATAAAAAACGCGGAAAGTCCGGACGATATTTTGGCGGGGATCGGGCGCTTTATGGTGGTCGAGGGCAAAGTCCTGTCGGTCCGGCAAGCTGGGGCAATGACGTACCTCAACTTCGGACGAAACTGGACACGCGGCTTTGCCGTGACTATTTCAAAGCGCACGCAACCCGCGTTCGAAAACGCCGGGATTGCTCTTAAGTCCCTGGAAAATCGACGCATTCGCGTCCGCGGCTGGGTCGAGGGGAATACAGGGCCACGCATCGATGTGCGCCTTGCGGGGCAGGTCGAGTTGCTGGGCGCAAACGAGCCGACTGGGGTAAGGCCCTAAAAAGGGCCAGGCACGGGTTAAGCGACGTGAATGGGGTGCTAGGGTCTGTACCTAAATAGCGCCACGTGATTCTCTTGCCTACGTGTTGATTCGGGGGCGAGAGAATGCGCGCTGGTTTGTTTTGGCTGAACGACAGGCAATGGGCGCGTATCGAACCGCATCTGCCGAGGGGACTGACGGGGCCGGATCGGGACGACGACCGACGCATCGTCAGCGGCATCATTCACATGCTGCAATCGGGTGCACGATGGCGTGATTGTCCACGTGAATACGGCCCTTACACGACGATCTACAATCGCTTCAATCGCTGGGCCAAGCGAGGACGATGGTGCGCAATCTTCGAAGCGCTGGCCAAGCCTGGCGAAGACGGCGTCGTACTGTCGCTCGACTCGACCTCGATTAAAGCTCACCGGTGTGCCTCCGGCGGAAAAGGGGGGAGCACAATCAAGCAATCGGCCGCTCGCGCGGAGGCCGCACGACAAAAATCCATGCGCTGAGCGATCCGCTCTGCCGGCCGGTCGTCCTGCATCTGACTCCAGGCCAAGATGCCGATATCGCTGCGGCTCCCGATGTCCTGGCGCTCGCGCCACCCATGAGCGTGCTCCTCGCCGACAAAGGGTATGATGGCGACAAGCTTCGCGGCGCAATCATTCGTCGTGGCGCCAAGCCCGTAATCCCCAATAAATCTAACCGTGTCGTCATCCATCGCTTCAACAAACGCGCCTACAAAGGACGAAATGTCATCGAACGCTGCTTTTGCAGGCTCAAGGACTTCCGGCGCATCGCCACGCGATATGACAAGCTCGCCCGTAATTTTTTGGCCGCTGTTCATCTCGCCGCTCTCGTCGCATATTGGCTCAATTGAGTCTGGACCCTAGAACGGCACGTATGCAGTGAACGCCGCCGCCTGCGGGCTGCGCCGGCCGCGCTGTGCCTCGTGCTGGGCTCGGCCCTTGCCGGTTGCGGCGACATGAACCGGTTCCAGACCGCAGCGGCCCCGCCGACGGTCGCGATGCCCAGGCCGAAGCCGGCGGTCGCGCAGACCCCCGCCACCGAAAAGGAGCACGAGCGCATCCTGGCGAGCTATGGCGGGACCTATGACGACCCCAGGCTCGAATCGCTCGTCAGCAAGACCGTCGACCGGCTCGTCGCGGCGTCCGACCGCCCCGACCAGGGCTACAAGGTCACCATCCTCAATTCCGGCGCCGTGAACGCGTTCGCGCTGCCGAACGGCCAGCTCTATGTCACCCGCGGCCTGCTCGCGCTCGCCAGCGACACCTCGGAATTGTCCTCCGTGCTCAGCCACGAGATGGCGCATGTGCTGTCCAAGCACGCCGCGATGCGCGAAGACCAGGCGCGCCAGGCCGCGATCGTCACCCGCGTCGTCACCGACATGAGCAACGATCCCGATCTCACCGCGCTTGCGCTGGCCAAGACCAAGCTCACCATGGCGAGCTTTTCGCGCAACCAGGAGTTCGAAGCCGACGCCATCGGCGTCGGCCTTTCCGCCAAGGCCCATTTCGACCCCTATGGTGCCGCCCGCTTCCTCTCGGCGATGGAGCGCAATGCCGAGCTCAAGGTCGGCAAGACCTCGCTCGATCCGCGCGCGCAGGATTTCACCTCGTCGCATCCGGCCACCCCCGAGCGGGTGCAGAATGCGCAGACCATCGCACGGCAATATGCGGCGCCCGAGGGCGCCGAGCGCGACCGCGAGACCTACCTCGCCGCGATCGACAACCTCGTCTATGGCGAGGACCCCAGCGAAGGTTTTGTCCGCGGCCGGCGCTTCCTGCACCCGAAACTCGGCTTCACCTTCCAGGCGCCGGACAATTTCACGCTCGACAACACCGCGCAGGCGGTGATCGGCGTGCGCGACGGCGGCTCGCAGGCGATGCGCTTCGACGTCGTGCGGGTGCCGGCCGAGCAGTCGCTCGGCGATTACCTGAATTCCGGCTGGATGGAGGGCGTCGAGAAGGCCTCCACCGAAGACATCACCATCAACGGTTTTCCGGCTGCGTCCGCCACCGCCAAGGGCGATCAGTGGCAATTCAAGGTCTATGCGTTGCGCTTCGGCAGCGACGTCTATCGCTTCATCTTCGCGACACGGCAGAAATCGACCGAGAGCGAGCGCAACGCGCGCGAGACCGTCAATTCATTCCGCCGCCTGACGCTCGACGAGATCCAGGCCGCGCGGCCCCTGCGCATCAAGGTCATCACCGTGCAGCCCGGCGACACCGTGGAATCGCTCTCCCACCGCATGGCCGGCGTCGATCATCCCGCCGAGCGCTTCCGCGTGCTCAACGGGCTCGATCGCAACGCCCAGGTGAAGGTACGGGATCGCGTGAAGGTCGTGGCGGATTGACGCGCGCCAAGCGCGCGTCATCCCGGGGCGCGCTCAGCGCGAACCCGGGATCTCGAGCCGCCAATTCCGCTGCCGCAGGGCCGTAGGGTGGGCAAAGGCGCGTAGCGCCGTGCCCACGACCCGTCAATGATAGCGACAGATGGTGGGCACGCTTCGCCTTGCCCACCCTACGAGACCTGCTCTGCCGACCTACCGCGCCTTTTCCTTCAGAAACGCGATGATATCAGCACGATCCTGGGCGTCCGGGACGTCGAAAAACATCTTGGTTTCCGGCACCATGGCCTGCGGTCCGGCCAGCCATTTGTCGAGATTGTCCTCGGTCCAGACGATCCCTGAGTTCTTCAGATCGGCCGAATAGTCATAGCCGGGCACGCTGCCCGCCTTGCGACCGACCACGCCCTTGTGCATCGGGCCGACAGCGTTCTCATTGATGGAGTGACAATCTGCGCAGCCCTTGTAGAGCGTTTGGCCGCGCGCGACGTTGCCGGTGGCGTGGGCAAGCCCCGTCGAGAAAACGATCGCGACGATGGTGAGGACCAGGCTTACGGTGAGGACTAGGCTTGCAAAACTTTGCTGTTGGACGGGATTGGACCGGACGTTCATGAGATCTCCTGCTTGCGTCGCCGCAAACAGGATCGTCCGGCCCGAGTTTTATTCCCGTCCGCTGGACGCGGCTTAAGCGCCCGCGTCCATATCGCCCGCCTCGCGCTGGCCGCTGAGCCAGAGTGCGAGCAGCGTCCAGAACGCGCCTGACAGCAGATAGGCACCCGACGCGATGACGCCGAGATTGGTGGCGAGCAGAAGCGCGACCAACGGCGCGAAGCCGGCACCGAACAGCCAGGCCATATCCGAGGTCAGCGCGGAAGCCGTGTAGCGGTACGCCTGCCGGAAGTTCGAGGCGATCGCGCCAGAGGACTGGCCGAAGGAGAGACCCAGCAGGATGAAACCGATCACCATGTAGATGGTCTCACCGAACGCGCCGGCATCGAGCAGCTGCGGAGCAAAACCGCTGTAGATCGCGATCGCAATGGCCGATCCCATCAGCAGCGATTTGCGGCCGACGCGGTCGGCGATGATGCCGGAGGCGACGATCGCCGCGACGCCGAACACGGCGGCGACGATTTCGATGATCAGGAAGCGCACCGGGCTTTCGCGGGTGAACAGGAACACCCAGGACAGCGGAAACACCGTGACCATGTGGAACAGCGCGAAGCTTGCGAGCGGCGCAAACGCGCCGAGCATGATGTTGTGGCCTTCGCGTGCGACAGTTTCGGAAATGCGCGAGGGCTGGAGATCGCGATTTTCGAACAGCGAGGCATATTCTTCCGTCGTCACCATGCGCAGGCGCGCGAACAGCGCCACGACGTTGATGGCGAAGGCAACGAAGAACGGATAGCGCCAGCCCCAGTCGAAGAAGTCGTCGGCCGACAGGTTGCCGGCGAAATAGGCGAACAGCGCGCTCGCCACGATCAGCCCGAGCGGAGCGCCGAGTTGCGGCACCATGGCGTACCAGCCCCGCTTCGAAGCCGGCGCATTCAACGCCAGCAGCGAAGCCAGACCGTCCCAGGCGCCGCCCCAGGCCAGACCCTGCGCGATACGCGCCAGCGCCAGCAGCCAGATCGCCGCAACGCCGATGTCGTGATAGCCGGGCAGGAACGCGAGCGCGACGGTGGCGGTGCCGAGCAAGAACAGCGCCGAGACCAGCTTGGCGGTTTTGCCGTACTCGCGATCGACCGTCATGAAAATGACGGTTCCGATCGGCCGGGCCACGAAGGCCAGCGCGAAGATCATGAAGGAATAGAGGGTGCCGGTCAGCTCGCTGGTGAACGGGAACACGAGGCGCGGAAATACGATCACCGAGGCGATCGCATAGACGAAGAAGTCGAAGAATTCCGAGGTGCGGCCGATGATAACGCCGATGGCGATCTCGCCGGGACTGGCCTGGTCGTGGCCGTGCTCGCCCGAGTGGATATCTGCCATTGCGGGGGTCTGTGCCGTCGCCATTCGTGCGCCCTTAACGTCCTGAAAACCAAAGCCGACCGCCCGGCGGGGCGCCAGGCAATCTGCCCCTGTCTGACCCAACATTCCGCACTGCAACATTGGACAAATTGTCCAATGTCCGGATTGCTGCGTCGCAGCTACCCCTTGGGCCCGCAAAGGAAACTCATTCTCATAAGGCTCGGCCCGTGTCCCGTCTCAAGATCCTGGCGCTACTACCTCTGGCAGCTGCGCTCAGTGGCTGCAACTACGTCGTGCTGGCACCTGCCGGCGATATCGCAGCGCAACAGCGCGACCTCGTCATCATCTCCACCGTCCTGATGCTCCTGATCGTCGTCCCCGTGATGGCGCTGACAGTGCTGTTCGCCTGGCGCTACCGCCAGTCCAACACCTCGGCCCGCTATGAGCCGGATTGGGACCACTCGACCAAGCTCGAGCTGGTGATCTGGTCGGCGCCGCTGCTGATCATCATCTGCCTGGGCGCGCTGACCTGGATGGGCACGCATCTGCTCGACCCCTACCGCACGCTCGGCCGCATCCATGCCGACCGCGCCCTCGACCAGTCCAAGGCCCCGCTTGAGGTCGATGTCGTCGCGCTCGACTGGAAGTGGCTCTTCATCTATCCGGACTACGGTATCGCCACCGTCAACGACCTGGCGGCTCCGGTCGATCGTCCGATCAACTTCCGCATCACCGCGTCTTCGGTGATGAACTCGTTCTACATCCCCGCACTCGCCGGCCAGATCTACGCGATGCCGGGCATGGAGACGAAGCTCCACGCCGTGGTGAACCACGCCGGCACCTACAAGGGCTTTTCGGCCAACTACAGCGGCGCCGGTTTCTCCGGCATGCACTTCAACTTCCAGGGCCTCGACGACAAGGGCTTTGACGCCTGGATCGCCAGCGCCAAGTCCGCCGGCGGCTCGCTCGGCCGCGCCGAATATCTCCAGTTGGAGAAGCCCAGCCAGAACGAGCCGGTCCGCCGCTGGGGCACCATCGATTCCGATCTCTACCGCCTGATCCTCAACATGTGCGTCGAGACCGGCAAGATGTGCCAGAGCGAGATGATGGCGATCGACGCCAAGGGCGGCAACGGCCATGAGGGCCTGAACAACACCCTGCCGCTGGCCTACGACAAGTACGCCCGCCGCGGCAGCGCGCTCGGGCCGGAGCCGACCTTCGTCGCCGGCACCTGCACGCCCGATGCGCCGCAGGGCAAGACCACCGCCTCGATCACGGCACCCACCGACACCGCGCCGCTGCTCGGCGCCGGCCTGAAGCGGCCGACCTTCACGCCGCTGAAGTCCTCGTCCTTCTTCCTCGGACAGCGTCCGAAGTCAGACTCCTAAAGAGATCCCGCATGTCTCCTGATCTTCTCAAGCTCATCTTCGGCCGGCTCGGCCTCGAATCGCTGCCGTTGCACGAGCCGATCGTCGTCGGCACCTTCGTGGTGGTCGCGCTCGGCGGCGCCACGCTGCTCGCCGGCCTCACCTATTTCCGCCTCTGGGGCTATCTCTGGCGCGAATGGTTCACCACCGTGGACCACAAGCGCATCGGCATCATGTACATGATCCTCGGCATCGTGATGCTGCTGCGCGGCTTCGCGGACGCGCTGATGATGCGCGGCCAGCAGATGCTCGCGTTCAACGGCTCCGAAGGCTATCTCAACGCCCATCACTACGACCAGGTCTTCACCGCCCACGGCGTGATCATGATCTTCTTCGTGGCGATGCCGCTGGTGACGGGCCTGATGAACTACGTCGTGCCGCTCCAGATCGGCGCCCGCGACGTGTCGTTCCCGTTCCTGAACAATTTCAGCTTCTGGATGACGGTCGGCGGCGCGGTGCTGGTGATGGCCTCGCTGTTCATCGGCGAATTCGCCCGCACCGGCTGGCTGGCTTATCCGCCGCTGTCGAACATCGGCTACAGTCCTGATGTCGGCGTCGACTATTACATCTGGGCGCTGCAGGTCGCCGGCGTCGGCACGACCTTATCCGGCATCAACCTGATCTGTACCATCGTCAAGTTGCGGTGCCCGGGCATGACCATGATGAAGATGCCGGTCTTCACCTGGACCTCGCTCTGCACCAACATCCTGATCGTCGCCTCCTTCCCCGTTCTGACCGTCGTGCTCGCGCTGCTCTCGCTGGACCGCTACGTCGGCACCAACTTCTTCACGAACGATTTCGGCGGCAGCCCGATGATGTACGTGAACCTGATCTGGATCTGGGGCCACCCCGAGGTCTACATCCTGGTTCTCCCCGCCTTCGGCATCTTCTCGGAAGTCACCTCGACCTTCTCCGGCAAGCGCCTGTTCGGCTACACCTCGATGGTCTACGCCACCGTGGTCATCACCATCCTGTCGTACCTGGTGTGGCTGCACCACTTCTTCACGATGGGCTCTGGCGCCAGCGTCAACTCGTTCTTCGGCATCACCACGATGATCATTTCGATCCCGACGGGCGCGAAGATGTTCAACTGGCTGTTCACGATGTATCGCGGCCGTATCCGCTACGAGCTGCCGATGTTGTGGACGATCGCCTTCATGCTGACCTTCGTGCTCGGCGGCATGACCGGCGTGCTGCTCGCGGTGCCGCCGGCCGACTTCGTCCTGCACAACAGCCTGTTCCTGATCGCGCACTTCCACAACGTGATCATCGGCGGCGTGGTGTTCGGCGCGTTCGCCGGCATCAACTACTGGTTCCCGAAGGCGTTCGGCTTCAAGCTCGATGTGTTCTGGGGCAAGCTGTCGTTCTGGTTCTGGGTCGTCGGCTTCTACCTCGCCTTCATGCCGCTCTACGTGCTCGGCCTGATGGGCGTGACCCGCCGCCTGCGCGTGTTCGACGATCCGTCTCTCCAGATCTGGTTCGTCATCGCCGCGATCGGCGCCTTCCTCGTCTTCCTCGGCATCCTCAGCATGCTGATGCAGTTCGCGGTCTCTTTCCTCAAGCGCGAGCAGCTCAAGGACGTCACCGGCGATCCCTGGGATGCGCGCACGCTGGAATGGGCGACCTCCTCGCCCCCGCCGGACTACAACTTCGCCTTCACCCCCGTCGTTCACGACAATGACGCGTGGTGGGACATGAAGAAGCGCGGCTACCAGCGTCCGCTCACCGGGTTCAGGCCGATCCACATGCCCAGCAGCACCGGCACCGGCATCATTCTCGCCGGCTTCGCCACCGCGATGGGATTCGGCCTGATCTGGTACATCTGGTGGCTGGCGGCTGCGAGCTTCATCGCGATGCTCGTCGTCGGGATCGGTCACACCTTCAACTATCACCGCGACTTCGACATTCCGGCTGAAGACGTCATCCGGACCGAGGACGCGCGTACCAAACTGCTGGCCGGAGCCAAGTAAATGACTGTTGCTGTCAATCCCGCCCAGACCGGCGAGCCGCTCTTCTATCTCGCCGACGAACACCCGCATCCGGAAGGCTACAGCACCTCGCTCGGCTTCTGGATCTATCTGATGAGCGACTGTCTCATCTTCGCGATGCTGTTCGCCGCCTTCGGCGTGCTCGGCGGCAACTACGCCGCCGGCCCCGCCCCGAAGGACCTGTTCGAGCTGCCGCTGGTCGCGGTGAACACCTCGATGCTGCTGCTGTCGTCGATCACCTATGGCTTTGCCATGCTGACGATGCAGCAGAACAAGATCGCCCAGACCCAGATGTGGCTGGCGATCACCGGCCTGTTCGGCCTCGCCTTCATCGGCATCGAGCTCTCCGAGTTCGCCCACATGATCCATGAAGGCGCGACGCCGCAGCGCAGCGCCTTCCTGTCCGCCTTCTTCACCCTGGTCGGGACCCACGGCCTGCACGTCTCCTGCGGCCTGATCTGGCTGGTCACGCTGATGGTGCAGGTCTGGAAGTTCGGCCTGATCGAAGCCAACCGCCGCCGCCTGATGTGCCTGTCGATGTTCTGGCACTTCCTCGACGTGGTCTGGATCGGCGTCTTCACCTTCGTCTATCTCCTGGGAGTTCTGCGATGAACACCGATACCCACGCCGCCCACGCAGACGGCCATCACCACGACGACGGCCACGCCCACAGCACGTTCTCGGGCTACATGCTCGGCTTCGTGCTCTCGGTGGTGCTCACCGCGATCCCGTTCTGGCTGGTGATGAGCGGCACGCTGCCGAGCAAGCAGATCACCGCGCTGGTCATCATGGCCTTCGCGGTCGTGCAGATCGTCGTGCACATGATCTACTTCCTGCACATGAACACCAAGTCCGAGAACGGCTGGAGCATGATGGCGCTGATCTTCACCATCGTCATGGTGGTGATCGCGCTGTCCGGTTCGCTGTGGGTGATGAACCACCTCAACAGCAACATGATGCCGATGCACGAGATGACGGGAATGAAGTGAGCGAGATCCGGACCGTGACGAGCGAGGCAGAGGACGCAGGCCGCAAGGCTGCGCGTCCGCGCCTGTGGCTCACGGTCCTCTCGCTTGCGGCATTTGCACTTCTGATCGCACTCGGCATCTGGCAGATCGAACGGCGCGCCTGGAAGCTGGCGCTGATCGACCGCGTCGAGCAGCGCGTCCATGCCCCGGCCCAGCCGATGCCGTCGCCCGCGGCCTGGCCGACCGTCTCCACCGCAAACGACGAATACAGGCACGTCAGCGTCACCGGCCGTTTCCTGCATGACCGCGAGACGCTGGTTCAGGCCGTCACCGAGGAAGGCCCCGGCTATTGGGTGCTGACGCCGCTTCAGCGCGGCGACGGCTCGCTGGTCCTGGTCAATCGCGGCTTCGTGCCGTCCGAGCGGCGCGACGCATCGACGCGCCAGAACGGCAATCCGGACGGCCAGGTCGAGATCACCGGCCTGCTCCGCATGACCGAGCCGAAGGGCGGATTCTTGCGGAACAACGTGCCCCAGCACAACCGCTGGTACTCGCGGGATGTCACCGCGATTGCGGCAACGCGCGGCCTCCACGATGTCGCGCCCTTCTTCATCGATGCTGACGGCGGATCACAAACCACCGGCGGGCCGATCGGCGGATTGACCGTGATCCGCTTTCCCAATAACCACCTGATCTATGCGCTGACGTGGTTTGCCCTGGCGTTCATGCTGGCCGGTAAACTTCTCGTCACATTCGGCGGCGGGCTGTTCCGCCGCAAGCGCTTCGTCCACGAACCGGCCGGCGGCTCCGATGCCACCGCCCGCAGGACGGGATCAGATGCTGGAACGATCGTCGAATCTACCTGACGACGGAATGACGCATGACGCCGTCACGCTGCAATCGCAGGCGGACGCGCGCAGCGAGCTGATCGGCGTTGCGCCGACCGACGACGAGACCAACCGCAAGAACATGGCGCTGCTGATCCAGCTGCGCTGGACCGCGGTGGTCGGCCAGATCGTGACCATCGGCGGCGTGCATTTCGGCCTGGGTATTCCCCTGCCATTGGAACGGATGGGCGCGGTGATCGGCGCGCTGCTGCTGCTCAACGTCTCCAGCCTCGTATGGGTGCGCCATCGCGCGGCGATCACCAACAACGAGCTGCTGGTCGCCTTGATGCTCGACGTCGCCGCACTGACCGCGCAGCTCTACCTCAGCGGCGGCGCCACCAATCCCTTCACCTCGCTGTTCCTGCTCCAGGTCACGCTGGGCGCGGTGCTGCTCGATGGCCGCTCGACCTGGTCGCTGGTCGCGCTGACCTGCGCGAGTTTCATCTGGCTGACCATGGCCTACCGGCCGCTCGACCTGCCGCCGAACCCGATCAGCGAGGCCTACAGTCTCACCGTGACCGGCATGCTGCTGGGCTTCGTCCTCAACGCCGTGCTGCTGGTCGTGTTCGTCACCCGCATCAACAGGAACCTGCGCGAGCGCGATGCGCATCTGGCGGCACTGCGCCAGCATGCGGCCGAACAGGACCACATCGTCCGCATGGGCCTGCTCGCCTCCGGCGCGGCGCATGAGCTCGGCACGCCGCTCGCCTCGCTGTCGGTGATCCTCAGCGACTGGCGCCGCATGCCCGATCTCGCCGCCGATCAGGAGCTTGCCGAGGATCTCGCGGAGATGGAGACCTCCCTGCAGCGCTGCAAGACCATCGTGACGGGCATCCTGGTGTCGGCGGGCGAGGCGCGCGGCGAAGGCTCCTCGCCGACGACGGTGACGGCCTTCGTCACCGCGCTGGTGGACGAGTGGCGCGACGCGCGCTCGGCCCGCACGCTCTATTTCGTCAACACGTTCGGCGAGGACGTCGCGATCGTCTCGGACGTCGCGCTGAAGCAGGTGATCTTCAACGTGCTCGACAATGCCTATGAGGTCTCGCGCGAATGGGTGGAGCTGCTGGCCGAGCGCGAGGGCGACAATCTCGTGCTGTCGATCAGCGATCGCGGCCCCGGCTTTGCGCCGGAGATGCTGGCGCAGCTCGGGAAACCCTATCACTCGAGCAAGGGCCGCGCCGGCGGCGGGCTTGGCCTGTTCCTGGTGGTGAACGTCGTGCGCAAGCTCGGCGGCAGCGTGACCGCCGAGAACCACAGGAAGCGCGGCGCCACCGTCCGCCTGACGCTGCCGCTCGCAACGCTTGCGATCGGAGGAAATTTTGACGCCTGACCGTTCGCTCATCGTCGTCGAGGACGATGCCGGCTTCGCGCGCACGCTGAAACGCTCGTTCGAACGCCGCGGCTACGACGTCGTCCTCGCAGCTTCGATCGAAGAGGTGCGGAAGGTGCTGGAGGAGCGATCCTTTGGACACGCGGTGGTCGATCTCAAGCTCGGTGGCGCCTCGGGCCTCGCCTGCGTCGAGCTGCTGCACACGCACGATCCGGAGATGCTGATCGTGGTGCTGACCGGCTTTGCCAGCATCTCCACCGCCGTCGAGGCGATCAAGCTCGGCGCCTGCCATTACCTGGCAAAGCCGTCGAACACCGACGATATCGAAGCCGCCTTCAACAAGGCCGAAGGCAACGCCGAAGTCGCCCTCGATGCACGGCCGACCTCGATCAAGACGCTGGAATGGGAGCGCATCCACCAGACGCTGATCGAGACCGATTTCAACATCTCGGAGGCGGCAAGAAGGCTGGGCATGCACAGGCGCACACTGGCAAGGAAGCTCGAGAAGCGGCCGGTGAAGTAGATCGCTCCTTGTCACTTCGTAGGGTGGGGTAGCGAAGCGTAACCCACCACTTTTCTTTCCTCGGCAGCCGAAGTGGTGGGTTACGCCAGCGGACTGCGCTTCGTGCAGCCGCTAACCCACACGACAAAGCCACGAATCCAAAAACAAAAAGCCCGGCCGACCGGCCGGGCTTTTGATTGCTTGCGATCGACGCTGCGAGACGCTTACGCGGCCTCGTCGGCGACGGCGGTGTCGTCGCCATCGGTATCACCGTCGGCATCCGCCTCGCCCTCGCCGTCAGCGGCTTCCGCCTTGGCGTTGGCGCGGCGCGGGCTCTTGGCGAGCTGGGCCTCGATCTCCTTGACCGCTTCGGTCTCGGTCGAGTGCTGCACAACCGCGATCTCGCGGGAGAGACGATCGAGCGCCGCTTCATAGAGCTGGCGTTCAGAGTACGACTGCTCGGGCTGCGACTCGGAACGGTAGAGGTCGCGCACGACTTCCGCGATCGCGACGATGTCGCCCGAATTGATCTTTGCTTCGTATTCCTGGGCGCGGCGCGACCACATGGTGCGCTTGACGCGGGCGCGGCCCTTCAGCGTCTCCAGCGCCTTCTTCACCAGCGCGGGGTCGGACAGCTTGCGCATGCCGACGTTGGCGACCTTGGCGGTCGGCACGCGCAGCGTCATCTTGTCCTTGATGAAGTTGATGACGAACAGCTCGAGCTTCGCACCGGCGATCTCCTGCTCCTCGATGGCCAGGATCTGGCCGACGCCGTGAGCGGGATAGACGACGAATTCGTTGGCCTTGAAGCCCTGACGCTGGGTCACGACCTTCTTTTCCTCGACCTTCGGCGCGGCAGCCGCGGGCTTCACGGCCGGCTTGGCAGCGACAGGAGCCTTGGCAGGAGCAGCAGCAACGGGAGCCTTCGGCGCGGCCGGCTTGGCGGCGGGAGCCTTGGCAGCAGGAGGCTTGGCAACGGTCGCTTTCGCGGCCGGTTTGGCAGTCTTGTTAGGCATTGCGCTTCTTTTGTTCTTCGAGGACTTTGCAGCCGGTGCCTTCGTCGCGGTCCGACCCTTGGATGCGCTACGGCTGGCCGCGGCGACTTTTTTGGCCTCCTTATGGGAAGCCCTCGCTGAAGTACTCTTTTTACGCGTTTTCTGTGACACAGCCTGCGCGCGGAAACTGCCACGCCCCTGTTCGACATTTGGTTTCACGGGAACCCAGCGGGGCCAACGGGGCTGACGGGTTCTGCTTAATGTGCTGAATATAGCACATTTCCCGCAAAAATCAATGATTTAGGGACTTTTGTGACTGGTTTTCGGCGCTGACGAAGGTATTAGGGTTAAGTTTGGGCGCGAATTAGTCCCCCGAGCCCGGGTTCGGAGAAAAATATTTCTCGAACTTGCCTTCCTGACCGTCGAATTCCTTCGCGTCGGGGGGCGATTCTTTCTTCTGGGTGATATTCGGCCAGCTTTTGGCGTAGTCGGCATTGACCTGGAGCCACTTTTCCAGACCCGGTTCCGTGTCCGGCTTGATGGCGTCGGCGGGGCATTCCGGCTCGCACACGCCGCAGTCGATGCATTCGTCAGGGTGGATGACGAGCATGTTGTCGCCTTCGTAGAAACAATCGACCGGGCAGACCTCGACGCAGTCGGTGTACTTGCACTTGATGCAGTTTTCAGTGACGACGTAAGTCATCCAACGCTCCGAAAAGCTCTTTTAAAAGTCGCGGCTTGCGTAGCGCGGATGGCCCGGCGCCGCAAGGTCGGGAACGGCCGATCATGACGGCTTTACGCGTTTGATCGACCAAGAAATGAACTAACAGCGCAATTAATTGCGCCGAGAACTTTGATTGCCTTCGCTCAGCTCCTCGTAGAGCACGCGGGCCGAGGCGGCATCGCCGCGGCGCTCGTTGAAAGCGGTTACTTTCAGCACGCGCACGGTGCGATCGAGCGCGATGGTGATCACGTCGCCGATCTTGATCGCATGGCCCGGCGACTTTTCGCGCTCACCGTTGACGCGGACGTGGCCGGACTCAACGAGCTCGGCCGCGGAGGTGCGCGCCTTCACCACCCGCGCGTGCCACAGCCATTTGTCGAGGCGCTGCCGCTCGGTCGTGGGATCACTCCTTGCGACCGGACAGCTGCTCTTTCAGCGCGGCGAGCTTTGCGAAGGGCGAGTTCGGATCGGCCGGACGATCGCGCTCGCGCGGGTTCGCGCTCGAGGCGTAGGGGCGCAGCGAGGGACCGCCCTGACGGTCGCGGCCCTTGTCGCGGTCGCGACCGCGATTGTCGCGGCCCTTGTCGCGCTCTCCGCCAAACTTGCCCTTGTTGCGATCGCGATCCTTGTTGTCGCGATCCTTGCCTTCGAAGCGGCGGTTCCTGTCGTCGCGCCCCTCTTGGCGCGGCGCACCTTCGGCGCCACCTTCGCGCGGCTTGCGGAAATCCCTGCCGCCATCGCGGCGATGACCGCCGTGACGATGACGCTCGCCGCGCTTCTCGCCGTCAGCAGCTTGCGCTGCTTCGCCTTCCGCTGGTGCAGCACCCGCCTCTACGCCCGCCTGCGGGCGCTGATTGTGGTGACGCTGGTGGCGATGGCGCTCGTGGCGCGGCTTGCGATCCTCGTGGCGGCCGCCGGGACGCCAGACCTCGACGAGCTCGGCAGGCGCAGCGGCAGCCTCGACTGGCGCAGCAGCATCAGCGGATGCGGCGGCTTCCGTTGCAGCAGCCTCGGCAGGGGCGGCTTCCACAGCCTCGGTGGGCGCAGCAGCAGCCTCTTCCGCCGGCGGCGCGATGCCTGGGGCATCCTCGGGCGTGACGGGGGCATCAGGCGATGCTTCGAGCGCCGGCTCTTCATGCGCGGGCTCGTCGTGCTGCTCCATGCCGGGCGCGTCCTCGACGGTGACGGGCTCGGCGGCGGCTTCGATCGCGGTGTCCGCGCTTGCGGCGACATCATCGGTCGCCGTCGATTCAGTCGGAGCCTCTGCGCTTGCTTCGGCCGCCGGCGTCTCCGCGGCAACAGCCACCGGCTTCGGCGGCAGCGGCGCACGCTTCTCCATGCGATAGCCGAGCGCGCGCAGCACCGAGGCGAAATCCTCGCCGGCCGAGCCGGTGAGCGAGGTCATCGCCTGCGTCACCACAAAGCTCCGGCCATCGAACGCGCCGGCGGGCTTTTCGCCGGGCGAGTTGTCGCGCCAGGCCAGCGCCGGGCGGATCAGATCGGCAAGCCGCTCCAAGATATCGACGCGCACGGCGCGCTCGCCGGCCTGCTTGTAGCCGAGCACGCGATAGGCATCGCGCGGCAGCTGCTTGTCGACCGGGAACGAGGTGCGGCCCGAAGATGCCAGATGCTGCGCGCCCGACAGCGACGACAGATCGACATTGTCCTGCTTCAGCGCCCACAGCAGTGCGGCCAGCGCGCGGCCGGCGGGCTTGAGCAGGCCGGGGAAATAGATGTGATAGGCGCCGAAGCGGACGCCATATTTGCGCAACACGGCGCGCGAGGGCTGGTCGAGATCCTTCAGCTCGTTGGCGATCTTCGGGCGCTCGAGCACGCCGAGCGCCTCGACCAGCTGATAGGCGATGCCGCGGGCAATGCCGGTGACGTCCTCGGCCTTCGACAGCTCGAACATCGGCCCGAGCAGCTTTTCGATATGCGTCTTGAGCCAGAGCTCGAGCCGGGCCTGCACCTTCTCACGCGGCGCACCGGTAAGGCGCTCGTCGGAGATGATGCGGATGCGCGGCTGCAGCGCCTCCTCTGCGGCAGACAGGCGCGCCACGGCATCGCCGGTCCAGCGGATCGTGCCTTCCGAGGTCAGCACGAACTGATCGTCCGGCGCATTGCCCAGTTTTTCGGCGCGCGCGTTGATCTCGCCGGCGAGCACCGCTTGCGCTGCAGCCTGCAAGGCTTTCGCATCGGAGCCTGCTTCCGCCGCATCCGGTGCAAAGGTGAAGCCATCGAGGCGGCCGATGACATGGCCTTCGACGATGACTTCGCCGGTCTTGCCGATTTCAGTATTCAAGCTCGTGTTCTCCCGCAGGCGGCGCATCAATACACTGGTCCGGCGATCAACGAAACGCTCAGTCAAGCGTTCATGGAGCGCATCCGATAATTTATTTTCGACCTCGCGGGCGATCCCCTGCCAGCGTTCGGGGTCTTTCAGCCAGTCCGGGCGGTTGGCGACGAAGGTCCAGGTGCGGATCTGAGCGATCCGGGCCGACAGCGTGTCGATGTCGCCGTCGATGCGGTCGGCCTGGTCGACCTGGGCCGCGAACCAGGAATCGGGGATGCAGCCCTTCTGCATCAGGAAGCCGTACAGCGTGGTCACGAGCTCGGCATGGGCGGCCGGCGACAGTTTTCGGTAATCCGGGACCTGGCAGGCATCCCACAGCCGTTCCACGGCGGCCTTGCCATGCGCGATATCGCGCACCTCGACGTCGCGGGCGGCGTGATCGAGCACGCGCATGTCCTCGGCGATCGGCGCGCGCGTCAGCGCCTCATGGCCGGGCGACTGGTTCAGCGACACCTGGAGCGCGCCGAGGGAGGCGAAATCCAGCTTCGAATTGCGCCATTGCAGCATCTTCACGTTGTCGAAGGTGTGGTTCTGCAGCGCGTTGACGAGCTCGGGCTCGAACGGCCCGCAGCGGCCCGTCGTCCCGAAGGTCCCGTTGCGCGTGGCGCGGCCCGCGCGCCCGGCGATCTGCGCGAATTCGGCCGGCGTCAGGCGGCGGAACTGGTAGCCGTCGAACTTGCGGTCGGAGGCGAAGGCGACGTGGTCGACGTCGAGATTGAGGCCCATGCCGACGGCGTCGGTGGCGACGAGGTAGTCGACGTCGCCGTTCTGGAACATCGCCACCTGCGCATTGCGCGTGCGCGGGCTAAGCGATCCCAGCACCACGGCCGCGCCGCCATGCTGGCGGCGGATCAGCTCGGCGATGGCGTAGACCTCGTCTGCGGAGAAGGCGACGATGGCGGTGCGGCGCGGCTGGCGCGTGATCTTGCGGTCGCCGGCGAATTCCAGCTGCGACAGGCGTGGCCGCGTGATCATGGACACGCCCGGCAGCAGCCGCTCGATGATCGGGCGCATCGTGGCCGCGCCCAACAGCAGCGTCTCGTCGCGGCCGCGACGGTTGAGGATGCGGTCGGTGAAGACGTGGCCGCGTTCGAGATCGGAGGCGATCTGGACCTCGTCGACGGCGAGGAAGGAGACGTCGAGGTCGCGCGGCATCGCCTCGACGGTGGAGACCCAATAGCGCGGGTTCTTCGGCTTGATCTTCTCCTCGCCGGTCACGAGCGCGACCGCCTCGCTGCCGACCCTGGCTGCGATCTTGTTGTAGACCTCGCGCGCGAGCAGCCGCAGCGGCAGCCCGATCAGCCCCGAGGGATGCGCGAGCATCCGCTCGATGGCGAGATGGGTCTTGCCGGTGTTGGTCGGCCCGAGCACCGCAGTGACGCCCGCGCCGGGTGCGCGCTCGGAGGCGAAGGGGGAGGAGGAGAAGGCCATGTCTGGGGATTAGGTAGTCGCGATTTGGGCGAATGTCAGTGCCGTTTTGGGGTGTGTTGAGGGCTGGGGCTTGCCCCGAGGCGCGAAGCGCTCATCGCACGCACCGCTGTCATCGCCCGGCTTGACCGGGCGATCCAGTATTCCAGAGGTGGCGCTGCTCATGCCGAGAAGCCGCGGCGTACTGGATGCCCCGGTCAAGCCGGGGCATGACAGCGGAGAATGCGGCAAGCCTCCCCAAACCTCGCGCAACTGTCTCACTTTGCGACGCTTTTCCCGTTGGCCTTAAGCTTCGGAACGACTCTAGAACGAATCGCGGCCGAATCGCTGACTCCCGCTGAAGCTTGTTCCGTTCACGCCACATGTCGCGGGACTCTTATTGGTTGCGCACTAGATGGAGTTTTACCCGGCCGCACAAGCGGCGTTTCGATGACCGGTTCCTTAAAATTGGGGACGGCGCGGAGTCGAATCAGAATCGGGGAGGAGTCAAATGGATTCCCGGACCGGAGGGCGCCAAACTCATTTTCGCGAAAACAACCCCATGCACAGTAGACATGCCGTTGAAATCACTAGATCTTTTAAACCACGAAAATGACGGATCACAGCCCGTCTGGAGCGGCGCGCCTCCCCCTCCAGGGGAGGGTAAGATCACTGCGTCTTGGCGACGCGTGGCGGCTGGGGTGATGTGATGAAGCTGGTCGCTTCCAGCATGGCCGGGCCGAGCGGCGTCGGCACTTTCAGCCAGAACGGCACCAGGATGCGCGTGCCCGCGATGGGCGCGAAGGCGACCTCGATGTTGCGCTGGGCGGCGAGGTATTTGATCACGGGCCGGTCGGGGATGTAGCCCGCCACGGGGGCGAAATAGAGCGCGCAGACCACGACCGGGCCCTTGTAGCCCTTCTCGGCCTTCACGGTCTCCATGCGCTTGAAATCGAGCTTGAGGTCGTAGCGCATGCGGCCGTCGAACACCGGCGCGGCGTTGCGGCAGGCGTCGGGCGTCACGGGGTCGCCGGTGCCGGGCACGCGCAGCAGCGAGGCCGTCATCGGGTCCCAGACGCCGCGGCGATGCGCGTCGGTGACGACGACGCGGTCGGCATCAACAGGCGGCTCCGGCACGATGCCGAACTCCTTCACATTGCCCTTGTCGAGCGTGATGTGGATCTGTTCGGTCTTCTTCGAGGTGGTGGTGGAGGCCTGGTAACCGGTCGCGACCAGCGCGCCGTTGACCACCCGACCTTGCGAGGCGCCGGTGCCGGACCCGCCCGCGAACGACTTCAAGATCCCCGTGGTGCCGCCGGAGGCCGCGGCCGCGAACACGTCGTCCCCGATGTCGATGTTCCAGGCACCCTTGCCGACGGGAATGCCCGCCAGCGACGCCTCATACTGTGCCTCGAGCTTGCCCTGCGCCGCCACGGGCTCCGCCCCCCACGCCACCACGAGCCCGCAAAGGGCTGCGAAGGCCAGCCGGCCGGCAGAGCGCGGACTGATTGAGCCCTTGGCTGAGTCCTTGGGCCAGAATCGGGGTGATGCGAGCACGAAACAATCCAATCGGGGCGCGAACGGTTGTTACTTAAGCCAAAAACCGCGGCAAACAATGTGTCAGGGCGCGGAGGCTTGCGGAACTCCGCTTGATACTTCGGGGGCGAATACGCCCTTTATGTGATGGTAAGGCACTTCAATCATTGCCGTTTTGGTGATCTTGGATGTGTCAGGGACGCGCACCTGCCCCGCCCCTCTCCGCTGTCATGCCCCGGCTTGACCGGGGCATCCAGTACGCTGCGGCCCCTCGACTCCAGCCGCGCCGCCGGTGGAATACTGGATCGCCCGGTCGAGCCGGGCGATGACAGCCGATATGCGGCCTGAGATCCCGGGTTCGCGCTCCCGCCGCCCCGGGACGACGGGCCAAAAACGGCCCGTCGCCTTGACGTCCCGCCCCTTCCCCCCTATACGTCCGCCCGCTCCCTGCAAGGACACAGAATTAGCCCCCGTGGCGCCCAGAATGGCGGCCGCAAATCGTTGGGGGACAGAAGAGGATTTCTACCATGTCTCGCCGCTGCGAACTGACGGCCAAGGGCCCCCTCGTCGGCCACAAGGTCAGCCACTCCAACATCAAGACCAAGCGCCGCTTCCTGCCGAACCTCGTCAACGTGACGTTCATCAGCGAAGCGCTGGGCCGCAACGTGCGCCTGCGCGTCTCCACCAACGCGGTCAAGAGCGTCGACCACAATGGCGGCCTCGACCCCTTCCTGCTCAAGGCCAACGCCGACGTCCTGTCGCCGCGCGCCCTCGAGCTGAAGCGCGCCATCCAGAAGAAGGTCGGCGACACCGCGCCGGCCAAGAAGGCCAGCTAAGAATTTTTCGGAATTGGGCGGGGGCTAGGTTGCGTCGCGTGGCGTAGGCTTAGCCAGTAGAGTTTGCGTTGCGGCCGGATCGAAAGATCCGGCCGTTTTTGTTTGTGGAGTTTTGAGCTCCCTCGCGCCGAAGGTCAAAAAACAGTGGCTGCCCGACTTGATGGCACGCCGCGCTACAGCCTAGAGTTTAGCTAGAGAATCGTCGCCACTTGCCTTGTGTTTTTTGGAAAATCCCATTGCACCGAACGTTCCCAACACACGATCTTTCGGACGACGAGTTCGAGACGCTCGTCGCAGCGATTTGCTACCATGTCCTAGGCACAGGCCTCATCGTTTTTGCTGCCGGTCCCGACGGTGGACGGGACGGGCTCTTCACTGGAACAGCCAGCAGGTTTCCTAGCCCAGCGGCGCCGCTCGCGGGTAAGTTTGTCGTTCAAGCGAAACACACACAGAATCCCGCAGCCTCGTGCGCCGATGCTATTTTCGGAAGGATACTGGTGGGCGAGCATTTGAAGATTGCGAAACTCATCGCCGCTGGAGAATTGGAACACTATCTCGTATTTACGAACCGCAAAAAGCCAGCGAACGATGCCATCACTAAGGAGCAGGCCTTACTGGCGCTGGGCCTCACGTCGGCACATCTTCTCGGAGCCGAACAATTGCGGCTCTGGCTCACTCTCCATCCAGACATCTGGTCAAAGCTTGGATTTGATCGATTTGATGCACCACTGCGAATTCAGGTCGATGATCTCACCGCAGTAATAACTGCATTCCATCAGACCGTCAGCGGGACTTTCCCAATTGGGGACGGCACAGATCTCACATACGTCTCAAAACCCAAAAAGAACAAGATCAACAAGCTGAGCGATGCCTACTGGGAAGAAATTCGAACGCGGTCACTGCCATACTTCAGGACGATAGAAGACTTCCTCAAAAATCCGCGCAACATTGACTTTAGAGAGATGTACGAGGACACAGCCGACGAGATCAGACGCAAACTGATCACCAAGGCGCCTCCGTTTGAAAGTTTCGACGATGCCCTAACTTTCATCATTGACCTAGTCACAACTAACAATCCCAGCCTGAACAAACGTCGGCGATACGCCTCACTCTTTCTGCACTATATGTATTACACTTGCGATATTGGCCAACATGCTGATCCCCTCGAAGCATCTTGATCTGGATAGAGCCGTCGTTCGGGTCGCAAGCGAGCTTCTGGCCGAACTGCGTCGAAGACGAATTATGGAATACGATTCAGCCATGCGATTGATCAAGCGACGAATAGGGGACGATGGCGAAGCAGTGATCGCTCCAGCGATCAGCTTTCTATTCCTTATAGGCCGGCTCGAATATCACTCGAAAAACGACACATTCGAATATCGAGCGTGATGAAGTTACGGCCATGCAACTAAACCGATTGTATTCGAATCTCGATCACCTCTTTACCCCGATCCATTTCAATGCGGGCCCTGCATCTTCGTTACTGAACGTTGTGTTTGCGGAAGTAACGAGAAAGCGTGCCCGAGACGGAGATTCGCACAATCTCGGTAAGACGACTTTGATCGCGCTGATTGACTTCGTCCTACTCAAGGACATCTCCGGGGCCGATCACTTTCTTGCCAAACACAAGGATCGCTTCAGCGATTTCGTGTTCTACTTTGAGATATTCACTCACGAGGGCACGTGTGTAACACTTCGACGATCGGTAGCGGAGCCGAATGAGATCAGTCTGATAAAGACAGACATCAGCGTCGCCGATGCGCGCAAGTTGCCGAGTGAGGAGTGGGACCACTGGAAGATAAATCTGACCGCGGCGCGACAGGCGCTTGATGCGTACCTCAATCTGAGGATGGTCGCTCCCTGGGACTATCGAACGGGCGTATCGTACTTTTTGCGCACACAAGCAGACTACACCGAATATTTTCAGATTCAGAAATTCATGCGGGGGCAAGATCGAGCGTGGAAGCCGTATTTGGCCGCGATCCTTGGCTTGGACCACGAAGCCGTGTCCCTGAAGTACACCGTGGAGGATCAGATTGGCGAGCTCACAGCAGAGCGAGATAAGCGACTAGCCGAGATTGACCCCAAGGATCAAGATCGGGGCGAATTATCTACGCGAATTGAGATTGCCCGAGATGAAATTTCGGAGATTGACGGCAAATTGGACGGATTCGACTTTCACGAAGTCGAACTTCAGATAAACAAGCGTGTTGTGGACGCCGTAGAGGCGAGCATCACCGAAATTGGCGAAGAGCTATACGACCTTGACGTCGACATCGCCCAACTTGAGCGCTCCATTAAATCGGGGATCAAGTTCGATCTTCGGCGCATTCAGCAGATCTATTCTGAAGCCCTTGTTGTTTTGCCCGACGCACTCGTTCGCAACTACGAAGAGTTAATTGAATTCAATCAAAAGCTGACCACAGAACGAAATCGGGCCCTGCGGAAACGCATACAAGAACTGAAGGCTCGGCGCGATACGCTATCTGAGGAACATCGCAAAAAGAGCGACGAACGTCAGCGACTGATGTCGATCGTGCAGCAGGCCGATACGTTTCGCAAATACAAAGCCCTGCAGGCCGAACAATCTCAGCGCCGAGCGCGCCTAACTTTCCTAGAAGCCCAACTAGCTCGCGTAGATGCGGTGGCCGACCTCGAGCGAAAACTTCGAGAGCTACGTGGGCGCAAGGATATCGCGACGTCTGCGATCGAACGAAGTCTAGAAAGAGGCAGCCCGGTACAGACTGCCGTAACCCGTTTCTTCAATCGATTTGTAAAACTTATTCTCGGGATAAACGGCGAATTCATCGTCAGCGGCAACAGCAACGGCAACCTTGAGTTTGAGATACGAACTAAGGATGTTGTCGGTATAGATACTAGCCAAGACCAAGGACATTCGTACCATCGACTGCTCTGTGCACTCTTCGATCTCTCCGTCCTTCGCGCATTGGACAGAGCCCCGTTTTATCATTTCGTGTATCACGACGGGATATTCGAGGGGCTAGACAACAGAGTTAAACTACGCCTGCTTGACTTGATTCATGAGGTCGTCTCCGAAGGGCGGATCCAGTATGTTTTCTCCATCATAGATGCCGATCTCCCGCGCAATCCTGAAACACAGGAGCAAATCCGGTTCCCGCCCGAAGAAGTTGTGCTCACTCTCAATGACCAAGGGGACAGTGGCAGACTGTTCAAGATGCCGCCGTTCTAATCTACTCTCTCTGTACTGTACCAACCGCTAGCCACACTTTCGATTGGACGCTCACGCGCGATCATGAAACCTGTCAGACGATCACTCGCACTGAACAAGATCTCAGAGCTCGCGAACCGCCGAACGGGGGCAAGCTATCACGATGCCGCAGCAGCAGCGATCGATAGGCTATTGGCGCTCACGCAAGAATACGAGACCACGCCTCCATCGTACCGAGGATATTTAGCCGTCGGAATATGCAGCTGCCTTGAAAGCCATATCAAGTATCTTTATGCCGCCGCGGCCGAGGGCTATGACGACCATCCAGAAGCACTAAGAGAACTATTCAAGGACCTACAAGTCGACATAGACACACTCATATCAACGACTACCCGGACCTTTGGTCTGGCGGACGTTGTTGCCGCCAATATCAAGGTGTCAACTTTTTCTGCTTATCGAGAACGGGCTGGCCATCTACTCAGTAGCTTTAGCGGCAAGCCGCACGACTTCCCATGGGACTTCGTGAAAGTGTTTGTTACCGGCGGCTCGCCGGAACTCGATAAGGAGTACGCGCAAAGACTCGAACGGCTTGAGCGTGTTTTCGAAGCACGCAATCGATTTGTGCATGAAACCGACGTATTGCCGCAAAAGGACACTGACCTCTCCGGCAGCGATTTGCTTAAATGCGCAGAAGACGCGATCTCGTTAATGGAGCAGCTAGAGAGGCAATATGGGGAGATCGGGATGAGTCCTCGTTTTGCTGTCATAAAAGAAGACGAAAATCTTGCTGCTGCAGCGACGAGAATTGAAGAAGAGATAGATCAATTGTTCGCTTGGATAAAGTCCCTTTGCGACGAACGCCAACACGTGAGTCTAGAGAGGTTCAGAGCGGCTTTCTCCGAGTACATTTGGGCAAGATGTGACTTTCAGACGTCGGTATTCATCACAGAGCGGAGCGAATGGACTATTGGTCAATTTTTGGATTTGGCTCCTGAATATCAGAGGCTGCTTCGAGAAATAGGATCAAAACAGAAATATATGCTCTCGCAGCATCCAATATCTGAACAGATCGCCGAAATCCTAGGGGAGACGGCGCGGCCCAATGCCTAGGTGACTACAGATCCCATCGACGACCAGCGTTCCGCAAGCCTACCTTATGAAGCTGGCGGCGGAAGGCAACCTTAGCCGCCATCCCTCCTTTCTAACTTGCCACTATACTCGCCCCTCACCGGGAGCGGCATACCGTCGAGCCCGAGCCCTAAAACCTCGTCATCTGCCGCGACGGCACCCGTAAACACCCCCTCGCGCGTTAACCGTCCGTTAACCAACGCAGCCTAGCCTGCGGTAATCGTCCAGCCATCATTAGCTCGAAATGCCTTCCCGGTTCGCTCCAGGAGAAGTGCCGATGTGCGTTGCGTTGTTGACGTATGCCGATCTCAGTACCCGCCTTGGTATCTCGCGCGAGGCCGCTCGTGCGCTGGCGCGACGCCGCCGGTTGCCGCGCTCGCGGTCCGATGACGGCAAAGCCCTGGTGAGCGTCGATCTCACCGAACTCCGCTACACGCCCCGCCCGCGGCGGGCCCGCCGGGCGGACCACATCGATGCCTCCCTGGCAAAGGTCGAGGCATCAGAGCCATTTCCGCTCCGGCGGAATCGGAACGGGACCCTGGATTCCTATTTTGAAGCGTTTTCCTTGCCCGAACCGGTATCCACTTCGCCCGAAAGCGCTCTGGAGATCGAAACATTGAAGGCCGAGGTCGCGCGGCTCGAAGCCGTCGCGGCCGCCTACAGGGCGGTGTTCGATCGCGAGCATGAGCGCGCCGATCGCCTGGCCGTCGAGCTGACGCAGGCGGCCGCCGAGGCGACGGCGGCCAATGCGTGGGCGGCACGACTGGAAGACGAAGTGGCTGACTTACGGGCCGGTCGCCGGGATGACGGCGCGGTCGCGGGAGCCGCGCGTCGATTAGGGCATCTGGCCGCCTCGATCGTGCAAGCAGACCGCGCGGCCCGCAGGTAGCACGCGATGCTCATCCCACCCCCAGCCGCCGAAACAACCGCGAGGACAGAATGACTGGCATGACCGATATTCGCGAGATGAAGGCGCGCATCGTCGTATTCGGGGTCGGCGGCGCCGGCGGCAACGCCGTCAACAACATGATCACCGCCGGGCTGCAGGGGGTCGACTTCGTCGTCGCCAATACCGACGCGCAGGCGCTGGCCATGTCGAAGGCGCCGCGCCTGATCCAGCTGGGCACGCAGGTGACCGCAGGCCTCGGCGCCGGCTCGCAGCCGGAACTCGGACGCGCCGCGGCCGAGGAGGTCATCGATACGATCCGCGATCACCTGACCGGCGCCCACATGGTGTTCGTGACGGCCGGCATGGGCGGCGGCACCGGCACCGGGGCCGCCCCCATCATCGCCAGGACCGCGCGCGAGCTCGGCATCCTCACGATCGGCGTGGTCACCAAGCCGTTCTATTTCGAGGGCCAGCGCCGCATGCGCTTTGCCGAAGCCGGCATCGAGGAGCTGCTGAAGACGGTCGACACCCTCCTGATCATCCCGAACCAGAACCTGTTCCGGGTGGCCAGCGCGAAGACCACGTTCGCCGATGCCTTTGCCCTTGCCGACCAGGTGCTTTATTCGGGCGTGGCCTGCATCAGCGACCTCATCGTCAAGGAAGGCCTGATCAATCTCGATTTCGCCGACGTCCTCTCCGTGATGCGCGAGAAGGGCAAGGCCATGATGGGACGGGGCGAGGCTTCCGGCGAGAAACGCGTGCTCGCCGCCGCCGTGGCGGCCATTTCCAATCCGTTGATCGAGAACCCCTCGATCAAGCGCGCCAGCGGCCTCATCATCTCCATCACCGGCGGCAAGGATCTCATGCTGTACGAGGTCGACGAAGCCGCGACCCGGATTCGCGACGAGGCCGACCCGGACGCCAACATCATCGTCGGCGCCTCGTTCGACGAAAGCCTCGAAGGCATCGTCCGCGTCTCCGTGGTGGCGACCGGGATCGACAATGTCGACCCGGCGCTCCTGGCGCGACCGGCGGAAACCCCACTCACGCAGCTCGCCGGCCGCTTGCGCGACGACAGCCGCCGCATCGCCGATCGCATCGAGCGCAGTGCGCCGCTTCCGCAGGTGGAGAGCCCGCCGCTCCGCCCGCAGCCGCACAACCCCGTGCGGCCACCGGCAAGGCCGCATCAGGACTATGCGCGCCAGGCGGCGTCTCAGCCGCTCGATCCTTACGGCCGCACCTCTCCGCGCAATATCGCCGACGAAGACCTTCTCGACATCCCGGCCTTCCTGCGCCGCTCCGCCAATTGAGCGGTCGCAACAATAGGTTGTCATCCCGGGGCGCGACGAAGTCGCGAACTATGATGCGCAATTGCGCATCTGAGGATCCATTTAGCCGCAGTGACTGTTGAGCGATGGATTCTCAGGTGCGCAATTGCGCACCGTAGCTCGCGCCAAGAGGCGCGCCCCGGAATGACGGAGCCGTCTCGCCGCAAAACGCGACCTCATCCTGAGGGCCCGCCGTAGGCGGGCGTCTCGAAGGATGGCCGCAAGGAAGCCAACCGCCGCGTTCACGCTGCCGTGCTGCGCGGGGTCTCCGCTGGTTCCTTTTTCTCCGGCTCCTTGTCGCGAGACAGCCATGCCGGGAAGCGAAGCAGGCGATCGATGCTGTCTTTTGATGGCTCGATGGGCGGCACGATGGGCGCTTCACTGGCCGGACGCGGGAGGTCCAGCACGGCCTGTCCTGCCCGCACCGCATCGGCGCGCTGATCCAGTTCGCGCAACAGGGGATCGAGCACGCTGTCGATTTCGGTCGCCACCGACACGA
Organism: Bradyrhizobium japonicum USDA 6; assembly: GCF_000284375.1. NCBI lineage: Bacteria > Pseudomonadati > Pseudomonadota > Alphaproteobacteria > Hyphomicrobiales > Nitrobacteraceae > Bradyrhizobium > Bradyrhizobium japonicum. The sequence goes on from NC_017249.1 coordinate 173,011, forward strand.
CAAAACTATTGAGCTCGCGCGCCTCCGGCACGACGGCCGAGGCCGACTCGATCGCCCTGGAGAGACCATCGACGACGGGTGCGAACGCGCCGGCAGCCTGTTTGATTCGCGTTCTGATCGCTTCGATCTCGGCCAGGACGCGTTCACGCTCCCGCCTGGTCTTCTCTTCCGAAAGGCGGGCTTCGATTTCGGCGATCTGAGCCGTGAGAGTCGTGGCTTCGGATGCGAGTGCATCGCGTCGCAGGCGCGCACGATCGAGATCGCGGCTGAGATTGTCCACTAGATCGTCCTTCCCGAACATGGCTTTGCTCCGTAGGACAGCCGTGACGCGAACCGCCAGCCGGTCAAGCGAACCAAAGGCTGGATCGGCCGAAAAAGGCATCAATTTCGGTCGCGTCATATGGGCCGACATGGTGACCCCCACCGTCCTCATTAGGCGACGACATGGTTAACAGGTGGTTAATGTCAACAGACGATGGGGCAATGAGGCACCATGCCGCCGACGCCGACTTCGTCTCCTCGCTGCCATCCATTTTCGCTATACTCGCCCCGGTAGCATCACCGGGAGGGGCATACCGTGGGGCACGACGACCAGCACAAACCCAAAACCGAGCCGAAAAACCTCGTCATCTGCTGTGACGGGACCGGCAACGAGATCTCGGAGAACATCTCCAACGTCCTGAAGCTCTATCGCTGCCTGCGCAAGACCGACAAGACGCAGCCGCGGCAGATGGTGTTTTACGATCCCGGCGTCGGCACGGTGACGGAGCCTTCGACGTGGCACCGGCTCAAGGCCAACGTCAATCTGGTGCTGGGGCTCGCCACCGGCTACGGGCTCGATGACAACGTGCTCTCGGCCTATTGCTTCCTGGTCGAGCATTATGCGCCGGGCGACCGCATCTACCTGTTCGGCTTCTCGCGCGGCGCCTATACCGTGCGGGTGCTGGCGGGGCTGATCCACAAGATCGGCCTGATCTCGCCGGAGCAGGCGAACCTCGCGGGCTCGGGCCTCGTCGCCTACAAGCAATATTCCGGCACCGGGCGCGGCAACGACATCGAGGACCTCAGGGACGTCGAATTCGACGAGAGCGGGCCGCTGCCGAAGGACGAATTCGACCTCGCCGCCCAGTTCGCGCGCATCACCTCGACGCGCTGGCCGACCATCCACTTCATCGGCGTCTGGGACACGGTGGCGAGCGTGATCGTGCCGCGACGCGACAATTTCTTCTTCGTGTTCAGCCTGGAGGAGCTCGCCTTCACGCTGCGCAATCCGAGCGTAAAAATCTTCCGGCAGGCGATCGCGATCGACGAGCGGCGCTGCATGTTCCGCCTGAAGGAGTATGAGGAGCCGCAGGACTATTGGCGCAACCGCTATGTGCCCGACGAGAAGAAGGAGCCGCAGGACATTCTGCAGGTGTGGTTCGCCGGCGTGCATTGCGACGTCGGCGGCGGCTATCCGGAGGCCGAGAGCGGCGAATCCAAATATCCGCTGATCTGGATGATCGAGGAGGCCGCCAAGGCCGGGCTGAACTTCAACCCGCGCACCGTGAACCAGCTCGCCTGGGGCATCCAGCGCAAGAACTCGCCGTTCAGGTATGTCGAGCCTGCCTATACCGGCGAGGTGGGCGAGCTGCACGATTCGATGACCGCGCTCTGGCGCGTGCTGGAATATCTGCCGAAGAGCGCGAAGTACCGGGAATGGCCGGAGCGGAAGGTTTTTCTGGGCTTCTACATCCCCGATTGCGAGCCGCGCGTGATCCCCGAAGGCGCCCATGTGCACGAGAGCGTGCTGAAGCGCATGGCGGTGGAGTCGGGCTACCGGCCGGTGAACTTGCCGAAGGACTATGTGACGGTGCCGATGCCGGTGCGACCGCATGCGGAGGCAGCGGAGACGACGGAGGCAGAGCCAGCGTGAGGGCACTTACCCTCCCCCTCCAGGGGAGGGTGGGCATCCCGCTACCGGCGTTTTCTCCGTTCGCTGCTACTTTTCATTAAAATTCTCGGGCCGCCCTTAGTCGGATCGCATCAACTCTTTTCCATCATGCCGCTCAAGACCACCCGCGCCGTCCGCGGAATTGGAGGAGAGTGCCAATGCATCCGCGCCGACATGCCCGCGTGAAGCCTTCCGGGCTGGTGTCCCGCCAGGCCAAGATCATCACCGACCCGCGCGCGCCGGTGATCCCCTGCACGCTGATCGACTATTCGCCCGGCGGCGCCTGCGTCGATCTCGGCGGGCAGGTGAATATCCCCGACAGGTTCGAGCTGCTCCACGTCAACACCAAGAAGCGCTGCCGCATCGCCTGGAAGCGCGGCTCGCGGGTCGGCGTGGTGTTTTAGGCAGACGGCTTGCTGACCCTCCCCTCCAGGGGAGGGTAAGAAAGAAAGCTACGCCCGCATCCTGGCTTTCGTGCCCGCGACGATCTGCATGGCGACGCCGGCGATCCAGCCGAACAAAGCGAGCCAGGTCCATGCCAGGTGCGGCTCGAGGCGGAGCACGATGACGGCGACGGAGGCGAGCGCGGTGAGCGTGGCGCAGAGCGTGCCGGCGGCGCTGAGGAATTCCGCGGCGTCGATCGTGCTGTGCGCGTCGTCGAAGGGCAGTTGCGGCGTGTCGATGCCGAGATAGAAGCCGACGATGCCGAGCATCATCATCAGCAGCAGGAAGCCCTGCGTGGTGAGCGGGGCGATCGCAGATCCCACATAGGCGCCGACGAACAGCCCGCACGCCGCACCTGCCATCGCGAGACCCACGCGCTCGAACACGTGGGCAGTCTTGCGAACACGAAACCGCATGGCGGGCCTCCCTGAGGAGTTGGGTGCGCGCGAGGGTAGGCCAGTTTTGCGGTACGTGGAAGGTGAGGAGAGTTACGGATGCGTGAGGGCGCGGGATAGTGAGGGGACGATGGCCCGCGCGGCACCCACCATCGTCGTCCCGGACAAGCGAAGCGCAGATCCGGGACCCCCGCGCGAGCGCTTGCGCTCGTCGCGAAACCACAGGGAGAAATCTGGCGAAGACTCGAAGTCCAAGTTGTGCAGCGGCAACTCATACCGCGCGCGATCGTGAGATCTCGCGGTATGGGTCCCTGCGTCCCGTGCGCAATTGCGCACCAGGCAGGGACGACAGTTGTGAGCGCAGCGCCTCCGTCGCGCCCTACCTTGCCCCGAACGTGGTCTTGCCGAACAGCGCCTTTTGCGTCGACGGCTGCGAGCGCCAGTATTGCGGCGGGGCCTCGACCTCGCCGCCGATCTCGGCCGCGGCGTGCCAGCCCCAACGGGGGTCGTAGAGCAGGCCGCGGGCGAGCGCGACCATGTCGGCCTTGCCGGATGCCACGATCTCCTCGGCGTGCCTGGCTTCGGTGATCAGGCCGACGGCCATGGTGGGCAAGCCGGTCTCGCGCTTGATGGCGTCGGCAAACTGCACCTGATAGCCGGGGCCGAGCGGAATCTTCTGCAGCGGCGAGACCCCGCCGGAGGAGGCATCGATCCAGTCGACGCCGCGCGCCTTCAGCGCGTTTGCGAATTGGATGGTCTGCGCCAGATCCCAGCCGCCCTCGACCCAGTCGGTCGACGACACCCGCATGCCGACCGGCTTGTCGTGCGGGAAGACGGCGCGCACCGCGTCGTAGATTTCGAGCGGAAAGCGCATGCGGTTCTCGAGCGAGCCGCCATACTCGTCGGTGCGCCTGTTGGAGATCGGCGACAGGAACTGATGCATGAGATAGCCGTGCGCGCCGTGCAGCTCGATCGCGTCGATGCCGAGCCGGGCAGCGCGCTTCGCGCTGTCGACGAAGGCGTCGCGGATGCGCTTCAGGCCCGCGGCATCGAGCGCCAGCGGCGCGGCCTCGCCTTCCTTGTGCGGCAACGCCGACGGCGCCACCGTCTGCCAGCCGCCTTCACTCTGCGGAATGAGCTGGCCGCCGTCCCAGGGCCGCGCGCTGGAGGCCTTGCGGCCGGCATGGGCGAGCTGCATCGCGATGGCGGTGGAGGAATGCTTGCGCACGGAAGAGAGGATCGGCTTCAGCGCGGCTTCGCAGGCGTCGCTGTAGAGCCCGAGACAGCCCGGCGTGATGCGCCCGATCGCCTCCACATGGGTCGCCTCGATGCAGAACATCGACGCGCCCGACAGCGCGAGGTTGTTGATGTGGGTGAAGTGCCAGTCGGTGGCGACGCCGTTGTCGGCCGAATACTGGCACATCGGCGACACGACGACGCGGTTCTTCAGCGTCAGGCCGCGCAGCTTGATCGGGGAAAACAGGGCGCTCATGCGGGGAGTTCCGGGGGATGGAGGAATGGAAGCGATTGCATGAAGTTTAGTGGCCCTACGGCGAATTGCCAGCTGCGCGGCGGACATGCCCGCCCGCGGCGCCATGCATTGCGCGCGTCATATGATCACAAGGCCGAGACGCCCCTCGGCCGCTTGCCAGGAACTCCGCTGTCATCCCGGGGCACGCGAAGCGTGAGCCCGGGATCCATAACCACGGGATTGGGTTTTGCGAAGATCAACAACCACGAGTCTTCGCCAAACGTCTCCCTGTGGCTATGGGTCTCGGGCTCGCGCGTTGCGCGCCCCGGGACGACGATCGAATTTGAGGCCCTACTCCAGCTCCTCGAACCTGCCCGGCACGGGCTTGCCCATGCGGATGCGGCCGTCGGGCAGCAGCTCGCCGTCGGCTTCGGCCGAGAACTGGATCGTGTTGCCGCCGCCGTCGCGCTTGCTGGCCTTGCCGAGCGGGCCGAGCTTGTCGGCGAGCGCGGTGTCGTCGAGCACGAACACGCGGTACTCGGTGAGGTGAAAGCGGCGCGGCGCCTGCCATGTCAGCGCGGGCACGGATGTGCGCATGTCGCCGTCGGTCTTGATGTCGACGCTGCGGCCGGTCACGTCGCGGAACAGGTCGGGACCATCGAGCAGCTTCGCCTGGGTACCGTCGACGGCGTAGATGTTGAGCGTGACGATATGGCGCTCGCTGCGGAACGAGACCGCGACGGTGCGCGAGTCCTGCGACCAGGCGGCGTGGAAGGCATCCGGCGCCGAGTCCAGAATGTTGTCGTCGTTGACATTGTTGAGCGTCGTCAGGCGGCGATGGCCGGGCTCAGCCATCAGGTAGATGCGAAAGCCTTCGCTCCCGGACTCGCCGCCGCCATGGGCTGCGACGGACAGCTTCCCGTTCGGCGCGCGGCCGCCCTGGATGATGGCGTATTCGTTCTTTCCATACCGATGCTCGGCCGTGGCGAAGGCCGGCGAGGATGCAGCGAGCGTAAGGGCAAGGGCGAGGATGGCGCGACGGCGGGGCATGATGCTGTGTCGCGGCAAGCCGGACGCATGTTCAACCCGCGGGCTCATCGGTCGCTCCATCAGCATGGATTGCAGCAGCGCTGGCGGCGGGAAGCACAGCTTCCACGGCACCTTCTCAGAACGTCGTCAAAAGGCCGAGCAGCACAACCACAAAGCCCAGCAACCCGAGCCAGCCGGCGAGGTGGAGGAATATTGCGCCTATCACTACGATTCCAACAAGGCCTCCTCCCCAGATCAGCCAGCTCAGATTCGAGGCGCGCTCCAGGCCCCTCGGCTCCGGCCTGTCCTGGGGACGCCAGCGCGCGACAAAATCAATCGCGGGATTCTGGCTGACATAGGTTGCGATGGGATCAACCATCGCCGGCTCGAAGGCAGCGCCATGATCGCCGGAAATGTATTTCAGATTTCTCAGTATCCCGGCGGTCGCGACGTTCTCGCGAAAACCGCGAAAGCCGGCCGAGCCGATGTCCAGCAGCCCCGGCCGGGATTTCTCGATCCCCAGCCAGTCAGAAATTTGCTGGAAGAACTGCGGGAAGATCGCCACGACCCAGTCGAAGTCGGCACAGACGTTCCAGATACGACCCGTCACCTGCTTGTCCGCGATCCGCCCGGCCCAGTCGTAATGCACCGGAACGACGCTGCCGGCGAAGAAGATATTGCGCACCTTCAGCACGGGATAGCGCTGCAGCGCGCTGGCAAGGATGTAGGTGCCGTTGCTGTGGCCGATGAAGTCCACGTGCTCCAGCTTCGGATACATCGCCCTCGCCTGGGTATACTGGTCCATGAACCAGCGCACATTGTGCTGGCGATCCCAGTAGAGCAGGAACGGCAGCATGGCAAAGCGCCGGTACAACGGCGGGATGATCTTGACGTGCGCCGCGGCATCACCGATCTGGGCTTCGATCGATCGCTTCACCTCGGCCGGCCACGTGCCCTCGTCGCGAATGCCGTGCATGATGAAGATGAGCTGCGTGATCTGGTCGTCGGTCTGGAGCGCGCCGACCCGGTCGGCCCAGTAAGCCGGAAACGCTCCGGGCTGCGTTACGAGGGCCATACGAATGGCTTCGCCGGTGGGGTTCAGCGCGGAGGCGTTGTCCCGGTAGAGGTTCTCCGATATCTCCGCGTGCGTGAGCCTCTCCAGCGTCTTGATCATGACGTTGGCGCCTGTCCCCGCCTCGAGGTCAATGCTGTCGTCGCGGTCGACCAGCTCATCCTTGTCGCCGACGAGGTGGATGATCAGCGGCTTGCGGTCGCCGAGCGCGGCCGCGCCGTCGCGAAACAGATCGATCCACTGCACCCGCATGTTGGAGACGAAGGGCGAGCCTTGCACCAGACTCTCGATGAACCTGCCCGTCCCGGTCAGGCGGCCGAAACGCTGGAGTACATAGGCGATCACGTAGCGGAAAATGTCGAGATGCTCCGGCTTGTCGCTCGGCCAGCCGCGGTTCGGCGCAGATAGCGACACCAGGCGGTCAAGCCGCTCGACCCAGGGATGCCGCTCGTGCCGGACGCTGCGGTCGTCATCAAGCCCGTGCCCCCAAAGATAGGCCTTGCGCAACAACAGGCCGCCGGTCGAGTAGCCGAACAGCACGATCTTCTCGTATTGGTGTGCACCGCCGATCTTGTTCCGATCGTCGGCTTCCCGGATCGCGGTCTCAATCTGGCTCGTGAGCTCGAACGCATCGACGTTCGACATCCAGCGATGCCAGTAAGTCGGGACGAGAATGTCGGCGTCGGGATAGGCCTCGCGCACCAATTTTTCGAGACCGGGCCGCGACGTCCTGCCGCCGAGCGGCGGGCCGTACACGACGAGCGTCTTGCGGCCCGGCGTCTCGGGCATGCCCTCGACGCCGCCGATGGCGCCAAACTTCAGATATCTCAAGACAAACAGCAGAACGAAAACAACGATCAAGAGAACCAGCACCATCTGCCGCCCCGTCAATCACCGCGCTAACAATCGATCAAATACACGCCGATCATGTCTTGATCGAATTGCCGGGGTCAAGCCGAAACGTCGTCGCGTGCGGGACGAGCCTACTCCACCAGCGTGAACTGCAGCAGCAGCGTGCGCTGGAGCATCGAGAAATTGTCGTCCGACACCAGCGTCAGCACGGTCTCGCCCTCGGGCGTGACGTGGGCGTCGATGCCTTCCATGTTGTCGACCTCGTGGCCGAGATCGGCGGCGAACAGCGCAGGCCCGTCGACCAGCGCATTGGGAGCGATCGATTTCAGGGGGATCGACCGGATGCGGATGTTGATGCCGGTGAACCAGGAGAATTTGCGTTCGAGGATGAGAAGCTCGCCGGACGGCAGCAGCACGGCATCGCTAATGTCGAATTTTTCGGTGCGGCGGACGCTGAACTGGCCGGGCGACGGACCGCCGATCAGGAACGCGACCAGATTGCCGTCGGCGTCGAGCCCGCGCTCGGAGAAGGCGATCAGGGTGCCTGCCAGGGGCTGGCCTTTCGGCACGACGACCATCGCTTCGAGCCCCTTGTTGGAGGGCAGCTTGCGCACGGCGGGCGGCGTCGGCAACACCTCGCCGCGGGCGCGCGTGCCGCCTTTGGCAAAATCGAAGCGCAGGATCTGGTTGACGCGTTCGAGCCCGACATAAACGACATTGCCGTCGCGCGTGAGCGACTCGGTGTCGTACCAGAACCGCTTCTCCGTGATCGGCCGGCCCTCGGAATTGAGCATCGGGGACGCCTCGACACCGTCGAGCCCGATCATCGTGTCGCCGGAATAGCGGATGCTGCCGGTGAACCAGCCGCCCTGGTCGGAGATCGCGAGGAAGCGCTCGCCCTTCGCATCGAGCCGGATCCCGGACAGGCCGCCGAAGCCGCGATAGGGCGAGGTCAGCACCAGGCCGCTGCGATATTGCAGCTGACCGAAGCGCACGCGCGAGCGGTCGCGCGGCTCGAAATTGGGAATCGGTCGCGCGTTCACCTCGACGCTGACAGCCTCGGTGACGGCGTGCTCGATCTGCGCGGCGCGCGGCGGCGGCTCGGTCGTGGGCTGCGCCTGCGCCAGTCGGGAGAGTGCGAGAGTGGAAAATCCCGCCGCCGCGTGGCCAAGAAAGCTGCGGCGGGACGATTGCTTGCTCACGAATGCAATTTGCGTCGCGGGCGACCGGCCTGATGCGTGGGCGCGGTGTTGGTCTCGCTGAACAGCTCGGCGAGCTTCTCGGTGATGGCACCGCCGAGCTCTTCGGCATCCACGATCGTCACCGCGCGGCGATAGTAACGCGTCACGTCATGGCCGATGCCGATCGCGATCAGCTCGACCGGCGAGCGGGTCTCGATCTCCTCGATGATGTGGCGCAGATGCCGCTCGAGATAGTTGCCGGGATTGACCGACAGCGTGGAATCGTCGACCGGCGCACCGTCGGAGATCATCATCAGGATCTTGCGCTGCTCGGGGCGGCCGAGCAGGCGCTTGTGCGCCCAGTCCAGCGCCTCGCCGTCGATGTTCTCCTTCAGCAGACCCTCGCGCATCATCAGGCCGAGATTCTTCCGCGCACGCCGCCAGGGGGCGTCGGCGGACTTGTAGATGATGTGGCGGAGATCGTTGAGGCGGCCGGGATTGGCCGGCTTGCCGGCGGCAAGCCACGCCTCGCGCGATTGCCCGCCCTTCCAGGCGCGCGTGGTGAAGCCGAGGATCTCGACCTTGACGCCGCAACGCTCCAGCGTTCGCGCCAGGATGTCGGCGCAGGTCGCGGCGACCGTGATCGGGCGGCCGCGCATCGAGCCGGAATTGTCGAGCAGCAGCGTCACCACGGTGTCGCGGAACGTCGCCTCCTTCTCGTGCATGAAGGACAGCGGGTGATAGGGATCGGTCACCACGCGCGACAGCCGCGCCGGATCCAGAATGCCCTCTTCGAGGTCGAAGTCCCAGGCGCGGTTCTGCTGCGCCATCAAGCGCCTCTGAAGGCGGTTGGCGAGGCGGGCGACGATGCCCTGCAGATGCGCGAGCTGCTTGTCGAGATAGGCGCGCAGGCGCTCCAGCTCGTCATGGTCGCAGAGGTCTTCGGCGGCGATGACCTCGTCGAATTTCGGCGCGAAGGCATGATATTCCGGCCCTCGCGGCTCGTTCTTGCCGTGCGCGTTCGGACGCGTCGCCTCGCCCGGCGTCTCGTCGTCGCCGAGCTCGCCGTCGTCGAACGTGTCGGAGGTCGAGGCCTGCGCGCTTTCCATCGCGCTCTCGCTCATCTCCTCGCTGGAGGCCTGCGCCTGGTCGGCACTCATCTCCTGCGCGGCGTCGGAATCGGGCGAACCTTCGGCGCCGGACTGGTCGTTGTCGCCGTCGCGGTTTTCCTCGTCGTCGTCGTTGTCTTCGCTGTCGGCGCTGCGCTCGTCGCCGAGCTCGAGCGCGGTCAACAGGTCATGCACGGCGTCGCCGAACCTGGTCTGGTCCTCGACCAGGCCATCGAGCCGGTCGAGCCGTTTGCCGATCTTGTCCTCGAGAATGGGCCGCCAGAGATCGACCATCTTCTTCGCCGCCGTCGGCGGCGCCATGCCGGTCAGGCGCTCGCGCACCAGCATCGCCAGCGCATCCGCCAGCGGCGCGTCGGCACGGTCGGTGATTTCGTCGAACTTGCCGCGATGGAAATGATCGTCGAGCATCGCGCTGAGATTTTTCGCAACGCCCGCCATGCGGCGCGCACCAATCGCCTCGACGCGGGCCTGCTCGACCGCCTCGAACACGCCGCGCGCCTGCGGATTGCCGGGCATCAGCTTGCGATGCAGCTTTGCATCGTGACAGGCGATCTTGAGCGCGATGGAGTCGGCGTGGCCGCGCACGATCGCGGCATCACGCTTGGTCATCTTTCGCGCGGGTTCGGGCAAGCGCGCCTTGCCCGGCGCGAGCCCGGGACGCTCGGCCGCAAAACTGACCTCGAGCTCGGGCGACTTCGCGATCGCCTTCAGGCAGGAGGCCACCGAGCGCTTGAACGGCTCGGTCGGGGCTTCCTTGGTGTTACGGAATTTGGAGTTGGATGATGATGTGCTCATAGCGACTTCGTAAACGAATGGCGCGTCACGCCGCCGGGATAGCCCTTGAGGGTGCCGAACTCCTCGTACCCGCAGGAACGATAGAAGCCCGGCGCCTGAAAACTCATCGTGTCGACATGGGCCTGGATCGCGCCCTGCCGTCTTGCCTCGTCCTCGATCGCGGCGATCAGCTTCGTGCCAAGCCCCTTGCCGCGCTGCTTCTGGTCGATCCAGAAATACTGGATGAACAGAACCGTGCCCCAGAGGTGCCCGACGATGCCGCCGGCGATCTTGCGGCCGTCCTTCAACGAGACCGCGATGCTCTTGACCTTCTGTTTGCCAAACTTCTCGTCGTTGTAGGCGCCGAGCCCGGCGAGCACAGCCTTCTTGGTGGTCCCAATGGTGCGCTCGACGGTGATGGTTGGCATGGATCAGCTAAGCGCCACGTTGACTGCCGATTCCGGCAGCTCCGCGTTGAAGCAGCGCTGATAGAACTCGGCGACCAGAGGACGCTCGAGCTCGTCGCACTTGTTGAGGAAGGTGACCCGGAACGCGAAGCCGATATCGCCGAAGATGTCGGAGTTTTCCGCCCAGGTGATCACCGTGCGCGGGCTCATCACCGTCGACAGATCGCCATTGGCGAAGGCGTTGCGGGTGAGATCGGCGAGGCGAACCATCTTGTTGACGATGTCGCGGCCCTCCTGGGTGCGATAGTGCTTGGCCTTGGCCAGCACGATCTCCACTTCCTCGTCATGGCTGAGATAGTTCAGCGTCGTGACGATCGACCAGCGGTCCATCTGGCCCTGGTTGATCTGCTGGGTGCCGTGATAGAGGCCCGAGGTGTCGCCGAGGCCGACCGTGTTGGCGGTCGAAAACAGGCGGAACGCCGGGTGCGGCTTGATCACCTTGTTCTGGTCGAGCAGCGTCAGGCGGCCGGAGACCTCCAGCACGCGCTGGATCACGAACATCACGTCGGGGCGGCCGGCGTCGTATTCGTCGAACACCAGCGCGACGTTATTCTGGAGCGCCCAGGGCAGGATGCCGTCGCGGAATTCGGTGACCTGCTTGCCGTCGCGGACCACGATCGAGTCCTTGCCGACGAGGTCGATACGGCTGATGTGGCTGTCGAGATTGACGCGCACGCAGGGCCAGTTCAGGCGCGCGGCGACCTGCTCGATATGGGTGGATTTACCGGTGCCGTGATAGCCGGTGACCATCACGCGGCGATTGCGGGCAAAGCCGGCGAGAATGGCGAGTGTGGTGGCGCGGTCGAAGCGGTAGTCGGAATCGACTTCGGGCACATGAGGATCGACTTCGGAATAGGCCGGGACTTCGAGATCGCTGTCGATCCCGAACACCTGGCGCACCGACACCTTCATGTCGGGCAGACCGGAAACTTCCTCAACTTTGGACAGGGCGGCGGTCGTCATCAATCCTCCGAGGCCCCGGGCGGTCCCGAGACCAGTTATTTGCACGTTGGCTGCGGCTGGGTGCGGTTGCGAACCTATCAGAGACAACGTGCCGGCAGAAGCCCGCGCCTCAATCAAAGTTCCATTGTCTTTTCATTTAGATAGGCAAGGAACGCGATTTTTGGAGGGCTGCCTTGCGAATCACGCTCGAATTTCGGGCGGGAGGCGTGGCCTGCCTACGCGAATGGCACTTTTACCGCGTGCACCTACTTATGTAGGGTCCGAACCCCGGTGCTCCAGCCCCCAAGAAAACGTGACGTCCTTTCTCGATCCCCTCATATCCTTCGTTTCGGCCCATGCGTGGCTGGCCTATCTGACCCTGTTCCTGGCCGCGCTGCTCGAAGCCGTTCCGGTGGTGGGGTCGGTGATCCCCGGCTCGACCATCATTCTGGCGCTGAGCGCGCTGGTTCCGGGCGGGGAATTGAAGCTGCAATGGGTGCTGCTGGCGGCGGCGATCGGCGCCGTGCTGGGGGACGGCTCGGCCTACTGGATCGGGCACCGGCGGCAGCGCGAGATCCTCAATACCTGGCCGCTGACCAACTATCCGCGCGTGGTTGCCGAGAGCGAAAGCTTCTTCGACCGCTTCGGCACCTGGGCCGTGTTCTTCGCCCGTTTCGTGCCGCCGATCCGCGCCTTCGTGCCCGTCACCGCCGGCGCGCTGGGGATGACCCCCGCAAAGTTTTATGCCGTGAATATCCCGGCGATCCTGCTCTGGGCTCCCGCGCATGTGCTGCCGGGCGTCCTGGCGGTATCGGCCCTCCACCAATATTTCGGCGTGCCGCACCATGGGCATCCGTTCAAGCACATCTGGATCTTGATGGTGGTGGCCGTGGCGATCATCGGCGGCCTTGGCATCTGGTACTACCGCCGCCGGCAGAACGGCCTCGTCGCGACGTCCAAGCCGCGGGGTTAGTGCGGAGGACGGCGCACTCGCAGAGAGATTCTAACTAGCCCGCCGCCCCGGTGCCGGCCCCACATACCTTGCCCGCGGCCTGATCAGCTTGCCGAACTGCAATTGCTCGCTGGCGTGCGCGATCCAGCCGACGCTGCGGGCCATCGCGAACAGCGCGAGCTCGCTGCCCAAGGGCAGGCGCAGCGCGTGCACGAGGACGGCGAGCGCATAGTCGATGTTGACGAGCTCGCCGGTGGCTTCGATGATCCGCTCCGGCACTTCGCGCGTGAATTTTCGTGGCGCGCCGGCACGCGCCAGCGCGTTCAGCAGCGACTGCGCGCGGGGATCGCCGCGCTTGTAGACACCGTGGCCGAAGCCGGCAAAGCGCTCACCTAGGGCGACGCGCTCGCGAACCATCGGGGCGACATCGCGATCGATCAGCGTCTTGACGAGCTGCGAGGCCAGCACGCCGGCGCCGCCATGCTTCGGCCCTTTCAACGCGGCGAGGCCGGCGATGACGGAGTCATAGAGGTTGAGGCCGGTCGATGCCGCGCAGCGCGCGGTGAAGGTCGAGGCGTTCAATTCGTGATCGGCGAGCAGCACCAGAGCGCGGCGGATGAGGTCGGGCGCGTGCTTGTTGTCGGGCGCCCAGGCCTTCGCGATCTGCTGGTGCAGCGGCTCGGATGACGGCTCGGCGTTGAGCATGGTCGCGACCAGGAGGCGGACAATGCGCCCGCCGACCATCGCCCGGCCATCGGGCGCGCGGGTGTAGGCACGCGCGTCCGCGCTGGTCGCAAGCGCCAGCACTGCGATGGCACGGTCGATCGGCGCGGCGCGGCGGGCGGCCTCCGCGATTGCGCGCATCTCGTCGGAGATCTGGGGCTGATTGTCCGGCGTGAAGGGATCGACGTCGGAGACGTCCCACAGCAGCGTCGCCGTGTGCTCCAGCGTGTCGTTCTCGGCGAGATCGACGCAATTGACGCCGCGGTAGATCGCGCCCTCCTCGGTGATGGTCGAGATCTCCGTGTCCATGACAGGCAGGTCGGCATCGAAGCTGCGCAAGCCACGCGGCTCCGGCGACGGCACCCGGCGCTCCTTGAGGGCGCGCACGTCCTCGGCCCGATAGCGGTTCTTGCGCGAATCCGGCGTCGGCTCGGAGCGGATCAGGCCACGGCTGACATAGGCGTAGAGCGTGGCCGGCGAGATCGCGAGCTCGGCGGCAGCTTCCCGGGCCGACAGATAGAGTTCCTCGGAATTATTCATATTGATTTATGTAATCAAGATTGATCAATCTGTCGAGAGGACCGATTTTCTCCTGGTGCAGTGCAAAGGAGATTGGGTCATGAACATCCACCTCACCAAAAGCCAGATCGGGCTGGACGGCGTTCCCGCGGCCGAGACCGTGCTGAGCCATGTCGATGGCGAGCGCGGCGAGCTGATCATCGCCGGCGAGCATGTCGGCACCCTCGCAAGCCAGTCGAGCTTCGAGGGCGTCACCGCCCGGCTCTGGAACGGCGCGAGCAAGACCAGCTTAAGCGAAGCCAATGTGCGGGCGAGCCTGGGCGCAGCGCGCGAGCGAGCGTTCGCGCGGTTGCCGGAGCTGTTGCCGGCGACACGCGGCATGGGCATCGTCGACGGGTTCCGAGCGGCAGTCGCGGGCCTGCGCGCGGAGAACGGGCTGGAACATGAGGCGACGATCGTCGGCGCGTTTCCGGTGATCGCAGGCGCGCTGGTCCTTCGTGCCAAGGGATTGGAGCCGGTCGCGCCCGATCCAAATGCGAGCCACGCCGCCGATACGCTGCGGATGCTGCGCGGCGCCTCAACGGAGCCGCGTGAGGTCGCGGCGCTGGACGCCTATTTCGTCACGGTCTGCGACCACGGCATGAACGCTTCGACCTTCGCGACGCGCGTGGTGGCCTCGACGCAGGCCGACCTGTTCGCCGCCATCACCGCCGGATACTGCGCGCTGACCGGTCCCTTGCACGGCGGCGCGCCGGAGCCGGTGCTGGAAATGCTCGATGCGATCGGCTCCAGCGAACGCGTCAAGCCATGGGTCGATGCGGCCCTCGCCCGCGGCGAGCGGCTGATGGGCTTTGGCCATCGCGTCTATCGCGTGCGCGATCCGCGCGCCGACGTGCTCAAGGCCGCGATCGAGCGGCTTTCGGCGGATGGCGCTGACCTGCCCTTTGCCGGCGAGGTCGAGGCCTATATCCGCAGCGCGCTGCGCAAGAAGAATCCGGACCGGCCGCTGGAGACGAATGTGGAGTTCTTCACGGCGATTCTGCTCGATGCTCTCGCCATTCCACGCCAAGCCTTCACGCCGATCTTCGCCGCGGCGCGTGCAGCGGGATGGACCGCCCATGCGCGCGAGCAACAGCGGACGGGGCGTTTGATCCGGCCGAGCTCGTCATATGTGGGTGAAATGCCGAAGGCTTCCGGCGAATAGAGCAGAAGGCGCACGACAGCCGGGCCGTTCGCCGCGCTGTCGTGCCTCGCCCGGACGCACGATGACACGGCAGGGCCGTCGCGCGAGATCGTAATTGCGAGAACGCGCGCACGGTCCGGGCGACGACCTTGGAACATCTTTGAGTCTGGGGACTTAACCGTGAGCCCCCTCGGATCAAGATTCCAATGCTGGACCTGTTTGGACATTCGGACGAGGCCAGGATTGGCGAGATCGCCGCCGGCTATGCCGCCAACCGGACCGAGGCCGGCACGGATTCTGAAAGACGATTCCGCGACTTGCTGCAGGCTCTGCCGGTCGCGATCTACACAACCGATGCGGAAGGCTGCATCACCTTCTTCAATCGGGCCTGCATCGATTTTGCCGGACGCACGCCGAAGATCGGCGAGATGTGGTGCGTGACCTGGAAGCTCTATATGCCCGACGGCACGGCGCTTCCCCACGCTGAATGCCCGATGGCGATCGCGCTCAAGCAGAACCGGCCAGTGCGCGACGTCGAGGCCGTGGCCGAGCGGCCGGACGGCTCCCGGATCTGCTTCATGCCATATCCGACGCCGCTGCGCGACGAACGCGGCCGGTTGGTCGGCGCGGTGAACATGCTGGTCGACATCACGGCTCGCAAGCAGGCCGAGCAGAGGATGATGCTCCTCACCTCCGAGGTCGATCATCGTTCCAACAACCTGCTCGCAGTCGCTCAGGCGATGCTGCGGCTGACGAAGGCGGATACCGCGGAAGAGTTCCAGACCGTGTTTGCAGGCCGGCTCAGCGCGCTTGCCAACGTGCAGAGGCTGTTTTCGGCTTCGCGCTGGACCGGCGCGAATCTGAAGACCATCGTCGAGGAGGAACTCCGGCCGTACGCAAGCCGGGACGGCGAGCGGATCACGATCGTGGGAGACGACGTCCGCCTGCCGCCTACGCTGGCCCAGTCGATCGCAGTCGCGCTGCATGAGCTCGCCACCAACGCCGCCAAATATGGCGCGCTGTCGGGGCCTTCGGGCAGGCTGGAGATCAGCTGGGAGACCAATGGCGCAGAGCCTCTCGTGCTGCACTGGTCGGAGAGCGGCGGTCCCCGGGTCAACGAGGCGCCGACGCGCAAGGGCTTTGGAATCGGTGCGGTCGACGGCATCATCCGGACCTTGCGCGGAACCATTACCCGACAGTGGAGGCCGGAAGGACTGGTTTGCGAACTGTCCTTCCCAGAAGGCGTAGCCTAGGCCTCGCGGACCACCGTCTTCAGATAATTGTAGGCCTTGATGATCTCGATCAGGCGGTCTTCGGTCGACCGGTCGCCGCCGTTGGCGTCGGGGTGGTGCTGCTTGACCAGCGCCTTGTACTTGCTCTTGACGTCGGCGAGCGTGGAATCGGGGCCGAGGCCCATGACCTGGAGCGCCTTGCGCTCGGCGTTCATCACCTTGCGCGTCTCAGCCTTGGGCTCGGCCTGCGGACCCTTCCGCCAGCCTGCGCGGCCGTTGATCTCACTGAACATGCTGAACGGATCGGACGCCATGTCGATCTCGGCTTCCGCACCCTTCTTGCCGCCATTGGCGCCCATCTTCCAGGTCGGGCGGTGGCCGGTCAGCGCATCCTTCTGGTAGCGCGCGACGGCATCGGCATTCATGCCGGAGAAGAAATTGTAGTTCTGGTTGTACTCGCGCACGTGGTTCAAGCAGAAGTGCCAGTACTCGCGCTGGTTCTCGCGGCCCTTCGGCGCACGGTGCGCGCCCTTGTTCTGACACCCGGCCCATTCGCAATTGACCACGGCGTCGCGCGGCTTCACTTCCGGCTGCTTGCCTTTCGGCTTGACCCGGATGGAGTCGAAGAACTTTGATGAATCGATCGGCATGACTGACTTTGACTACGCAATGCAAAAACCTTCAAGTCTTGACATTGCAATTAGCTGGGAACCCGCAGCCGAAGTTTCACTCCGGCGTCTTCGAGGTACGGCCGCCGCAGGCGGCCTATGCAATTGACGGAGTGCGGCTGCGCGCTTTAATGGCACTCATGGTTATGAAAGACACTATCAGCAACAAGTTGCGGGAAGCTTTCACGCCGGAAAGCCTGCAGGTCGTCGACGAGTCACATTTGCATGAGGGCCACGCCGGCCATCGACCGAGCGGCGAGACACACTTTCGCGTTTATATTGTGTCTCAGGCCTTCAAAGGGAAGAGCCGGGTCGATCGCCACCGCATGATAAATTCGGCGCTGGCTGCGGAACTCTCAGGCAGCGTGCACGCGCTCGCGATCCACGCGCAGGCGCCGGGGGAAGGATAACGGTCGTCATGCCCCGCGAAGGCGGGGCATCCAGTACTCCACGGCGGCGCGGCTAGAATCGAGCTGCCGCGGCGTACTGGATCGTCCGCCCCAGTGCGCAACTGCGCACAAGGCGGACGATGACAATGTGCGTCAAAACGACGTCCCGGCCCGCCTGGGCTTGGCCTCTTCCATCTCCGCCTCACGCGGCACCGGTGAAATACGGAGCGCGGTGATGCGGTTGCGTTCGCGGCGGAGAACGCGGAAACGGAAGCCGTGGAACGTGAAACTCTGGCCGCGGTCGGGGATCGAGCGCGCCTCGTGAATGACGAGACCGGCGACCGTCGTCGCCTCTTCATCGGGCAGGTGCCAGTCCATGGCGCGGTTGAGATCGCGGATCGGCACCGAGCCGTCGACCACGACCGAGCCGTCCGGCTGGGCGCGCACGCCGGCGACCACGACATCGTGCTCGTCGGAGATGTCGCCGACGATCTCTTCCAGAATGTCTTCCAGCGTCACGAGACCTTCAACTTCGCCGTACTCGTCGACGACGAGGGCGAAATGGGTTTTTCGCCGCCGAAACGCCTTGAGCTGCTCGGAGACCGGGCGCATCTCCGGCACGAACCAGGGCGGCAATGCGATGGTGGAGACGTCGATGCGCGAGGTATCGCCGTCGGACGCGCGGATTGCGCGCAACAAATCCTTGGCGTGAAGCACGCCGATGATGTTTTCCGGCTTCTCGCGCCACAGCGGAATGCGGGTGTACTCGGTCGCCAGCACCTCGCGCACCAGTTCCTCCGGCGGCAGGTCGGCATTGATCATCATCATCTCGGTGCGATGGATCATGACGTCGGAGACCTGCAGCTCGCGCAGATCGAGCAGGCCGCCGAGCATGTCGCGGTCCTGCTTCTCGACCTTGCCCTCGTGGTGCAACAGGTCGACCGCGCCGCGCAGCCGCTCGGTCGGCGACAGGATCGCCTGGTGCTCGCCGGCCAGACCAAACAAGCGCATCAGCACACGGACGATGACCTCGACGATCCGCAGCAACGGTCCCAGCACATACATCGTCAGCCGCATCGGGCGCGCGACCGCAAGCGCCATGCGGTCGGGCGCGTTGATGGCGATGGTCTTCGGCAGCACCTCTGCGAAGATCACGACGAGTGCCGTCATCACGCCGGTGGCATAGAGCACGCCGACATCGCCGAACCAGGCCGTGAAGATGCTGGTGGCGAGCGCGGACGCGCTGATATTGGCGATGTTGTTGCCGAGCAGCAGAGCGCCGATCAGGCGCTCGCGCATGTCGAGCAGCTGCGAGACGACATCGGCGTCGTGGTTACCCTGCTTGGAGAGCCGCAGCATGCTGGCGCGCGAGGCGCCGGTCAGCGCGGTCTCGCTCGCGGCGAAGAAGCCTGAGACGAGCAGACAGAGAATGACGATGGTGAATCCGAGCCAGTCCATGCACCACTCAAAAACCGGTTAGCCGCGCATCAAGCCTTCTGCGCGAGCTTCTCTTTGAGGAAATCGCGCACCGGCGCCGGCTCGACGTCCTTCGCGATCACGGCCCGCCCGACCGCCTCCAGCAGGATGAAGGTGAGCTTGCCGCGCTTGACCTTCTTGTCCTGCGCCATCAGCGCCATCAGCGCGTCGGCGTCGGCAAGCCCTTCCTGCGCGAAACCGGCGATGTCCTGCAGGCGGGTCGGCAGGCCGGCCTCGATGAGGTGACGCTCGACGCGCGCGGCATCGGCCTCGCCGATCATGCCAAGCTTCGCCGAGAACTGCGCCGCCAGCGTCATGCCGATCGAAACACCCTCGCCATGGAAAAGGCGATCGGAGAAACCGGTCGCGGCCTCCAGCGCGTGGCCAAAGGTATGGCCGAGATTGAGCAGCGCGCGCTCGCCGGTCTCGCGCTCATCGCGCGAGACCACGCCGGCCTTGGCGCGGCAGGAGGTCGCGATCGCGTGCTCGCGTGCCGAACCGCCCTTGAAAATGTCGGAGTGGTTCTTCTCCAGCCAGGTGAAGAAGGCTTCGTCGCCGAGCACGCCGTATTTGGCGACCTCGGCATAGCCGGCGCGGAACTGCCGCGGCGACAGCGTGTCGAGCACGGCGGTGTCGGCGATGACCAGCACGGGCTGGTGGAAGGCCCCGAGCAGATTCTTGCCCTGCGGCGAATTGATGCCGGTCTTGCCGCCGACGGAGGAATCGACCTGCGCCAGCAGCGAGGTCGGCACCTGCACGAAATCGACGCCGCGCCGCAGGATCGCGGCCGCAAAGCCGGCGAGATCGCCGACCACGCCGCCGCCGAGCGCGATGACGAGATCGTTGCGTTCGATCTTCGCGGCGATCAGGGCCTCGCTGACCTTTTCGAGGCCGGCATAGGTTTTGGAGATCTCGCCTTCCTCGACCACGATGCGCGAGGTCGGAATGCCGGCAGAAGCGAGCGACGCTTCGGTCGGCTCGAGCCAGTGTTTTGCGACGGTGCGATCGGTGACGATTGCCGTACGCACGCCGGGTCGCAAGCGCGCGACCCGCTCGCCGAGCGAGGCCAGCACGCCGCGGCCGATGACGATGTCATAGGCGCGATCGCCGAGTGCGACATCGACGTTGACAGGATCGGAATGTTTCAACGGCGCAGTCATCGTACGGCACTCGCAACGTCGGCAGGTGATTGGGCGGCCTGTTCGCCGCGGAGATGGGCGCGCAGCGTCTCGATGCATTCCTCGACGATCTTGTCGTGCGGCACGTCGCGCGAGGCGATGGTGAGGTCGGCACGGCCATAGATCGGCTCGCGCTCGGTGAGCAGGCGCGTCACGGTTCCTTCGGGATCGGCGGTCTGGAGCAGCGGGCGATCGGCGCGGCGGCGCACCCGGCGCATGATGACGTCGGGGTCGGCCTTGAGCCAGATCGAGACCGCCTTGGCCGCAATGCGGTTGCGCGTCTCCTCGCGCATGAAGGCACCGCCGCCGGTCGCCAGCACGATCGGCTCGCCGTCAAGCAGGCGCGCGATCACCCGCGCCTCGCCATCCCGGAAATACGGCTCGCCATGGCGCTCGAAAATCTCCGGTATGGTCATGCCGGCATGAGCGATCTCGATCTCGGTGTCGGCGTCAACGAAGGGCAGCTTGAGCCGGGCCGCCATGCGGCGGCCGATGGTGGATTTGCCCACCCCCATCATGCCGACGAGCACGATCGAGCGCGTCCCGAGCGCCGACAGGATGTCGGCCTCAGGGGCGGCTTGTATCGGCAACGCGGCGTCGGGCATAAATCTCGCTCTGGGTCTCGCTCGATCTG
Source organism: Bradyrhizobium japonicum USDA 6 (assembly GCF_000284375.1). Lineage (NCBI taxonomy): Bacteria > Pseudomonadati > Pseudomonadota > Alphaproteobacteria > Hyphomicrobiales > Nitrobacteraceae > Bradyrhizobium > Bradyrhizobium japonicum. Next base: position 193,655 of record NC_017249.1, read on the forward strand.
CCGCCGGAGGCGGCATGCTTGGGCCACCTATACGACCCCCTCGGGGCCCTCGCCAGAGGACTCTTGCCACGAAACGGCGAACATGTTGGATGATTTCATTGGTTAATTTGGACGCCTGAGACCTTCCCGAGACCTTGCCCGATGCCCAGCCTGTTCCGCTTCCTGACGGTCGTCGCCGTGATCGCCGGCATCGTCTATGGCGTGGTCTTCGCGCTGGCGAACTTCGTGAGCCCGAAGTCACGAGAAATGACGGTGACGATCCCACCGGATAAATTTCTCAAGAAATAGGAGCTAGCTTCCAGGGCATGCGCGTACAGCCCTCAGACAGCAAGCTCACCGGCCTGTTCCTCGACATGCTCGCGGCGGAACAGGGCGCCGGCCCCAATACGCTCGACGCCTACCGCCGCGACCTCACCGATTTCTCGGAATTTCTGGGCCGCGTCGGGCACAGCTTTGCCGACGCCGAGACGCAAATCCTGCGCGATTACCTCGCCGATCTCGACAGCCGCGGCTTCAAGTCCACCAGCGTCGCGCGGCGGCTGTCGGCGATGCGGCATCTCTACCGCTTTCTCCTGAACGAGCGCATCCGCACCGAAGATCCCGCGGCGATCCTGTCCGGCCCCAAGCGCGGCCGCGGCCTGCCGAAGGTGCTGTCGATCGCGGATGTCGACCGCATGCTCCGCCGCGCCAAGGAATTGAGCGAGGCGGAGGACGCTTCGCCCTCGAAACGGCTGCGCGCGTTGCGGCTCTATTGCCTGCTCGAGGTGCTCTACGCCACCGGCCTGCGCGTCTCCGAGCTGGTGGCGCTGCCGCGCTCCGCGGCCAAACGCGACGCCCGCATGATCGTGGTGCGCGGCAAGGGCAACAAGGAACGCCTGGTGCCGCTCAACGAGGCCTCACGGCAGGCGATGGCCGATTATCTCGCGGCGACGGAAGCAGCAAAGGCCGACAAGAAGAACAGCGTGGCCGCCTCGAAATGGCTATTCCCATCGTTCGGCGAGAGCGGGCATCTGACGCGGCAGCATTTCGCCCGCGACCTGAAGGAGCTTGCTGTCGCCTCGGGGCTGCAGGCCCGGCTGGTCTCCCCGCACGTGCTGCGCCATGCCTTTGCCAGCCACCTCCTGCACAACGGCGCGGATCTGCGCATCGTGCAGACCCTGCTCGGCCACACCGACATCTCCACGACCCAGATCTACACCCATGTGGTCGAGGAACGCCTGAAGAGCCTGGTGCGCGACCTGCACCCGCTGGCGGAGAAATAGGTCTCGTGCCCCGGCTCTGCGCAGCAGCGCTATAGAAGCGCTGCAGCGCGTCCGGGACACGAGAGTTGAGCCAAGGCGCCAAACCGCCTTGACTTCGGCCACATCTCCGCAGAAAGAGCCGTGGCCTCACGCATGATTTGGCGGGCTGCTCCAGAGCACACAAGCCAACTCATTGAAGAAGCTACATTTCTTTCCGCCGATCCAAACCCGCTTCGACGCCTCGCCCCGTCCTCGCTATATTGAGTTGATGCCAGAATCACATGCGCAGCTATCTCGACTTCGAAAAGCCGGTCGCCGAGCTCGACTCCAAGGTCGACGAGCTGCGGACGCTTGCGGCCTCGGGCACCGATATCTCCGAGGAAATCGGGAAGATCGAGGACAAGGCGGCGCAGGCGCTGGCCGACCTCTATCTGAACCTGACGCCGTGGCAGAAGACGCTGGTCGCGCGGCATCCGCAGCGGCCGCATTTCAACGACTTCATCAAGGGCCTGATCACCGAATTCACCCCGCTCGCCGGCGACCGCAAATTCGGTGAGGACGAGGCGCTGGTTGCCGGCTTCGGCCGCTTCCGCGGTGAAGCCATCTGCGTGATGGGCCAGGAAAAGGGCGATTCCACCGAGAGTCGCATCCGGCACAATTTCGGCATGGCGCGGCCCGAGGGCTATCGCAAATGCGTGCGGCTGATGGAAATGGCCGAGCGGTTCGGCCTGCCCGTGCTGTCGCTCGCCGATTCCGCTGGCGCCTATCCCGGCATCGGCGCCGAGGAGCGCGGCCAGGCTGAGGCGATCGCGCGCTCGACCGATGCCTGCATGGCGCTGACCGTGCCCAACGTCGCCATCATTACCGGTGAAGGCATGTCGGGCGGCGCCATCGCCATCACCACCGCCAACAAGGTCTTGATGCTGGAGCACGCGATCTACAGCGTGATCTCGCCTGAGGCCGCCTCCTCGATCCTGTGGCGCGACGGCTCCAAGGCGCAGGAAGCCGCCAACAACATGAAGATCACCGCGCAGGACATGCTGCGCTTCGGGGTGATCGACAGCATTCTGAAGGAGCCGGTCGGCGGCGCCCACCGCGACCCCGCCGCCATGATCGCCACCACGGGCGATGCCATCGCCAAGGCCTTTGACGAGCTCCGCGGCCTGGATGGTGACGCCATCCGCAGGCAGCGGCGCCAGAAATTCCTCGATATCGGCCGGAAACTGGGCTGATTCGGGTCAGATTCCGGTCCCGTAGGGTGAGCAAAGGCGCAAAGCACCGTGCCCACCAGCCGGTCTGACGGCGGAGAATGGTGGGCACGCTTCCGCCTTCGCTCTTCGAGCTACGGCGGACAAGTCGCTTTGCCCACCCTACGAGACCTCCGGTAACTCCCCGTTAACCCTTTTTTTGCCCAAATCAGCGATCTCTGTCCGGATTGGGCCGAAAAGCCCAAGTACGGCCCAAAGTCGCGTCCATTTAGTCTTCGTTGACCATGCCACTGGGCCAACGGGCTCGTGATCCCAGCTCGGGTTGCGACCACATGACCCAGAGGTTAGAATTTTAATCAATGGCTTCAGGGCACAAGCGCTGGAGCGTGGTTCGAAAAAGCCCGTCACGACGGGTCCGGATCTCCGGTCGGATCATGCTTCGAGATTGGGGTTCGCGCTGCTTGCCCGGCACGGTGTGGGGTCCATCTTGATTTCTCGTTCGCTTGCTCGCGCGCTTTTGGCTTCGGTTGCGCTGCTGACGGCCAGTGTTCTGCTGACCGGCTGCGACACCGACCAGGTCTCGCTCGCGACCAACGCCAAGGCCAACCAGCCGGTGCCGCCAAAGCTTCTCGCCGCGATGGTCGAGAAGAACATGGATCTGCAATCGCCGATCCTGGTCCGGCTGTTCAAGCAGGAGGCCGAGCTCGAGGTCTGGAAGCAGGCCCGCAACGGCCAGTTCGCGCTGCTCAAGACCTATCCGATCTGCCGCTGGTCGGGCGATCTGGGTCCGAAGGTGCGCGAAGGCGACCGCCAGGCGCCGGAAGGATTCTACTCGATCAATCCGGGCCAGATGAATCCGCAGTCGGCCTATTACCTGTCGTTCAACACGGGCTATCCGAATGCGTTCGACAAGGCCTTGGGCCGCACCGGATCGCAGCTGATGGTCCACGGCGATTGTTCGTCGCGCGGCTGCTACGCGATGACGGACGAGCAGATCGCGGAGATCTATTCGCTTGGCCGCGAGTCGTTCTTCGGCGGCCAGAAGGCGTTCCAGCTCCAGGCCTATCCGTTCAAGATGACGCCGGTGAACATGGCCAAGCACCGGAACAACCCGAACATGCCGTTCTGGAAGATGATCAAGGAAGGCTATGACCATTTCGAGGTGACGCGGCAGGAGCCGAAGGTCGATTTCTGCGAGAAGAAGTACGTCTTCGACGCAGCCAAGACGCCCGACGCCAAGCGCGATCCGGTGTTCGACGCCTCGGCAAAGTGCCCGGCCTATGTGATCCCCGAGGAGATCGCCAGCGCCGTGCGCGACAAGGATGCGCGCGACCAGGCCGAATACAACAAGCTCGTCGCCAAGGGCACGCCGATGGCGCGCATGAACACCGGCATCGACGGCGGCATGAACAAGATCTTTGCCTCAAAGATTCCGGAGGGATCGACCGGACTCTCGGAGAACGCCGAAGGCTCGACCCTGGAGATGCTGGCGATGGCGAAGGCGCCGGGCACGATCCCCGGACACGTCAATCCGCCCAAGCCCAATCTCGATGCGGTCGCCACCGCTCCCGCGAACCAGGAGCCGGTCGTCGCCGTCAGCGCGCCCGCTGCCACCACCCGCGTCGCCGCGGCCGCGCCGGCTAGCGAGAAATCGTCAGGCGGCTTCTTCTCCAACCTCGGCCGCAAGATGGGCCTCGGCACCGCCGACACCACGGCGACCACGCCTCCCCCTCAGGCGACCGCCTCCGTGGCTCCGGTCGCCGCGCCCGCGACGCCGCCCACCGCGACGTCGAGGCTGAAGGCCGCGGTGACGAGGTTCGTGCCCGGCCGCGACACGACCAAGGACGCGCCCAAGCCAGCCGTCGCCGCCGCCAAGCCCGCCGAACCGGTGAAGCCGGACACGCGCCTCGCCGCGACGCGTCCGGCGCTGAAGCCGTCGGTGAGCGATGGCGCGAGTGAAGCGACGCAGATCATGGGCGCTGCCCCGGTGGTGTCGTCGAACTCGTTCGACAGCCGCTTTGGGGCGGTGAAGTAAGGGCCGCGTTCCGCTCAATCTCTCCGATCCATCTCAGCTGGACGCCGTCAGTCGAGCCACGGTGAGAGCGGTGCGCCTCACTTAAAGGCGGGCAGCGCACCCTACGGCGCCAGGTACCGCATCAGTTCCGGATTGCCGCGCACGTCATTCGCCTGCCCCTGCAACGCGACCCTGCCGCGGTCCAGCACATAGGCGTAATCGGCGACGCGCAGCGCGAGGTCGAGGTGCTGCTCGACGATGATGACGGCGATGCTCTTCGCGAGCTCGATCAGGCGCTCGGTGATCTCCTCGATCACGCCGATCCAGACGCCTTCGGTCGGCTCGTCCAGCAACAACAGCTTCGGATCGCCCAGCATCGCGCGGCCGATGGCGAGCATCTTGCGCTCGCCGCCGGAGAGGGTGCCGGCGGGCTGGTCGAGGCGCTGGCCGAGTTTCGGGAAGATGGTCAGCACATGGTCGACCGCGTCGGCCTTCTTGCTGGCGAGCGAGCCGACCGCGAGATTGTCGCGCACCGACAGGCGCGCGAACACCGAATGCTCCTGCGGCACGTAGCCGATGCCGGCGCGCACGCGCTCCTGGGTCGCGCGGCGGCTGATGTCGCGTCCGTCGAACGCGACCTCGCCCTTCCATGCCGGCAGCTCGCCGACGATGGTCTTCATCAGCGTGGTCTTGCCGGCGCCGTTGCGGCCGAGCACGGCGACGCCGCCGCGCCAGGGAATGCCGAGGGTGACGTCGAACAGGACCTGGCTGCGGCCATAGCCCGCGTCGAGATGCTTGATGTCCAAAAATTCAGGCACGGCGCAGATAGATCTCCTGAACGGATTTGTTGGCCTGGATCTCGGACACGGTGCCCGATGCCAGCACCTTGCCCTGGTCGAGCACGGTGAGACGGTCACAGATGTCGCGGATGAAATCGAGGTCGTGCTCGACGATGACGAGCGAGCAATGCTGCTTGATCGGCTGAAGCAGTTCACCGGTGACGCGGCGCTCCTCCAGGCTCATGCCGCCGGTCGGCTCGTCCAGCAGCAGCAGCTTCGGCTTGCCCGCGAGCGCCATCGCGATCTCCAGCCATTGCTGCTGGCCGTGCGACAGTGCGGCCGCCGCGTCGAAGGCACGATCGGCGAGGCGGAACTGCGTCAGCATGGTCATGACCTGGTCGTGCAGCGCGCCCCGCGTGCGCGAGAATACGAGATCGAACAGCGAGGATTGCGCCTGCAGCGCGAGCAGGATGTTGTCGTAGAGCGTCAGCGTCGGAAGCACGCTGGTGATCTGGAATTTCAGGCTCATGCCGGCCCGGGCCCGTTCGGTCGGCGTGAACGCGGTGATGTCGGTGTTGATGAAGCTCACTTTGCCTTGGGTCGGCACCTCGGCCCCCGCAATGCACTTCATCAGCGTGCTCTTGCCGGACCCGTTCGGTCCGATCAGGCCGTGAAACTCGTTCTCGCCGACGGTGAGCGCGGCGCCGTCGAGCGCGGTGAGCTTGCCAAAGATCTTCCTGATGCCGGCGGCTTCAAGGAGCGGCATTGCGCTTCTCCTTGTCGGTCTCCTTCTCGGTCCCCTTGGGCCTGGCACCAAAGCTGCCGACACGTTCGCGCTCGCCGAGCACAAAACTGATCAGGCCGAGCGGCCGGAACAGGATCACGAGCAGCAGCAGCAGACCGAGGATGATCGGCCAGATGTCGCGGTAGTTGTCGGAGAGCCAGAAGCTGACGCCCTCGACGATCACCGTGCCGATGACGGCGCCGATCAACGTGCCGGAACCGCCGAACAGCACATAGAGCACCACCTGCGTCGAGACCACGACGCCGACCATGTTGGGCCAGACGAAACCCTCGTGGAAGGCATAAAGGCTGCCGGCAAGGCCTGCGATGGCGCCGCCGATCGCGAAGATGATCGCCTTGAGATGCTGCGCCTTGTAGCCGAAGAAGGCGATGCGCTGCTCGTTCTCGCGCAGGCCTGCGAGCGCCAGCCCGAATTGCGAGCGCACCAGGAAGCGGCAGAGCAGGTAGACGACGACGAGGATGCCGAGCACGAGATAGTAGAAAGCCGGGCCTTCAGTAAACTCGTAGCCGCCGAGCGACATCGGCGCGATCGAGGGGATGCCGTTCTGGCCGCCGAGATAGTACCAGCCGCGCGCGAGGCGATCGGCGGCGTAGGAGCCGGTCAGCGTGCCCAGCGACACGAAGATCACGCTGGAGGGATGCCGTCCGAGCAGCAGGAAGCCGCCGAGCAGCAGCGCGAAGGTGAGGCCGATCAGCGTTCCCGCCGGCAGCACCAGGAAGATGTTGGTGATGTCGAGGTCGCGCGCGAGCAGCGCGACGCCATAGCCGGCCGAGCCGAAGAACAGGGCCTGGCCGAAGCTCATGATGCCGGCATAGCCCCAGACCAGGTCGAATGACAACGCGAACAGCGCGAGGATGATCACGCGCGTCGCGAACACCGTGAGGTAGTCCTGCAGCACCAGCGGCGCGAGCAGCGCCGCGACGAGCACGACGCCCTCCACGATCGGCAGGACCTTTCGTCCTGCCTTGACCTGTTCCTTGGCCTGTCCCGCGGCCACGCGTTCAGCCATCGCATCGTCCGCTTCGTCGCCGGCGATGGCTTCTCTTACCACACTCATCGACTTAGGCATTCCGCCTCAGCATTCCTTGGGATCGACGAGCCCGTCGCTGCGTCCGACGATTTCGTAGTTCCCACCCTTGGCGACGGCGGTGTACATCTTCATCTTGCAGTGCCGCTTGCCCGGCACCATCTCGGCCGGCCCACCCGGGCCTTCGGCGATCTTGGCGTGATCGAGCGCGGCGGCAACCGAATCGCGGTCGACCTTGCCGGCCTCCTTCACGGCGGCTTCCCACAGCTTGAGGCCGCGATAGGTGCCGGTCGCGGCACTGCCGGCCGCGAACAGGAAGTTGCCGGGAAAGTCCTTCTCATACGCCGCCTGGATTTTCGCGTCGAAAGGGTTCTCCTTGGTCAGCACCTTGAAATAGTCGAGACAGCTTGCGAGCCCCTCGATCTCGGCGGCCTGGTTGATGTTGAGCGTGTTCTCGTCATAGTAGACGCAGGCCAGGCGCCCGCCGTTCTTGAGGAAGCCCGCTTCATAGAGCTGCTTGAAGAACGGGCCGACGCCCGGCGGAATGACGGTGTTGAAGACGACGTCGACCTTGTTGGAGATGATCCGGTTGACGGTCGCGGAGAAATCGACCTGGTCGAGCGGGTAATATTCCTCGAACACGACCTCGCCGCCGTTCTGCTCGATCACCTTGCGGGCGTAGACGTTGAGCGTGTGCGGCCAGACATAGTTGGCGCTCGGCAGCGCGAACTTCTTCCCGCCGTTCTTGATCAGCCAGGGGATGAACTCGTCGCACTGCTGCGCCGGCGTCGGCCCGGTGCAGAACAGATAGGGCGTGCACTCCTTGCCTTCGTAGAGCTGCGGATAGATGTAGAGCGTCTTGCCGCGCGCCACGATCGGGTCCTTGATCGCGTTGCGCATCGACGAGGTGATGCCGCCCAGCACCATGTCGACCTTGTCGCGCTGGATCAGTTTCCGGACGTTGCCGACGGCGACGGATTCGTTCGAGGCGGTGTCCTCGATATAGAGCTCGAGCGGACGGCCGAGCAGACCACCGGCCGTATTGATCTCCTTGATCACCATCTTGGCGACATTGGCATCGGCATTGCCGGCATAGGCGATCGGGCCGGTGAGATCGGTCGCGATGCCGACCTTGATCGGGCCTTCCGCAGCGTTCGCCCAGGGCGCCGGGATCACCCAGCTGCCGACGCCGGTCGCGACCGCGCCGGTGGTAAAGGCAAGATTGGAGAGGAAGCGGCGGCGCGAAAGCTGAGTACGATCGAACATGACTAAACCCCTTTTCCAGCGATGAGGCCCTGCGGCCGAAATTTGATGAAGACAATGGCGAGCACGAAGACGAGGACGTCGGCGACGACGGGCGCCATCACCCATGGCAGCGCGGCGCTGAGGGTGCCGATGACGCCGGCGCCCGCCACCGGCCCGATGAAGGAGCCGACGCCGCCGACCATCACCGCGACAAAACCCTGGATCAGGAAACGCAGGCCGAGATCGGCGTACAGGCTGAACACCGGCACGATCAGCGCACCGGCAAGGCCGGCGAGCGCGGAGCCGAACGCGAACGTGGCGCCGTACATCAGCGGCGTGGAAATGCCCGAGGCCCGCGCCAGCGAGGGATTTTCCAGGGTGGCGCGCATGCGCAGGCCAAAACTCGTGCGCGACAGCAGGAGGTAGCAGGCCGCCATCACCAGGAGCGTGATGATGATGATGGTGAAGCGCCAGGCCGAGATGTGCATGGCGCCGATATCGATCGAGCCGCCGATCGGCTCGGGCACGGTGAGATAGAAGCCGCCGATCAGGCCGCGCACCGATTCGCGGATGATCAGGCCGAGCGCATAGGTGCCGAGCATCGCCACGATCGGCGCGGCGTAGAAGCGGCGGATGATCAGCGCCTCCAGCAGGAAGCCGAGCGCACCAACCACAAAGGGCGCCGCGACCATGCCGGCCCAGATCGGCAGGCCCTTGGCGTAAGCAAGATAGGTGATGTAGGCCCCGAGCAGGACGAACTCTCCTTGCGCGAAGTTGAAGATGCCCATCATGCTGGCGATGATCCCGAGCCCCAGCACGATCAGGACGATGATCGCGCCGAAGCTCAGGATCTCGAACGCCGCGACGAACGCGTTAGCCATGCGATGGATTCTTGCTTTGATGAGTTTTCTCGACGCGAACCGGTATCCACTTCGCGTGAAAACGCTCTGCTCCGTCCGTCTGCATCAATTCCCCTCTCACATCTTCTTCCAGTCGCCGATCTGCTCGAAGGCATGGGCGGCGCGATAGATGGTGGATTCCTCGAACATGCGGCCGACCAGCATCAGGCCGACCGGCAGGCCGTCGACCATGCCGCAGGGCAGCGATATCGCTGGATGATGGGTGATGTCGAACGGCGCGGTGTTGGCGATCATCTCGAGCGCGCGGGCAACGTAATCTTCGCGGCTGGCGGTGGGCTCCGGCAGCTTCGTCGCCTTCATTGGCGTCGTCGGCAGCAGCAGCAGGTCGTATTCGCCGAACGCCTTGTCATAGGCCGCGGTCAGGCGACGCGAGATGTTGAGTGCCTTGCCGTAATAGCGGGGACCGAAGCTGTTGTTGATGTAGGTCCCGAGCAGCAGGAACAGTTTTGTCGTCTCCGACAGCGAATCCGCCTGCCGGCGCCAGCCGCGATGGAAGTCCATCAGCGAGGTCGAGTAGAGGTCGGAACGGCTCAGGCCATAGCCATCGCCATACATCATGGTCTGGGTCATGCCCTCGGTGCCGATCGGCGTCCAGATCGCGGGACCGACCATGTGCATGGGGATCGAGACGGTCTCGACGGTGGCGCCGAGATCCTTGAAGCGCTTGGCCGCCTCGCGGACGCTTTCATTCACCGCGGCTTCCGCGGTCGGCTGCTCAAAACCTTCCTTGAGGATACCGATCTTCATGCCCTTGACGCCCTGGCCGAGCGCCTTGGTGTACTCCTCGACCTTCGGCGCCTTGATGCGGGGATCGTAGCCGTCGTCGCCGGCGAGCACTTCGAGCAGCAGCGCATTGTCGGCGACGGTCGCCGTCATCGGACCGGTGTGATCGACGAAGATCTCGATCGGCATGATGCCGGTGTAGGGGACGAGGCCCCAGGTCGGCTTCATGCCGTAGGTGCCGCAGAACGAAGACGGCATGCGGATCGAGCCGCCCTGGTCGCCGCCGATCGCCATGTCGACCTCGCCGAGCGCGACGACGACGCCGGAGCCGGAGGACGAGCCGCCGGCCGAATAGCCCATCTTGTGCGGATTGTGCACGGCACCGACCGCACCGGTGTGGCTGCCGCCGGACATGCAGAAGGATTCGCAATGCACCTTGCCGGCGATCTCGGCGCCGGCATCGAGCATGCGCGTGACGATGGTGGCGTCGAAATCGGGGACGTAGCCTTCGAGCGTCGCCGAGCCGTTCATCATGGGCACGCCGGCGAGCATGATGTTGTCCTTCAGCGCGACGGTCTTGCCCTTGAGCTTGCCGCTCGCCGCACCCTTCACGGTCGACTTGCGGTACCAGGCGTTGCGCGGGTTCTCTTCGGGCGAGGGCCGGTAGCCCGGGGTGCGGGGATATTTGACCTCCGGCAGCTCGTCCGGCATCGCGCCAACGAGATTGTAGGCGTCGATCGAGCCCTGCATCAGGCCGCGGAACGAGGCGACATCGGCATCGGTCAGCGAAAGGCCGCACTGCTTGGCGACGTCAAGAAGTTGGGCAGGCGTGGGAAGGACAACTGTCACGGCGCTCTCCTGAAGTTTCTTGGTACGGTCCCTGCGCGCGGCCGCGATTGGCGCGACGCGCGCAGCGGCCCTGCTGAAACATTCAAAGCGGAAATATTTTCCTTTTCAAGTATTATTTTGAAATGCGGCCGTCCGGATTGCCGCAGCAGGCTCAGACCGGCTTGATCAGCTTGAAGTCGAGGCCGTCGGCCTCCGCGAGATACATCTGCATGCGGGCGTGGCCGTTGCGAACGACGACCGGGCCGCGCGCGCCGCCGTAAACGATGTTGCGGCCCGCCGCGAGCATGGGCGCCATCGACAGCGAACCTGCCTTTTTCGCCACGGCTTCGAGGAAACGCAGGCCTTCATAGCTGGACTGGCCAAGCGAGCCGATCGGCGGGGCATTCGGCCCGAACATCGCGCGATAGCGGATCTGGAAGTCGTCATTGGCCCGCGAGCCGATACCGGAGAAATAGCCGGATGCGCAGAACATGTTCTCGCTGTTGTCAGCGCCGATGCCGAGCAGCACCGTCTCGTCCATGGCCCCCGCCAGCCGCAGCGTCGTGGCGCCGAGGCCGCATTCGCCGAAGGCACGATTGAAGGTGACGCTGTCGGTGCCGATCAGCGAGATCAGCACGACGTCGGGCCTGGCGGCGCGGATGCGCGCCAGATGCGGCTCGTGATTGTCCTCGCCGAGGGGGACGAACTCCTCGCCGACGACGTGGCCGCCGGTTTCCCTGATGTAATTCTTCACGGCGCGGTGCGACTGCCAGGGCCAGACGTAATCGCTGCCGATCAGGTACCAGCGCGATGCCTTCTTGACGTCGGCAAGCCAGTGGATCGACGGCCGGCTCTGCCAGCGCGGCGTCTCGCCGATCGCCATCACGCCGGGCGTGCGCTCGCCGCCTTCGTAGACCGGCGTATAGATGTAGGGGATGCGGTGACGCGTGGTGACGTCGCGCAAGCCGACGCGGACCGCGCTGGTGTGCAGCCCGACGATGAGATCGACCTCGTCGAACGCGATCGCCTGCTCGGCGCGATTCAGCACCTCGTCGAGCGGCCCGCCGGCGTCGTAGATCGACAGCTCGATCTCGCGGCCGAGGATGCCGCCGCGTTTGTTGATCTCGGCGACGGCGAGCTGCGCGCTGTTGGTGGCGCACGGGCCCCACACACCCGGCGATCCCGTGCAGCAGATGAAGCCGCCGATGCGCAGCTTGTTCGCGCCACGCCGCCTGAGGAAGGCATGATCGCCCGGCGACAGCGAGCTATCGGCTCCCGACGACGACAGATTCCTCAGCAGCAAGGACGGCGGCATCGCCGGACTGCCGTGAGCCGGGAAGTTTACCGTCGCGTGCACGCCAACTCCTGTCTGGCACCAGACCTGAAAGCACAATGAGCAGGCGGCCGCGGCATCCGCCCTTTTGTTAGGCAAACATCCTATTTTGAAAATATTGAATATTCAACAATTGAAGTGCATATAGATGCAGCATTGATTGCAAGACATTCACTCATTTGGGTCAAGACGAAGTCTTAGCCGTGGCAAAACCGAACTCCCCGATCACCGAACACCTCGCCTACCTGCTCGCGCAAGCCAACCGGGAGATCAACCGGCAGCTGGAACTGCGGCTGAGCAAGGAAGGCGTTCCCGTCGAGCAGTGGCGCATCCTTAAGGTGCTGTCGGACGGCGATGGCCACTCGATGGGCGAACTCGCGGACGCGGTGCTGCTCAATCATCCGACACTGACCAAGATGATCGACCGCATGGTCTCCGACACGCTGGTCTATCGCGTGCAGGACCCGAACGACCGCCGCAAGGTTCTGATGTTCATCTCCGACCGCGGCAAGGTGCTGTGCAAGAAGCTGAACTCGCTCGCGGTCGACCAGGAGGAGCACATCCTGGAGAGCTATGGCGACAAGTCGACGAGCGAATTGAAGCGGCTGCTGGAGAGCTTGATCGACAGCTCGAATTGAGCGTTGGCCTGGCGCGCTCTCGCAACACTTCATCTCGTGAGGGCGTGGCGCAAATCACCACACACACTCAGCCGTCATCGCCCGCGAAAGCGCGCGATCCATTATTCCAGAGACGTCAGTGATTCAACCGAGAGGCGCGGCGTACTGGGTCGCCCGGTCGAGCCGGGCGAGCGTGAGGCACGAACATCGCGTCTCACGCGCGCATGACAGCGGAGCTGGCGGCTAAGCGTACCGCCCGTGGCAGTGCTTGTACTTCTTGCCTGAGCCGCAGGGGCAATCCTCGTTGCGGCCGACCTTGCCCCAGCTTGCCGGGTTCTTCGGATCGCGAAGAGCTGCGTCGGAAGCCTGCGCACCGAGCGTGACGCTGGCGAGCGCCATTTCGTCCTCGCCGGTGTTCGGGTCGAACTTGTGCGCTTCCATCTGCGGCAGGACAGGAGCTTCCTGCTCTGGCGGGACGATCTCGACGCGCATCAGCTGCGCCGTGACGGCCTCGCGCAGATGCGCGCTCATCTCCTGGAAGAGATTGAAGGCCTCGGTCTTGTACTCCTGCAACGGATCGCGCTGGCCGTAGCCACGCAGGCCGATGACCTGGCGCAGATGGTCGAGCATGATCAGATGCTCGCGCCAGAGATGGTCGAGCGTCTGGAGCAGAATGGTCTTCTCGACGTAACGCATCACGTCGGGACCCCACTGCGCGACCTTGGCCGCCATGTGCTCGTCGGCTTTGGTCTCGATGCGCGTGAGCAGCTCCTCGTCGGCGATGCCCTCTTCCTTGGCCCAGTCGTCGACCGGCAGGTCGAGATCGAGCACGCGCTTCAGCTCGTCCTTCAGGCCGGCCACGTCCCACTGCTCGGCATAGGCATGCTCGGGCACGTGCTTGGCGACGAGATCGTCGATGAAGGCGTGCCGCATGTCGGAGATCGTCTCGGCGACGCTCTCATCCTTCATCAGGTCGACGCGCTGGTCGAAGATCACCTTGCGCTGGTCGTTCTGGACGTTGTCGAACTTGAGCAGGTTCTTGCGGATGTCGAAGTTGCGCGCCTCGACTTTCTGCTGCGCCTTCTCGAGCGCCTTGTTGATCCAGGGATGGATGATCGCCTCGCCTTCCTTGAGGCCGAGACGCTGGAGCATGCTGTCGAGGCGATCCGAACCGAAGATGCGCATCAGATCGTCTTCCAGCGACAGGAAGAACTTCGAGCGGCCGGGGTCGCCCTGACGGCCGGAACGGCCGCGCAGCTGGTTGTCGATGCGGCGGGATTCGTGACGCTCGGATCCCATGATGTAGAGGCCGCCCGGCTTCTTCACGGTCTTGGCAGGCTTGCTACCCTTCGCCGGCTCGATCTCGACCTCTTCCTCGGCCTTCAGCACGATGTCGCGGAAGTGCTCGATGTCGGCCTTGATCTGCTCGATCTTCTTCGCCTTCTCGGCCTCGTCCTCGATGCCGGCAGTCTCCTGCTGGATCCGCATTTCGAGTGAGCCGCCGAGCTTGATGTCGGTACCGCGGCCGGCCATGTTGGTGGCGATCGTGATCGCGCCGGGCACGCCGGCTTCCGCGACGATATAGGCTTCCTGCTCGTGGAAGCGCGCGTTCAGCACCGCGAACAGCTTTGCCGGCTTGCCGGCGCGGGCCGCGGCGTACAGCTTCTGCATCGAGTTCTCGTTGCCGAAATCGATCTGCCGGTAGCCGTGCTTCTTGAGGTATTCGGCGATCACTTCCGATTTTTCGATCGAGGCGGTGCCGACCAGCACCGGCTGCAGCCGCGCATTGGCGCGCTCGATCTCGGCCAGGATCGCGGCGTATTTCTCGTTCTGGGTGCGATAGACCTCGTCGTCCTCGTCCAGACGGGCGACTGCGAGGTTGGTCGGGATTTCCACGACCTCGAGCTTGTAGATGTCGAACAATTCGTCGGCTTCGGTCAGCGCCGTGCCGGTCATGCCGGCGAGCTTTTCGTACATCCGGAAATAGTTCTGGAAGGTGATCGAGGCCAGCGTCTGGTTTTCCGGCTGGACCTGGACATGCTCCTTGGCTTCAAGCGCCTGGTGCAGGCCTTCCGAATAGCGCCGGCCGGCCATCATGCGTCCGGTGAACTCGTCGATGATGACGACCTCGCCCTCGCGGACGATGTAGTCCTTGTCGCGCGTGAACAGCGTGTGGGCGCGCAGCGCCTGGTTGATGTGGTGCACGACGGAAACGTTCTCGACGTCGTAGAGCGACTCGCCCTTGAGCTGGCCGGCGTCGCGCAGCAAGGTCTCGATCTTCTCCATGCCGCCTTCGGTCAGCGTCACCGTACGCTGCTTCTCGTCGACCTCGTAATCGGTCTTGTCGAGCTTGGGCAGGAAGCCGTCGATGGTGTTGTAGAAATCGGAGCGGTCGTCGAGCGGGCCGGAGATGATCAGCGGCGTGCGCGCCTCGTCGATCAGGATGGAGTCGACTTCGTCGACGATGGCATAGAAGTGCGGCCGCTGGACCATGTCCTCGAGCCGGTACTTCATGTTGTCGCGCAGATAGTCGAAGCCGTATTCGTTGTTGGTGCCGTAGGTGATGTCGCAGGCATAGGCCGCCTTGCGCTCGGCATCGTCCAGGCCGTGCACGATCACACCGGTGGTCATGCCGAGGAAGCCGTAGATCTGGCCCATCCAGCCGGAGTCGCGGCGGGCGAGGTAGTCGTTGACGGTGACGACGTGGACGCCCTTGCCCGCGAGCGCGTTGAGGTACACCGCGAGCGTTGCGACCAGCGTCTTGCCTTCGCCGGTCTTCATCTCGGCGATGTCGCCCTCATGCAGCACGATGCCGCCGATCAGCTGCACGTCGAAATGCCGCTGGCCGAGCGTGCGCTTGGCGGCTTCGCGCACGGTGGCGAAGGCCGGCACCAGCAGATCGTCGAGCGTCTTGCCCTCGGCGAGCTGCTTCTTGAACTCGGCGGTGCGGGCCTTCAGCGCCTCATCGGAGAGTTTCGAAACCTCCGGGTCCAGCGCGTTGATCGCGTTGACGCGGGACTGGTATCCCTTCACCCGCCGGTCGTTGGCGGAGCCGAAAAACTTGCGGGCGAGCGCGCCGATCATGCCTAGTTCCTGTGTTCGCGATTCAACCGCGTTGCAGCCAAGAAGTTGTCACCCCCCTGCCTATCAACTCACCGTGACGCCTGATGGCGGCAGAGCCCGGACTGCGGGGGTCATCCGCCATATGGGTGGGAATTGGGCAAGTCTGGGTTCAACGGCCAAAAACGCAGCAAAATAAACGCCATCGCCATGGTCGCGACCGGGCAGAGATATGGCCCGGTCAGGGCCTTGTCAACGGCGGGCGCATTGCGGCTAATTCATCATTTTGACAGACTTTTCGCGTTGCCAAGGCCCCCTGAATTAGGCGAGTGTCCGCCCGCTTCGAGCAGCCCCCTGCTTCAACAAAAGGATTTTCCATGACCACCTCGTTCCCGGTAACCAAAACCGGCCTGCGCTTCGGCCTCGCCACCGCCCTCGTGGGCTGCCTTGCGCTGGCGCTGATCGCGGGTCCCGGCCGGGCTGCCGACGATCCGGTGCTGGCGAAGGTCAATGGCGCGGAAATCAAGAAGAGCGACGTCGCCATGGCCGAGGAGGAACTCGGACCGAGCCTCGCCCAGATGGACCCGGCGACCAAGGACGAGAACGTGCTGTCCTTCCTGATCGACATGAAAATCGTCAGCAAGGCTGCCGAGGACAAGAAGGTTGCCGACAGCGAGGAGTTCAAGAAGCGCCTGGCGTTCGCCAGGAACCGCCTGCTGATGGACAGCCTGCTCGCCAACGAGGGCAAGGCCGCCACCACCCCCGACGCCATGAAGAAGGTCTATGAGGAGGCCTCCAAGCAGATCACCGGCGAACAGGAGGTGCGCGCCCGCCACATCCTGGTCGAGACCGAGGACGAGGCCAAGGCGGTGAAGGCCGAGCTCGACAAGGGCGCCGATTTCGCCGAGCTCGCCAAGAAGAAGTCCAAGGATCCGGGCTCCGCCGATGGCGGCGACCTCGGCTTCTTCACCAAGGAGCAGATGGTGCCGGAATTCTCGGCCGTGGCCTTTACGCTGGAGCCGGGCAAGATCTCCGATCCCGTGAAGTCGCAGTTCGGCTGGCACATCATCAAGGTCGAGGAAAAGCGCAACCGCAAGGCGCCGGACTTCGAGCAGGTCAAGGCCCAGATCGAGAACTACGTCACCCGCAAGGCCCAGGCCGACTTTGTCGCCAAGCTCCGCACTGAAGCCAAGGTCGAGCGGCTGGACCAGCCGGCGGCGGATGCCAAGCCGGATGCTAAGCCGGCCGACCCTGCCAAGCCGGCCGACAGCAAGATGGCGCCCCCCGCGAAGAAGTAAGAATTCGCTGTCACTTCGCGGACGCCAATAGTATCTAACGTCGCAATGGCCGGGCAAATGCCCGGCCATCTGCATATCCAGACCTCACCAAGGCGCCCCGATGTCCTCCTCCGTCTCCCCGCTCGCCCCTAAAACTGTCCCCGACATGCCCGTGATCGCGGGCGTCCGTCTTGCGACGGCCGAAGCCGGCATCCGCTACAAGAACCGTACCGACGTGCTGCTGGCGGTGATGGACAAGGGCACCGCGGTCGCGGGCGTCTTCACCAGGTCGAAATGCCCCTCCGCGCCGGTGGAATGGTGCCGCGCCAAGCTGAAGGGCGGCAAGGCGCGCGCGCTGGTGGTGAATTCGGGCAACGCCAATGCCTTCACCGGCAAGACCGGCCGCAGCTCCACCGCGCTGACCGCGAAGATCGCGGCCAAGGCGGTCGGATGCAGCGAGGGTGAGATCTTCCTGGCCTCGACCGGCGTGATCGGCGAGCCGCTGGACGCGACCAAGTTCGACGGTGTGCTCGGCCGGCTGGCCGAGACTGCCGAGCCCGGCGACTATCTCGCCGCGGCCAAGGCGATCATGACCACCGACACCTTCCCCAAGGTCGCGACCGCGACCGTCAAGCTCGGCAAGGCCAAGGTCACGATCAACGGCATGGCCAAGGGCGCCGGCATGATCGCCCCCGACATGGCGACGATGCTGTCCTTCATCTTCACCGACGCGCCGATCGCGCCGGCCGCCCTGCAAGCCCTGCTCAAGAGCGGCGTCGAGGACACCTTCAACGCGGTGACGATCGACGGCGACACCTCGACCTCGGACACGCTGCTGGCCTTCGCCACCGGCGCCGCCGCCGAGCACGGCGCGCCGAAGATCAGCCGCGCCAGCGACCCCCGCCTGAAGGCCTTCGTGAAGGCCTTCAACCAGGTGCTCGCCAATCTCTCCGAGCAGGTCGCCCGCGACGGCGAGGGCGCGCGCAAGCTGGTCGAGATCACCGTGGAGGGCGCCAAGACCAAGGCCTCGGCGCGCAAGATCGCGATGTCGATCGCCAACTCGCCACTGGTCAAGACCGCAATCGCCGGCGAGGACGCCAATTGGGGCCGCGTGGTGATGGCGGTCGGCAAGGCCGGCGAGCCGGCCGATCGCGACAAGCTCTCGATCTCCTTCAATGGCATCCGCGTCGCCAAGAGCGGCGCGCGCGATCCGTCCTATGACGAGGCGCAGGTGTCGGAAGCGATGAAGGCCCCGGAAATCGCCATCAAGGTCTCGCTCGGCCTCGGCAAGGGTCGCGACCGCGTGCTGACCTGCGACCTGACGAAGGAGTATGTCGCGATCAACGGGGATTACAGGTCCTAAACCGAACGCCGATGGCCGATCTCAAACTGACATTGGTGGTGGCCTGCGCGCTCGTCGACGCCGACAAGCGCGTCCTGATCGCGCAGCGCCCGGAAGGCAAGACGCTTGCGGGCCTCTGGGAATTCCCCGGCGGCAAGCTTGAGCCGGGCGAGCGGCCGGAGCAGAGCCTGATCCGCGAACTGCATGAAGAGCTCGGCATCACCGTCGCTGAACCCTGCCTGGCGCCGTTGACCTTTGCGAGCTACGGCTACGAGACGTTTCACCTGCTGATGCCGCTCTACATCTGCCGGCGCTGGGAGGGGCTGGTCACCCCGCGCGAAGGCCAGACCCTGGCCTGGGTCCGCGCCAACAAGCTGCGCGACTACCCGATGCCGCCCGCGGACGTCCCGCTGATCCCGCATCTGATCGACTTGCTGATGTGAGCTGAGTCGTGCCCCGGACGCAGCGCAGCGCTTCTTCAGCGGTGCGCTGCAGAGCCGGGGCCCATGCTTGGCGCAAACTGCGTCCCGGCTCTGCGCAGCAGCGTAAGGACGCTGCAGCGCGTCTGGGACACGTCAGTCTTTCCCCGCCTTCCTTACCGCCTCCGCCAGACTCGCTTTCGCCGACCCCGGCTTGAGCGGCTGCTGCTGGCTCGCATGCGGGGCCCAGCCGGAGAGCCAGATGATGTCGAAGGTCGCGCGGATGCGGCCGTCGGCATCCGCAAAGCGTTCGGCGTAGATTTCGGCCATGCGCAGCAGCGTCGCGCGGGGCGTCGGAGTGCGCCGCCGCTCGATCAGCACATTGGCCGCGCCCATGCGGCGGAGATCTTGCATCAGCGCAAACGCATTGGCGTAGCGCACCACGACACGGTCGACATCGGTGACTGGAAGCGCAAAGCCCGCCCGCTGCAACAGCGCGCCGATGTCGCGCAAATCCGCGAACGGGGCCACGCGCGGCGACACGCCGCCCTCGCATTCGGCCTCCGCCGCGGCAAAGGCCTGCCGCAACTCGATCAGGCTGTCGCCGCCGATCATCGCTGCGAGCAGCAATCCGTCCGGCTTCAACGCACGCCGCACCTGAGCAAGCACCCCCGGCAGGTCGTTGACGAATTGCAGCGCCAGCGCGGAGACAACGAGATCGAGGCTTTCGGGCGCGAAGGGCAGTTTTTCCGCGCCCGCTTCGTCGAGCGCGATCCGCTGAAGTGATGGCGGCCCCGTGAGCCCCTCACCAGGCGTCCAGAGATCGGCCGCGGCGTGAAACTCCCGCATCACGGCGGCCAGCCGATCGGTCATGTCCTCTGCAACCCGATCGAGCAGGAATGTCACCTCGCCCTGCGCATGTGCGCGCCGCTGCCGTACATGCAGCAATGCGCGATCGAACAGAGCGGGCGGGGTTTGCGGGGTCTGGGCCATGCCGCTGGTTACGCTGATCGCCGTGGTTCTGGCAACGCTCTCGTGTCCCGGACGCGCTGCCGCGCATCGCATCGCCAGGAGCGCTGCGCGGCGTCCGGGGCACGAGACTGAGTCGCTTGAGCCCCCGCAAGCAGAACGCTAGCCTCTCCCCATGGAAGCCGACACCGCCCCCACCCGCTCCATCGCCGCGCCGTTGCGTGCCGCATGGACGGCCGGCCGCCACGTGCTGTCGCGCGCCGCACGGCTCGCGCTCGACATTGCGCTGCCGACGCTGTGCGTGTCCTGCCGCGAGCCGGTCGATGGCGAGGGCGTCTGCGCGGCCTGCTGGGCGCGGCTGTCGTTCATCGAACGGCCCTATTGCCCGCGCCTCGGCATTCCCTTCGTCTATGATCCCGGCCCCGAGATGCTGTCGATGGAGGCAATCGCGAGCCCGCCCGCCTACCAGCGTGCACGCGCGGCCGTGCGCTATGACGACGTCGCGCGCACGCTGGTGCATGCGCTGAAATACCAGGACCGTACCGATCTGGCGCCGGCGATGGGCCGCTGGATGGCGCGCGCGGGCGGCGAGCTACTGGCCGAGGCCGACATGCTGGTGCCCGTTCCCCTGCATTGGCGCCGGGCGTGGCGCCGCCGCTACAACCAGTCCGGGGCGCTGGCGCGCATCATCGCGCGGCAGAGCGGTGTCAGGGTGCGCGGCGAAGTGCTGCGCCGGGTGCGCGCGACCGAGCAGCAGATCGGCCTGTCGCGGACCCAGCGCGCCACCAATGTGCAGGGCGCATTCCAGGTATCCCCCGATCGCCAGGCGGAAATCCAGGGCCGCCGCATCGTCCTGATCGACGATGTCCTGACCTCGGGGGCGACGCTGGACGCCTGTGCGCGGGCCCTGCTCCGTGCCAAGGCGGCCCAGGTGGACGTGCTGGTGTTCGCCCGGGTTGTCGAGAGCGGCCCCCGTCCCATATAATTCAATGACTTCATGACATGAGAGCGCCACACGACATGACCGACGCTGTCGAAATCTACACCAGGCCGGGCTGTGGCTATTGTTCCGCCGCCAAATCGCTGCTGACCCGCAAGAAGGCAACCTTCACGGAGTTCGACATCGCCAAGAACCCGTCCTGGCGCGAGGAGATGTACGACCGCGCCGGCGGGGGCTCGACTTTCCCGCAGATCTGGATCGGCGGAACCCACGTCGGCGGTTGCGACGAGCTCTATGCGCTCGACCGCGAGGGCAAGCTCGACGGCATGCTGGGCAGCGTGAAGGCCACGTCATGAGCGAGGATCGCACCTTCACCGCCGCGATGATCCAGATGCGCACCGGCCTGATGCCCGAGCCGAGCCTCGCGCAGGCCACTAGGCTGATCCGGCAGGCTGCCGCCGATGGCGCCGACTACGTGCAGACGCCCGAAGTCAGCAACATGATGCAGCTCAACCGCAAGGCGCTGTTCGAGCACCTCCAGAGCGAGGAGGACGACACCTCGCTAAGGGCCTATCGCGCGCTCGCGGCCGAGCTGAAGATCCACATCCATGTCGGATCGCTGGCGCTGCGCTTCTCGCCGGAGAAGGCGGTCAATCGGTCCTTCCTGATCGGCCCCGAGGGCAATGTGCTCGCGAGCTACGACAAGATCCACATGTTCGACATCGAGTTGCCGGACGGCGAGAGCTATCGCGAATCCGCCAATTACCAGCCGGGCGAGACCGCCGTGATCTCCGACCTGCCCTGGGGCCGCGTCGGGCTGACGATCTGCTACGACGTGCGCTTCCCCGCGCTCTACCGCGCGCTGGCCGAGAGCGGCGCGTATTTCATCACCGTGCCCTCGGCCTTCACCCGCAAGACCGGCGAGGCGCACTGGCACATCCTGCTGCGCTCGCGCGCGATCGAGACCGGCTGCTTCATCTTCGCCGCCGCGCAGGCCGGCCTGCATGAGAACAAGCGCGAGACCTATGGCCACTCGCTGATCATCGACCCCTGGGGCGAGATCCTCGCCGAGGGCGACGTCGAGCCCGGGATCATCATGGCCAAGATCGACCCGGCCAAGGTCGAGACCGCACGCCGCGCGATCCCCTCGCTCCAGCACGGCCGCCGCTTCGGCGTCGCCGATCCCAAGGCCGGGCCGGACCATCTGCACCTCGTGCGAGGATCGGCATGATCCGCTACGCGCTCCACTGCGACCGAAGCCACGCGTTCGAAAGCTGGTTCCAGAGCTCGTCGGCTTATGATGCGCAGGTGAAGCGCAAGCTCGTGACTTGCCCGATCTGCGGCTCGGCCAAGGTCGAGAAGGCGATCATGGCCCCGCGGATCATCGGCAAGAAGGGCCGCGGACGGGCGACGCCACCGCCGGAGCCTGGCTCAACGCCTGCGCCCGAGGCCGCGTCTTCGGGACCGACCTCGCTGATGATGGCGCAGGAGCGCGAGTTGCGCGCCAAGCTCAAGGAGCTGCGCGATCACATCGTCAAGCACGCCGACAATGTCGGCGAGCGCTTTGCGAACGAAGCCCGCGCGATGCATTACGGCGACAAGGAGCACCGTCCGATCTATGGCGAGGCTTCGCCCGACGAGGCCAAGTCGCTGATCGACGAAGGCATCGAGGTGTCGCCGCTGCCGACGCTCCCGGAAGATAGGAACTAGGCCCCCACCAGCACCGCAACGCCGACGACGATCAGCGCGATGCCAAAAATCTCGCGCGGCGCGATCGGCTGCTTGAACGAGTAATACGCCACGCCTTGCGCGAACAGCACCTCGATCAAGGCGAGCGTGCGGACATTGGCGGCGGCCGTCAGCGCGAATGCCAGGAACCAGAACTGCGAGGCGAAGGCACCCATGAAGCCGGCGAGCAGCGACGGCTTCCACAATCCCAGGATCGACTGGAGCACCTTTGGCGCGCGCCAGAGCAGAAAGATCGTCAGCACCAGCGTCTGCACGAACAGACCGAGCACCAGCGTGAACGACGCCGCCGTCACGAAGGAGACGTCAGGCACGTTGATGATCGCGCCGCGAAAACCGACCGCTGACAACGCGAACGCCGCAGCCGCGACGAGACCGGTGATGGTCGGCTTCAGCTCGGCAAAGCTCTTCTCGCCGCCGGGCCGCAGCGCCGTGATGACGACGCCGACGGTCGCGATCACGATCGCCAGCACCTTCAGCCAGGTGAGATGATCGCCAAGGAACACGAACCCGAAAATCGCGGTCTGGATCGCCTCGGTCTTCAGGTACGCCGTCGTCACCACGAAGGAGCGATCGTTCATTGCGAGCAGCATCAGCCCGGTCGCAACGATCTGGCTGAGCGCCCCGAGCAGCAGCCACGGCCAGAACACGGTCGGCGGCATGCCGAGGTGATCGCCGGTCGCGACCAGCACCACGCCCAGAAACAGCAGCGAGAACGGGAAGCCGAACAGGAAGCGGATATTGGTCGCGCCCCAGGTCCCCAGCGGCTTCGTCAACGACCGCTGCATCGCATTGCGCGCGACCTGCCCGAGCGCAGCGATGACGGTGAAGGGAATCCAGAGGCTGGCGATGGTGAGCATGCGGGTGGGAGCGGTAGGAGGAGAAGCCGTGGCCAACCTGCCGCTAGCGGCGAGGCAGGTCAATCACGCCCAGATCATAGGAGCGATGCTCACGCCTCGCGTACCCCCTCACACCATCCCTTCCGCCACGACCATGTAGTTCACGTCCATATCCGACGAGAGGGCCCATTTGTCGGCAAAGGGTGAGTAGACGACGCCGGTCTGCTCGGTGATGACGAGGCGGTTGTCCAAAAGATATTTCGTCAGCTCGTCGGGGGTGACGAACTTGTTCCATTCGTGGGTGCCGCGCGGCAGCCAGCGCAGGACGTATTCGGCGCCGACGATGGCGAGCGCGAAGCTCTTCCAGTTCCGGTTCAGCGTCGAGACCACCATCAGCCCGTTCGGCTTCAGCATCGCCGCGCAGCGCTTCAGGAAAACGCCGACATCGACGACGTGCTCGACCACTTCCATTGCCAGCACGATGTCGAAGCGCTCGCGCGGGTCGATCTCCTCGACCGTGGTGCAGCGGTAGTCGATCGACAGATGGCTCTTGTCGGCATGCAGCTTCGCGGCGGCGATGTTGCTCACCGAGGGATCGACGCCGATGACCTGGGCACCGAGGCGCGACAGCGGCTCGCACAACAGGCCGGCGCCGCAGCCGATGTCGAGCACGCGCAGGCCGCCGAGGCAGTTGAGGCTGCGCACGTTGCGCTCGAACTTGCGGCAGGCGGCGTCGCGGATGTAGCCGAGCCGCAGCGGGTTGATCCGGTGCAGCGGCGCCATCTTGCCGTTGGGGTCCCACCACTCGGCCGAAAGTTTCGAGAATTTCGCGATCTCGGCGGCATCGACGGTCGAGCCCGGCTGCGGGCTTGGGGTTGCGGAAGTATTTTGCTGCATGCTCATGATTGGGCGCGGTCCTACCGCGTGGTGATCGAACTACGGAAGGCGAGCGGCGAGTCGACGGTGGTGATCTTTTCGATCCCCTCGCCAACGCCGCGAATCGTCACGTCGCCGTAGTTGAGAATACGTCCAAGAATCGACTGGTCGACGTCGACACTCTCGACCTTATCCAGCGCCATTTCAAAGGTCCGGCGCTTGATGAACCCCGTCTTGTGCACAACCCGCAAGTTGGTGACGTCGGTCTCGGTCGTGAAGCGATGGAACCAGCCCTTGATGGTCCAGTAAAGGGCGGCCAGAGCCACGACGCCGGCGGCTATGAGGGACAGCACCCTGAGGCCATCGGCCGTGGCCTGCGGCATCAGGACGAGAAAGGCGAGAGCCACGATCCAGGCCACGATGGCCGGAAAATAGAAGATCCAGTGCGCATTGGTCGAATACAGCACCCGCTCGCCCGGTTGCAGGATCTCGTCGATATAACGCGCCATGATCTCGGTTAACCCATACCCCCAAGCCAGACCTTAGGCCGGACCTTACCCTGCCCCCGCAGGAACCCGCTTGCCCCCGGCCCCGCCGCTATGTATACGCGCGGTCGGTGTCCGCAGGCATTGCCTCGAGCGGGTCACCATACTGATCCTTATGAGGGAATGCACGCGTCGTCATGAGCCGCCTCGTGATGAAATTCGGCGGCACGTCCGTCGCCAATATCGAACGTATCCGCAACGTCGCACGCCATGTGAAGCGTGAGGTCGACGCCGGCCACGAAGTGGCTGTGGTCGTCTCGGCGATGTCCGGCAAAACCAACGAGCTGGTGGCCTGGTGCACCGAGGCCTCGCCGATGCACGACGCGCGCGAATACGATGCCGTCGTCGCCTCCGGCGAACAGGTAACGTCGGGCCTGCTCGCCATCGTGCTTCAGGGCATGGGCATCCAGGCCCGCTCCTGGCAGGGCTGGCAGATCCCGATCAAGACCAGCGACGCCCATGCCTCGGCCCGGATCGAGGACATCGACGGCAGCGAGATCATCAAGCGCTTCCAGGAGCGCAAGGAGGTCGCGGTCATCGCCGGCTTCCAGGGCATCAATCCCGAGACCAATCGCATCACCACGCTCGGCCGCGG
This sequence comes from Bradyrhizobium japonicum USDA 6, assembly GCF_000284375.1. NCBI lineage: Bacteria > Pseudomonadati > Pseudomonadota > Alphaproteobacteria > Hyphomicrobiales > Nitrobacteraceae > Bradyrhizobium > Bradyrhizobium japonicum. The sequence continues at coordinate 219,003 of NC_017249.1, forward strand.
CGGCTCCGATACCTCGGCCGTGGCGATCGCCGCCGCCGTCAAGGCCGACCGCTGCGACATCTACACCGATGTCGACGGCGTCTACACCACCGACCCGCGAATCGTGCCGAAGGCCCGCCGCCTCGACAAGATCGCGTTCGAAGACATGCTGGAACTGGCCTCCCAGGGCGCAAAAGTGCTCCAGGTCCGCTCGGTGGAACTCGGCATGGTCCACAACATGCCGATCTTCGTCCGCTCAAGCTTCGACAAGCCCGAGGATATCGACCCGCATGCCAACCAGCCGCCCGGCACGCTGATCTGCAGCGAGGAGGAGATCATGGAAAGCCACGTCGTCACCGGCATCGCCTTCTCGAAGGACGAGGCCCAGATCTCGGTACGCCAGATCGAGGACAAGCCCGGCGTGGCAGCGTCGATCTTCGGCCCGCTGGCGGATGCCAACATCAACGTCGACATGATCGTGCAGAACGTCTCCGAGGACGGCAAGACCACCGATCTCACCTTCACGGTGCCGGCGGCCGACTACACCCGCGCCAAGGACACGATCACGGCCGCCAAGGGCAAGATCGGCTATGCCCGGCTCGATACCGCCACCGACGTCGCCAAGATATCGGTAATCGGCAGCGGCATGCGCAGCCATGCCGGCGTCGCCGCCCAGGCGTTCTCGGCCCTCGCCGGACGGAATATCAACATCCGGGCCATCACAACCTCCGAGATCAAATTCTCGGTTTTGATCGACACCGCCTATACCGAGCTTGCGGTGCGCACCCTGCACACGCTCTACGGTCTCGATCAGGCCTAGACGAATTTTCTCTTAGCGGTCGCAGCAAACGCGAAGGTGTACACACCTTCGCGTTTGGCAGGCGTTTTGCTTGGCAAAACAAGCCTCAATTCGCTATACGGCGAACAGGGTGGGCTGCCGCAGACTGTGTCCCAGTTCAGGCGGCGCTGATTCGGTGCAAGCGCTAAATCTTGAGTAGATTTGTGTTTGTGCCTGCGCCGGACGAACAATTTGGTTGTTTTTCTGGAATTTTGGGCCAGCCGCCGGCCGATACCGCCGGGCCAGGCAGACGGAGGAGATTGACGGTTCATGCGGAGCGCGTCGGGAGGTCCCCGCGTCTTGTTGAGACGGCTCCGCGAAACCATGGCGGAGCAGGTCTCGGCCCAGGAGCGGCTGGACAAGATCGTGGTGCTGATCGCCGCCAACATGGTGGCCGAGGTGTGCTCGGTCTATGTGCTGCGCATCGACAACACGCTCGAGCTCTACGCCACCGAAGGCCTCAACCGCGAGGCGGTTCACCACACCGTGCTGAGCGCCCATGAGGGCCTGGTCGGCCTCGTCGCCAGCGAGGCGACCCCGCTCAACCTCAGCGACGCGCAAAGCCACCCGGCCTTCTCGTTCCGCCCGGAGACCGGCGAAGAAATCTATCACTCCTTCCTCGGCGTGCCGATCCTGCGCGCCGGCAACACGCTCGGCGTGCTGGTGGTGCAGAACCGCGCCAAGCGCAATTATGTCGAGGAGGAGCTCGAGGCGCTCCAGACCACCGCGATGGTGCTGGCGGAGCTGATCGCCTCCGGCGAATTGTCTGCGCTGGCCCAGCCGGGCCAGGAGCCGGCCGCACGCCATTCGGCGCAGAAGGTCGGCGCCATCCTCTCGGAAGGCATCGCGCTCGGCCATGTCGTGCTGCACGAGCCGCGCGTCGTCATCAAGGACTACATCGCCGAGGATCTGCCGAAGGAGATCAAGCGGCTCGACACCGCGCTCGCCAAGCTGCGCGCCGATCTCGACCGCATGCTGGAACGTGGCGACGTTGCCGAGGGCGGCGAGCACCGCGAGGTGCTGGAAGCCTATCGCATGTTCGCCAACGACCAGGGCTGGTCGCACAAGCTGCATGAGGCGGTCGCCACCGGCCTCACGGCGGAAGCCGCCGTCGAGCGCGTGCAGTCCGACACCCGCGCGCGCATGCTGCGCTCCACCGATCCCTATCTGCGCGACCGGCTGCACGATCTCGAGGATCTCGGCTACCGCCTGATGCGGCAGCTGGTCGGCCAGGACCACGCGCCCTCGCGCGAGCAATTGCCCGACAATGCCATCGTCATCGCGCGCGCGATGGGCCCGGCGGCGCTGCTCGATTACGACCGCAAGCGCCTGCGCGGCATCGTGCTGGAGGAAGGCACCGCCAACTCGCACGTCTCGATCGTGGCCCGCGCGCTCGGCATTCCCGCGGTCGGCGAAGTCCCGAACGCGCCCGGCATCGCCGATCCCGGCGACGCCATCATCGTCGACGGCACCTCGGGCTCGATCTATGTGCGCCCGTCGCAGGAGGTCGAAGCCGCCTTCGCCGAGCGCGTGCGCTTCCGGGCCCGCCGCCAGGCGCAGTACCTCGCGCTGCGCGACCTGCCCTGCGTCACCAGGGACGGCCAGAAGGTCGAGCTGATGATCAACGCAGGTCTTGCGATCGACCTGCCGCATATCGAGGACACCGGCAGCGCCGGCATCGGCCTGTTCCGCACCGAGCTGCAGTTCATGGTGGGACAGAGCCTGCCGCGCACCAGCGACCAGCTCGCGCTCTATCGCACGGTGCTCGATGCCGCCGGCACCAAGCCCGTCACCTTCCGCACCCTCGACATCGGCGGCGACAAGGCGCTGCCCTATATGGAAGCCGTGATCGAGGAAAATCCCGCGCTCGGCTGGCGCGCGATCCGGCTCGGCCTCGATCGCCCCGGCCTGCTGCGCGGCCAGATCCGAGCGCTCTTGCGCGCCGGCGGCGGCCGCGCGCTGCGCATCATGTTCCCGATGATCTCGGAGGTCGCGGAGTTCGACTCGGCGAAAGCGCTGGTCGAGCGCGAGCTGACCTATCTGCGCCAGCACGGCCACACCCTGCCGGAGCGCATCGACATCGGCACCATGGTCGAGGTGCCCGCCCTGCTCTACCAGCTCGACGAGCTCCTCAAGAAGGTCGACTTCATCTCGGTCGGCTCCAACGATCTGTTCCAGTTCCTGTTCGCGGTCGACCGCGGCAATGCCAAGGTCTCCGAGCGCTTCGACACCATGTCGGCGCCGATCCTGCGCGTGCTGCGCGAGATCGCGCGGAAGTCGAACGATGCGAAGAAGTCGCTGTCGCTGTGCGGCGAGATGGCTTCCAAGCCGATCGGCGCGCTGGCGCTGATCGCGATGGGTTATCGTTCGCTGTCGCTCTCGGCGACCGCGCTCGGCCCGGTCAAGGCGATGGTGATCGACCTCGATGCCAAGAAGGCCGAAGCGGTGCTCGGCCCCTTGCTGGACGCGCCCGCCGGCAGCGTCTCGATCCGGCAGAAGCTGACGGAATTTGCCGAGGCCGAAGGTCTGGCGTTGTAGCGGGCCTGTCGCCCCTTCTCGCCGCCTCGCCCTCTTCCGCCATTTGAGACTGAACCGATGTCGTCACTCCCCGAAGCCAAACTGGACGTTCTGCTCGCGCATCACGCCTCGCTCGAGGCCGAATCGCTCGGCCAGCTCGCCTCCGAACGCTATGTGCAGATCACCCGGGAGCTCGCCGAGCTCGCCCCGCTGATCGAGGCGGTGAAGGCTTATCGCTCCGCCGTGAAAGAGCTCGCCGACACCGCGGCGCTGATCGGCGATCCTGCGACGGATGCCGAGATGCGCGGCATGGCGGAAGCCGAGCGCGACGAGCTGACGCCCAAGATCGAAGAGCTGGTCCAGAAGATTCGCGTCGCGCTGCTGCCCAAGGACGCCATGGACGACCGCAACGTGGTGCTGGAAATCCGCGCCGGCACCGGCGGCGACGAGGCCTCGCTGTTCGCCGGCGATCTGTTCCGGATGTATGAGCGCTTCGCCAGCTTGCAGGGCTGGAAGGTCGAGGTGATCTCGGCCAGCGAAGGCACGGTCGGCGGCTACAAGGAAATCATCGCGGAGATCCAGGGCCGCGGCGCGTTCTCGAAACTGAAATTCGAATCCGGCGTGCATCGCGTGCAGCGCGTGCCCGACACCGAGACGCAGGGACGCATCCACACCTCCGCGGCGACGGTCGCCGTGCTGCCGGAGGTCGAGGATGTCGACGTCGAGATCAAGAACGACGATCTGCGGATCGAGACCATGCGTGCGCAAGGCGCCGGCGGCCAGCACGTCAACAAGACCGAATCGGCGATCCGTATCACCCACATCCCGACCGGTATCGTGGTGATGATGCAGGACAGCCGCTCGCAGCACAAGAACCGCGCCTCCGCCATGAACATCCTGCGCTCGCGCATCTACGATGCCGAGCGCCAGCGCGTCGATGCCGCCCGCTCGGCCGAGCGCAAGGAGAAGGTCGGCTCCGGCGACCGCAGCGAGCGCATCCGCACCTATAATTTCCCGCAAGGACGCGTCACCGATCATCGCATCAATCTGACGCTCTACAAGCTGCCGCAGGTGATCGCCGGCGAAGCGCTCGGCGAATTGACCGACGCGCTGACCACCGAGCATCAGGCAGCACAGCTCGCCGCGCAAGGCGCAGCCGCCTGAACCGCGCCTCAGCGCGCTTTGGCCCGGAACGATCGCAGGATCTTGGCCAGGGCGGGTGCCCCGGCACCCAGCTCGTCCAGGTGAATGCGCGAGAGCGATCGCAGCTTCTGCTCGCCCTTGGCCGTCAGCCTGACCAGGACGCGTCTTGCGTCCTGCGGATCGGCTTCCCGTCCGATCAGCTTCAGCTTCGCCATGCGATCCACCAGCTCCACCGCGGTATGGTGCCGGATCAGGAGGAAACGCGCGATGTCGCCGACGCTTGCGCCGTCAGGGGCGGCCAGGCCCTTGATCGCCAGCAGCGCCTGATGCTGCTGCGGCGTCAATCCGGCGTTCTGGGCCGCCGTCTCGCTGAAGGCTAGGAAGGTCCGGAGCTGATAGCGGAACTGCGCAAGCGCCGCATAGTCGGCCTCGCGCATCGCGCCGCCCTTTGAGGGCGCCGCGGACGCGGGGCGCGTCGTCTTCCGCTTCGATTGAGCCATTCCTGCCTGCGACGTCGAGCCCGCCGGTGAAGCGGGCGGTCGCTGCCGAGACTAGCAAGGAAGGACGGGCGGAACCAACCGAGCGGCGCCGCGGATGCACAAATATCGGGGCTATTCGAAACTGGAGAGCAGGATCTTCACCAGGATGACCTGAAACGCGATCGGGATGCGAACGCTCTTCCGCCTGATCGAGCGCTGGAGCGCGCTGGCGATCTCGGCGCTGGTCAAGGCGCCGGCCGACGCATTGGCAATCAACTCCGCCCACATCTGCGACAGCGAGCCGCCGGGCGGGATCACCGGCTTGATGGTCACGCCGCAGCCCTGTGCCCAATCCAGGATCTCCCGCATCGTGTGAGGTCCGCAGTTGCGCGCGGTCGCAAGGCGCTCGGCCGTCAGCGCGAGCAGCAACTCGCGCGACGGCAGCCAATTCCCCTTCGGCGGCTGTTCGCCGGCGAGCTCCACCGCAAGCTCCTTCAGAACATTCTGCGCGCGCACGCTCAGTCTCTTCATCGGTGCCGGTGCGCGCTTCGCCTGAACGGAGCCGACGGCCGGTCCCCGCTCGCCGGTCGGGCGATTGCGCGGCTCGGACACGCGGGAGGCGTCGCCCGACTGCGGCGCCGCACGCTGGTCGCTGCCCTCCCCCGCGGGCCACGCGGTCTCCGGCCGCTCCGCCTCCTGCGGCCAGGATCGTCGCTTCCGGGCACCCGCCACTGTCGTCTGCCGCGCCATTTCTCTCGCCGAACCCGCCAGCCTCGTACTCACAAAGACTAATATATATCGTGATCCGATATGTTTTCACGTGATAATTTCCGTGGTTCGACCAAAGACGAAATTGACAGAAGGGCTTCACAAGCAATGCTTAGGGCCAAGAGCTACACGCGGATGTGACGTGCCCGGCGCAGCAGGCCAGCGAGGCCGGCTGGCCGGACAGGTCGTGCTTGCGCCTACAAACAAGAACGATGTTCGGAGGAAACGACCATGAATGACGATCTCATCCGCCGCGGCCTCTCGCGCCGTGGCCTGCTCCAGACCACAGCTAGCCTCATCGGCGGCTCGATGCTGCCCGCGATGCCGGCCTTTGCCGAGGACAAGCCGGCGATCGGCTCGTATCCCGCCGGCGTTTCGGGTTCCACCGCCTTCATCGGAATCTCGGTCCCGCGCACCGGAACCTATGCCGTGCAGGGCGAGGACGAACTCAAGGGCTACCAGCTCGCGATCGAGCACATCAACAGCGGCCATGACCTGATCAAGAAGATCTCGCCGAAGACCAGCAAGGGCGTGCTCGGCAAGGAGCTGAAGTTCGGCGTCGCGGATTCCGCGGCCAAGCCGAACGAGGCGGTGCAGGCGCAGCAGCGGTTCATCAGCGAGAACAAGGCGATCATGATCACCGGCGGCACGTCGAGCGCCGTTGCGGTCGCGCTCAACAAGCTCGCGCAGCGCGAACACGTGCTGTTCGTGTGCGGCATTTTCTGGCTCGAACGACACCACCGGCAAGGACTGCGTTCGCTACGGCTTCCGCCAGAACTTCTTCGGCCAGACCGCCGCCGCGGCGATCGGCCCGGTGATGGTGAGGGAGTTCGGCAAGAACAAGAAGGCCGCCTACCTGACGCCCGATTACACCTACGGCCACACCGTCACCAAGTCGATGCAGGACTTCCTCGCGAGCGCGGGCTGGACGACGGTGACCAACCAGGTCGCACCGCTCGGCGCGCCCGACTACTCCTCATATCTGCTGAACGTCGCGAATTCCGGCGCCGACGTGCTCATCAACGTCAACTGGGGCCACGACGCGGTGCTGTCGACCCAGCAGGCCAAGCAGTTCGGCGTGCTCGACAAGATGAAGCTGGTCGTTCCCTACCAGGTGCCCTTCATCGCGCGCGAAACCGGCGGCCTGATGCAGGGCGTCTACGCCGCCACCGACTATTGGTGGACGATCGAGGACAAGTTCCCGCTCGCCAAGATGTTCAACGAGGCCTTCGAGAAGAAGTACGGCTACAAGCCCGAATGGGGCGCCGAGAACGCGTATGTCAGCTTCGCGCACTGGGCCCGTATGTGCGAGCAGGCCGGCAGCTTCAATCCGCCCGACGTGATCAAGGCCTACGAGAAGGGCGAGACGATCCCATCCCTGGTCGGCGACGTGCATTACCGCCCCGAGGATCACCAATGCGTCCGCCCGGTGATCATCGTGAAGGGCAAGCAGCAGAAGGACATGAAGAACAAGGAAGACTGGTACGACGTCGTCGAAATCGTCCCCGGTGAAGGCCTGATGCAGAAGCCGGACGCGTTCGGCTGCCATCCCGGCGATTATAGCTGAGCCCGCGCTAACCCCTGTGACGCCGCGGGCTGCACTCTGGTCCTGCGGCGTCACCTTTTTCTGACGCGCACCACGGCGCGTCACAACGGCGATTGTCGCATGATCAGTTGGCCCAACCTCGTTTCGCAGCTTTTCAACGGGCTCGCGCTCGGCGCCCTGCTCGCGCTGATCAGCTCCGGCCTGACCATCATCTACGGCACGCTCGGCGTGCTCAACCTCGCGCATGGCGCGATGTTCATGATCGGCGGCTATGCCGGCTTCGTCGCCTACCAGTACACGGAGTCATTCATCATCGCCGTCATCGCGGGCTCGTTGTTCGTGATGCTGCTCGGCGTCGCGATGGAACGCGTCATCATCCGCCATTTCTATCATCGCCCGCACGAGGATCAGCTGCTCGTGACCTTCGGGCTCGGCATCTGTTTCGTCGAGCTCGTGCGCCTGATCTTCTCGAGCCAGTCGCAGCTGGTGCCGCCGCCGGCCCTGTTCCAGGGCATCACCAATCTCGGCTTCATGTTCTATCCGACCTACCGCCTCGCCGTCGTCGGCATCGTCGCGGTCGCCCTCGGCGCACTGTTCATCGTCCTCTACCGGACCCGGCTCGGCATGATCGTGCGCGCCGGGATCGAGGATTCGGTGATGGTCGATTCGCTGGGTATCAACGTCTACCGCGTCTTCATGGTCGTGTTCGGCATCGGCGCAATGGCCGCCGGATTTGCCGGCATCGTCAACGCGCCAGTGGTGTCGCTGACTCCGGGCATCGGCGACGACATCCTGGTCCAGACCTTCGTGGTGGTGGTGATCGGCGGCGTCGGCTCGTTCCCGGGCGCGATCCTCGGCGGCCTGATCGCCGGCGAGATCATCAGCGTCACCTCCATGTTCAACCCCGGCTACGCCTATGTGATGCTGTTTGCGGCGATGACGCTCGTGCTCGTGGTGCGACCGCATGGCCTGCTCGGCGTCCAGGGCCGCGAGTAAGCGATTTCCTGATGCTCAAGCAACGCCCGTTCCTGATCGAGACCCTGACCGCGATCGGTTTGATCGCAGCCCCGTTCGTGCTGCCTCATCTCGGCTTCGCCCCGAACACCGTGAACCGGATCCTGGTCTGGGGCCTGTTCGGGCTCGGCTTCGACATCCTGTTCGGATTCACCGGCCTGCTGTCGTTCGGCCAGTCCGCCTTCTATGGCACCGGCGGCTTCGTCGCGGCCTACCTCCTGACCCGCGCGGGTTTCGGCAACGTGCTGGGCGCACTGATCATCGGCATGATCGCGGCGGCCGCGACCGGCTACCTGATCGGCCTGATCGCACTGCGCCGCACCGGCATCTATTTCGCCATGATCACCGTGGCGATCGCGGAGGTGTTCTTCTTCGTCGAGTTCAATCCGCTCTCGGATTTCACCGGCGGCGAGAACGGCCTGCCGGGCGTACCGACACCGAGTTTCAATCTCGGCTTCACCACCGTCCACTTCACCAACGGCTGGTCGCTCTACCAGTTCATCGCGCTGTGCTACTTCATCGGCGTCATTATCGCGCTCAGGATCGTCCGCTCGCCGGTCGGCGCCATCTTCAGCGCGATCCGCGACAATCCGTTGCGCGCCACCGCCGTCGGCCACAACATCCACGGCTACAAGTTGACCGCCTTCGTGATCGCCGCGGCCTATGCGGGCTTCGCCGGCGGCCTGCTCGGCGTATTGCAGGCCTTCATGCCGCCCGACGCCTTCACCTTCGACACCTCGGGCCAGCTCGTGATGCAAACCGCCATCGGCGGCAGGGGTACGTTGTTCGGACCGCTGGTCGGCGCGGCGGTCTGGCTCTTCCTTCAGGACTTTCTTCAGGCGGCGCTGGGCCTCGGCGCGGCCTGGAAGCTTGTGCTCGGCGTCGTGTTCGTGGTGCTGGTCTGCTTCCTGCGCGGCGGCATCGTCGGCGGTCTTGCGGACCTCTATCGCCTCGCCGCCGGCAAACGGGCGCGGCGCGAGGTGGATACGGAACAGCCGTCCGCTGACGCCGAGGCCGCACGGCAGCCCGCGCCGGCGCCGATGCAGGCCAAGGAGGTCGCGCATCCCGCCTATTCCGGGCCGATCCTGAAAGCCACCGGCCTCACCAAGCGCTATGGCGGCCTCGTCGCCAACAGCGACATCGATTTCAGCGTCAATCAGGGCGAGCTGCGCGGTATCATCGGCCCCAACGGCGCAGGCAAATCGACCTTCTTCAAGATGCTGACCTGCGAGATCGCGCCGACCTCCGGCCGGATCGTGTTCGAGGGCCGCGACATCACGGGATTGAAGGTCACCGAAGTCTGCCAGCTCGGGCTTACCAAGAGCTACCAGGTCAACCAGCTCTTCACGGGCCTGACAGTGCGGCAGAACCTGACGATCGCCGCACTCGCCGAGCTGCGCGGCAAGTTCCGGCTCGACCTGTTCCGCAAGCTCTCGGGCGTCAAGGGCCTGACGGAGCAGGTGGCGCACGCGCTCGCCCTGGTCGATTTGACCCGCCGCGCCGACACGCCGGTGTCCGAGCTCGCCTATGGCGAGAAGCGCCGGCTGGAGATCGGGCTTGCCCTCGCCACCTCGCCGCGCCTGCTGCTGCTCGACGAGCCGCTCGCGGGCATGAGCCCGCGCGAGCGGGTCGAGACCGTCAAGCTGCTCAAATCGATCGCACGCGGACGCACCATGATCATCATCGACCACGACATGGATTCGCTGTTCGAGCTGGTCGAACGCGTGACGGTGCTCCAGGAGGGCAAGGTCCTGCTGGACGGCACGCCGGAGGAAATCAGGACCAACGCCGCAGTGCAGGAAGCCTATCTCGGCGGCGTTCACGGAGAGATCGCCGCATGAGCCTGATCGAGGTCAATGGCCTGAACAGCTATTACGGTGACTCCCACATCCTGTTCGACGTCGCCATGCGCGTCGAGCGGAACGAGGTGGTGGCGCTGCTCGGGCGGAACGGCGCCGGCAAGAGCACGACGCTCAAGAGCCTGATGGGCGTCGTGACGCCCCGCAGCGGCAGCGTGAAATTCGACGGCATCGATATCGCCGGACGCAAGAGCCACAGGATCGCGCAGGCCGGCATGCAGCTCGTGCACGAGGAGCGCCGGATCTTCGGCAGCCTGTCGGTAGAGGAGAACATCGTTCTCGCCGGGATCACCGCACCGAAACGCTGGCCGCTCGAGCGCATCTACGAGATGTTTCCGCGGCTGAAAGAGCGGCGCAACAACCGCGGCACCGAGCTCTCCGGCGGCGAACAGCAGATGCTCGCGATCGCCCGGGCGCTGGTGCGCGATCCCAAGATCGTGCTGCTGGACGAGCCGTTCGAGGGGCTCGCGCCCGTCATCGTCCACGATCTCGTCAAGGCCTGCCGCGAGCTCGCAGCCGCCGGCCAGACCATCGTGCTGGTCGAGCAAAATCTGGCGGCGACGTTGGCGCTGGCGACGCGGATCTACATCATCAACAACGGCCACATCGTGCACGAGGGACCGGCGCAGGAGCTCAAGGCCCAGCCGGAGCTGCTGCAGCGATACCTTGGCGTCTAGGTCGCGTCCGCCTAAATCCGGGATATCTGCTTTCGCAGGCGGTAGCATGCGGCCTCGCCCGCGGAATGTCGCCTTGTGCCCAAAGCGGACACAGGGTTGCCTTTTTGCCGAGGTCAGTGTCTTGCCAAGCCGAACCGAGCCTGAGGGAGGAGACGCTATGAGCGCGATCTGGCCGGAGATCCCCTTCGAGGCATGGCGCGAAAGCTGTTCCGCGCTTCATCTGTATTGCCAGATTGTCGGCAAGTATCGGCTCGCGAGAACGCCATGGGTCAACCATTCCTGGCACGCGACCCTCTACGTGAATGCACGTGGGCTCACGACTTCACTGATTCCAGACGCATCAGGCATCGAAATCGTCTTCGATCTCTCCCGTCATGTCCTGATCGGAGAGGCAGCTGATGGGTGCAGGGCGGAAATGCCGCTCGGGCGAATGTCAGTCGCCGAATTTCACGCCCGGTTCTGTGATTTGGTAAGACATCTCGGCGGAACACCAGCATTTGACGGTCGGCCCAGTGAGGTCCCAGATCCGATCCCGTTCACGGAGGACCGCCAAATCAGGCCCTATGACGCAGACGCCGTGACGCGGTTCTTCCGCGCCCTCGTCGCGATCAGCGGAGTGTTTTATCGGTTTCGAACGGGGTTCACCGGGAAGGCCAGTCCGGTTCATCTCTTCTGGGGCAGCTTCGATCTCGCGGTGACGCGCTTCTCTGGGCGTTCCGCTCCGCTTCACCCGGGTGGCGTCCCGGGTTTGCCAGACGTCGTGACACGCGAGGCCTATAGCGATGAGGTCTCGTCCGCCGGCTTTTGGCCGGGCGGTGGTGGTACAGACTTTGCGGCTTTCTACTCCTATGCCTACCCCACCCCGAATGGCTTTGCTGACGGACAGGTCATGCCCGCGGGCGCATACTTCGATCGGAAGCTCGGCGAATATCTCCTGCCCTACGACCTTGTGCGAAAATCCAGCGAGCCAGAGGCCACGCTCATGGCGTTTCTGCAAAGCACCTATCAGGCAGCAGCTGATATCGGACGCTGGGATCGTGCCGCGCTCGAATGTCCGATTGGCTCCCCCCTTCGACCCCGCCCGCTGAACAAGGACTGATAAAGGTTCGATGAAATATCGCGGGCTCGCAGTTTCGGTGGAGCGAAGCTGCGCCGGTCAATTTCGGGTTTGTCTCGATAGTCTGTCTCGATGATGGGTTTCGCAACAGCTCTACCCGTCTTCCGGACTTGCTGCGGCGCTATCTCGATCAACTGCCCAGCGCCGCGATCATCCGCTTGGCGTGATCGGCGAGCACGGCCATGTCTTCCTTGCGCGTATGCGCCGGCAGCAGCTCGATTCCGGCCCTGACCGGCATGACGTGCAGGTGCAGGTGGAAGACCACCTGCCCGCTCGCCGGTTCGCTGAACTGCTGCAGGATGATACCCTCGGCGTCGAACGCCTTCATCGCCGCAATCGCGATCCGCTTGCCGGTTCGGGCGACCGCGGCGAGATCGTCATCCGCGATGTCGAGGATGCCGCGCGCCGGCGCCCGGGGAATGACCAGCGTGTGTCCGGGCGAGCGCGGCATGATGTCGAGGAAGGCGAGGCTGCGGTCGTCGCTGAAAACCTCGAAGCAGGGAATCTCGCCGCGCAGGATCTTTGCGAAGACGTTCTGATCGTCGTAAGCCGCCATGGATCCCTCCCTCGCTGCGAGGTGCGATCAGACGCGTTCCGTTCCGTTGACGCAAGCAATGCCGCCGATCTATCCACGATACCAGGCAGGATGGCTCCATTGGCGACAGGTTTCGATTCCGGACACAGCATCGAGAGTGCGCGGCGCGCGCTTGCGGCGCGGCTGCAATCGGCCGGCATCGAAGAGCCCGCCCTCGACGCGCGCCTGCTCGTCGGAGCCGCGCTGAGGCTTGATTTGACCGGCATCGTCACGCAGGCGGCGCGCCAGCTCACACCCGAAGAGGCCGCGCGGCTCGAAGCCTATGCGCAGCGCCGGCTCGCGCATGAACCGGTCGCCCGCATTCTCGGCGCGCGCGAATTCTGGGGCCTGCCGTTCCAACTGTCCGAGGCGACGCTGGTGCCGCGGCCTGACACCGAGACCGTGGTCGAACTGGCACTGGAGATCTTTCGGGAGGCCACGATATCGGGGCCGCGCCCGCGAATCGCCGATATCGGCACCGGGTCCGGCGCGATCCTGCTCGCGCTGCTGCACGAAATTCCCGATGCCTTCGGTGTCGGAACCGATCTCAGCCTCTCCGCGCTCAACACTGCGCGGAGCAATGCTGCAGCTCTGGGCCTCGCCGGCCGCTCCGGCTTCGTCGCCTGCTCCTATGCGGCGGCGCTGCGCGGCCCGTTCGATCTCATCGTGTCGAATCCGCCCTATATTCCCTCAGGGGAAATTCCGAAACTGAGTCTCGATGTGCGCGAGCACGATCCGCATCTGGCGCTCGACGGCGGCAATGACGGCTATGACGCCTACCGCGCCCTGATCCCGCAGGCGGCCGAGCGGCTCGCGCCCGGCGGGGCGTTGATCGTCGAGGCCGGGCAAGGTCAGGCCCGGGATATTGAAACCTTGATGACGGCCGCCGCGTTGTCTGTGGACAGGCCGCCCAGGGCCGATTTGGCGGGCATCCCGCGGGCGGTTTCGGCCCGAAAAATGCCCCCATAAAAGCCGGATCGGGTTGCAAAAAACCTCTTGGAATATCCCTTGGGAACGACTACGTTCCGGTCAACACATCGGTGCCGGCCCCGTACACCTACGGGCGAAAGCCGGGCTCTCGGACGAGAGCTTTACTGATTTAAAGGTTCCAAGCCGCAGGTCCTGTTGAGCGCGATGGCCATTGGAGCTGCGCTGCTCTCCGACCGCAAAGTGAACGAAAGCCTGATATTGCGCTTGAAGACTTACGCAACAAAGCTGGGCTTGTTTCGGCAGGCGATATGAATGGGTTCGCTGGCAATGGATGCTGGCGGGTGGGGAACGCGTCTTTGTTGAACGCGACGGTCGACGAACATTGGCAGGGTTCAAGCCGCTCTTGCGCGCGGTGCGCACGAGAGATGTGAACCGTTGTCATCAGGTCACTCCGAGCAATCAGTAACGCGTGCAACCTCTAGGGCTGGAATTAAAGGCAGGACATGAGAAACGGTCAGAACAAGCAGCGGATGCGCAACCGCAATAACAATAACAACAACAACAACCGGCGCGGCCAGAACCCGATGACCCGGGTTTACGAATCGAACGGACCCGACATCAAGATCCGCGGCACGGCTTCGCACATCGCCGAAAAATATCTCCAGCTTGCGCGCGATGCGCGCTCTTCCGGCGACCCCGTTGCAGCCGAGAACTACTACCAGCACGCCGAGCATTATTTCCGCCTGATCGCGGCGGCCCAGGAACAGTTCCGCCAGAACCAGCAGCCCCGCGGCGACGAGCCCGTCAGCAACAGCGGCGACGACGGCGAGGACGACGGCGAGAATTTCTCGAATTTCGGCCAGGAGCCGGGCTTCGTCCCGCAGCCGCAGCAGCAGCCCTTCATGCGCGATCGCGACGGCCAGCGCGATCACCAGCGTGATCATCAGCCGCGCGACGGCCAGCAGCCCTATCAGCGCGACAACCAGCAGCCGCGCGAGCACCGCGAACGCGACCATCGTGCGCAACCGCAATATCAGCCGCAGCCGCTGCCGCTGAACCAGCCGCAGCCCGTCGTTGCCGACACCGGCAGCGTCGATCGCCTGCCCTCCTTCATCACCGGCGCACAGCCGCAAGTGAACAGTGGCGCGAATGGCGGTCAGGGCGGCCTGGAAGGCGGCGGTGGCGGCGAACGCTTTCCGCGGCGGCGCCGCCGGCCGCACGGCCCGCGCCCCGAGCGCGAGGCGGCTCCGGCCGGCTCCAGCGACGAAGTGGCCTCCGGCGAGTAAGCTTCTTCCGATGTTCTGATCTGCAATCGTCCCGGCCTCGCGCCGGGACGATTTGTTTTCAAGTGCGCGTCACCGTCGACGACGGCACCAGCACCGGCTTCAACGAGGGAATCAGCCGCGCGCGCTCGCGCTTGGCGGGGATCGCGCGATAGACCTGCTTGGTCGCCTCGACAATGTGCACGCCGGCAAAGGGCAACGACAGCGCCGCGCCCGCACGCTCCCACACCTGCGCCGATTTCAGCACCCAGCCGCCGGCATAGGGCGGCATGAACAACGCCTCGCCCCAGGCGGTCGGCGTGAACCAGGTCTGGCGCAACAGGTCGGTGATCTGCGAGCGCGAATAGGGCCGGCCGTGACCGAACGGCGTGCTGTCGGTGCGGGTCCATACCCCGCGCCGGTTCGGGATCACCGCGATCACGCGGCCGGAGGGCGACAGCACCCGCCACACCTCGCGCAAGAGCGCGGCCGGGTCGTCCGACATCTCCAGCGCATGAATCAGCAGGATCCGGTCGACCGCGGCGTCAGGCAGCGGCAGCGAGAATTCATCGACCAGCGAGGCCAGCGCCGGCCGCCCCGTCGGCCATTTCAAGACGCCCTGCGCCGACGGCATGAAGGCGATGCAGCGCTCCGCGTCCTCGCGGAACAGGCCGAGATAGGGCGTGGGATAGCCGATGCCGAGCACACGCTGGCCCGCGGCGGTCGGCCAGCGCTCCCTGATGCCGCGATTGATCATTTGCCGCGCCACAATCCCGAGGCGACGGGAGTAGAACTCGCGGAGGTCGACGACATCAATGGTCATGACGGCAATGTAACATGCGCGGGGCGGCTCCCGCGCGCGGAATATTGCATTGCCTGCGCAACGTTAACGCCATATTTGTCGGCGGGGCTGAGCGCGATGGAGATGACATGGCCGCCGAAATTCGTACTTTCAACTGTTTAAACGATAATTTCGGTTGTCTGATCCACGATGTGGAAACCAAGGCGACGGCGTCGATCGACGCGCCGGAGGCCGGCCCCATCCTGAAGGCGCTTGAGCGCGAGGGCTGGCAGCTCACCGACATCCTGATCACCCATCATCATGGCGATCATGTCGGCGGGGTCGCCGAACTCAAGCAGAAATACAATTGCCGCGTCGTCGCGCCGCATGACAAGACGACCAAGATCGCCAACGTCGACCTGCGCGTCGCCAATGCCGACATCGTCAAGGTCGGCAGCTTGCTGGGGCGCGTACTGGAGACGCCCGGCCACACGCTCGACCACATCTCCTACGTGTTCGACAACGAGAAGACGCTGTTCGCGGCCGACACGCTGTTCTCGATCGGCTGCGGCCGCGTGTTCGAAGGCGACTACCCGATGATGTGGGACTCGCTTCTGAAGCTGCGGGCGCTGCCTGACGACTTCAAGCTCTATTGCGGGCACGAATACACCGCGTCCAACGTCAAGTTCGCGCTCACCATCGACCCCGACAATGCGGCGCTCCAGGCGCGCGCGGCGGAGGTGGCGAAGCTGCGGGCCGAGAATAGGCCAACCATTCCATCACTGCTTGGTGACGAGAAGCGAGCAAACGTGTTCCTGCGTGCTGATGAACCGTCCGTCGCAACCAGGCTACACATGAAGGGCGCGGACGCCGCCGCGGTGTTCGGCGAACTGCGCGAGCGCAAGAACAAGTCCTGAAGAACAAATCCTGACGGGGATCGATGCCGACCGCAGCCGAGATCATCGCACGCCTCGAACTCCGCCCGCATCCCGAAGGCGGCCACTACCGCGAGACCTTTCGCGACCAGACGACCGATACCAACGGCCGGTCGCGCTCGACCCTCATTTATTTCCTGCTCGCGCGCGGCGAACGCTCGCATTGGCATCGCATCGACGCCGTGGAGATCTGGCACTACTACGCCGGCAGCCCGCTGACGCTGCGCATCGCGCATGAAGGCTGCTCGCAACACGAGGTGCGGCTCGGCACGGACCTTGTGAGCGGCGAGCGGCCGCAGGGAATCGTGCCGGCGAATGCCTGGCAGATGGCGGAGAGCATGGGAGAGTGGACGCTGGTCGGTTGCACCGTGGCGCCAGCATTCGAGTTCGCAAAATTCGAGCTCGCGCCGAAGGGCTGGGAGCCGTAAGGCACACTGTCATTCCGGGCGCCGCATGGCGGCGCGCCCGACAACAACTGTCACCGCTTCCGCAGCACCATATCCTTCGCCGCGATCAGGCCGCCGCCGGCAATCAGGATCGCGGCGATGGCGATATTGGCGCTGGCTTTTGCAAAACCGGCGGCGATGAGGAATCCGGTCGAGAGCAGCGGCGTCGCATAGGATGCGGCCCCGAGCACGCGGATGTCGCCGCGCTTCATGCCGATGTCCCAGGCGTAGAACGCGGCGCCGACGGGGCCGATGCCGAGGGCGACCACGGAGAGCCATTGCAGCGTCGTCTCCGGCCACACCGTGGTTTCAAGCAGACCATGCATCAGCGCGGCGAGCACCGCGGTGGCAAGGCAGAAGCCCGCGACCGCATCTGTCGGCACCGCCTTCAAGCGCCGCGACAGCACCGAATAGGCCGCCCAGACGAACGCCGCGATGAACGCCGCGATCAATCCCGGCAGCTGGCCCGGCGCGAAGCCGGAGGTGCTCCCGGCGAACAGCAACACGGTGCCGACGAGGCCGAGCACGGCACCGATGATGTGATGCACCGCAAGCCGCTCGCCCGGCAGGAACGACGAGAACAGCACGATCAGGAGCGGCCACATGTAATTCAAAAGACCGGCTTCGGCCGGCGGCGCAAAGCGCAGCGCCAGGAAATACAGTGCGTGATAGCCGAACAGGCCACCGACGCCGACGACCCATACGACCAGCGGCTGACGCAAGCTCCTCGCCGCATCGCCACGGCCGACCCAGGTGAGGAGGCCGACGAGACCGCCGATCGCGAACGTCATGGCGGCGAGCTGGAACGCCGGAATCTTTCCGGTCGCCACCGTCATCACTGATAGCAGCGACCACATCAGGATCGCAGTCAATCCGATCAGTGTGGCTGTGCGCGGGGTCATCAATCGAAAGGCTCTGAGGACGATGATGCCCGGCACGAGGCCGGGCATTTCGTCTTCACTATCGCCTTGTCGCGCCTGAATCTACAGGCTTGACGTCCTATCAGGCGTGATACTGGCCGCCATTGATGGTCAGCGTCGAGCCGGTGATGAAGCCGGCGTCGTCGGCGGCGAGGAACACCACGGCGCGCGCGATCTCCTCGGGTTCGCCGAGCCGGTTGACCGGGATCTGCGGGATCACGTTCTTCTCCAACACGTCCTTCGGCACGGCCTGCACCATCTCGGTATTGATGTAGCCCGGCGCGATCACGTTGACGGTGATGCCGCCCTTGGCGTTCTCAAGCGCGAGCGCCTTGGTGAAGCCGATGTCGCCGGCCTTTGCCGCGGAATAGTTGACCTGGCCGAACTGCCCCTTCTGGCCGTTGATCGACGAGATCGAGATGACGCGGCCGAACTTGCGCGCGCGCATGCCTTCGATGACGTGGCGCGTCATGTTGAACAGCGAGCCGAGATTGGTGTTGATGACGGCGTTCCACTGATCGAGCGTCATCTTGTGGAAGGCGGTGTCGCGGGTGATGCCGGCATTGTTGACGAGGATGTCGACGGGACCGAGATCGGCCTCGACCTTCTTCACGCCTTCCGCGCAGGCATCGAACGACGCGACGTCCCATTTGTAGACGGCAATGCCGGTCTCCGCCTTGAACTTATCCGCCGCCGCATCATTGCCGGCATAGCTTGCCGCGACCTTGTAGCCGGCCGCCTTCAGCGCCTTGCTGATCGCAGCTCCGATGCCCCGCGTACCACCCGTCACCAGTGCAACACGTGCCATATCGTATTCCTTCCCTTGGACTCTGCGGACGTTTCTAGGTGATCGTTTTTAGTGGTGGATTATGCGGTTGGTTTGACGGACATCAAGAACAAAACGCCCGGCGTCGAGCCGGGCGTTTGTATTTAGTCGAGGCTGGCGCTGTTGCGAAGAATATTTGATTTGCAACCGCCGCCTTTTTAGTCGCGTGCAACGCACTCATCTATGTGTGCAGCGCACGCGCAAGTGACACGTAAGTTAGATGTCAGCTTCAGTCGCGCGCCAGGCACATCGCGATACCCATGCCGCCGCCGATGCACAGCGTGGCGAGGCCCTTCTTCGAATCTCGCTTCTGCATTTCGTGCAGCAGCGTCACCAGCACGCGTGCGCCGGAAGCGCCGACCGGATGGCCGATCGCGATCGCACCGCCGTTGACGTTGACCTTCGAGGTGTCCCAGCCGAGATCCTTGTTGACGGCGCAGGCCTGCGCCGCGAAGGCCTCGTTGGCCTCGATCAGGTCGAGATCGCCGACGCTCCAGCCGGCCTTCTTCAGCGCGGCGCGCGAGGCCGGGATCGGGCCCGAGCCCATGATCTTCGGATCGACGCCGGCCTGCGCCCAGGACACGATGCGCGCGAGCGGCTTCTTGCCTTCCTTGGCGGCCTGCTTGGCGGTCATCAGCACCACGGCGGCAGCGCCGTCGTTGATGCCGGAGGCCGAACCCGCGGTGACCGTGCCTTCCTTCTCGAAGGCGGGACGGAGCTTGGCCATGGCATCGAGGGTGGCGCCGTGGCGCGGATATTCGTCGGCACTGACGACGACGTCGCCCTTGCGGGACTTGACGGTGACGGGAACGATCTCGTCGTTGAACTTGCCGGCCTTCTGCGCGGCCTCGGCCTTCTGCTGCGAGGCGACGGCGAATTCATCCTGCTGGGCGCGGGTGATCTGCCACTGGCGAGCAACGTTCTCGGCCGTGTTGCCCATGTGATAGCCGTTGAAGGCATCCCACAGGCCGTCCTTGATCATGGTGTCGACGAACTCGACCGGGCCCATCTTGACGCCGCCGCGCAGATACTGGGCGTGCGGAGCCATGCTCATGGATTCCTGGCCGCCGGCGACCACGATTTCGGAATCGCCGTTGAGCAGCGCCTGGTAGCCGAGCGCGACGGTGCGCAGGCCCGAACCGCAAAGCTGGTTGACGCCCCAGGCCGGGCTCTCCACTGGAATGCCGGCGGCAATCGAGGCCTGGCGAGCCGGGTTCTGGCCCTGAGCCGCGGTCAGGATCTGCCCCATGATGACTTCGGAGACCCGGCCGGGCTCGATGCCACCACGCTCCAGCGCGGCCTTGATGGCGATGGCGCCGAGGTCATGGGCGGGAAGGGTCGCGAACGCTCCGTTGAAGCTTCCGACCGGGGTGCGGGCGGCGCTGACGATGACGACATCGTCTGACATGGGCATCTCCTGGTGTTGAAAGGGGGCAGGCGGGGCTGGGGAAACGGCTCGCCAGTCTCGAATGGCATCCTGTTAACGTCGTTGAGGCATGTCAATCGGCCGGTGACCGAATTCATGCCGCAACGCATTCAAAATAGCGTTCTTGGCGCTTTCGCAAGCACGTTTTTGCTGCCCGATTAACCGTGGCGCACAAAACGGTAGCGTGACCCCTTTGAAAATGCTTATTTTGTTGCGTTGCGTACTCTTCCCGCCCTGCGGCATTATCCGCCGGGTTCCCGTTCTCCGCGCTTGCAAGTGAGAGCCCATGGCGAAATCAGACCAACCCACCACCATCAAGAAATACGCGAACCGCCGGCTCTATAACACCGGAACGAGCACCTACGTGACGCTCGAAGACCTCGCCGCCATGGTCAAGGACGGAGAGGATTTCCTGGTCTACGACGCCAAGACCGGCGACGACATCACCCGCTCCGTGCTCGCCCAGATCATCTTCGAGCAGGAGAACAAGGCCGGCCAGAACCTGTTGCCGACCACCTTCCTGCACCAGCTCATCCGCTTCTACGGCGACAGCATGCAGATGGTGGTGCCGAAATATCTGGAGCAGTCGATCGCGACGCTGACCCAGGAGCAGGAGAAGTTCCGGAAGCAGATCGCCAACACGCTCTCCGGCACTCCTTTTGCGCCGTTGGAAGAGCAGGTCCGCCGCAACATGGAGCTGTTCCAGCAGACCTTCTCGATGTTCAAGCCGTTTGCCCCCAACGCGGGCCGTCCGGCGACCAGCCCCGAACCGGAGCCCGACGCAAGCGCTGCGGCGCCGACGGACAGCAGCAACATCGACGATCTGCGTCAGCAGATGAAGGACATGCAGGAGCGCCTCGAGCGGATGTCGAAGAAGGACGAGTAGGAATTTCGTTCGCGCCGGCGCGTCCTCCTGCGGCGGGCGCGCGGGCTGCCGGTTCATAACGGCGCGACTTGCGCGCTGTCGTCCGGCCAGGCCGGAGCCGCCATGTCCGATCGCAGCACCCACTGGGACAACGTCTACGCCACCAAGGGCGAGGCCGAGGTGAGCTGGTTTCAGGACAGCCCGGCGATCTCGCTCGAGATGATCCACTCGGCCCGTCCTGACCATGGCGCCGCCATCATCGACATCGGCGGCGGTGCTTCGCGGCTGGTGGACGCTCTCCTGCGGGACGGATACCGCGACCTCGCCGTGCTCGATCTCTCCGCCAACGCGCTTGAAGCGGCGAAGAAACGAATCGGCCGCGCCGCTTCAGCGGTCGACTGGATCGTTGCCGACGCCACGACATGGCGGCCGGGGCGCAGCTACGACGTCTGGCACGATCGCGCGGCATTTCACTTCCTGACCGATCCGCGCGACCGGGCCGCTTACGTCGAGCGCCTGCGGTCGGCGATTACGCCCGGCGGCCAAATCATCATCGCGACATTTGCGCTTGATGGCCCGGAGAAATGCAGCGGCCTGCCGGTGCAGCGGCACGACAGCGCGAGTCTTGCAGCGGAGCTCGGGCCGGAGTTCGAGCTGATCGAGACGCGGAGCGAGACGCATCACACACCGTGGAAGTCGACCCAGGCGTTTCAGTTCAGCCGGTTCAAGCGACGCGGCTAGGACGACGGAAAGTGCGGTGCCCTACGCCGCCAGCTTCACCGCATGCGCAAAGTCCCAATAGAGCTTGCGCGCTTTGGTGTAGAGCGGGCCCGGCTTCAGCTCGCGATCGTCGATGCGGATGACGGGGGCGACCTTGGCGAAATTGCCGGTCGAGAAAATCTCGTCGGCGGCGAGGAAGTCGGCATAGCGCAGCGTCTTCTCGACCACGGTAACGCCGTCGCCGCGCAGCAGGCTGATGACGCGCTGGCGCGTGATGCCGTTCAGGAACGTGCCGTTCGGCACCGGCGTGTAGACCACGCCGTCCTTGGCCATGAACACATTGGAATTGCCGAACTCCGCGACGTTGCCGAGCATGTCGAGCATCAGCGCATTCTGGAAGCCGCGCCCGGCGGCTTCCGCGAGCGCCCGCGAATTGTTCGGATAGAGACAGGCGGCCTTGGCCTCGACCGGCGCGCATTCGGCGGTGGGCCGGCGGAACGGCGACAGCGTGATGGCGTTGCCGACGGGTTTCGGCATCGGCGCCTCGTAGATGCACAGGCACCAATTGGTCGTCTCGGGGTCGAACAGCACGCCGCCGCCCGAACCGTTCTGGGCCCAATACATCGGGCGGACGTACAGCTCGGCATTCGCGGCGAAGCGCGCGATGCCTTCGTGTGCGAGCGACAGCCACGTGCCGGTGTCGACCACCGGCTTCAGGCCAAAATTGATCGCGGACTGATTGGCGCGGGCGATGTGACGGTCGAGATCGGGCGCGACGCCCTCGAACGCACGCGCGCCGTCGAACACGACCGAGCCGAGCCAGGCCGCATGCGTGCGCGGGCCCATGATCGGCACGTTGCCGTCGTGCCATTTGCCCTCGAAGAAGGTCCAGCTCGGCGAGTATTCGATCGGTTTCTTGATCTCGGCCATGACCGGCCTCCCTTGGACATACCCGGGCACTATTGTCCCAATGTCTAAATGATTCCCTGCCGGGATATGGTGCGTTACCCTCTCCGACGAGGGGAGAAGAATCCATGCCGCTCGATCCGCTTGCAAGGCGTTTGTTGACCATGATGGCTGCGGCCGCCCCGCAGGGGCGGAGCCGGCCGAGCGTCGAGGCGCGGCGGCAGTCGCTGGCGAAGCTGATGCAGTTTGCGCGCACTGATGCGCCGGATGTCACCACCGCCGACGGCACGCTTCCGGGTCCCGGCGAAGAGCTGCCCTATCGCCTTTATTCGCCCGCGTCTGCCGGCGACCGCGCACCGGGCTTCGTGTTCTTTCATGGCGGCGGGCTCGTGGCCGGCAGCATTGCGACCCATGACCGTATCGCGGCGGCGCTGGCGCATGTGACCGGCTGTCGCCTCGTCTCGGTCGATTACCGGCTCGCGCCCGAGCACAAATTTCCTGCCGCCGTCATTGATGCGATCGCGGCCACGGAATGGGTCGCGCGGCAAGCCCCCTCGCTGGGCATCGACGCCGAACGTCTGGTGGTCGGCGGCGATTCCGCCGGCGCCACGCTCGCTGCGATCGTGTGCCAGGAAGCGATGCAGACCGCCGGCCTCTCGATCGTCGCGCAATGCCTGATCTGCCCGGTGCTGGATTTCGAGGAGACTTCGCCTTCGCGCGAGGCATTCGCCGAAGGCCATCTGATCGATCGCGCCACCATCGAAGCCGATCTCGCCGATTATCTGCCTGATGGCGTCGACACCGCCGCCCCCCGCATCTCGCCCTTGCGTGCGACGCGGCTTGCAGGCCTGCCGACCGCGATCATCCACACCGCCGAATTCGATCCGATGCGCGACGAGGGCAATGCCTATGCGCGCAAGCTACTCGCCGCGGGCGTCGCGGTCGAGCACGTCTGCCATGACGGCATGGTCCATAATTTCCACGCCATGGGCGCGATCCTGCCGCAGGCGCAGCTCGTGCTGTCGCAGATCGGCGAACAGGTCCGGCGGGCGGTGGAGAAATGAGGTGCTTTCTTACCCTCTCCCTGTGGAGAGGGTGGATCGCCGCGTAGCGGCGAGACGGGTGAGGGTTTTCTCTCCACGCAAAGAGCCTCTCACTTCCCTGTTCGCGGAGGCATATCCCTCGTTCGGCGCCATAGCCGAAGCTTCGCTTCGGCGTCCTTTAAGAACGGCGGCCGAAGGCCGCCTGTGCCACCTTCTCCCGCAAGGGGGAGAAGGAAAGAAAGCATCAAGCGCGCGCGCCGAGCACGGCCCGCGCCGCCACGACATATTCCAACCAATGCGCATCCGCATAGCGTTCGGCCTGCCGTGCGCAGGTGACGTCAGGGGCATGGGCGGCGGCAATCGTGCGCGCGAACCGCTCTTCGGCGACCGTCACTTCACCGGGCTCGGCCGACGGTACGCTAGCCGCCACCGCGGTCGGAGCGACAGCGAGGCCCGCCAGACCGGTGAGCAGGATGCGGCGTGACGTGTTCATGGCTGTGTCCTTCCAATGTCCGGCCCGCACTCCGGCCGGCGCGTGTGTCAGTGCGATCACGGCAGGGTAGCCGCGCACATCCGTGCCGTCCATCGTCTGCGGATAGCGCGTGACCAGGGAAGCGATCACGTTCCATCTAACAACGATTTTGCCATCAAATCGCCACGCGTCGGATCGTCACGCCTCCCATCGCGGCCAATCCCGTCGTCCGGCTTCGCCGCGCTGCCATCCGGTCAATTGCGGGTGCTGCGCCTGATCGAAAATCGCCCGCGACCGCAGTCAGTTGCGTACCGCGTAGAGTACGGAACCGGCCTCAAAGCCTAAGGCATCAGCCGTTTCGCATTGCGCGTCAACCGGTTGTTAATCCTCATCCCAAAACATCGATTGCGTTACACCGCCGCAAGGATCCTTGCGCGAAACTGGGCCGACCTTTCGCACCGCGTTTCGCCTTGGAGGCTGAGAAATGTCCCGCTTGGTCCCGGAACGGACGTTCCTCGCTGGGAAGATCTTTTTCAATTTCGGCCAGTCGTCGATCGATTGCATCGTGCGCCGGCTGTCCGAGGAAGCCGCGACGCTCGAGATGGAGAGCGGCATCGGCGTGCCCGAGCGATTCCAGCTCAGGCTTGCAGGGCGCGAGAGCCTGACCTGCCGCGTGATCTGGCGATCGGACCGTCAGGTCGGGGTCGCCTTCGAGCAGCCGGGCGGCGTCGAGCGACCAGCCGGCGAGGACCGGGAACGCTCGTCCGACGCGCTGATGCGCAGCCAGATGCTGGCGTTGCGCGCCGCGCTCGATCATGTGCCGACCGGTATCGTGCTGCTCGACTCGAGCCTCAGGGCGCGCCTGATCAACCGGTCGTTTCGCCGGATGTGGCG
Source organism: Bradyrhizobium japonicum USDA 6 (assembly GCF_000284375.1). Taxonomy (NCBI): domain Bacteria; kingdom Pseudomonadati; phylum Pseudomonadota; class Alphaproteobacteria; order Hyphomicrobiales; family Nitrobacteraceae; genus Bradyrhizobium; species Bradyrhizobium japonicum. Next base: position 243,940 of record NC_017249.1, read on the forward strand.
CCTGCCTGACGAGGTTGCCGACAGCAATCCATCCATTCTCACGCTGCTCCATCATGGACGTGACACCGGAGCCTATGAGGTGCCGGATCCCGACCTCGACGCACTGATCACGGAGCGTGTTCGTGTGATCGAGGCGGGTGATCCGACGCCGATCGATCTGCGCCGGACCAATGGCGATGTCGTGCGCGTCCAGGTCACGCCGTTGCCCGATGGCGGGCGCATGCTGACCTACACGCCCGTCACCGACATCGTGCGCTATTCCGACGAGCTGAGGCTGCTGCGCGATGCGCTGGAGAATGTTCAGGACGGGGTCCTCCTGCTCGACCCCGACCTGCGCGCCACCTTCATGAACCGGCGCATGCGGCGCTTTTGGGAGGTCAGCGAAGACGAGGCCGCGAACCGGCCGGCCTATTCGTCGCTGGTGCGACGCCTGCATCGCGCCAGCGCGCCCCATCTTCCAACGAGCGAACTCGCGAAATTTCCGGCGAGACGCGTCGAAGAGGTCAAGGCCGGCGATCACGTGCGCGACCTGCAGACGCCGGACGGCCGGCGCATCAGGGCCCATTGCACCACGATGTCGAATGGCGGCCGCTGACCTATGTCGACATCACCGACTTGACGCAGAAAGCCGCGATGCTGGAGACACTCGCCACCACCGATCCGCTCACCGGCCTCTACAACCGCCGCCACTTTCTCGAAAGCCTCGATGCGGAATGGAGCCGCTTTCAGCGCTATTATCGCTCCGTCTCCGTGCTGATGCTCGACATCGACCACTTCAAGTCGGTCAACGATCGCTACGGCCATGCGGTCGGCGACGCCGCGATCAAGGCGGTTGCGGCCGCGTGCCTCGACGGCAAGCGCAAGTCGGACATCGTCGGCCGCCTCGGCGGCGAGGAATTTGCGGTTCTCCTGCCCGAGACCAGCCTGTCTCGCGCGAGGACGGTAGCCGAACGCATCCGCAAGCGCGTGATGAGCGCGCAGGTCTTTGCCGACAAGGTTCAGTTCGGCCTCACCGTGAGCATCGGCATCGCGGAAGCCACCGTCAGCATGTCCGGCATCGACGCGCTGATGGGCGCGGCCGATCATGCGCTCTACCAGGCCAAGGCCGAAGGCCGCAATCGCTGCATCGCCTGGGCGCCCCCGCCGCCTGCTAGCAAGGCGGCGGAGTGATCGTCTACTCCGGCACCGGCACGTCGAACGTGTTGAGCGTGACCGAGACCATGCAGTAGACCCCGACGAGGTAGGACAGCTCGGCCGCGCCGTGCTCTCCGAACTCCTTGACCGCGGCGCGCCAGGTCAATTCCGGCAGCACGCCGCCGTTGACCAATGCGGACGCCACGTCGTAGGCGACGGCTTCCTGCCTGGTGAGATCGACCGGCCGCTGCCCGGCGACGATGGTTGCGAGCTTCTCGTCGGAGAGGCCGCGTTGCTCGGCAACGAGCACATGAGCATAGAGCTCGTAGCCGGAGCGGAAATGCGAACCGGTGACGAGGATCGCGACCTCGCGCACCGGCGCCGGCAGCAGCGGGTTCGACGCGATCGCCTTGACCAGCTCCCACACCGGCTTGCCGAAACGCGGCTCGCGGATCCAGGGATTCCACGGCCCAAGCAGCGCGCCGTCGTCGCGCATGTTCACGAAGCCCTTGAAGTGGTCCTTGATGCCGGCTCGCATGTCGTCATAGAGCGGCTTCTGTTCGTCGGTCAGATCCTTCGGATCGAGAATGGGAAGACGCACGGCAGGATCTCCTCGTTGAGAAGACGCAACGGTCACCTGCATGCATGCGCAAGGCAAGTGAAGTTGCCGTGACGATCGTGCCATTTTGCAAATGGCAGGGAGACGTCGGCTATGATGCCTCGGGGCTTGGTACGATCTGTGGATTTGCGACGTCGTCGACGTCCAGCGTCAGTGGTTCGCCCGTCGTGAGGAACGACGACAGGGCCGCTTCGAACGGCGCAGGATCGAGACCGCGCCCCTTCAGCCATTCGGGCTCGTAATAGGTCTGCCGGTAGCGCTCGCCGGAATCGCAGATCAGCGTCACCAGCGACCCTGATACGTTCGCCTGCCGCATCTCCGAGGCGAGGCGGCACAGTGCCAGGAAGTTGGTGCCGGTGGAGCCGCCGACCGCGCGGCGCAGCCGGCGCGACAGCACGTTCATCGCCGCGATCGTTGCCGCATCCGGGATCTTCATCATGCGGTCGACCACGCCGGGGACGAAGGAGGGTTCGCAGCGCGGCCGGCCGACGCCCTCGATCAACGATGGGCGTTCGCAAACGTGAGAGCGGTCCTGCGTGCGGAAGCAGTCGAAGAAGGCAGAATGCTCCACATCGGCGACGCACAGCCGTGTCGGATACTGGCGATAGCGCAAGTACCGTCCGATGGTGGCCGAGGTGCCGCCGGTGCCCGCACCCATGACGATCCAGTCGGGAATCGGACGCGGCTCGCCCTGCAATTGCGTGAAGATCGATTCGGCGATGTTGTTGTTGCCGCGCCAGTCGGTGGCGCGCTCGGCAAAGGTGAACTGGTCCATGTAGTGGCCGTTCAGCCGGGTGGCGAGCGCGGCGGCTTCCTCGTAGAGCGCGCGGCCGTCGTCGATCAGATGGCAGTTGCCGCCATAATGCTCGATCGCGGCGATCTTCTCCGCCGAGGTCGTGCGCGGCATCACAGCGTAGAAGGGCACGCCGATCATCTGCGCGAAATAGGCTTCTGACACCGCGGTCGAGCCCGACGAGGCCTCGACCACAGGCGTGCCTTCGCGGATGTGGCCGTTGCAGAGCGCGTAGAGGAACAGCGAGCGCGCAAGGCGGTGCTTCAGGCTGCCGGTCGGATGCGTGGACTCATCCTTGAGATAGATATCGATGCCTGATAGCGCCGGCACGATCAGCCGGATCAGATGCGTGTCGGCGGTGCGGCACTGGTCGGCCTCGATCGCTGCGACGGCCTCGTCCACCCAACCGCGCCGATAGGCCGGCCCGGCCGGATTGTGGTGGCGGAAGGGGAATGTCTGCATCGCCTGAACCTCCCATGATGCGGATCGCGCATCAAGTGCACTGGATTTTGTTTTGACGCGTTTTATGACGCGAACCGGCTTCCACTTCGCTGGAAAACGCTATGGCTCAAAACTCCAGCGGTGCGTTGTCGACGACCTCCTTCATCACGAAGAAGGTGCGGGTCTGGCGCACGCCGGGCAGCGCGATCAGTTGTTCGCCGTGGATGCGGTTGAAATCCTCCATGTCGCCGACGCGGATCTTCAGGAAGTAATCGAAGTCGCCGGCGACGAGGTGGCAGTCGAGCACGAATTTCAGTTTTGCGATCGCCTGCTCGAAGATGGCAAAGCTTTCGGGGGTCGAGCGGTCCAGCACGACTCCGACCATCACCAGCGTGCCCTTCGCCACCTTCTTCGGCGCGACCATGGCGCGGACAGCGGCGATGAAGCCGTCCTCGAACAGGCGCTGGGTGCGGCGATGGCAGGTGGCGGGGCTGATGGCGACGGTTTCGGCCAGCTCGGCGTTGCTGAGCCGGCCGTTATTCTGAAGTAATCTCAATATCTTGAGATCGATACGGTCGAGCCGGGACGCCATGGAAGAAGCTTCCGCTATTTTATGTCTTTCTGGAAGAATTATTAGATATTTGAGAAATTCTCGCAAGATTGGATGCAATATCGACGCAGCATTCGAGAGCACATTTCTCGTGACGCGTGCTAGTCGCTGCGGCCAGATCAACGCCAATCGGGATGACCCAACGATGCTGGACAAATTCGCGCGCTATCCGCTGACCTTCGGCCCGACGCCCATCGAGAAGCTGGAACGGCTTTCGAAGCACCTCGGCGGCCATGTCGAGATCTATGCCAAGCGCGAGGACTGCAATTCCGGCCTCGCCTATGGCGGCAACAAGCTGCGCAAGCTCGAATACATCATCCCGGACGCGATCGCCTCGAACGCGGACACGCTGGTCTCGATCGGTGGCGTGCAGTCCAACCACACCCGCATGATCGCCGCGGTCGCCGCCAAGATCGGCATGAAGTGCCGCCTGGTGCAGGAAGCCTGGGTCCCGCACGAGGACGCCGTCTACGACCGCGTCGGCAACATCATGCTGTCGCGCATCATGGGCGCCGACGTGCGCCTGGTGGACGACGGCTTCGACATCGGCATCCGCAAGAGCTGGGAGCAGGCGATCGAGGAGGTGAAGGCGGCGGGCGGCAAGCCTTACGCGATCCCCGCCGGCGCCTCCGTGCACAAGTTTGGTGGCCTCGGCTATGTCGGCTTCGCCGAGGAAGTGCGCAAGCAGGAAGCCGAGCTCGGCTTCAAGTTCGATTACATCGTGGTCTGCACCGTCACCGGCTCGACCCATGCCGGCATGCTGGTCGGCTTCGCCGCCGACGGCCGCGCGCGAAAGGTGATCGGCATCGACGCCTCGTTCACGCCGGCGCAGACGAAAGCACAGGTGCTCTCGATCGCGCAGAACACCGCCAAGCTCGTCGAGCTCGGCAAGGATATCGTCGAAGACGACGTCGTGCTGATCGAGGACTATGCCTATCCCGCCTATGGCGTGCCGTCGGAAGAGACCAAGGAAGCGATCCGCCTCACCGCACGGTTAGAGGCGATGATCACCGATCCCGTCTATGAGGGCAAATCGATGCAAGGCCTGATCGACCTGACCCAGAAGGGCCATTTCGAGAAGGGCGCAAAGATTCTCTACGCCCATCTCGGCGGCGCGCCGGCGCTCAACGGCTACGGTTACGCATTCCGGAACGGCTGAAGCGGCGCCGTACCTCGCGCCTCCACTCGCTGTCGTCCCGGGCAAGCTTAGCGCAGACCCGGGACCCATAACCACAGGGAGATGTTTGGCGAAGAACATCACCCCGCGCGCCCCAAGAAAGATCACGCGGTATGGATCCCGGATCTGCGCTCCGCTTCGCTGCGCTTGTCCGGGATGACGAGAAGCCTTACCGCGTCTTGACGATCTGGAGCAGTTCATCGCCGTAATGCTCGAGCTTCTTGTCGCCGATGCCGGGCACGTTGCGGAGCTCGTCCAGCGTCGTCGGCCAGGCCCGGACGATGCCGTCGATGGTGGCATCGTGCAGCACGACATAGGCCGGCACCCCGCGTTCGCGCGCGATGTCCGAACGCCAGGACCTCAGCCGCGCCCGCAATTCGGGATCGACATCGCCCTGCGGCGCGTTGGCCGCAGGCGCGAGGTCACCACGGCGGGATTTAGTCCGGCTCGCGCGAACACGCGTGCCCGGCGCTTCCTCGCGCAGCCACACCTCGGTCTCGCCGCGTAGCACGCCGCGCGCGCTCTCCGTCAGCTTCAGCGCGCCGAACGCCTCGCTGTCGCTGTACAAATGGCCCATCGCCACCAGCTGCCGCAACACCGTGCGCCACTGCGTCTCGTTCAGCTCGCGCCCGATGCCGAACACGGACAATTTGTCGTGGCCGAACTGCGTCACCTTCTCGGTAAGACGACCAATCAGCACGTCGATCAGCTGCATCGCACCGAAACGCTGCCCGGTGCGATAGGCGCAGGACAGCAGCTTCTGCGCCAGCACCTTGCCGTCGCGCATCTTGGGCGGCGTCAGGCAGTTGTCGCAATTGCCGCAATTGTGCGCCGTCTCCGCCTCGCCGAAATAGGCGAGCAGCCGCTTGCGCCGGCACTGCGCGGTCTCGGCGAGGCCGACCAGTGCGTCGAGCTTGCCGATCGACACCCGCTTGAAATCGTCAGAACCGCTGGACTCGTCGATCATGCGGCGCTGCTGCACGATGTCGGAAAGACCATAGGCCATCCAGGCCGCCGACGGCTTGCCGTCGCGGCCGGCGCGCCCCGTCTCCTGATAATAGGCCTCGATGCTCTTGGGCAGATCGAGATGGGCGACGAAGCGGACGTCGGGCTTGTCGATGCCCATGCCGAAGGCGATGGTCGCGACGATGACGATGCCGTCCTCGTTGAGGAACCGGTCCTGGTTGCGCGAGCGTATGCTGCTGTCGAGCCCGGCGTGATAGGGCAGCGCCGCAATGCCGGCGTCGTCGAGCGCGGCGGCAACCTCCTCGACGCGATTGCGCGACAGGCAATAGACCACGCCGGCGTCGCCCGTATGCCGCTCCCGGATGAATTCTTTCAGCTGCGACACGGCATTGCGCTTGTCTACGATCTCGTAGCGGATATTCGGGCGATCGAAGCTGGAGACGAATTGCGGGCTGTCGGCGAGCCGGAGGCGCTCGACGATCTCCTTGCGCGTCAGCTCGTCGGCGGTCGCGGTCAGCGCGATGCGCGGAACGTTCGGAAAACGTTCGGCGATGATGGAGAGGCCGACATATTCGGGGCGGAAGTCATGGCCCCATTGCGAGACGCAATGCGCCTCGTCGATCGCGAACAGCGCGACCTTCGCCTGCGCCAGCAGCGACAGGCAGCGCGGCGTCACCAGGCGTTCCGGCGCGACATAGAGCAGGTCGAGATCGCCCGCGATCAGGCGGCGCTCGATGTCGGAAGCCTCCTGCAACGTCAGCGACGAGTTCAGCGCGGCGGCATTGACCCCGGCCTCGAGCAGGCCGGCGACCTGGTCGCGCATCAGCGCGATCAGCGGCGACACCACGATACCGCAGCCTTCGCGCAGCAGTGACGGCAATTGATAGCACAGCGACTTGCCGCCGCCGGTCGGCATCAAGACCAGGCAATTGCCGCCATCCGAGACGTGCCGGATGATCTCGCCCTGCGCGCCGCGGAACCCCGGCAGGCCGAACACCGAATGCAGCACCGACAGCGCGTCGCGGCCGTTGGCCGGCGCAGGCAGCGGGGCGGTGGAGGGAGCGGACATGGGCGCGTCGGTGCAAGGCCGTAGGATTCGTCACAAGGCCAGTCGCATGACCGCGCGGGCATGGCAAGACCGTTTGCGGGGCTTGCACCGCTGCTTCCTCTCCCTCTCCCCGTTCCTACGGGGCCGCGACGAGCTTTGCTCGCGCTGAGAGGGTTGGGGTGAGGAGCCTCTCTCCACACATGAGATTGCCGATGGACCTGTACCCCCTCACCCGATTTCGATCTGCGATCGAAATTCGACCTCTCCCCGCAGGCGGGGCGAGGTGAAGAAGCTACGCCCCGATCCGTCGCAGCGCTTCCGCCACCGTCACGATCGGCATGTCGCGCTTCCCGGCCGCCTCCAGCGCATGGCGCATCAGGTGCGGCGTACAGCCATAGGGGCTTGGCGCGTCGGCGACGTCGTGGCCGTAGAAGATCAGCCATCCGCCACTCGCGACCGCCTCGTCGAAATAGCGATCGACGCCCGCAACATCGATCTCGCGATCGATCAGGGGCGAGGCGCGCAGGAACTGGAGGTCGATCACGTCGCGATTGACGCCGGGAAGGATGCCGCGCGCCGAGCGAAAGGCCTTTGCAAGCTGCGACTTGCGCCAGACCGAGGCTATTCCATAGGGGTAGGCGAAGTTCTCCAGCACGATCGAGGAATCGATGGCGTGGAAATGGCTGCGGTTACGCTCGATCTCGCGCGCCATGGCCGCCTCGTCGAGATCGGCCGAGCTCTGGTGCGAAAAGGTATGGCAGGCAATCTCGTGACCGGCCCGGTGAAGCCGCACGATCGCGTCGTTCGACAGGCCGTGCCAGTGATCCGACGGACGATCGATCAGGCTGCCGGCGAGGTAGAACGTGCCGCGGCCGCCATGCGTCTCCAGAAGCGCGGCGCCCTCGCCTGCGGCGCTATCGGGCGCGTCGTCAAACGTGAAGCTCACCATCGGCGCATGCGCAGGCAGCCGGTGCGACGCGGCGCGGAAATGCCGGGCCAGCCGATTGCTCACGCGTCCCTGGAGTGCCGACCACACCGTCGTTTCCTGCGATTCCCTGTTTATCTACTGAAACATTCGCGCGCTGGTAGAGGCAAGCCTAACGCCCGGGTAATCCTAATGCGGAACCAACGCCCTTCGTCTAGCGCGCCAGGACCGAAATATCGGCTTCCGCACCGAGATATTGCAACCAGTTGCGGAATAGCGCCGCCGCGGCGCTGCCGGCTGCGATATCGGCGCGCAGATTCAGCGCAGGCAGTTCGTTGGTGAGCGCCGGGTGGCGCTGTTGGGTCGCCTTCTTCTCGAAGCGGGCGAGCTTCTCTTCGGTCGCTGCGTCAAAATAACTCACGGGCAGATGCGGATAAGCCTCGCGCTCGCGCGCGAGATAGCGGCCGATGTCGCGCAGATATTCGCGCTGGAGCGACAGCGCATCGTATTCCGGGTGGCCTTGGAAGAACACGAAGCGGCTGGCATATTGCCTGACGAAGATATCGACGCCGGCCTTTGCCGAACGCGTCAGCACCTGATAGCCGGCCTGCGTGAGGTCGCTCTCGGCGATCTCGTTCAGGCGGGAATGCGAGACCTTGAGGGGCGCAGGCGCAGCGCGCGTCAGCGGATCGTTCGTCGCAGCTTCGCAGTCGAAAATGCCGTGACATTTGGTCGGGAGCCGCCGCCGCGCGATGCCGTCGAGATGCAGCACCGCCGCATGTGCGGCGAGGCACGACCAGATCGTCGAGCGCGTGTTGACCCTGGCCCAGTCGATCAGCTCGGTGAGGTCGCGCCAATACGGCTCCTGGTCGAGCTCGGGCGCGACCGGCTCGGCGCCGGTCACGATCAGCCCGTCGAACTTGTGGTGCCTGAGCTCGCTGAGCTCCGAATATTCGCTTTCAACATGCCACTTCGCCTCGGGCGACCGCTTCACCGAGGGCAGCGAGAAACAATGGAAACGGATGCGGCGCGGACCTGCGGCCGCCTGGAGCAGCCGCATGAACTGCCGCTCGGTCGCCTTCAGCGCCGGATCCGGCATGTTGTTGATCAGACCGATCGTGAGATCGGCGAAAACATGGTCGCGCGCGAGATCGCCCTCGGCCGGTACCAGCGCCGGGCTCGATATACCTTGATCCCTGTCGATCAAGATCGTCATCGGCGCGGTCGCCTACTCCGCGGCCTGGAGGCGTGCCGACGGGCAGGCCTTCTCGAGCGCCTGGTCGATGTCCTCGATGATATCTGCGGAATGCTCGATGCCGATCGACAGACGGATCGTCTCCGGCAGCACGCCCGCGACGCGCTGCTGCTCCGCCGACATCTGCCGGTGCGTGGTCGAGGCCGGATGGCACGCCAGCGACTTGGCATCGCCAATATTGACCAGGCGCGTGATCAGCTTCAGCGCATCGTAGAAGGTCTTGCCGGCTTCCATGCCGCCCTTGATGCCGAAGGTGAACAGCGAGGAAGCATTACCGTCGAGGTATTTCTGAACGAGCGGGTAATAGGGGCTGTCCGGAAAGCCCGTGTAGTTGACCCAGGCAACGCGCGAGTCCTTGCGCAGGAATTCGGCGACCTTGCGCGCGTTCCCGACGTGGCGCTCCATGCGCAGCGCGACGGTCTCGATGCCCTGGAGCAGCAGGAAGGCGTTGAATGGCGACAGCACCGAACCCATGGTGCGCTGATAGACGCTGCGGGCGCGCTCGATATAGGCGGTCCGGCCGAAACGCTCGGCATAGACGAGGCCGTGATAGGAGGCGTCGGGCTTGTTGTAGGCCGGGAAGCGGTCGGCGTGGCTGGCCCAGGGAAAGTTTCCGGAATCGACGATGGCCCCGCCCAGCGTGGTGCCGTGGCCGCCCAGAAACTTGGTCAGCGAATGCACGGCGATGTCGGCGCCGTAATCGAACGGCTTGAGCAGGATCGGGGTCGCGACGGTGTTGTCCACGATCAGCGGCACGCCATGCGCATGCGCGATCTTGGCGAGAGCCTCGATGTCGCAGACATTGCCGGCGGGATTGCCGATGGTCTCGGCGAACACGGCGCGCGTGTTCTCGTCGATCAGTTCTGCGATCGCATCCGGCTTGTCGCTCTCGGCGAAACGGCCGGTGATGCCCTGCCGCGGGAGGATGTGCGAGAGCAGCGTGTGCGTGGTGCCGTAGAGCTGCGGCACGGAAACGATGTTGCCGCCGTGATCGGCGACGTTGACGAAGGCGAAATGCAGCGCAGCCTGGCCGGTCGCGACCGCGAGCGCGCCGACGCCGCCTTCAAGCTGCGCGATACGCTTCTCCAGCACCGCGCTGGTCGGATTGGCGATGCGGCTGTAGCGAAAACCTTCGGCCTCGAGATTGAAGAGCGCGGCGCCGTGATCGGCGCTGTCGAAGGCATAGGCCGCGGTCTGGTAGATCGGCACCGCAACCGCGTGCGTGGTGGCTTCGGGCTCGTAGCCGGCGTGAATAGCGATCGTCTCGTTGCGCATCGTGCCACCTCCGCGTGGAGCGGGCCGCACTTATTGACCTGTATGAGGCATGTGCGTTGTCCGCCATTCCTCTGTTAGAGGCGGGTGGTAAAGCGGACAATAATTCGCCTAGAGATCGAGGAAGTAACCCTAACGGTTGTTGGTGAATTGGCTAAAACTTGAATCGAATTGGATTAATGAATTCGTACGCCTTGGCCGCGCCGCTTCGCCATAGCCTATGCAAAGCATCGGCGTTCCAAGGACGGTGGACGAAGGCCGCCTATGCCACCCTCTCCCTCGTCGTGGGAGAGGGTGGGATCCTTCACCTTACTCCATCGTCTCCCAGAGCCGGTGGGCGAGCACACCGGCACGCTTCTCGATCGCGGCCGCCGCATCGAGCGCGAGGTCCTCGCGATAGCGTCCCGCGATGAGCTGCACGCCGATCGGCCGGCCGTCATGCAGGGTCACCGGCACCACCGCGCCGGGCAGGCCCAGCACGTTGATGGCGGAGATGAAGCGGATCTCGCCCCAGAAGATTTCCTTCACACGATCGGCGCTGACGGTGTCGTCGCGCGGTCCCGGCGTCGGTTTCACCGTGGTCGGCGCCAGCACGACAGGATACTCCTCGAAGAACAATTGCCAGGCGCGGATATGGCCGTTGCGTGCGGCCGTCGCCTGCATCCAGGCCTTGAGATCGAGCGCGTTGGCCTTGGTCTTCATGCCGCCCCAGGCCTTGTGGAAGTCCTCGGACGTCACCTTCAGCATGCCGGCCTCCTGCATCACCACGGTCTCGTTGGTGATGATGTCGCACCAGGTCTGCCAGACGCCGTCGATGTCGGGGACATCGACCTCGGTCACGCGATAGCCGGAACGCTCCAGGTGATCGGCGGCCTGACGCAGCGCCGCGCGGACGGACGGATCGACGTCCATATCCTCCGGAATCCTGGCCAGTGCGACCTTGATCGGCCCCTTCGGCTTGGGCCCGGCCAGCGGCGCCGGCACCCACCAGGGATCGCGCGGATCGCGCTGGCTCATCACATCGAGCGCGAGGCGGACGTCGCCGACGTGACGCGCGAGCGGGCCCTGCGCCGACATCAGATGCGCCAGCATCGGCCGCTCGGCGGTGGCGCTTCCGTTGAAGGCGGGGATGCGGCCCTGCGTTGGCTTGATGGTGGCAACGCCGTTGCAATGCGCCGGCCAGCGCAGCGAGCCGCCGATATCATTGCCATGGGCGATGGTGCCGATGCCGGCCGCAACCGCCGAGCCGGCGCCCCCCGAAGAGCCGCCGCAGGTGATGTTTGGGTCCCAGGGGTTCAGCGTCAGCCCGTGCAGCGGATTGTCGGTGAAGCCGCGGAAGGAGAATTCCGGCGTGTTGGTGAGGCCGATGACGATCGCGCCGGCTTTCTTGAGATTGCGCACCACGGGCGAGTCCGACGGCGCGACAAAATCCTTGTTGGCGGGCACACCGTTGAAATTCGGCCGGCCTTCGTAGTCGACATTCTCCTTGATCGTGATGGGCACGCCGTGCAGCAGGCCGAGCGCGACGCCCTTGGCGCGCTGCTTGTCGGCCGCATGCGCAGCCTTCAGCGCTTCCTCGCTGAGATCGACGACAACCGCGTTCAGCCGCGGATTGACGGCGCGCATCCGTTCGAGATGCGCTTCGACGGTCTCGACCGCGGAGATCGCGCCGTTGCGGATCGCGGCTGCGGTGTCGACCGCGGACCATTGCCAGACCGGACCTTTCGGACGGCGCGCCGTCGCCGACTTGCGCGGCGCCGGCTTCTTGACCGTCTTCTTGGCCGCCTTCGTAACTGCCCCCTTCCGGGCGGTGCTCGTCTTGACCGAGGTCTTCGTTACTTTCCTTGCAACACTTTTCTTCTTCGTCGCCGTCTTCTTCGCCACGCCGCATCTCCAAAAAATTGCGCGGCGGAGGTTATGGAGATCACGCGAGCGTGTACAGGCGCGTTTCTGCATGGCGCGTCGCCGCGACGCTCTGCCACGGGCCGGCGCGAGAGACGCGCATGAACCTTTGGCCCCACTGTCCTGACCCATATACTGGTTGAATGGTGGAATAAACCACCGCCAAGATTGTGCCATGGCGATTAGGTTTTTGACCTAGCTATCTGACAGCGACACATCGGAGCATTTGCCATGCTCGTGGAATTCGACAGCGGATACGACCAGCAGCCATTTCGCGATCTGTGCGCCGACTATCCGGCCGCTGAAATCTATGATCCCGACGATTTCCGGATTGAATGGGGGCCGATCTTTCATCGCGGCCGGCTCGACGGATCGGCGCGTGTGCTCGTCGTCGGTCAGGATCCCGCCCAGCACGAGACGATCGTGCGCAGGATCCTGGTCGGCACCGCGGGGCGCCGCACTCAGGGCTTTCTCGCCAAGCTCGGCATCACGCGGAGCTACGTGATGGTGAACACCTTCCTGTACAGCGTCTACGGGCAGAGCGGCGGCAACAAGCACAAGAACGAGCCGGGCATCGTCGACTATCGCAACAAATGGTTCAAGGCCGTGCTCGCGCCCGGCAATATCGAGGCCGTTGTCTCGCTCGGCGGCCTCGCCGACGAGGCCTGGAAGGCCTGGCTCACGACGTCCGACGGCGCGGCCTACAAGACCCTTGCCTATCAGCACATCACCCACCCGACCTGGCCGGAAAGCTCGGCCCATGATAACGCGACGCGGGCCGCGAACACCAAGATCATGCTGACCAAGTGGAACGCCGCGCTCGCGGCTCTCGCACCTGAGGTCCAGCATCCCGACGTGCCGACGGCGCTCGTGCCATATGGCGACGCCTTCAAACCGACCGAGCTCTTCGACATCATCGCAAAGGATCTTCCCGCCGGACTGCCGGCGTGGATGCGCGGAGACACGCCATGGGCCGTGCGCCAGGGCGCCGACGCGGCCACCAAGCGGCGCACGATCACGATCACCATCCCAGACGGAGTGATCCCATGAGCCCGGCTGCCAACCCGAAGCGATGGGCCCTGAGCGGGCGGATCGTGACGATGACCGCCGAGGGCGACGTCATCAAGAGCGGGACGATCTTCATCGAGGACAGTCGCATCGCCGCGATCGTACCCAAGGGACAGCCGGCCCCGGCAGGCTTCGAGGCCGTCGTTGCAGTGGCGACCGGCGGCACCATCTATCCCGGCCTGATCGAGCTGCACAATCATCTGAGCTACAACATCCTGCCGCTCTGGCGCGTGCCGCAGCCCTACGGCAATCGCGACCAATGGCAGAACGCCAAATCGTACAAGACGTCGGTGACCGGCCCCATGAGCGCGATCGCGCTGGCCGACGACGGCTCGCTGCTGCCGGCCCTGGTCCGCTACGTCGAAGCCAAGTGCATGGTCGCGGGCACCACGACAAGTCAGGGGATCACGCTGTCGAACTGGAGCGGCACGATCCACAAATATTACAAGGGCGCGTTGCGCGCCGCCGAGATCGGCAGCCCACCCGATCTGCCGAAGGCCCACTCGAAGATTCCTGACATCGATGCCGAGGATTGGGCGAAGTTCGACAACGAGTTGAAATCGTCATCGTGTTTCCTGCTGCATCTCAGCGAAGGCATCGACACCAAGGCGCATAGCCACTTCCTCGCCTTACGCAATTCCGAGGGAGATTGGGCGATCGAGCCGTCGCTCGCCGGCATTCATTGCACGGCACTCGATGCGACCGACTTCGGAACGATGGCCGAAAACCATGCCAAGGTCGTCTGGTCGCCCCTGAGCAATCTCCTGCTCTACGGAAAGACGACCAATGTCGTTGCCGCACGCACGGCCGGCCTCACCATTGCGCTCGGTTCGGACTGGTCGCCGTCCGGCAGCAAGAACCTGCTCGGCGAGCTGAAGGCGGCCAAGGTCGTATCCGCCCATTTCAATCTCGGCTTCAGCGACTACGACATCGTCTCGATGGCGACGCGCAATCCGGCCGCGATCCTCAAGTGGGATGCGAAGCTGGGAACGATTGCCAATGGCAAGTTCGCCGACCTTCTGGTCGTGAAGGGAGTCACCGGCGATCCCTACGCTCATCTGATCAAATCGCGCGAGCAGGACATCGTTCTGGTCACCATTGGCGGACGGGCCCGTTATGGGACGAAGACGGTCATGCAGAAGGCGGGCGGAATCGGCGAGGCGCTCAAGATCGGCAGCAGCGCACGGGTGATCGACTTCACCTCGCCCGACCAGGATCCCGGGATCGAGAGGATCACGCTGGCGGAGGCGACGGGCCGCCTCCGTGCCGCGCTCGGCAATCTCGGCACCTTGCAACCGCACAGCCTCGCCATGAGCGATGCGATCGCCCGCGGAGCGGTATCGCGCACCGGATGGCGTCTCGCGCTCGACGAGCAGTTCGGCAACAACGTCCAGCTCCGCCCGCGGCTGGAATATAACGGTGTCAGGACCGGTCCGGATTTGGCGGCGGTCGCGGCAGCGGCCGAGCCGCTGCACCCGATCAAGCTGGATGGCCTCACGGTATCAGGCGATCCCGCTTTTCTGGACACGCTGAAGAGCGAGCCGAATCTTCCAGCGGGAATCGCAACGGCGATCGCGGCTTTTTACTAGTCGTCCGTCACACCAGCGGCGGATTGAGGCGCGTAAAGCCTTCCTGGATGCGATAAGGGTAGTAGGGATAAGGCGGCATCACGGCGCTGGCCTCGTCGAGACGCGCGATCTGCGCAGCGCTCAGCGACCAGCCAACCGCGCCGAGATTGTCGCGCAACTGCGCTTCGTCGCGGGCGCCAATGATCACCGAGGATACGGTCGGACGCGACAGCAGCCAAGCAATCGCGATTTGCGGCACGGTACGGCCGGTCTCCGCGGCGATCGTATCAAGCACCTCGACGATGGCATAGAGCCGCTCGTCGTCCACGGGCGGGCCGAACTGCGCAGTGGCGTGCAGACGGCTGTTCGCGGGGAGCGGCTTTCCGCGTCGGATCTTGCCGGTGAGCCGGCCCCAGCCGAGCGGGCTCCAGACCAGCGCGCCGACGCCCTGGTCGCGTGCGAGCGGCATCAGCTCCCATTCGTAGTCGCGGCCGAGCAGCGAATAATAAACCTGATGCGCGACATGGCGTGGCCAGCCGTGCCGATCGGCCATGGAGAGCGACTTCATCAGCTGCCAGCCGGCGAAATTGGAGACGCCGACATAGCGGAGCTTGCCGGCGCGTACGAGCGTATCGAGGGTCGACAGCACCTCCTCGATCGGCGTGAACGCATCGTAGGCATGGAGCTGCAGCAGATCGAGATAATCGGTGCCGAGCCGCCGCAGCGCAGCTTCGACCGAGGCGACCAGACGATGCCGTGAAGAGCCGGCATCGAGCGGACCGTCGCCCATCGGCAGGCTCATCTTGGTGGAGATCAGCACCTTGTCGCGCCGTCCCTTGATCGCGGCGCCGAGGATTTCCTCGGATGCGCCGTTCGAATAGACATCGGCGCTGTCGAACAGATTGACGCCGGCTTCGAGACAGATGTCGACCAGCCAGCGCGCTTCGTCGGCGCCGCTGCGGCCCCAGGCCGAGAACAGCGGGCCTTGGCCGCCAAACGTGCCGGTGCCGAAGCTGAGGACGGGTACCCTGAGGCCGGAGGCGCCGAGATTGCGGTATTCCATGATCATTCTCCTATTCCGCCGGGCACGCCGCGACTGCCGACTGCGTTCGATCGAGCTGAAGGCTCCATAGCGCGAGCACGAGACCGACGGCCGTGATGCCAGCCGCGACCAGCGGCAGTGCGGAGAGACCGAGCCCGCGGTCGATGGTGACGCCGCCCGCCCAGGCGCCGAGCGCGTTGCCGAGGTTGAAGGCGGCGATGTTGAGGCTGGACGCGAGCGTGCGGCCGCTGGGGCCAGCGGCTTCCAGCACGCGAAGCTGCAGCGGCGCGACGGTCGCAAAGGCCGCGATGCCAAGCAGCAGGATCAGCGCGATGGCTGCGATCTTGACCGACAGCACGGCAGCAAGGCCAAGCAGCACGATGGCGAGCGCAGCGAGCGTGCCGATCAGGGCACGCGCAAGGCCGCGATCAGCGAGCTTGCCGCCGGCGACGTTGCCGATCGCGAGACCTGCACCGAACACCAGCAGGATCGGCGACACCGCGGCGTCCGAGAAGCCGGTGAAGCGCGTCAGGATCGGCTGGATATAGGTGAAGACGACGAACAGGCCGGCAAAGCCGAACACGGTCATGGCCAGGCCGAGCAGCACCTGCGGCCGGCCGAGCACCGCGATCTCCTCCGAGAGCGAGATCGGCTTGTCGCCGTTGCCGACATGGCCGGGCACAAGCGCCGCCACCACCGCAAAGGCGATCACGCCGATCACCGTCACCGCCCAGAACGCCGCGCGCCAGCCGAGCATCAGGCCGAACCAGGCGCCGAAGGGCACGCCCAGGAGCGTCGCGACCGTCAGGCCGATGAACATGGTCGCAATCGCCGAGGCGCGCTTGTCCTCCGCGACGAGGCTGGTGGCGACCACCGAGCCGACGCCGAAGAAGGTGCCGTGGGCGAGCGAGGTCAGCACCCGCGCCGCCATCAGCAACTCGTAGTTCGGCGCCAGCGCGCAAGCCGCGTTGCCGAGCGTGAAGATCGCCATCAGCGCCAGCAGCACGGTTTTCCGCGGCATCCGCCGCGTCGCCAGCGTCAGGATCGGCGCGCCCACGAACACCCCGAGCGCATAGCCGGAGATCAGCAGCCCCGCGACCGGCACGGAGACGTGCATGTCCGCGGCGACCTGGAGCAACAGGCCCATGATGATGAACTCGGTGGTGCCGATGCCGAAGGCACCGGCGGTGAGGGCGAGGACGGCGGGAGGCATGCGTGGCTCCAATGCGAGGGACGAGCCACGCAGATAGCCGCAGCGCAGCAAAACCATTAGGATGTCCGCAATCCAATCATTTGTGACGTGAATTCAACATGGCCCGTTTCGACACCAACCGCTCCGCCGAGATGGAGGTTTTCGTTCGCGTCGTCGATCTCGGCGGATTCACCCAGGCCGCGCGAAAACTGCGCCTGACGCCGTCGGGCGTCAGCAAGCTGATCTCGCGGCTGGAGACGCGCCTCGGCTCGCGGCTGATCAACCGCACCACGCGCAAGCTGACGCTGACGGAGGAGGGCCAAGCCTTCTACCAGCGCTCGTTGCGGATCCTCGGAGAGATGGAGGAAGCCGAGCGCGAGGCGGCTTCAGGCGCGGCGCCGCGCGGCCGCCTCACGGTCAACTGCAACATTCCCTTCGGCATGCTGCACGTCCTACCGCTGATTCCCCGCTTCCTGGAACGGCATCCCGAGGTCACACTCGACCTCGTGCTGACCGACACGCTGATCGACCTGATGCAGGAACGGGCCGACATCGCGATCCGCGTCGGGCCCCTGAAAGCTTCGCGTCTGGTCGCGCGAAAGCTCGGCACCAGCCGCATGGTCGTCGTCGGCACCCCAAACTATCTGGCTCGCTTCGGCACGCCGAAGACGCCGGCAGATCTCACCGAGCATCGCGGCATCGGCTGGACCTTTCCGCGCATCCGCGGTGGCTGGCCATTCCGGCGCGGTGACCACACCGAGGAAGCCATGCCGCCACCGGCCGCCCGCGCCAGCGACGGCGAAATCGCCCGCCGCCTCGCCCTCGGCGGCGTCGGCCTCGCCCGCCTCGCTCTCTTCCACATCGGCCCCGACATCGAGGCCGGCCGTCTCGTTCCGGTCTTGCAGAACTACAATCCCGGCGACCGCGAAGACATCCACGCCGTCTATGTCGGCCACACCGCGCCCCTGCCCGCGCGCGTGCGCGCGTTCATCGATTTTCTCGCCGAACATGTGCGGGTGAGCGACCCCGCGCTGAAGCGGGCGGGGGATGGGAGATGGAGGGTGGCCTAGGGACGTCGAAATCGCGGCGATACGCGCGTTCGGTGCTGCCCATCGTGTCATGGGAGCGGACCAACTATCCGTTGGCCGTTGCGCGCTGCGATCGTCGGCAGCATGTCCATGTGCTGCTCGCGCGGCTCGGGGATCCTGTGCAGATCGCGGAAGAATTCCTCGTGACGACGCGGCGTGGAGACGAGGATGTGTCTCGCGTCGGCCGGCCCCTCATTGGTGAAGCCGTGAACAACTCCTCTCGGCACGAGAATCCGCGACCCGGGTCCGGCAACCTCGGTCTGATCTCCCACGAGGTATTTCACCTGGCCCTCCAGGAGGACAAACAGCTTGTCCTCCTCCTCGGAGATGTGGGCGGGTGCGCCGAAGCCCGGCTTGATGGTCATGTCCAGCACCGTGAACGGGCTTTCCTGCGGATTGATAATCTTCGTCGTGAGACCGGCAAATTCGGTCGTTTCGAACTTCGTCGTGATGACGCTCTGCATTGGCCAAGGCTCCATTGACTTCGGAGCTCGATAGATTGCATGCGGGAGGACTGCGGATTAGTCCCCTTCCGCAAGCCACAGCGGCTGTAGTTCTGGCCAATTGGCATCGGAGTTTCCCGAAGACCAGTTCTGCGGCCCAAACGGTCCACCTCAAACTGTCGGCATGAACAACGACAACAACGGAAATCACCGCCCCGCAGCTGCAAGGTGTCGTTCGAACACACGGGTAAAATCCGCGACCTTGGCGCTTAGATCGGCCCGCGACGGATATGTGAGATGCAGGCGGATCGTCCCGGAGAACTGCTCTGGCAAAACCGGCACAACGAGCCCCGATGCGTATTCCACTCTGCAGAGGGCTTCCGGAAGCAGCCCAATCCCCTGGTGATTCAGCACAAGCTCACGAGCAAGAGCGAAGGAGTCGACCGCGACATGAAAGGCGGGCCATGTCGCCCCGCCCGGCAAGGAGCGGGATAGAAGGCGCAGCAATTCCGGCCTCGATGGCCCGATCAAGGTCGACGCGTCGCGAATATCGACGGGGATCCCGTGACTGCTCACATAGTCTGCGCTCGCATAAAGACCAAACTTCATGTCGATTGCGCCCTTGATCAGGGCTTCCTGAGGATTCGCCGCTCCGATGCGGAGCGCAATATCAATATCCCGGGAGATGAGATCGAGCACGTCGTTGGTGAGCGACACCTCAAAGCGCACATTGGGGTGATCGTTTCTGAAATCCCCGATCGCGGCTGCCACGATCCTGACTGGAAAGTCGGCCGGCAGCGTGATGCGGATTTCGCCGGCATATGGGTCGTCAGCACCGCTTACCCCCCGGAGCGCGTTGACAAGCAGGGCAATTGCGCCAGCCGAACGCTGGTAGAGTTCTCGTCCTGCGGCCGTGAGGGCAAAAGCGCGCGTGGACCTCTTGAAGAGCCGCGCACCGAGCGCCGCCTCCAGGCTGCGGATGCGCAAGCTGACGGACGACCTCGGCGCGTTGGTTTCGCGGGCTGCCGCCGCAAATCCGCCGGCGCGCACGACAGCCACGAATGTCTGCAGGGAATTCAGGTCGATCGGCTGCGCGTCGGTGTGAGCGAGACTTGAATGTTCATTCTGATCATCCTTCTCGGCCTCTTCGAGAGCGCTGCTGTGTGCCTTCATGACGTCCTGTTTCCGGTGATGATCCGGCGCGCGCGGGAACTTCATGAGGGAAGGGAGCGGCAACCGATAGCGAACCTATGGACGGCAACAATGACCGGAGCGCACCAGGATTTGCGAGGCAATTGAACGTGACCGTCGGTTGATTGAGCAAGCCCCGATATCGTCAGCTCATCCTGCTCTCAGGGGAGAGGGCGGGATGAATCCCGCCCTTCCATCGTCAGATAGTCGGATGAAGGTCGCGAACCGGGCTCACCTCCTCGAGGAGCGAGGCGACCTTGAGCACCGTCGATTCCGCCAGCCAGGACGAGACGACTTGCACACCGATCGGAAGACCGTCGCGGCTCGTTCCGAATCGCATCGAGAGAGCGGGCATTCCCGTCAGGCTGAACGGTGATGTCGCGCTCATCACGTGGAACGGCGAAACCGTGACGCCATCGACCACGACGTCGTTGAGACCATGCCTGGTCGCGGGGAACGGGGTTACCGGGCAGAGCAGCACATCGTAGCGCCTGAAGTATTCGGCGAAGCTGTCGCGAAGGCGCTCTATGGCCTGCTCGGCGGCGACGAAGTCGGCGATCGGCGTATCTGGTGCATCAAGAACCAGTCTGGCGTGCCTGAAGATCTCGACCTCGTGGCCGGCAGTGACCTTCTCGAACTCGGGTTGGCTTTCCATCTGTTGAAGCTGCCAGAGGACACTGTTGGCATCGGTCTGCTCCACCACTGGCAACCGGACCTGTTCGACGTGGTAGCCAGCACTGCTCAACGCCTGCGCCGCTGCCTTCACCGTCGCGACCACTTCCGGATCGATGGGCCCGAAGAAGCCCGGAGAGGCCATCCAGCCCACGCGAAGCTGACGGGTCGATTTCGTGCCAACGCCTGTATCGAGGCCGGGCGAGCTGATCGAGAAGCCGTCGGCACCGTCGGGGCCTGCCATCAAGGAATAAGCCAGCGCTACGTCGCGAACCGACCGTGCCATCGGACCGATGTGCCAGAAGCGACGTGGCACCCGGGGCCAATGACCTGTCATCGGCATTCGCCCGTGAGTGGCTTTGAAGCCAACGATACCGGTATGCGCCGCCGGCCCGCGCAATGAGATCGAGAGATCGCTGCCCACACCGAGTGGCGACATGCCCGCCGCGATGGCGGCGGATTCACCGCCGCTCGATCCGCCCGGCGTGTAGTCGAGGTTCCAGGGGTTGTTGGTCTGGCCCGTCAGGAGATTATCCGTTTCGATCGAATAGGAGAATTCGGGAGGGTTCGTCTTTGCAATCAGGATAGCGCCGGCGGCTTTCAGCCTAGCCACAACGGTGGCGTCAGTTTCAGGCACACGCCCTCTGAAAATGGGCGAACCACGCTGCGTCAGCACGCCCGCCGTGTCGATCCCATCCTTGACCGTAAAGGGAACGCCATGGAGCGGGCCGAGCTGAGCGCCCGACCTGACTGCGGCCTCGGCCCTCTCTGCGCCTTCCATGGCGCCATCAGCCAGCGTCACGATCGCGTTCAGCTTGGGATTGACCGCCGCGATGCGGTCGAGATGCGCCCGCATGACCTCGACGGGCGAAAGCTCCCGTCGAGCAATGAGCTGGGAGATACGGGTGGCATCCATTCTAACGATATCATCAGTCATATCGATCCTACCTGTCATTTGGTAGGCTGGACATGCCCCTCGTATTTACGGACTTCAATCCCTACCTGCCATTTGGTAGGAACACGTTGAGGTGATCACGATGAGCGACAATGCGAAGGAAGCGATCCTGGCTGCAGCGCGCAGGACAGCTCAGGCCCACGGGTATGGCGGGCTGAACTTCCGCGACATCGGAGCTGAAGTCGGCATCAAGGCTGCAAGCATCTATCACCACTTTCCAGGTAAGGCGGAGCTGGGTGCAGCGGTGGCGAGACGCTATTGGGAGGATACGGCGGCGAACCTCGAAGCTCTTTCAAAAGCGGACGGAAATCCAAAAAAGGCGCTCCGGGCCTATCCGGGACTTTTTCGTCGATCGCTCGAGCAGGACAATCGCATGTGCCTCTGCAGCTTCATGGCGGCCGAATATGATGATCTGCCTGACGCCGTGAAAACCGAGGTGCAGGCTTTCGCCGATGTCAACGTGGCTTGGCTGACCAGGATGCTCGCCGCGGCTTCAGTTCCCGCCAGCAAGCGTGAAGCAAGGGCGCGCGCGATCTACGCGGCCGTTGCCGGCGCGCAACTGATGGCGCGGAGCCGTGCGGACCTGAAACTCTTCGATGCGCTGATCGAAAGCTTTCGCGGATCAGGCTTGATCCCGGCTTGAGAGCGGATCTGCTGTCCAAATGCGTATGGCGGAAGGAGAGGAACTGGGATCGAACATTAGATCTTTTCACTATGAAATGTGGATTGACCGACAGCACGTCGCAGCAATTCTGCAGCAGATTTGGCTTCGTCGCCGGCCCAGGCGACAAACTGGTCCGGCCGCACCAGGATCAGGCGCGATTGATATTTCCACCGCCCATCGCTCGCGGAATCCCTGATCAGCTTGAGAGGAATTCGGAGGTCGGAAGCGGCCGCTTCGAAAGCCGATGCTACGTCGTCCGTCCCGAGATCGATCAGCGTGAAGCCGTCGCCCAGTTCTTCGAAGACGTTCATGCCCGAAGATAAAGGCTGTGGAGTCAGATGATGCCCGGCGCGCGCCGCATAGATGTGGGATCCGATGGCGCTGCTCGTGGCCCCGGCGGGGCCCGACACGATGGGCGAGCCCGCATAGTGCGGCTCAAACGCGTTCACCTCAGCTCGCGCACCGGTCTGCCGCTCGCGCCACGCCGCCTCGAAGTCGGCGCGGTCGCGCCCCGGATCGTGCTTGCGGAGGAAGTCGCGGTCGCTGAGGATCGACTTCTCGATGAAATCGCGCGCTGTGGAGGCGAACACTGGCCGCCGTTCCGCACCGTAACTGTCGAGCAGACCGGGACCACCCCAGCCTTGCAGCGTTGCCGCAAGCTTCCAGGATAGATTGACCGCATCTTCCAGGCCGCTATTGACGCCGTAGCCGCCATAGGGCGGATGACTATGCGCTGCGTCACCGGCAATGAAGACGCGCTCTGCGCGATAGTCGTCGGCGAGCGCGAAGCGAAGGTCCCAGAAGCCGATATGTTCGAACGCGACGTCGAACTCGGCACCCGCCGCTTCGTGCAGCAGTCGGCGGAAATCAAAGTTGTCACGCCTCGTGGTCGCGGACACAGGGGCATGGAAGAACCACGTCGTGCCAAGATCGACGCGTCCGAAGAACTTCCAGTAGCCGTCCAACTCCGGATCCAGCACGCAGTAGAATGATTTTCCGGGATAGCGCTCCAGCAGACGATGGAGGCCGGTGGAACGGAACACCAGGAGCACCATCAAGCGATCATGGTCGGATCGGGTCTGGTTGATGCCGGCGAGTTCGCGCACAGTCGAGCGGCTGCCATCGCATCCCACGACATAGGCGGCGCGCAGGATTCGACCTTCTCCGTCGCGATGAATGACGCCGACGCTTACGCCGTCCTCGTCCTGACGTATCCCCTCGCAGGTCCAGCCGTAGAGAGTTTCGATCGCTGGGATCTGCGCCGCTCTCCGTCGTAGTACGGCTTCAGTCGCGTATTGCGGCAGCCGCTCGTTGTCGGTGAAATAGAAGGGACGAACCAACTCGCGCTGCAGCCAATCGTAGGCGTAACCGCTGAGCAATGTGCCGTAGCATGTCATGCCGCCGATGCCGTAATCCCGCGGGATGGTGCGTGCGGCGCGCAATTCGTCCTCCGCTCCCCAGAAATAGAAGTGCTCGAGGGTGCGCTGCGTCAGGTTTTGTCCCTTCGGAATCGGCAGCAGCTCAGCGTGGCGTTCCACCACAATGGAGCGGACGCCTCGCAAGCCAAGATCGATTGCAAGTCCGATGCCGACCGGCCCACCGCCGACGATGACGACGGGAGCCTCCATTTGAGCCGAGTTGGCCATCCCTCACACCCTTTCTCGCGGAACGCGTCTCACCCTTCGATTTCTGTGCAAGTTCTGATGTCGATCACACTCGATCTCTTTCAAATGCGTGCCGCAAAGGCTCGTCGCGATACAGGCTCAGAGCCGTACGAACCATCGCGAGATGAGAAAATGCCTGGGGGAAGTTGCCAACCTGCAACCCGGCTCTGGTGTCATATTCTTCGCTGAAAAGGCCGAGGTCGTTACGCAGAGCGAGTAAACGGTCAAGCAGCGCGTTTGCTTTTGCGATCCGACCTTGCATTTGGTACACGTCGGCAAGCCAGAAACTGCATGCTAGAAAAGCTCCCTCTCCAGCGGGGAGCCCATCCACGCCATTCTCGGTTCTGTAGCGCAACACCAACCCGTCCGAAACCAGCTCACGTTCAACCGCGGCCACTGTTCGAGCAATGCGAGGATCATTAATTGGCAAAAATCCTACAGCCGGCATCAGTAGCAGGCTGGCATCCAATTCATAACTATCGAAGCTTTGCGTGAAGGCCCGTCGCCCAGTGTTATACCCCCTCGCACATACGGTGCGATGAATCTCATCGCGGATTGCGCGCCACCGATCAATCGGCGCCTCATAACCGTATTTCTCCGCGTCCTTAATGCCACGATCAAACGCGACCCACGCCATGACCTTCGAGTGAGTAAAATGTCGCCTTCCACCCCGCACTTCCCAAATACCGTCGTCAGGCTCTTTCCAAATTCTTTCCAGGTGGTCTAGTGCGACGCTTTGCAACGACCGCCCCGCGACGAATGGAGCTAGGCCGCTTTTCCGAGCTACATGCAGCGCATCCGCTATTTCCCCCCAGACATCAAGTTGCAGCTGGTCCGATGCCGCGTTGCCAATCCGGACGGGAGACGATCCTCGATAGCCCGGAAGCCAAGCGACCTCCCACTCATTCAGTCGACGTTCGCCGCTTAAACCGTACATGATTTGAAAATCATGAGGACTGCCCGCCACTGCACGCTGAAACCAGTGGCGCCAAGCTACAGCTTCCTCGTAGTAACCTGCGCCCATCAGGGCGATCAGTGAGAGCGTCGCATCGCGGACCCAACAATAGCGATAGTCCCAGTTGCGCGAGGCGCCAACTTGCTCGGGCAATGAGGTCGTTGGTGCGGCGACAATTCCGCCCGTCTCGACAAAAGTTAGCGCCTTCAGCGTCAGCAGAGAACGCATTACCGCTTCGCGGCGATGTCCGTAATAAGTGCAACGTGCGGACCACTTCTGCCAGAAAACTTCGGTCTCGTTGAACGCAAGATCAGCATCCATGGCGGCGGGCGGTGGCCGATGCGATGGACTGTAGGTGAGGACAAACGGTATCCTATCGCCGCTGGAAATCGTGAAATCGGCGGTGGTCGAAAGGTCTTCTCCTTTCAAATTGACGGGTGTTCGCAGCGCAACAAGGTTTGGGCCAGCAATGGCGACGAGGCCTCCCTTGTCGGGTAGCTGGGAGACCCAGGGGACAGCCGAGCCATAGTCGAAGCGAAACGTGAGCTCCATGCGAACCAGCGGGTGGCCCGATCGTCCCTCGACGATGCGGATGATCGAAGAAGCGGACTGATTCATCGGCATGAAATCGATGACAGCAAAGGACCCGTTCCGAACTGTAAAAATCGTCTCCAGTATCATGGTATCGCCACGATAGGACCGCGAGGTCTTGTACGACAGGTCAGAAGGCGCGATCGACCATCGACCGTGAGTTCGGTTTCCCAACAACGCGGCGAAGCACGCTGCGCTATCGAAACGAGGCCAGCACAGCCAATCAATGGAGCCATTTCTGCCAATCAGAGCCGCCGTCGTACAGTCACCGATAAGTCCGTAGTCTTCAATCCGCAAAGGACCATCAAATCGTTTCTCGAATCGACTGGAGGCATCCATCTTTTCACCATGGGTCGGTTCGCGGAATCAGCGCCTACCCGCGTTCAACGAACTAAGATCATCCATGAATTTGTTCGATACCTTAGTCGTCTTGGCTCTTGAGATGGCGATCACCATGCCGCTCCACGGTCGCGAAAAGACGGGACGTCGCCCCCCGCTCGAAAAGACAAGCTTCAATAACGACTTGCCTCATACCGTCTAAAGCTTGACCGCATCAGCCTGTCGTTAGGATAATGCAGCTAAGCGACCAGCCTCACCATTCAATGTATGTTTTGTCGGCCACATACATTGGTATGAGACTCGCGCTTGCGTTTCGGCTGTGAGGACGAATGCTCAGAGATCAGCCACCTCAGCCTCCAAGAGCAAATGCCCCAACCTTCGATAGCGTTCGGCATTTCGTCTCCCTGACTTTAGTGACCTCCACAATCTGTGCCTGGGTTCCAACGCCGGGTCGGCGCGGTCGGTACCGTGGAGATCATCCAACACGACCGATTCCTAGAACCGGGCATTATTCCTTCGTTTAATTATTGAGCACCCAAAGCGGGGTAGCAATTCCGAGGAGGCGGCACCAAGATGAAGACGCAACAAGACAGGTCATGCCGCCATGACAAACGCTGACCGCACATCCGAAGCATCCGGTGTTCACTCTCGTAAAATGGATCGCAGCCCCCGAAGAGGGACTTACGGCCAACGATATCGTGTAGAGCCTGGAACTGGTATGGTACGGTGATGGCACCCGACGAGAGGCCGTTAGTGCATGTGGTTGACGATGACGCGTCAATGCGCGACGCGCTCGAGAGTTTGCTTGAGTCATTAAAGCTAGAGACCCGAACGTACGCGACGGCACGCGACTTCCTTGCCTCGACACTCACAGACAGGCCGGGATGCATCGTCCTGGACATTCGCCTGCCCGACATGAATGGGCTGGATTTTCATGCTCGGCTAATCGATCTGGGTGTGTTGCTGCCGGTCATAATAATGACGGGACACGGCACCATTCCCATGACGGTGCGTGCAATGAAGCACGGCGCAGTGGATTTTCTACCAAAACCCTTCCAGGACCAGGACATGATAGATGCCGTCCTCGGCGCCATCGAGCGTGATCGACAGCGACGTCCCGTCCAGGATAAGGCCTCGCAGATACAGCAAAGGTTCGGAACGCTTACTCCTCGCGAGCAGGAGGTGATGCTGCTGGTGGCGGAGGGTAAGATGAACAAGCAGATCGCCGGAGATCTCGGGATCCGGGAGATTACCGTAAAAATTCATCGGGGCGTTGCAATGCGCAAGATGGCCGCGCACAGCCTGGCTGACCTCGTTCGGATGACCGAAGTGCTCAAATCCAAGGGGCGATCATAACAATCCGGAAGAAGGATGAGGTGAGTGTCAAGAGAGCTCTCAATCGCAGTCATCGATGATGACGACTCGTTCCGCACGGCGCTCCTTGAGTCGCTTGATTCGCTGGGATACCGCGCCCGTGGCTTCCCGTC
The DNA here is from genome assembly GCF_000284375.1 of Bradyrhizobium japonicum USDA 6. Lineage (NCBI taxonomy): Bacteria > Pseudomonadati > Pseudomonadota > Alphaproteobacteria > Hyphomicrobiales > Nitrobacteraceae > Bradyrhizobium > Bradyrhizobium japonicum. Next base: position 271,001 of record NC_017249.1, read on the forward strand.
TGCGGAAGAGTTTCTTGCCGAGGGGCTCGGATCGTGCGACTGCGTCATCACCGATATTCAGATGCCCGGTATGAGCGGGCTCGACCTAAAACGGTTGCTTGCGGCTCGTGGCTCGACGATGCCACTTATCATGATCACCGCGCGCGCGGACCCGGACCTGGAAGCTAAAGCCATAGCCAGCGGCGCTGTCGGCTTTCTCAGAAAGCCATTCGCAACGGATGTTCTGATCGGCTGTCTCGACAACACGCCAAATTTCTGACCCGTAAGCGGCACCTGCAGCGCCAATCGATACCCACGCCGCCTCTAGCTGGATGAGAGTGCGCCGAACCTTCACTCCAAAACTAATTGGTCCAAGCTGGCGGCTGCTGCCTTCAGGAACCTCACAGCAGCATCTTATACGTTGAGATGATAGATTTCCCCCGAAGGTGGAATAGCGGTGTGGCAACCGGATCTGGATGATTGCGTCATATTTCCAAGATCGAAAAATGACGATGTCCAGCCGCTACGACTTCCCCACGTTCGCATCGCGTGCTTGGAAGCGCATCAAGCCCGGGCTCGTTCATGGGCTGACCATGACGGCCTCGGTGTTCCTGGCGCTGTACATCGCTTTCGAGTTGCAGATCGACGATCCGTCCTGGGCTGGCGTATCCGCAGGTCATACCATCCTTCCCGCTCTTGGGTCTTCGCTGAATAAGGCACTCTATCGGGTCATAGGCACGGTGATCGGAGCCGCCGCAACGGTCGTGTTAACTGCCATGTTTCCTCAAAGCCGCTTGGGCTTTCTGACGGGCGTGGTGGTGTGGGTCTCAGCATGCGGCTTTATTGCAGTATTCTTCAAGAACTTCAGGGCCTACGCGGCGATGCTGGCCGGATATACGATGGCGATCATCGCCTCGGACACCGTTGGCACACCCGATAAGGTATTTGAGGTTGCGATCGCTCGTTCGGCCGCGATCATCATCGGAGTTCTCTGCGCCACCCTCGTTCAAGGACTGAGCGACTTTGGCAGCGCGCGCCACAAGTTGACGGACGGATTTGCAGAGATCGTCGCCGACATCCAAAAGACTTTCGTCGGCTGGGTCGCAAATCCCAGAACTGGCACAGCAACGAAAGCATTGCAAAGTGTCATCAAGCGCATTGCTGCGCTTGACACTGTTCTGGACGATGCAGTTGGTGAATCTTCCGAGCTGCGCCGGCGGTCCGCCATCCTGCATCAGGCGACGGTGGCGATGTTCGGCGCGGTATCCTCATGGTGCACCCTTGAGGCGTACTTGGCGCGTGGATCGGCCGGGGAGATGCGCGCAACGTTGAACGCCGTCCAAATTGTCGTAGCACCCACGCCAGCCGGGCGCACCTGGGCCGATTTGCGGGACGATTGGGCCAAGCGCGCGATGGAACTCGGGCAGTTACCGTCACGCGACATTTCCGTGAGAGTTGTCGCGGACGCCGCCGGCGAGGTCGCTTTGCGCTTGAGCGATGCGGCAAATGGCCTGGTCTTGCTGACCGATCCCGCGCGGGCGATCGCATCCCGACAACAAGTCTGCCAGCCTATTGCGCAGGTCGGACCCGCTTTTATCAACGCGCTGCGGGTAGCAGCCTCAACCAGCGCCGCCGTCCTGCTTTGGATCGCGACAGCCTGGCCGAACGGACTATCCGCCATCACGTTTGCAGCTCTTATTCCGCTGCGGATGTCTGGGCGCCCGCCACAGGTGGCCTCGGGCTTCTTTTTCGGTTCGATCCTGGCTGCCGTCGCCGCGGCGATCGTACAATTCGCAGTGCTCCCGAACCACGACTCGTTCCTCGCGCTTACCATCCTTGCGGGGGCCGTCCTGACAATCTTTGCGGCGATGTCGCAGATCAGCGATTCCTGGGGGATCTTTAGACCCGCAGCTGTTATGTATCTACCTCTGCTGTCACTGAGCAACGAGCTCAGCGTCGACACGATCGCTTTCATCAACAACGCGGTTGGCATCCTAGCTGGATGCGCATTCGGAGCGCTAGCCTTCCGTCTTCTCCCGAATATCGATGCCGCAACTCAGTCGCTGCGATTGCGTGAACTTATGTGGCGCGATCTGCGCACCCTCGCTGCACACGCGCAGGACACCCATTCTCTGAACCGATGGCGAGAAGTGACCTTCGCTCGGTTGCTTGCCTTGCCAGCATCGGCGACAGCGGCAAGCTTCGAGCACATTCACATGATCTACGAGGTTGGCTTCTGCATCGGCCAGATTGGACGTTGGGGTAAACCACGTCAGATCACGTCAATAGCTAACGCGATCGTTGCCCTAATCCGTGGCGAGATCACCTTGGCTCGTCAGATGTTGCGAGGCCTCGACGATACCCGAGTGTTCAATCCAACGGACCAGGCCGCACTGCGCACACAAGGAGCCATCCGCGGCCTGCGGCAACGCATCGAGGCCCATGCGGCTGCGCCGATCGGCAGGGGCCTCTCGTGAATTTCGTAGAACTTAATGTCTATGGCGTCTTGATATCGCCCCTGGCCGCGATCATGACGGTCGCTTTTCTGGTTCTCATCCTGCTGAGACGGTTCATCGCTGCGACGGGTTTGTCGCGTCACATCTGGCATCCCGCGCTCTTCGATGTGTCGCTCTATCTGATCATCTTGTCGTCCTTGGTTATGGCAACGTGGTGATGGCATGGCAGCTGAGGTGAGAAATTATGCCTACTGACGTGTTCGACGAGAAGTTCGAGGGCCCGCACGATGCCCGCGCAAAGAAGGCGGAGCCATCTTCAGTCGCTACCGAGGTGGCCGATGGTCCGGAAACCTCCCAGGACCTGAGCGCAGTCTTGCCATCACGGCCGCGCATCCGGTGGCTCGCCGTGCTGACAACGATCGGAATCGCGATAGTTGCCAGCTACGCGACTTACATCGCCTGGCAGAACTTTATGGGTACCCCTTGGACCCGCGATGCGACGGTACGCGTCTACGTGGTCTCGATGGCGAGCGAAGTCTCCGGTCGCGTTGTCTCGCTGCCAGTGAAGGACAATCAGTTCGTTCGTGCTGGCGATTTGCTGATGAAAATTGATCCGCGCGACTACAAGATCGCCGTCGATCTGGCGCAGGCAAAGGTTGATCAGGCGAGTGCTGATCTTGAGAACAAGAAGATCTTGGCCGCGCGACGCCTTCAGTTAAGTACCCTTGCGGTCTCTCGCGAGGAGCAAGGCACCTTTGTCACGAGCGCGAAGATGGCCGAAGCAGCGCTCCAGCAAGATCGAGCGGACCTCGATCGTGCCCTAACCAATTTGCAGCGAATCGAAATACGGTCCCCTGTAAACGGCTGGGTCACGAATCTGCAAACTCGCGTCGGCGACTATGCCGACAAGGGGCAAAGAAGCCTCTCAATCGTGGACGCAGGCTCGTTTTGGATAGACGGCTATTTTGAGGAGACGCAAGTTGGTCAAATCAAGGTAGGTGATCCGGTCAAAGCCAAGTTAATGGGCTATGACGAGGTCATTGGCGGCCATGTTGAGAGTGTCGCGCACGGCATCAATATCAACAATGCGCAACCAGATTCCGTTGGCCTCGCGCAGGTCGACCCAATCTTTACCTGGGTTCGCCTAGCGCAGCGCGTTCCTGTTCGCGTAGCGCTGGACCAGGTGCCAGCCGACATCCGACTGGTGGCGGGAATGACGGCGACCCTCCAGGTTGAGACACTGGCGGGCTGCAAGCCGACCTTCCTCAGGTTTCTACACATCTCGTGCCGCTCAATGGCCGGGAATATCAACCGCTGGCATCTGTAACCCGAGATGGATAACCCATATGGCATTCCTTACAGTCGCGTTCTTCTCCGTGGTGGCCAACAGTGCGGCTCTGTCCGGTTATCCGACTCAAGTCATTGACGGGCTGACACCGAATCCGACTGCTCCCGTCACCTGCGCGCTGACCAAGCATCGCCAACCAATCAAGGGTAATCTCGCCGCGCCGGCACGTGAGGGGACGGCGGGGGCAGATACGCGGGATTCGAGAATCGATACGGAAATTGATGCCATCGATAAGGAGATTACGACGGAGAACAAGGAACTCGATCGAAAAATGAACAGCATCTGTCGTGGGTGCTGACCGTGGCAAAGAGGCCGGAGGACCGTCTGTCCGAACAAGGCGCCGCAGTGAAAATGCCTGGCAGTTATTCAATACCGTCAGCCAGGATGAGATGTCCCACAAGAGGTCACATCGAACGCATTAGCGACAGGCAGGTCAAAAGTGAACCGGGCTCCGCCCAAACCGGAACCGTTTTCCGCTCGAATGCAACCGCCATGTGCCTCTATAATGGACCGGGAGATCGACAAACCCAATCCCATGCCAGTGTCCTTGGTCGTGAAGAACGTATCAAAAAGACGGGGTATGCGAGTCGGATCGATTCCTGGACCGCTGTCCTCGACAATGCAGCACACCGTTTCATGATCGAGCTGCACGGTTCGAATAAGAATGCAGCGGCGCTCTACCCCGGACTGCGCCATCGCCTGCACCGCGTTAATGGCCAGGTTCAAGACCACCTGCTGGAGCTGGGTACGGTCGCCTAATACGCGAGGGGGTGCGAGTGCCAGATCAAGAGAAACAGAGGTACTCTTGGCCTGTAACTCATGGCGGAGAAAAACCATAGAGTCCTCGACAATATCGTTGAGCGACAGCATGGCATGCTTGGATGCTTGCCGGGTTCCCATAGCTCGAATGCCGTCAACGATATCGACAGCCCGCCGCGCGTCGGCAACCATGCGCCTGGTAAGTTTCTCGGCCTTCTCGACTACAGGTTCGGGGCGAGCCAACGACCGTAAGCCAGTCTCGCCATTCGTAATGATGGCGGCAAGCGGCTGCTTTATTTCGTGCGCAATCGTAGCACTGATTTCTCCCAGAATAGCCACGCGGCTGGCATGAGCCAGAGCAGCCTGCGCGGAATCCAAAGCCTCTTGCGACGTCCTGACCTCCGTTTTATCGATGAGTGCGCCAACGATTTCATCGTTGCCCGATTCAAATCTCACGCGATGCGCGATAATACGCAAATATTTGGTTTTCCCGTCCGGCATCAGTAACTGGAGTTCAGAGTCGAGATTGTTCGCGCCTTGAGCGATGCTCTCGATTTGACGTCGCGCAAGTGCCCGATCATCAGGATGGACGCGAGCAATGAGTGCGTCGAACGAGGGCTTGGTCCCCCGGTCGAAGCCCAGAATTTTATAGGTCTCGTCCGACCAGAAGGGATGGCCACCGACGACCTCCCAGGCAAAGCTGCCCGTCAGGCTAAGCCTCTGTGTCTCGGCCAAGTACGCGCTGCTACGTTGCAGGGCGCTTTCAGCCTGCTTCCGGGCCTGGACGTCGGTATTCGTTCCGTACCATGCAACGATGGCGCCGCTCTCATCCCGTAACGCTTCGGTGCGAAACAGGAACCAGCGATATGCTCCGTCGAAGCGCCTCATGCGGGCCTCAACCTCGGAGGGGGTCTCAGTCGCCAGCATTTTCAGCCAGGCATCACGCAGCGCCGGGCGATCAGAGGGGTGAATGGCGGCCTGCCAGTCCCAGCCCAGCGCCTGCTCCTGGGAAAAGCCTGTGTAGTCGAGCCAACGCTTGTTCAGATATTCCACAAAACCATCCGTTCGGCTTCTCCAAGCCAGCGTCGGGATGGAGTCGAGAGTCAGCCGAAGTTCTCGCTCGGCCTTGGCGAGCTGCGTCCTGCTTTCCCGCAACGCTTGCTCGGCTTGCTTTCGATCTTCAATATCATAGCCGACTGCGTGCCACTTGATCACGTCTCCCCGCTCGTTGCGCAAGGGTACGCGAGAAACCCAATGCCATCGGTACTCTCCGTCGACCCTTCTTAGCCGCTCCTCCCGCACATCAGGCGCTCCAGTCTCGAGACAGGCGCGCCATATGCTATCGCCGACTGCCTCATTATCGGGACGCAGAAAGCCCGACGTGTTCATCCCGCGGGCCTTTTCCTGGAAGATCCCGGTATAGCGCTGCCAAGCCTCGTTGGCGAAATCACGCTCCCCGTTCGGCCAGCAACTCCCGATCAATGCCGGAATCGTATCGACCACCGCTTGCAGCTCTCGCTTGGCATCCGCCAACTGCGCCTCACTCTTACGCAACGCGGTCTCAACGAGTTTCCTGTCATGGATGTCGTAACCTGCCCCATACCACGCGACCACCTCTCCGTTGTCATCGCGCAGCGGCACTCGGCGGATGGAGTGCCACCGGTATTCTCCGTCAGCTCTTCGCAGGCGTTGTTCGGTCTCGAACGGATCGTTGTTTTTCAGTGCCGCCAGCCATGCCTCTTCAACTCGCGAAAGATCATCTGGGTGAATGGCAATGTTGCCACGCCCATTCCAACTCTCCAGCGACAGGCCGGTGTAACCGCGCCACGTCTCATTCACGAAATCAATCGTGCCATCGGCTCGATGGCGGACTGCCATCGCGGGGATCGTGTCAACGATCGCCCGCAGTTCCTCCTCGGCCAGATGGGCTCGCTCTTCTGCACGCTTGCTTGCGCTTATGTCGCGCAAGCAGACGACGAACAGAAGGTCATGGCGATCTTGAACGGGGGTAATCGAAAGCTCGAGGGGAAATTCCTCACCATTACCCCTGAGGCCCGATAGCTCGATCGACCTGACCTGGGTCTCATTCTTGACGCTTTCGAGATAGCGTTGAATTCCGTTTATGTGTGCTTCGCGAAATCGCCCGGGGATGATGAAATCCACAACTCTCCGTCCGACCGGCCTCCTCGCGGGACCACCCGAAGATCTCTGTGGCGCGACTGTTCCACTCCACCACAACACTGTTGAGCTTCATGACAATGACGGCGTCAAGAGAGGTTTCAAGAACCAAACGCAGCCCGTCTTCGCGAAGAGGCAGGCGACCCAGGGCGCATTTCGCCTTTGCAAAACCTGACATAATCGGACCTGTTTAAGCTCCGGCTTCTTTCCGCACAGCGTGCGCCGTTCGATTCGCCTCGATCATGCTTTTTTTCGCGTGTTGCTACAGCACCTGCGCCGCATCAAAGGCGTAGAGCCAGCCGATATTGGCGATCGAGCGATCGCCGGACGTGGCTAGCGCCTCATCGCGGGCGCGCTGCGCAGGGCCGTCGGGCAGATGAAATCTTACGCGGTTGGCAGCACTCGCCTGCTGCAATTTCGTGGCGCGCGGCTTACGCAACGCTTCGTAGCGCGCCAACGCACCCTTGAGGTCGGTCATTTCTTTGAGAAGCGCGGCGAGAGCAGCACCGTCCTCGATCGACTGCGCGGCCCCCTGCGCCATCATGGGCAGCATGGGATGACAGGCATCGCCGAGCAGCGCGACGCGACCATCGCTCCAGCAGGGCAGCTCGGCGCGGTCGTGCAGAGCCCAGATGAAGGTTTCGGGAAAGGCGCCGATGAGACTGCGTACCGTCGGATGCCAGCCCTCGTAGCGGGCGAGTACATCGGCCACATCGCCTTTGTCGGTCCAGGACTCCTGCTTCCAGTCGCCGTGCTCGGTGATGCAGACGACGTTCATCATTCGCCCACCCGAAACCCAATAGTGCACGACATGTCCGTACGGACCCATCCAGTTGTTCGAGGCAACCTCGATATTGAGATGCCTGATGCGTTCAGCTGGCACCAACCCTCGCCAAGCGACGCAGCCTGTGAAACGCGGCTTCTCAGGACCGAAGACGAGCTCCCGCACGCGTGAATGGATGCCATCGGCGCCGAGCAGGAGATCTGCTTCCACGGCCGGCCCGTTCTCGAACTGAGCGATCACGCGTTCGCCCTTCTGCTCCAATCCCACGAGCTTGCGGCCGACATGCAAACACTCCTGCGGAAGCGCGCCGGCCAGAAGATTTACGAGATCCGCACGGTGGAAGTGGTAGTACGGCGCGCCGAAGGTCGCCTCGACTTCGGGGGCGAGCGGAGCGCGCTGCAAGGTGCGTCCGTCGTCCCAGCGCCGCTCGTACATTGCGCGCGGCCGCACGCCGACGGCGTCCATCGCCGCCTTGAGGCCCAGCCGCAGCAGGAGCCGCGAGGCGTTCGGGCTGATCTGAATGCCTGCGCCAATTTCGGCAATCTGCGGCGCTTGCTCGTAGACATGGACGTCCAGTCCAGCTTTCCGGAGCTGCAGCGCCGCCGAAAGCCCGCCGATCCCAGCGCCGATCACCACGACTTTCATGTGAACTCCGTTGAGTCGCGAGCCTTCAGCTCGTTCCGCCTAATGCATCTGGTCCGGAACCATGATTTGCAATCGATTGCTTGATGAGCGCACTCGTCTCTTCCACCGAACTATGGCGCTTCGGCTGACGCGACTTTGTCCGTCTTTCGAGGCCGGTCGCCGATGTTAGGAAGCAAGCTGCCGATGCGGTTGGGCAACACGGGTTCCAGCTTTATCAAGAAGTCGAACGCCATCAGCAATGCGCCGACTGCAAAGACCACATCGCCGACGATCCGCATCCACTGCCAGAGCAGGGTGGTGTCGTAAAATGCCAAGCTCCGGGCGTAGGCCAAGCCATGTTCATAGACTGCGAGCAGTTGCTGCCAACCAATGGGGAAGAAGTTGAGCAAGATCCATAGGATGAGGCCTGCGTTGTAAAGCCAGAAGGCGACAACACCCATCCTCTCATTGAACTCGCGCGTCTCGCCCGCGATGTAACGCAGGCAGAAATAGATCAGACCAATGCCGAGCAGACCAAATCCGCCAAACAACGCCGTATGGGCGTGGTTGAGCGTGAGGAAGGTCGCGTGCTCATAATAGTTGACGAGCGGCGCGTTCAACGTGCCGCCACCGAAGACGCCAGCACCCACGAAGTTCCAGAATGCCGCGCCGACGACATACAGATACGCCAGCTTGTAATGAAACTCCTCGTGCCGTTGAATCGATCGCCAATTTTCGATCGATTCAAGAATGAGAAGGATCAATGGCAGCACCTCGATGAACGAGAACATCGTGCCGAATGGTACCCACAGGCCAGGCGCGCCGTTCCAGTACAGGTGATGGCCCGTGCCGAGAACCCCGCCGAGGAAGATCAGGATGAGTTGGAACAGCACGCCGCGTTCGGCCAAATGGCGCGAGACCAGACCCAATCCCATCAGCAGATAGATGCTCATTGAGGCGGCGTAGAATTCGAACGACTGTTCGACCCAAAGATGCACCACCCACCAGCGCCAATAGTCGGTGATGGTGAAGGATTTTTCGAGCCCCGTCAGTGGAATCATGCCGCAGACGTACAGGACTGCGATGTTGACAGTCGCCGCCCAGATGAGATGTTCGAGCCGGATGCGTCCGGTCCAGAAGTGCCACGCCGCGTCGTTCCACAGCGCACGGCTGGGCCAGAGCGCGCGAGCAATCAGCCAGCTCCACATGATGAGAGCGGCGAAAAACGCGATCTGCCAGAACCGGCCAAGCTGGAGATAGGAAAGGCCCCGATTGCCGAACCAGAACCAGCCGCGATCAATCAGGCCCATGATGCCCAGATAGTTGCCGGTCAACGCGCCGACCACGACGATGACCGAGGTCCAGAATAAGATGTCGACAAAAAGAGCTTGGTTCCTGGCTTCCCGTCCGCTGATCATCGGCGCAAGAAACAGGCCGGAGCCAATCCAGGAGAAGGCAATCCAGACGAGGGGAGCCTGTAGATGCACGCTACGGAGGAAGTTGAATGGGAGAAAACTGCCGACCGGAATGCCATAGAAGCTCGCACGGTCGGAGTAGTAGTGGGCCATGACCGACCCTGCACCGATCTGCAACAGTAGCACCAGCGCCACCAAGAGGAAGTACTTGCCCGTCCGGCGTTGGCTAGGCGTTAGACGAGCGAACCCGGACAGAACCGGATCCATCGGCGATGTGTCGGGATCGGACAGGTAGACCTTGTAGATAGCGAGCACGGCCCCGAAACCGAGGAAGACGAAGCAGAAACTTGCCCATGTCCAAATGAAGGTCGCGCCCGTCGGAACGTTGCCTACACTCGGCTCATAGGGCCAATTCTGCGTCCATGAGACCGTTGTACCAGGACGTCGGGCAACCGTCGTCAACGAGGCATAAATTAGGAAGTCGGCTGTCTGGCGGGCAGTCTGCGGATCGAGACTACGTGCCTTGCTGTAGCCGGATGCCAAATCATCATGAAGCAGGCTCACGGCGATCTGGTCGCGGACGGAGGTGATGGCTTGCGCCAGCGCAGGTGCGACCGTGACGGTGCGTTGCGTCAGATCTACACCGCGAAGCATCGTCTGCCCACGAACCCTGACCGCGGCTTGCTCCTCCGCCGAAAGGGCTCCGAAGGCGCTATGATGAAGTAGCTCGGCAAGATTCTGCTCGGTGGCAGCTTCAAGATCGACGAGGTTACGAGCGGTGTAGTCCGGCCCGAAATAGGATCCCATGCCATAGAGGCTGCCGTAGTCCATCAGGTCGGCTTTCTGAAAGCCTCCCTTTCCAGCGACTACGTCGGCGCCGGACATCAGCGTCGCTCCGTCCTGCGCAACTATGCGGTCGGGCACCGGCGGTGCATCCTGATAGGTTCGCCCTGTCGTCCAGGCCATGAGGCCGAAGCAAGCCGCCGCGGTCACCAGCAGCAGCCACTTCAAGATCCGCGTTACCGGATCCTCATGCATCAGCTCTCTCGTTTCGGGTGATAGCGTGCTCCGGATTCCTCCGTCCGCGCGGGTTGATGGAAGTCCCTTATCGATTGTCGTCATCGCTTGTGCTTCCATAGAGCAGCCTGATTAAACGAACGCGCGTACCATCGGCACTGAACCTGCGACGAACTTTCTCGAATGCCCCGCGCTATCGGAGCGAGCGATGGCGGAGGAGTCGAGCCGTGATTCGCGGCTTACGGCTCGTTGTTTTGACCGTCGCCCGGGGCGTGTTGCGGAAGCTGATTGCCATGCGGTTGGAGGCGTTCATCAGACTGATCGCGATCGTGAGGTCGACCAGCTCCTTCTCGTCGAAGACCGCGCGTGCTGCCTGGTAGGCGTCGTCCGGCACACCCGTCTCGGCCACTCGCGTCACCGTCTCGGCCCAGGTCAGGGCGGTGCGCTTGGTCTGGCTGAAGAGGTCGCCACCTTCCTCCCAGGCCTGAACCAGAGCGAGCCTCTCGATCGCCGCCCCCTTCTTGACGAGATTGCGGGTGTGAATGTCGAGGCAATAGGCGCAGTTGTTGATCTGCGATACGCGCAGATAGACAAGCTTCACCAACTCGGCCGGCAGACCGCTTTGCATGACATAGCCATGCACGCCACCGAGCACCCTGGCGCCGTTCGGCGCGATCTGATTGTAGTCCAAACGTCTCGTCACGTTGCTCTTTCCTTGGAGGCTATTTAACGGGCGTGGTCAGCGCTTCGTGGTTAGTGTCGAGGACGGAGACAGCGAGCAGCTTCGCCGGTTCGGTCTTGCTCGCATTGCGGCTGATCGAATGGATCGCGTTCGGTGGTTCGGACCAGCTCTCGCCCGCTCGATAGATGCGTGTCTCGCCGTCATTCACCTGCGACTCGATCGCGCCCGAAATCACATAAGCGTAGATGAACGCCGACTTCGCATGAGTGTGGGGCGGGGACGCCGCGCCGGGCGGGTAATCGACTTCCACGGCGATCATCGATTTGCCGGGAATATTGGGAATGGCCGCCTCGAACTTCTGCGTAACGGTTTCCGCTTCGCCATCATGGGCCGAGACCCGGGCGGCCATCGAGAAGGCGACGACGGCGCAAGTCGCTATGATAAAGGTTCTGATCTTCATTCGCCTTCTCCTTCTTCCGCGCGCAAGATGTCGATGTGCTAGGGCTAGAAAAAAAGCACCAAGAACGCGAAAAAACAGTGTACTACGGCGGCGTGACGAAGCCCCTGAACCTGAAGATCGATCGCTCCGCCAAGACGACGCTCGCCGAGCAAATCCAACACGGAATTGCGACCGCGATCGAAAGTGGCGTGCTCGAACCAGAAGCCCGCTTGCCCTCTTGGCAGGACCTGGCCGCTCAACTCGGTGTCTCGCGGGGCACCGTGCGGACGGCCTATGAGAGGCTCGGCGCAGCCCGGCTGATCGTCGCGTCCCGTGCGAGCGGGACCCGCGTCGCCCCGCGTCCACGCGCGGTGCTGAAGGGCGAGCAGCAGCGACCGGATCCCGGGTCGCTCCTGGACATCTTTCAGGAGATGGTCCAGGGGCCCGGCTTCTTCCAGATGGGAGTCCCTGCGACGGAGACCTTTCCGGCAAAGCTCATCGCACGCATCCGCGCAAATGCCGTCCGTGTAGAAGCGAGTGCGGCCCCCATCTATCCGGATCGGCGTGGCGAGCTTGAGTTCAGGCGAGAGATCGCTGGCTACCTCGCCGTTGCCCGCGGCATCGACTGCTCACCGGCGCAGATCATCGTCACGGGCGGATATTGCGCTGGGTTGGGGCTGGCGCTCCGAGTGCTGGGTCTCGAAGGGGAAAAAGCCTGGATCGAAGATCCGGGCTTTCCGTTCACCCGGAAGGGCCTTGAATTCGCGCGATTGCTTCTCTCGTCAATCCCCGTCGATGCAGACGGGATGGACATTGACCATGGTCTGCAGCACGCGCCCGACGCAAAATTGGTAGTCGTGACGCCCGGGCAGCAGGCACCGCTCGGACCGACACTATCGCTTGAACGGCGCCTCCAATTGCTAGAGTGGGCGGCCGCTAGAGGGGTCTGGGTCATAGAGGACGATTATCTGAGCGAGCTGCAGCTGACAGGCCGGGCCGCGCCGGCGCTGGCATCGCTCGATCGCGCCGGGCGGGTCATCCACATCGGCTCCTTCAGCAAGACGATCAGTCCCAAGCTTCGCCTCGGATTTGTCGTTGCCCCGATCGGTCTTATGGCTCGCTTTACCGAGGTTGCAGCGTGTCTCGCCCCCCCGCCGGGGCCTTCGGTGCAGCTCGCGACCGCGGAATTCATGCGCGAAGGCCATTATTTGCGCCACCTCCGCCGTGCGAAGCGCGCCTATGCGGCCAAGCGGAAAGACTTGCTGGCGCAGCTTCTGCCCCATTTCGATGCCGACAGCGTCGTCGCGACGGGTTTGGCCGTCCTGCTGCGGTTGCCCGATGGCACGTCGGATCTCGCCATCGCACGCGAGGTACTGGCTTTCGGCATGTTTCCGGCTCCGCTCTCGGCCTGGTATGCCTCTGCGGAGACCAACCGGTCTGGACTCCTGTTGGGCGTTGCGACATCGCCGACAAAAGATCTCGCGAGATCCTGCGACCGCCTGGTCGATATCATCCGGCGTTTCAGCTGAATCCCTGATGCGCGGATGGGACGAGATTTCGCCGTGAGTCTTTCGCCATCATCGAGATTCAATCGGCTGCCCAGCTAGGGCACACCAAGATTGAAAGCACTGTCCGATACATAGGGCTCCCGTTTAGGAACGCGCAGCGGAGCTTCACTCCTGGTTGGTCCGTTCGCGAGCTGTCGTCTCGACGTGTTACCTCGGGCGTCTCGATCATTCGAAAAAGCACGACGCCATTTCACATTCGCACGTTGGGGTGCACGCTCACTTCCAGAATTCAGACGCTGATCGCGCTAATTTGACCGGCGGCGAGGCTGCTGCAGCTTGGGGCCATGATCGTCTGAACACATGTGACCGTCAGCGGGCAGATTCCTTCCAGCCCCAGCCACGCACAGAGACGATCTCAGCTCGCCCCACCCGCGACGCTGGCACCGCTTTCCCTTCGATTATGAGATAGGGACAAATGTGATGCGTTCTTTTTGGTCCATGACGATGAATACGGCGATCATCACAGTTGTCGATTTCTGCAGTCGCCGCCGGTGGATGGTCATCGTCGGCGGATTATTGCTGCTGCTGGGAACCGCCAGCTACACCATTGCGCGCTTTTCGATCGATACTGACATCGAAGGACTGATTTCGAAAAAGCTTCCCTGGCACGAACGTCAGGTGCAGTTGACGCATGCCTTTCCGCAGAGAGCGATCTTAGCAGTCGTTAGCGCGCCAACGCCTGAAAACGCGGAGATGGCCACGAATGAGCTGTCGGGAGCGCTCGCAAAGGACCCGAACCTGTTTCCCAGGGTCGCGCAGCCGGACAGCGGGAAGTTCTTCGAGCGCAATGGATTGCTGCTTGGCTCCACATCGGAAGTTCAAAAAACCGCCGAGGGACTAGCCCGTGCGCGCCCCTTCATTGCCGAACTTGCGGCGGATCCGAGCCTGCGAGGCGTCATGAAGGTGCTCGTATCAACAACCGAAGGCGTCCAGGCAGGCGAGATCAAGCTGGAGCAAATGGCATGGCCGCTTTCGCTTGCCAAACAGACATTGATCGACGTTCTCTCCGGCAAGCCTGCCTTCTTTTCCTGGCAGGAGCTTCTGCAGGGTCACACCCTGCCAGCCAGTCAGTTGCGACATTTTGTGGAGATCGCGCCAAAGCTCAATTTTTCGGCGCTTCAACCGGGGCTTGCCGCTGAAAAGGGAATCAATAAAGCGGCCGCCGATCTAAATCTGAACAGCAGGCTCGGCGCCAACTTGAGCCTCACCGGCCAGGTACCGATGAACGACGAGCAGTTCTCGGTGATCCGAAGCAGCGCCTTGCGCGACACACTAACGGCGACGTTGGGCGTGCTGATTGTTCTATGGCTCGCGCTTCGCTCCTGGAAACTGATCATATCTGTTTTCTGCAGCCTGGTCGTGGGCCTCGCAGCGACCGCTGCGCTCGGCCTTCTAATGGTCGGCTCCTTCAACCTGATCTCGATTGCGTTTTTTGTGCTGTTCGTGGGCCTGGGTGTGGACTTCGGAATTCAGTTCAGTGTGCGCTATCGCACCGAGCGGCATGAACTTGGCGATCTGCGACAAGCGCTGCGCAGTGCGGCGAAAAAGTCCGGAAAACCACTCGCGCTGGCTGCCGCAGCCACCTCTGTCGGCTTTTTCGCCTTCCTGCCTACAAGCTATCGCGGTCTCTCAGAGCTGGGACTGATCGCCGGATGCGGCATGTTGATCGCTTTCGCATGCAGCATCACGCTGGTGCCGGCGATGCTCACCGTGCTCAATCCGCCCGGCGAACCAGCGCCGATCGGCTTCGGGAGCCTCGGGCCGCTGGATCGCTTTCTGCAGCGACACCGTATCGCCGTGATCGTCGGCACGTTCGGGGTGGTGCTCGCCGGCTCGCCGCTGCTGCTCCATCTACAGTTCGATTTCGACCCGGTCGATTTGCAGAGGGCCGATTCGCCGGCGGTCGTGGCGTATCGACAATTGCAGTCCGACCCGCAGACCACCGGCCACGATGCGGAGGTCATGGCACCATCGCTCGAACAGGCTGATGCCATCGCCACGCGCCTTGCGGCGGTTCCTGAGGTTTCGCGCGTACTCACGCTGACGAACTTCATTCCCAGCGATCAGCGGCGGAAAATCGCCGCCTTGCACGCTGCATCGCAGTCTCTCAGTCCGGCGCTCAATCCGCCCGGGCGGCGGCCCGCGCCGAACGATCAGGAACTCGTCGTGGCGATCCGTGGCGCAGCGGACGCTCTCACCAGAGCGGCAGCCGGTGCCCATGGCGGCGCGGCGGACGACGCACGTGAGGTGGCCGCTCTCCTCGATCGCCTTGCGGATGCCCCACCTAATTTTAGGAGCAAGGCCGAGGCGGCGATTGTCGCACCATTGACCTACGACCTCGATCTCGTGCGCAAGAGCCTTGCTCCCGAAACCATAACGATGCAGACGCTGCCTCCAGATCTGGTCCGCGATTGGGTGCTGCCGGACGGCCGTGCTCGCGCTCGGGTCTTGCCAAAGGGCGACGCCAATGATGTCAACGTTCTGCGGAAGTTCGCCGTTGCGGTACTTCATGCCGAGCCGTCCGCGACAGGCGAGGTGATCAGCTACTATGAGTCCGAGAAAACCGTCACCAGCGCTTTCATCAAGGCAGGCGTCTTGGCACTCGTCGCCATCTCGATCCTGCTGATCATCGCGTTGCGCAGGATAACTGACGTTCTGTTGACATTGATTCCACTCCTTCTTGCCGGCGTGGTGACGCTCGAACTTTCCGAGATCTCGGGCCTTTCGCTCAACTTCGCGAATATCGTCGCGCTTCCGCTGCTTCTCGGAGTCGGAGTTGCGTTCAAGATCTACTACATCATGGCCTGGCGCGCTGGCAAAACGAACCTGTTGCAGTCTACGCTCACCCGCGCAGTGGTATTCAGCGCCATGACCAACGCAGTCGCCTTCGGCAGCATGTGGGTGTCGAGTTATCCGGGCATGTCAAGCATGGGCAAGATGATGGCGCTGGCGCTGGCGTGCACCATGGCTGCAGCTGTCCTCTTTCAACCGGTGCTGATGGGCCGTCCGCGGCAAATCAAGCGTTTCGTCGATATGCCTTCGCAGCTGTCCGAAGCAGCCGAATGAGACCTTGAATATTCGCATCGGCGAGGGGTGACCTTTCAAGCCAAAGTTGAAGGATCCGCATGTCGGCAGTGAAGGAAGGATTTTCGTTTCAAGCCGGAAGAAAAGAAGGCTCGGCGCTGCTCCAGGGGTAAGACCACCCCCACCAAATTTCGCGACGATTTTCGACTACGTCCGGCGAAGCTTTGAGATAGCCGGAAAACAAATACCCTAGACGCTCAACCGGCTTAGGCAAGCACTTCGCTTCGGCCGGCGGATTCGCGCATCAGTTGTTATCGAAGAAGCCGGCCAGCAGCCTGCCTGCGTTAACGGAAACAGCTCTGGTTCGGAGCTCCTAATCGGTCGAATCCCGCTGCTTCAAGGCAGGTTCGATGTACTCCGACATCGCGTCCAGCCACGCTTGTTCATACCTTGGCAGAAAGTCGCTTATACCCGCCACAGTCCGGGGTTTATTGAAACTGCCTCCGCAACCGGGCGATGGACATTCCGTATTCGATCTCGCGGGAGCGGGTGAGCGTGAAATCTCCGTATTCACCGGCTTCTACAACCGAAACATCGATGGGCAAGTCATGGTCCTCGGTGGGAATGTCGACCGAGCGACGCTAGTGCACATCGGCTATCGTGAGAGCCGTGGGTGGACTATTCAGCCAGACGTCGAAGCCACCCATGAGGGATGGTGAGCCTGTGGCTCGCTCGGCTGATTTCCTGCGAAATTCGACTCGGGATTACAAAATGCCCGATGGCGGAGAGAGTGGGATTCGAACCCACGGTACGGTTTCCCGCACACACGCTTTCCAAGCGTGCGCCTTAAGCCACTCGGCCATCTCTCCGGAGCGCCCTCTCTTGAAGGGGCGCCGATGATTTTGCAAGGGATCGCGGGGAAATCGGGCGAATTTTCCGTAAGATATTGTATTTTAAAGACAATATCTGACGTCCCTTGGCGCTTCGGAACCGCCCGATGGCTGAACCGGAAGCCGGTTTGGTGCGACGATTCACTCAAGACCGCCAAACACGACCGGGGACGCCATGACCATCCAAAAGACCATCGCCGCCCTGAGCCTGATTTCGGCCCTTGGCTCCGCCTTTGCCGTGCCGGCCGCCGCGCAGGTCTGCACCCGGCAGGGCGTCGACGTGAGTTGCGACGACGGGCGGCGCGGGGTGCTTTCGGGCGATGCCATCATCTGGCCGGACGGGACCCGCTCCAGCGCCACGCCGCATCCGAGCGTGATCATCGGCAACAAGAGCTCGGTGCATGTCGGACCCGGCGTGTTCGTCGGCCAGGGCAAGGGCATGGTGCCGCTGGACGATCCCAACGCGCCGAACAAGCGGCAATGCGCGATTTTGGACGGGGTGTCGTATTGTTATTGAGCGCCTCTCCCCGCGAGAACGGGGAGAGCAAGAGAGCTTAAATCAGCCGCACACCTGATATCGCCGACTTCAGCCAGCGCAGCGCCTGCGGCGGCTGGGTCTCGAGCGGCGCGACGACGGCCTTCTCGGTCCGGCACTTCTCCAGCTCGGCGACGAAGTCGGCGGACCATTGCTGGATGGTGTGGCCGCGCAGCTTCTTCATCATCGCATCCCAGCGCATCTTGCGCTCGGCGAGCGGCATCGCGGCCGCGACCGCGATCGCGCGCGCCATGCCGTCGATGTCGTGCGGGTTGACCAGCAGCGCCGTTTCGAGCTCGTTGGCGGCGCCGGCGAACTTCGACAGCACCAGCACACCGGGATCGGCCGGGTTCTGCGCGGCGACATATTCCTTGGCGACGAGGTTCATGCCGTCATGCAGCGGCGTCACCACACCGATCTGCGCGGTGCGATAGAGACCCGCGAGCACAGTCTGGCTGAAGCCCTTGTTGAGGTAGCGGATCGGCGTCCAGTCGACCTCGCCGTGGCGGCCGTTGACGTCGGTGACGAGACGCGCGACCTCGTTCTGGAGATTGCCATAAGCCTCGATCGCGCCGCGCGAGGGGTTGGCGATCTGGAGCAGCGAGATGCTGCGCGCGAACTGCGGATGCTCGGTCCAGAGCCGGTCGAACGCGCTGATGCGATTGACGAGACCCTTTGAATAGTCGAGCCGGTCGACGCCGATCGCGAGCCGCTCGCCGTTGAGACTGCGGCGCAGCCGCGACACGTCGGGATGCGAGGCCGACTTCGCCGCGTAAGCTGCGAACTTCTCCGCATCGATGCCGATCGGAAAGACCTCGCAACGCGTACGGCCATGCTGCGAGATCGCAACGCCGTCTTCGACGGCGAGGCCGAGCTCGCCCGCGACATAGCCGAGGAAATTCTGGCAATCCTCATTGGTCTGGAAGCCGAGCAGATCATAGGCCAGCATCGCCGTGATCAGCTCGCGATGATTGGGCACGCCCTGCATCACCGCGGCGACCGGCCACGGCGTGTGAAGGAAGAAGCCGATCGGATCATCGACGCCGAGATCGCGCAGCTCCGCGCCGAGCGCGAGGAAATGATAGTCCTGCACCCAGAAAGCCGTTTTCGCTTTCCGGAAGCGCATCAAGGCGCGCGCCATGAAGGCGTTGACCTCGCGATAGCTGACATAGTCGTCTCGCGAGACGCGGATCAGATCGCTGCGCGAATGCAGGGCCGGCCACAGCGCCGAATTGGCAAAGCCTTCGTAGTAGCCGCCGTAATGCGCCGCCGGCAGGTCCAGCGTCGCAATCGCGCCCGAGCCCAGCGCTTCGATCTCGGCGAACGGCTCCTTCTGATGGCCGTCACGCACGCGGCCCGATGAACCCACCCAAATAGCACCCGAATGTTCCACGACGGGAAGCAATGCGGCGGCCAAGCCGCCCGTCATGGGCTCGTTGGGTTTTCCGCGCGCAACTCGATTCGAAACGACGACTAAGTTCACAGGTCGTCCCCTCCTGTTCATTCCACCCCGTTTAACTGCCGTTCATCAATATGGTTCCTGATCATCATTTGTACGAATTGAAACCAAAATCAGGCGCGTGCGTTGGAACCAGTTTTACTGCAGGGAACCCGGCGGTTTCACTCAACAAAGTCAATTTTCGCGTCTGTGTTGCCCAGCATGAATTGCGCGCGCGAGGGAACTACGCGAGCGACAATGTGGCGCCGAGGTGTCGGTGCCTTATTCCAACCTTGTATCGTCGAGCAGGCGCGCGAGGAACGCGCGGACATCCTTCGGCTCGTCGAAATGGCCGTTCACGCCGATGGCGCGGCGGCCGACCGAGAAGGCGAGGCCGTTCATGTCGGGCATGATCGCGAACACGGTCTCATCGGTAACGTCGTCGCCGATGAAGATCGGACGGCGTCCTTTGAAGGGCTCATGCTTCATCAATTCGCGCACGCCGGTCGCCTTGGTGAAGCCGGCATGTTTGATCTCGCAAACGAACTTGCCGGGCAGCACCTCGATCGGCGCATTGGGCAGATCGGCGCGGATCAGCGAGACGGATTCGTAGATCGCCTTCTCCGCATGTGGCGCGAGACGATAATGCAGTGCCAGCGAATAGCCCTTGTCCTCGAGCAGAATGCCGGGGCTGAGCTTTGCGATCGCAGCCAGGCGGCGCTTCAGCTCCTTGTCCATCGGCGGCGCATGCACTTCGTCCGCTTCATTGCCCACCGACAGGCGCATCTCCGCGCCGTGACCGGCGACCGCGCGAAACACGTCAGGCGCGAAGATCAGGTCGATGTCGTTGAGCGAGCGGCCGCTGACCATCGCCAGCGCGCCGGAGGTGCGCTCGGTCAGGCGGTTCAGCGTTTCCGACAGGCCCGGCGGCACCCACACCTCGCGCGGCGTCGGCATCAGGTCGAGCAGCGTGCCGTCGATGTCGAGCAGGATCGCGGTCTCCCCCAGATGCGGCACGAGCGCATGCGGCACCGGCACCGCGTCGGGCGCTTCTTCGTCAACCATGGGGCGCTTCTGATCCAGTTCAGCCAGTTCCGATTTCATAGTCTACTCCATAAAGGCAAGCGGCCGCGCGATTTGTTCGAGCGATTTTCGTTCCGCGGCGACGGCGTAGCGCCACGCCACGACCGCAGCCGCGATCATCAGGAAAGCCCCCAGCAAATAGCCCGCGAACACGCTGGTGCGTGATCCCGTGTCGATCAGCGCGCCGAACAGCGCCGGCCCGATCACGCCGCCGATGCCGGTGCCGACCGCGTAGAACACCGCAATCGCCAGCGCGCGCACTTCCAGAGGGAACGTCTCGCTGACGGTCAGGTAAGCCGCGCTCGCGGCGGGCGAGGCAAAGAAGAAGATCACCATCCAGGCAATGGTCTGCCCCTGCGCGCTCAGCGCGCCGATCGAGAACAGATAGCCCGAGAGCGCCAGCAGCACGCCGGATACGCCGTAGGTGAACATGATCATGACGCGGCGGCCGAGCGTATCGAACAGCCGGCCGAGCAGCAAAGGACCGAGGAAGTTTCCGGCGGCGAACGGCAGGAGATACCAGCCGACATGATCAGCGCTGATGCCGTAGAAGTCGGTCAGAACCAGCGCGAAGGTGAAGAAGATCGCGTTGTAGAAGAATGCCTGCGCGACCATCAGCACGAGGCCGACCAGCGCGCGCTGGCGATAGACCGAGAACAGCGTGTGCACGACCTCCCTGATCGGCGTGTGGTCGCGCATCTTCAGCCGGATTTTCGTGAAGCGACCATCGCTCGCGTGCTGGTCGTGCCCGATCACCGAGCGCTCGATCTCGTCCACGATGGCGTGGGCCTGGTCGGGCCGGCCGTGGATCATCAGCCAGCGCGGGCTCTCCGGAATCCACATCCGCATCAGCAGCACGACAAGACCGAGGATTGCGCCGATGAGATAGGCGAGACGCCAGCCGAGATCGGGACCGATCAATGCGGGATCGAGCAGCACGATGGCCGCCACCGCGCCCATCGCCGCGCCGATCCAGAAACTGCCGTTGATGACGAGATCGGTCCAGCCGCGATAGCGCGCCGGCACCAGTTCCTGGATCGTCGAGTTGATCGCAGTGTATTCGCCGCCGATGCCGGCGCCCGTGAGAAAACGAAACAGCGCGTAGCTCGCGATATTCCACGACAAGGCGGTCGCGGCGGTCGCGGAGAGATAGAGCGCCAGTGTGATGAAGAACAGTTTCTTGCGGCCGATGCGGTCGGTGAGCCAGCCGAAGCCGAGCGCGCCGAGCACCGCACCGGCAAGATACGCGGAATTGGCGATACCGAGATCGAGATTGGAGAAGCGCAGCGATGGGCTCTCCTTCAGCGCGCCGGAGAGCGCGCCGGCGAGCGTCACCTCGAGCCCGTCGAGGATCCAGGTGATCCCGAGCGCCAGCACGACGCGGGTATGAAAGCCGCTCCACGGCAGCGCATCGAGCCGCGCAGGGATGCTGGTCTCGACGATGCGGTCGGCCGCGGCCGCCGCAGAGACTGCAGGTCCATAATTCAGCGCTGGGCTTTGCTGCAATTCCATCGCGTTGCTGGGTCTAACCAATGGAAGCGGCCCCGGTTCACATGGTGTGGACGGGGGCGATCCGATCATCGGGGGTGCGGCATTCCGCTTGCCGCCTGCGACAACGCCTGCGGCAAGGGCAGGTTCCCGCAGGAACAGCCCCTGGGATCGTCCGTTTCCGATGGAGCCGCACGGAGTTGACGCATGGCTCACGTCAGAAAGACGACACATTCTCGAAAGGCAGGAGCGCGGAAAGCCAGTGCGAGGCGCCGCACGACCGCGCGCAAGGGCGCGACGCGCGCCTCGCCAAAGCGCTGGTCGCAGCGCGTGACGAAGGAGAGCGATGCACTCGACCTCAAACAGGGCGTGTTCAAGCTGACCAGCGCGAAGAAGATCGCGACCTCGCTGAAGCGCTCGGCCGAACACAGCTCGCGCCGCAAGTCAGGCGCCTACCGCTCGGCGCTCTCGATGCTGATCTTCTACATCAACCGCGCCGGCAAGACCCTGCCCAAGACACAACGCGCACGGCTGGAGCGCGCGAAGGTCGAGTTGAGGCGGGCGTTCGGGAGGGAGTGAGGCTCGGTCTGAGTCCTACGCGGCCCGGATATTTCCCATGAAGCGATCGAGCTCGGCGCGCAGGCGCGTGCTTTCGGATGACAGCGTCTTGGCCGAGTTCAGCACCTCTTCCGAGGCCGAACCGGTTTCGGCGGCGCCGCGGTTGACCTGGCCGATGTCGGTAGCGGCGGTCTGGGTGCCCTGTGCAACGGTCTGGACGCTGCGGGCAATCTCCTGCGTCGCGGCGCCCTGCTCTTCGACGGCGCTCGCGATCGACGTCGAGATCGACGAAATCTGGCCGATGGTCGCGCCGATCTCCTTGATCGCCGCGACCGATTCGGCCGTCGCGCCCTGCATCCCCGCGATGTGCGAGGAAATTTCGTCGGTGGCCTTCGCGGTCTGGCTGGCCAGCGACTTCACTTCGCTGGCGACCACGGCGAAGCCGCGGCCGGCTTCGCCCGCGCGTGCCGCCTCGATGGTGGCGTTGAGCGCCAGAAGGTTGGTCTGCTCGGCGATCGCCGTGATCAGCTTGACCACTTCGCCGATCTGCTGGGCGGCGTGCGAGAGCTTGCCGATGCGGCCGTCGGTTTCCTTCGCCTGCACCACGGCGGCTTCCGCGATGCGGCTGGAGTCGCGCACCTGGCGGCCGATCTCCTCGACGGAGGCCGAAAGCTCTTCCGTCGCGGTTGCGACCGACTGCATGTTGCTGGAGGCCTGCTCGGAGACACCGGCGACCTGGCTCGACAGGCTCTGCGTGGTCTCGGCGGTGCGGGTCAGCGTGGAGGCCGCCGATTCCAGTTGCACGGCGGAGGCCGAGACGTTCGACACGATGGCACCGACCGCGCTCTCGAAATCATCGGCAAAGCGAATCAGCTCGGAGCGGCGTGCGGTGGCCAGTTCCTTGTTCTGGGCTTCGCTGGCGGCGGCGTCGCGCTCGGCCTTGGCCACGGCCTGAACCTTGAATTCCTCGACCGCGCCGGCCATCTCGCCGATCTCGTCCTTGCGGCCGAGGCCCGGCAGCACGACGTCGAAATTGCCGGACGCAAGCTCGCGCATCGCCTTGCACATCGCGATCATCGGACGCGAGATGCCGTTGCCGAGCATCAAGGCCAGCACGGCGCCAATGGCGAGGCCGCCGAGCGCCATCATCAGCATCAGCCGTTCCGTCTCGGTGATGGTGGAGTTGGCGCTCGCTTCGATACGCTGCTGATCCGAGGTCAGATCGGACCGCAGCTCGGCGGAGAGTTTCAAGATGCCCGTCGCCGTCTTGGTCATCTCGCCGTTCAACTTGACGATGACCTTCACGTTCTCGGTCAGTTTCGCAAACGAGGTGCGATACTGCTTCAGCAGATTGCCGATTTCGGTGACGCGGTCGGTGATCTTCTGGTCGTTGGCATAGATCGAGACCAGCAGCGTCTCCAGGAATTTGATCCGGGCGATCACGCCGTCGGCGGTCTTCGGCTCCGGCTTGGCGACAAAGGCGCTGACCGAGGTCGAGACCGCGAGATATTGCGAGGTGACGTCCTTGGCGGTGGTCTGAACCGAGTTCAGGCCCGCCAGCGCGGCCGTATCGGCGAGATCGTCAAACTTGAAGCGGATCTTGTTGCCGACGCTGTTGAGCTCGTCGGCGGCGATCTTGTTGTTCTCGCGCGTCAGCGTGATGATCTCACCGAACACCTTGGTGAAGCGCTGGAATTCGGCCTCGAGCTTGCCGACCTGCTCGCGCCGCGCCGCGCCGGTCGTGGCCGCCACCGACTTGGCGATCGCGCCCTTCAGATTCTCTTCGGCGGCCTTGGCCGCGGTCTCGTCATCGGTCGCGCCCGTCAGCGTATAGGCGCGCGCCAGTCCCTGATAGGCGATCAGCTCGCGGTCCACGGTCCGCGCGAGGTCCGCTTCCGACACGCTGGCCCGGTAGGAGGCCACGGCGGCCTGGATCCGCTCGAAGCCGAAATAGGCGAAAGCCATGCTGACGGCGAGGATGGCCAGCACCGCCACGAAGCCGAGGATGATTTTTGCACGAAAACGCAGGGTGAAGAGCTTCGATGTGTTCGACGTCGACTTGACGGGCATTCCCCACCCCATTCCATTCGCGGAAAACCAGGCGCAGCCCGGAAGCAGCCCGCTTCCTGACTCGTGCGCACGGTAGAGTGCAAAGGATAAGCCGCGGTAAATTTATGGCGCCGCAACTTGCGGTTAGGTGACGCGGCCCGGCTGTCATCCTGGACAAGCGCAGCGAAGCGGAGCGCGATCCGGGATCCATAACCACAAAGAGAAGTTTGGCGAAGACTCGGAGTTACCCTATCGCACCAAACTACTCCCTGGGGTTATGGGTCCCCGCGTTCGCGAGGACGACAGGAGAGTATGAGGCGACAGCGGAGCGTCTTACCCGCAGCGGCGCCTACGCCGCCCGAATATTCCCCATGAACCGGTCGAGCTCGGCGCGCAGGCGGGTGCTTTCGCTGGACAGGGTTTTGGCCGAATTCAGGACCTCCTCCGAGGCCGAGCCGGTTTCGGCGGCGCCGCGGTTGACCTGGCCGATGTCGGTGGCGGCGGTCTGGGTGCCCTGCGCGACCGTCTGGACGCTGCGGGCAATCTCCTGCGTCGCGGCGCCCTGCTCTTCGACGGCGCTCGCGATCGACGTCGAGATCGACGAAATCTTGCCGATGGTCGCGCCGATCTCCTTGATCGCCGCGACCGATTCGGCCGTCGCGCCCTGCATCCCCGCGATGTGCGAGGAAATTTCGTCGGTGGCCTTCGCGGTCTGGCTGGCCAGTGACTTCACCTCGCTGGCGACCACGGCAAAGCCGCGGCCGGCCTCGCCCGCGCGCGCCGCCTCGATGGTGGCGTTGAGCGCCAGAAGGTTAGTCTGCTCGGCGATCGCCGTGATCAGCTTGACCACCTCGCCGATCTGCTGGGCGGCGTGCGAGAGCTTGCCGATGCGGCCGTCGGTTTCCTTCGCCTGCACCACGGCGGCTTCCGCGATGCGGCTGGAGTCGCGCACCTGGCGGCCGATCTCCTCGACGGAGGCCGAAAGCTCTTCCGTCGCGGTTGCGACCGACTGCATGTTGCTGGAGGCCTGCTCGGACACGCCGGCAACCTGGCTCGACAGGGTCTGCGTGGTTTCGGCAGTTCGGGTCAGCGTGGAGGCCGCCGATTCGAGCTGCACGGCGGAAGCCGACACGTTCGACACGATGGCACCGACCGCGCTTTCAAAGTCATCGGCGAAGCGAATCAGCTCGGAACGGCGTGCGGTGGCCAGTTCCTTGTTCTGGGCTTCGCTGGCGGCGGCGTCGCGCTCGGCTTTCGCGACCGCCTGAACCTTGAATTCCTCGACCGCGCCGGCCATCTCGCCGATCTCGTCCTTGCGGCCCAGGCCCGGCAGCACGACGTCGAAATTGCCCGACGCGAGCTCGCGCATCGCCTTGCACATCGCGATCATCGGACGCGAGATGCCGGTGCCGAGCAGGAAGGCGAGGATCGCGCCGAGCAGCGTGCCGCCGACGGCCAGCATCAGCACCAGTTGCTCGGTCCGTCCGATGGTCGCTTCCGACTCCGAATCCAGCCGCTGCTGTTCGGCGACGAGGTCCGCCTTCATCGCGGTGGCGCCTTGCAGGATCGCACCGGCCGAACCGCTCATCTCGGTGACGAGCTCATCCACCATCTTGGCGTTGGCGATCAGCTTCTCCAGCGCTTCGCGATAGGCCACGAGGATGGTCTTGGCGTCCTTCAGGCCGGCGACGATCTTGTCGTCCATGGAGTAGACCGCGCCGAGCGAATTCTCGACGAATTTCAGCCGCGCCAGCGCGCTGGTCGCGATCGCCTGGTCGGAGGTCAGCACGAAATTGGTGGCTGCGGCGCTCGCGGTCTGGAACTGGGCGTTGACCTGCTTGGTGCCGAACTCGATCGACTGCGCCTCGGAATCGGAGGCGTTGTTGCCGATATCGTCAAGCTTGTATTTCAGGAGATTGGCTTGGCGCGTCAGCTGGTTCTGCACCAGCAGCGCGCTGTCGCGCTTGGCCTGGAGGACCTTGGCGAAGGTTGCGGAGAAGTTGGAGAATTCCTTGGCGAGCTTGTTGAGGCCCTCCTGCCGCGCCGGCTTCTGGGCACTCTTGACGGCCTGATCGATGGCGTTCTTCAGGCCGGTCTCGGCATCCAGCGCAGCCTTGGCATCGTCCTCCTTGCCGGTGACGACGAAATATTTGACGGCCGAACGGTAGGCGAGCAGCTCGCGGTCGATATTGCGGGCGAGATCCGCCTCGGTGACGCTGCTGCGGTAGGACCCGACCCCGGACGAGACCCGCTCGAAGCCGAAATAGGAGAAAGCCATGCTGCCGGCGGAGATCACCAGCACCGCGGCGAAGCCGAGGATGATCTTGGCGCGGAACCTGAGGGTCGGAAATATTGTACGCTTCGACGGCGACGCGATACGCCCGGACATTCCAACCCCCATTTTCTATTCAGCCGTGATCCGGAGGCGCCCCGCCCCGGACCCGGATGCGCAAAACTAGGGCACAATGGATAAAGGGCGGTAAATTCGGCAGGCTCGTGCAATCCGGGGCTTTATCGGCCAAAGGCCGACCGGATGGGATGACTCCTGGCATCCCACATGGGCCGACCATTTTGCGGCCGTCGACCCGCTTCGCCCGCCCAAGTCATTGCCCGCTCGTCAGGATCGATGACTTTTCCATGACCGGCGTGACCAAAATCCTAGTTGCAAAGTCCGGGGGCGGCGGTCTCTAATTAGAAACAATCAAAATCAATCCGGGGAGGTATGTTCCGTGTCTACAGTCAAACTGACGGTGAACGGCAAGGCCGTTGCCGTCGACGTCGAGGACCGCACGCTGCTGGTCCAGCTCCTGCGCGATCACCTCAACCTCACCGGGACCCATGTCGGCTGCGACACCAGCCAGTGCGGCGCTTGCGTCGTACACGTGGACGGCCGGGCGGTGAAATCCTGCACCATGCTGGCGGGCCAAGCCGACGGCGCCAGCGTCACCACCATCGAAGGCATCGCCAAGGGCGACGAGCTGCACCCGATGCAGGCCGCCTTCCGCGACAATCACGGCCTGCAATGCGGCTATTGCACGCCGGGCATGATCATGTCGGCGATCGACATCGTGCACCGCCATGGTGGTGAGCTCGACGAGCCCACGGTCCGCCAAGAGCTCGAAGGCAATATCTGCCGCTGCACCGGCTACCACAACATCGTCAAAGCCGTGCTGGACGCAGCCGGACGCATGAAGGTCTCGCAGGCGGCCGAGTAAAGCGGCGCGCCTCGAAAAGAACCACCGCTGCTGCTTTCGAGGGAAAGCGCAGCCAAGACAATTCCGGTCGGGAGGACCAGACATGGGTGTTGAAGGCATCGGCGCGCGCGTCGTGCGCAAGGAAGACAAGCGTTTCATTACCGGCAAGGGCCGTTACGTCGACGACATCAAATTGCAGGGCATGACCCATGCCCATTTCATCAGAAGCCCGCATGCGCACGCCAAGGTGAAGAAGATCGATTCTTCCGCCGCGCTGAAGATGCCGGGCGTGGTCGCAGTGCTCACCGGACAACAGGTCGTCGACGACAAGGTCGGCAATCTCATCTGCGGCTGGGCCATCACCTCCAAGGACGGCAGCCCGATGAAGATGGGCGCATGGCCCGCGATGGCGCCGGAAACGGTGCGCTTCGTCGGCCAGGCCGTCGCCGTCGTGATCGCCGACAGCAAGAACCTCGCGCGCGACGCGGCCGAAGCTGTCGTCGTCGACTACGAGGAACTTCCCGCGGTCGCCGATATCCACGCCGCGATCAAGGCCGGCGCGCCGCAGCTTCACCCTGAAGCCCCCGGCAACCAGGTCTATGACTGGGTGATCGGCGACGAGGGCGCGACGGATGCCGCCTTCGCCAAGGCCGCCAATGTGGTCAAGCTCGACGTCACCAACAACCGCCTCGCCCCGAACGCGATGGAGCCGCGCGCGGCGATCGCGGATTACGACGCGGCGGAAGAGCACTTCACCCTCTATACGACGTCGCAGAACCCGCACGTCGCCCGCCTGGTGCTGTCGGCGTTCTACAACATCGCCCCCGAGCACAAGCTGCGCGTGATCGCCCCCGATGTCGGCGGCGGCTTCGGCTCAAAAATCTTCATCTATCCCGAGGAGATGGTGGCGCTGTGGGCCTCGAAGAAGGTCGGCCGCCCGGTAAAATGGACCGGCGACCGCACCGAGGCCTTCCTCACCGATGCGCATGGCCGTGACCACGTCACCCATGCCGAAATGGCGTTCGACGCCAACAACAAGATCACCGGCTTGAAGGTGAAGACCTACGCCAATTTCGGCGCCTACATGTCGCTGTTCTCCTCGTCGGTCCCGACCTATCTCTACGCGACGCTGCTGTCGGGCCAGTACAATATCCCGGCGATCCATGCCGAGGTGGTCGGGATGTACACCAATACCACGCCGGTCGACGCCTATCGCGGCGCGGGCCGCCCCGAGGCGAGCTATTTGATCGAACGGCTGATGGAGACGGCCGCGCGGCAGTTGAAGGTCGATCCGGCCCAGCTGCGCCGGACCAACTTCATCACCCAGTTCCCGCACCAGACGCCTGTCATCATGGCCTACGACACTGGTGACTTTAATGCCTCGCTCGATGCCGCGATGAAGGCGATCGACTATGCCGGCTTCGCAGCCCGCAAGGCCAAGGCGAAGGCGGACGGCAAGCTGCGCGGCATCGGCGTGTCCTGCTACATCGAGGCCTGCGGCATCGCGCCCTCGAAGGCGGTCGGCAGCCTCGGCGCCGGCGTTGGTCTGTGGGAATCCGCCGAAGTGCGGGTCAACCCGGTCGGCACCATCGAGATCTTGACGGGCTCGCACAGCCACGGCCAGGGTCACGAGACCACGTTCTGCCAGCTTGTGGCGGATCGCCTGGGCGTTCCCATCAGCCAGGTCTCGATCGTTCATGGCGACACCGACAAGGTGCAGTTCGGCATGGGCACCTACGGCTCGCGCTCTGCGGCCGTCGGTCTGACCGCGATCCTGAAGGCCATGGAGAAGATGGAATCCAAGGCCAAGAAGATCGCAGCGCATGCGCTCGAAGCGTCCGAGGGCGACATCGTCATCGAGAACGGCGAGTTCAAGGTGGCCGGTACCGACAAGGCGATCGCCTTCCCGATGGTCGCACTCGCGGCCTACACCGCGCACAATCTGCCTGACGGGATGGAGCCAGGCCTGAAGGAAAGCGCCTTCTACGACCCCTCCAACTTCACCTTCCCGGCCGGCGCCTACATCTGCGAGCTCGAGGTCGATCCCGGCACCGGCAAGACCTCCTTCGTCAACTTCGTCGCGGCCGACGATTTCGGCCGGCTCATCAACCCGATGATCGTCGAGGGACAGGTCCATGGCGGCCTTGCCCAGGGGATCGGGCAGGCGCTGCTCGAGCACGCCATCTACGATGCCAACGGCCAGCCCGTCACGGCCTCGTTCATGGATTACTCCATGCCGCGCGCCGACGACCTGCCCTCGTTCAACCTCTCCCACACCACGACGCTGTGCCCGGGCAATCCCCTGGGCATCAAGGGCTGCGGTGAGGCCGGCGCGATCGGCGCCTCTGCGGCCGTGATCAACGCGATCACGGATGCGATCGGCAAGAACAACCTGGAAATGCCCGCAACCCCGGACCGGGTGTGGCGCACGATCCACGCGGCCTGAGAGGAGCAACAAGATGTACCAGACCACTTATCATCGCCCCTCCTCGGTCGACGAGGCCGTCGCCCTGTTCGGCAAGAGCAGTGAGGCGAAATTCCTCGCCGGCGGCCAGACCTTGCTGCCGGTCATGAAGCAGCGCCTCGCCGCACCGTCCGACGTGATCGACCTCGGCAAGATCAAGGAGCTGCAGGGCGTCGAGCTCTCGGGCGACGTGCTGACCATCAAGGCCGGCACGACCTATTTCGACATCATGCAGAATGCCGATGTGAAGAAGGCGATCCCCGCGATCGCCTATCTCACCTCGGTGCTCGGCGATCCCGCCGTGCGCTATCGCGGCACGATCGGCGGCTCGATCGCCAACAACGATCCCGCCGCGGACTATCCGGCCGCGCTGGTCGCGCTCGGCGCCACCGTCAAGACCAACAAGCGGTCGATCTCGGCCGAGGACTTCTTCCAGGGCCTGTTCACGACGGCGCTGGAAGACGGCGAGATCATCACCGCGGTGTCGTTCCCGGTGCCGGCGAAGGCGGGCTACGAAAAAATGCGGCACCCGGCCTCGCGCTTCGCGCTGACCGCCGTGTTCGTCGCGCAGACGAAGTCGGGCGAGATCCGTGTTGCCGCCACCGGCGCCTCGCAGAGCGGCGTGATGCGGGTGCCCGCGATCGAAGCCGCGTTGAAGGCGAACTGGTCGCCGTCGGCGCTCGACAATGTCAGCATTCCGGCGAGCGGATTGCTGGCCGATATCCACGGCTCGGCGGAATACCGCGCCAACCTCGTCAAGGTGATGGCGCAGCGCGCGGTGGCCGCCGCGGGCTGATCGCATCGATAAAGCGCGACAGCACGTCGCGCCTTAGCGCCTCAACACAAATCTTCCGCGGCGCGCAGCAATGCGCGCCGCTTTTATTATGCGCCTATGCATGAAAAGCGCTTGCCTCGTCCGGTGTAAGGCAGGAAAAGTTAATCAGCCAATTAACTCGCCCCGCAGAGGAACGTCCCTGGCGCTTGCCGACTATCGGCAATCCGCCTCGCGACCCGAGGAAACAACAACGTGCTCGATAAACCAGCGCCCACCTCCTCCGTCCGCACCTCCGGCCCGCTCTCGGGCTTCCGCGTCGTCGAATTCGCCGGCATCGGACCCGGCCCGTTCGCCTGCATGATGCTGGCCGACATGGGCGCCGATGTCGTCACGCTCGATCGCGTCGGTGCCAAGAAGAGCATGAAGTCGGTCGCAGGCCGCGGCCGCAAGGTGATCGAGCTCGACCTCAAGGACAAGGCGGCGATCGCAGAGGTGCTCGACCTGCTTGCCAGCGCCGATGCGCTGGTCGAGGGCTTTCGACCCGGCGTGATGGAGCGGCTTGGGCTCGGCCCGGACGTCGTGCTCGCGCGCAATCCAAAGCTCGTCTACGGCCGCATGACCGGCTGGGGCCAGGAAGGCCCGCTCGCCAACGCCGCCGGCCACGACATCAATTACATCTCGATCACCGGCGCGCTGGCCGCGATCGGCACCAAGGAAGCCCCGGTGCCGCCGCTCAATTTGGTCGGCGATTTCGGCGGCGGCGCGCTCTATCTCGTCGTCGGCGTGCTCGCCGCCCTCCTCGAAGCGCAAAGATCCGGCAAGGGCCAGGTCGTGGACGCCGCGATGTGCGACGGCGCGGCCTCGCTGATGTCGTTCTTCTTCGACATGACCACGATCGGCCGCTGGACCGAAGGCCGCAACCAGAACTTCCTCGACGGCGGCGCGCATTTCTATGGCGTCTACGAATGCGCCTGCGGTCATTTCGTCTCGATCGGCTCGATTGAGCCGCAGTTCTACGCGCTGCTCCGCGAGCACGCTGGCCTCTCCGATGCCGATTTCGACGCGCAGATGGACCGCAAGGCCTGGCCCGCGCTGAAGCAGAAATTGCAGGCCGTGTTCAAGAGCAAGACCCGCGAGGACTGGTGCAGGATCATGGAAGGCACCGACATCTGCTTCGCCCCGGTGCTGACCATGTCGGAAGCGACCGAGCATCCGCACATGGTCGCCCGCAACGTCTTCCTCGAACGCCACGGCGTGAAGCAGCCGGCGCCGGCACCAAGGTTCTCGCGCACTCCGTCTGCGGTGCGGGAGCCGGAGGGCGCGGAGATTGGTGCGGTGATGGCTGCGTGGAAGAGGTAGATCCAGCCCCGGCAAAGATCGCGTAGAGCGGGCAAAGGCGCGAAGCGCCGGGCCCACCATCTCTCCACAATCCTGATAGAAGTGGTGGGCACGCTTGCGCTTTGCCCACCCTACGGCAGTGTGCCCGAACGCCGCGACCTACGCCGCGTTGTCCACCTTCAACACGCCGCGGCGGATCTGGTCCTCCTCGATCGACTCGAACAGGGCCTTGAAATTGCCCTCGCCAAAACCGTCGTCGCCCTTGCGCTGGATGAACTCGAAGAAGATCGGGCCGATCGCGTTGGCGGAGAAGATCTGCAGCAGCACCTTGGTCTGGCCGCCGTCGACCACGCCCTCACCATCGATCAGAATGCCGTTGGTCTGGAGCCGCGCGACGTCCTCGCCGTGCTTGGGCAGGCGCGCGTCGATCCGCTCGAAATAGGTCTCGGGCGGCGACGGCATGAAGGGCAGGCCGGCTTCGCGCAGGCCTTCGATGGTGGCGTGGATATCGCGGCAACCGCAGGCGATGTGCTGGATGCCTTCGCCGCGATAGATATTCAGATATTCCTCGATCTGGCCGGAATCGCCGGCGTCCTCGTTGATCGGAATCCGGATCTTGCCGTCCGGGCTGGTCAGCGCGCGCGAGAACAGGCCGGAGGCGCGGCCCTCGATGTCGAAGAAGCGGATCTGGCGGAAGTTGAACAGCTTTTGGTAGAAGCCCGTCCACACATCCATGCGGCCGCGATGGACGTTGTGGGTGAGGTGATCGAGATAGAACAGGCCGGCGCCGACGGGCTTGGGATCGCGTGCACCCAGCCACTCGAACTCGGTATCATAGGCCGAGCCCTTGGCGCCGTAGCGATCGACGAAATAGAGCAGGCTGCCGCCGATGCCCTTGATCGCGGGCACATCGAGCGTCTTCTGCGCCGACGACACATCGGCAGGTTCGGCGCCGAGCGCGATCGCACGGTCATAGGCCGCCTTCGCATCGACCACGCGAAACGCCATCGACGGCGCGCAGGGGCCATGCGCGGCGACGAAGTCGAAGCCGTGGGTGCCGGGCTCCTCGTTGACGAGATAGTTGATGTCGCCCTGGCGATAGACCGTGATCTTCTTGGTCCTGTGACGTGCGACGGGCGCATAACCCATCAGCTTGAACAGCGCGTGCAGTTCTTCCGGATTGGGATGCGCATATTCGACGAACTCGAACCCGTCGGTGCCCATCGGATTGTCGGCGGTGATGGTGGCCGGCGGTGCATCGTGCGGAAACGGACCCATGGTGCTCTCCAATTGCTGCTGCCATGAACTATCCTTCACCGGCCGTGCAATGAGCGTGCAAACGGGACGCGATTTGGCTATCATATGCACGATCCGTGCAAGAAATGGACGAATGACGCATGATCTCAGTAGACGTCTTCGACCTCAAGATCCTGGGCGCGCTCCAGGACGACGGCCGCCTCACCAACCAGGAGCTCGCCGACCTGGCGGGACTCTCGGCCTCGCAATGCTCGCGGCGGCGGATGCGGCTGGAGGAGGAGAAGGTGATCTCGGGCTATCACGCCGATCTCTCCAGCGAGGCGCTGGGCTTCGGTGTGATCGCCTTTATCCAGGTGGGGCTCGCGACCCACTCGCCGGACAATTCGAAACGCTTCCGCGCCTTGGTCAACCGCATCGACGAGATCCAGGAGGCCTATTCGCTGACGGGCGACGCCGATTACGTGCTGAAGGCTGTTCTCCGCGATCTCAAGGGTCTCTCCAACCTCGTCAACGACGTGCTGATGCCGCACCAGAGCGTGGCGCATGTGCGCTCCTCGATCGTGCTCGACAGGCTTAAGGAAAGCTCGCGGCTGCCGCTGAAGGATTTGAAGGCTGGCTGAAATCGAGGGAACTACGGCATTCGCGCTTCACGCGCCGTCTGCGATGATCAAGCCAATCTGCGGAGATTCAGCCATGGCCCTCCAGCTTCGACCGAACTGCGAATATTGCGACCGCGACCTGCCGCCTGATGCAACGGACGCGCGGATCTGCTCCTATGAATGCACGTTCTGTGCGGATTGCGTCGAGACGAAACTCTCCAACGTCTGCCCGAATTGCGGCGGCGGCTTTGCGCCGCGCCCGATCAGGCCGACGCAGGAATGGCGGACGGGGGTGTGCGTCGCCAAGCACGTGCCATCCGACAAGCGGGTGCATCTGAAGTACAGCCTGGAGGACGTCGCCGCGCA
This sequence comes from Bradyrhizobium japonicum USDA 6, assembly GCF_000284375.1. Taxonomy (NCBI): domain Bacteria; kingdom Pseudomonadati; phylum Pseudomonadota; class Alphaproteobacteria; order Hyphomicrobiales; family Nitrobacteraceae; genus Bradyrhizobium; species Bradyrhizobium japonicum. The sequence continues at coordinate 305,308 of NC_017249.1, forward strand.
TTGCGCGCGGGTGCGCGACGTGCCGCCGGAGCGGCGGTAATTTCGAGGCCGTCGTTCCGGGGCGATGCGCAGCATCGAACCCGGAACCTCGAGATTCCGGGTTCGCGCTACGCGCGCCCCGGAATGACAGTCAGCCCTACTCCGCCGCCAAAATCGTCCCTTCGACCTCGCCGAACCCGACGCGATAGCCGTTACCCTGGCACCAGCCGCGCATGACGAGACTGTCGCCGTCCTCCAGGAACGAGCGCTTGATCCCGCCGGGCAATTCGACCGGCTCGGTGCCGTTCCAGCTGATCTCCAGCAAGCTGCCGCGCTGGTTCTTCTCCGGGCCGGAGATCGTGCCGCTGCCGAGGAGATCGCCGACATTCATCGCACAGCCGCTGGAGGCGTGGTGCATGAGCTGCTGCACCGAGGACCAGTACATATATTTGAAATTGGTGCGGCTGATGCCGGCGGGCACATTGGCGCCGGCCGCGCGCAAGGAGACGTCGAGCTCGAGATCGTAATTCTGCGGCTTCGCCTGCTTGAGATAATCCAGCGGTACCGGCTCTTGCTCCGGCCCCTTCAGCCGGAACGGCTCCAGCGCCTCGCGCGTCACCACCCACGGGCTGATCGAAGTCGCGAACGCTTTTGCCAGGAACGGCCCGAGCGGCACATATTCCCATTGCTGGATGTCGCGCGCGCTCCAGTCGTTGAGCAGCACGAAGCCGAAGATCATCTCCTCGGCCTGTTGCTCCCCAAGCATGCCGCCCATGGCTGAGGGCTGGCCGACCACGACGCCCATCTCCAGCTCGAAATCGAGCCGCTTGCACGGCCCGAAGCTGGGTACCTCGACATTCGGCGGCTTCAACTGCCCGCGCGGCCGCTTCACTTTTGTGCCGGAGACCACGACGGTCGAGGCGCGGCCATTATAGGCGATCGGCATGTGCAGCCAGTTCGGCTGCAGCGCGTTGTCCTTGCCGCGGAACATCACGCCGACATTGGTGGCGTGCTCCTTCGACGAATAGAAGTCGGTGTAGCCGGAGACCGCGAACGGCAGATGCAATTTTGCATCGCGCATCGGCACCAGCACCTGCTTGCGCAGCTCCTCGTTGTCGCGCAGCTCCGGGTGATCATGGCGCAGCAGCTCGCTGATCCGCTCCCGTGTCTTGGTCCAGACTTTTGGTCCGAGCGCCATGAACGGATTGAGCGAGGGGCCGGAGAACACCCCGAGCGGACCGACATCGAGCCGACAATCCTGCTCGAGCGCCCAGAGATCGAGCACATAAGTGCCGATCGCGACGCCGACGCGCGGCGTGGGATTCGCCGCGGTCGAGAACACGCCATAGGCCAGGTTCTGGATCGGGAAGTCGGAGGCGGGATCGACCTCGATGAAGGATCGGAGGCTGGGGTCGTTGGGGTGGGGCATTGGTTTCCCGTGGCGCAGCGGTGATGGTGTCACCCTCCCCTGGAGGGGGAGGGTAGGCTCATATTGAGCGCAGCGAAATATGAGACGGGGTGGGGTGATCTCTCAACACGGGCAGTGCTCCTTGCGGAGAGACCGTCACCCCACCTCGCTACGCATTCCGCTTCGCTGCATGCGTGGCGACCCTCCCCTCAAGGGGAGGGTAAGCAAGACTACCGCCTGTTCGGATCGAACCGCTTCTTCAGACCCGTCCAGCAATCCGCGTAATTATCCTGCAGCGTGGACGACTTCGCGGCATGCGCTGTGACGCGCTGCGGGTAGCGGGTCTCGAACATGAAGGCCATGGTGCCGGTCAGCTTGACCGGTTTCAGCTCCCCGTTGCTGGCGTGCTCGAACGCATCGCGGTCCGGGCCGTGCGGCAGCATGCAATTGTGCAGGCTGATTCCGCCCGGGACAAACCCCTGCGGCTTGGCGTCGTAGACGCCGTAGATCAGGCCCATGAACTCGCTCATGATGTTCATGTGATACCAGGGCGGGCGGAAGGTGTTGTCAGCCACCATCCAGCGCTCGGGGAAGATCACGAAGTCGATGTTCGCGGTGCCCGCGGTCTCCGACGGCGAGGTCAGCACCGTGAAGATCGAGGGATCGGGATGGTCGAAGCCGATGGCGCCGACCGGAGAGAAGGTGCGCAGATCATATTTGTAGGGCGCGTAATTGCCGTGCCAGGCCACGACGTCGATCGGCGAATGCGGCAACGCGGTCTTGAACAGCGCTCCGCCCCATTTCACGTAGAGCTCGGTCGGCGTGTCCTTGTCCTCGTAATGCGCGACCGGGGTGAGGAAGTCGCGCGCGTTGGCGAGGCAATTGGCGCCGATCGGCCCGCGCTCCGGCAGCGTGAAGGCGCCGCCGTAATTTTCGCAGAGATAGCCGCGCGCAGGACCGTTCGGAATCTCGACGCGGAATTTGACGCCGCGCGGGATCACAACGATCTCGCCGGGCTCGGCGTCGATGCGGCCGAACTCTGTGACGAGGCGCAGGTTGCCCTGCTGGAGCACGAACATCAGCTCGCCGTCGGCATTGTAGAAGTGCTGGTCCACCATCGATTTGGTGATGAGGTAGACATGCGCGGCCATGCCGGCCTGCGTATTGACGTCGCCGGCGGTCGTCATGGTCTGCACGCCCTGAAGGAAGGTCATGTCCTCCTTCGGGATCGGCGCCGGGTCCCAGCGCAGCTGCGCGATCGGCAAATCGTATTCATGGCAGGGCGCCGAGCGCCACAGGCCGGCATCGGCCTTCTCGAAACGACCGGAATGCTTCACCGACGGGCGGATGCGATAGAGCCAGGAGCGCTCATTGGTGCCGCGCGGCGCGGTGAATGGCGAGCCGGAGAGCTGCTCGGCATAGAGGCCGTAGGCGCAGCGCTGCGGCGAGTTGCGTCCGATCGGCAGCGCGCCCGGCAGCGCCTCGGTCTCGAAGCTGTTGCCGAAGCCGGACATGTAGCCCGGCGTGACCTGCGCCGAGCTGCGGATGATCTGGTCGGGCGAGGTGTTGACGTTCATGACTATCCTCCTCCTTGCAGGGCGGCCCACATTTCCTGGTCGCGCTTGTCGGTCCAGATCACGGGATCATCGATCCCCGACGCCTCGTCATAGGCGCGCGACACGTTGAACGGCAGGCAGTGCTCGTAGATGGCGAAGCTGTGGAATTTTGGATCCATCACTTCGCGCGTCGCCGCCATCGATTCCTTCAGCGTGCGCCCCCTGGCGACCGAGATTTCGGCCGCGCCATAGAGCGAGGTGACGAAGTCGCGCGTCATCGCGATGGCTTCGCGCACGGTGGCCGTGCCCTTCAGCGCATCGCCGCGGCCCGGCGCGATCGCCTTGGGATTGAAGTTGCGGATCTCGTTCAGCGTCAGCGGCCATTCGCGCAAATGCGCGTCGCCGCAATAGCAGGCCGAGTGGTATTCGATGAGGTCGCCGGAGAACATGACTTCGGCATCCGGCACCCACGCGACGATGTCGCCGGAGGTGTGGCCGGCGCCGAGCTGCATCAGCCGCACTTCGCGCTTTCCCAGATAGATCGACATCTCGCCTTCGAAGGTCAGCGTCGGCCAGGTCAGGCCGGGAATGCTCGCGGCATCCTGGAACAGCCGCGGGAAGCGGCCATATTCGGAATCCCAATCCTGCTGGCCGCGCTCCTCGATCAGACGATAGGTCTCCTGCGAGGCCACGATGCCCTGCGCCTTGTAGGCGGAGGCGCCCAGCACGCGCACCGCGTGATAGTGCGACAGCACGACATATTTGATCGGCTTGTCGGTGACGGTGCGGACGCGCTCGATCACCTTGTTGGCCATCGCCGGCGTCGACTGCGCGTCGAACACCAGGCAGCCGTCGTCACCGACGATGATCGCGGTGTTCGGATCGCCCTCCGCGGTGAAGGCATAGAGATCGGTGCCGATCTCGGAGAAGGTGATCTTCTTTTCGGAGAGATCGCCGGTGGATGCGAAGTTCTTCGCCATCAATTCGTCCTCAGGTCTTTGGGTTATTGTTGTTGCTGTTGTTGCTGCTGGCCGTCGGTCATGCGCCGCTTCGCGAGCACGATCGCTTCCCGCAACACGTCGATGTCGCCGATATGGTTGGCGAGGATCAGGACCAGTGCCGCGTCGAAATCGGCGCTCTGCTCATCGGTGAAGCCGCGGTGCGCCTCGACGATGGCACGAAAGGCATCGTCGGGCCGCGCGAAGTTGGAGCTGGTTGAAAGCGGCATGCGAATCCTCAATTCAAGCCTTAATTCAAGCCCTGGGCCCGCGACAAGGCGGCCACGATCGCCGCGCGCGTCGGATGGCGGAAGCGCGCCGCAACGTAGCCGTCGGGCCTGAGCAGGTAGGCTGTATCAGGCTCGGCGTCATAGCGCTTTGCGACCAGGCCCGAGGGATCGGCGAGCCCGCCCTCGCCACCGATGCGGATATCCTTCACACCATCGGGCGCATCGATCGCCGCGCCATTGCTGAACGACAGCAAGGTGAAGTCCATTCCACCCCGGCGGAATGCGTCCGTCAGATAGGCCTGCTCGCCAACGGGGGCGTCGAGCATGGAAGAGCCGGGCAACGGTCCGCCGCGCCACGCCTCCGCATCGGGCGATGACAGCGGCGAGTCGTAGCTGCACGGCACCGAGAGCCGCCCGCCATTGACCATGCGCTTGCCGAACTCCGTTTCCTTGGCCAGCGACAGCACCGCCTTGCGCAGCCGCGCTTCCTGATGCGAGTTCGGCGCCATGAAATCGGTCGAGCGGGTCGATTCGCGGATATTCTCGTCGGCAGCCAGGCTGCGCTCGACATGGTAGCTCTCGAGCAGGCTCGCGGGCGAGGTACCGCGCAGCACGCGGTCGAGCTTCCACGACAGATTCTCCGCGTCCTCTAGCCCGGAATTGGCGCCGCGCGCGCCGAAGGGTGAGACCTGATGCGCGGAATCGCCCGCAAAAATCACCCGGCCGTGGAGGAAGCGATCCATCCTCCGGCACTGGAATTTGTAGAGCGATATCCACTCGAACTCGAACTTGTCGTGGCCGAGCATGCGTGCGATCCGCGGCCGCACGTTCTCCGGCTTCTTCTCGACGACGGGATCGGCAAAGCGATTGAGCTGGAGATCGATGCGCCAGACGTCGTCGGGCTGCCGGTGCAGCAGCGCGGAGCGCCCGGCATGAAACGGCGGATCGAACCAGAACCAGCGCTCGGTCGGGAACTCCGCCGTCATCTTGACGTCGGCGATCAAAAACTGGTCCTCGAACACCTGTCCCGCGAACTCGGCGCCGACCATCTGCCGCAGTGACGAGCGCGCGCCGTCGCAGGCGACGACATATTGCGCGTGCAGGCGATAGGCGCCCTCCGGCGTCTCGATCGTCAGCGCGACGGAATCGTTGCGCTGTTCAAGCGCCGTCACCTTGTTGCGCCAGCGCAGATCGATCTCAGGCAGATCGCTGATGCGATCGACCAGATAGGCCTCGGCGTAATATTGCTGGAGGTTGATGAAGGCCGGCCGCTTGTGACCGTCTTCCGGCAGCAGGTTGAACTGGTAGAGCTGCGACTCGCCATGGAAGATGCGGCCGACGCTCCACACCACGCCCTTCTCGACCATGCGGTCGCCGACGCCGAGCCGGTCCCAATATTCGAGCGACCGCTTGGAGAAGCAGATCGCGCGCGAGCCTTCGCCGATCCGGTCGGCATCATCCAGAAGGACGACGCGCTGGCCGCGCTGGGCAAGGTCGATCGCGAGCGACAGCCCCACCGGCCCCGCGCCGACGACCACCACGGGATGCTCGGCCGCACTGTGGCCGGGACGATCCTGGTCGGGGTGGCGGCGATAGCCGAACTGGGTTTTGGCCTGCTGCGTATTGGCCTGCGCCATGCGCTAACCTCGGCTCTGGTCAAGAGAGGACTGATCTGCTAGATAGTCTCACGTGCAACTATTTTGGACCGGAGCCGGCCGGCCGTCAACTGGAATTCGGAGCGCAAGCCTTGGCGAGGACATCCAGCGACATCGCGCTGAAGGCACGTGAGGCCGACGACGCTTCATTGCGGACGAAGGCGCGGCTCGATTTGTTCAAGTTCGTGCCGTTCCGCCTCAACCGGCTTGCTGCGGAGGTGAGTTCCGCGCTTGCGGTCGAATATCAGGAGCGTCACGGCCTCGACATTCCAGCCTGGCGCGTGATCGCGACGCTCGGCTTCCGCAACGATGCCTGTAGCGCGCAGTACATCTCTCAATGCACCCGCACGCACAAATCCACCATCAGCCGCGCCGTGACCACGCTGCTGCACGAGGGGCTGATCGAGCGGGTCGAGAACGAAGCCGACCGCCGCGAATTCCGCCTGCAACTGACGAAGAAGGGTCGCGCGCTGTACGAAGAGCTGTTCCCGCAATTGCTGCGGCGGGAAGACGAGATCCTCGCCTGCCTCTCCGGGCAGGAGCGCAAGCAACTTTCGGCCCTGCTCGGCAAGATCGAACAGAGCCTCGACCTGATCCAGACCAGCGAAGAGGCCGACGCGAAAGAGGCGTATTAGGGCGCGTACTCATAGAGCTGCAGACGTCGGCTTTTGGGAGGCCGATTGAGAAAGCTTGGCAGGTCCGTCACGGCACTGGCTTATATAGCGGCGCTACTTGTGGCGTTTGCCGCAACCCGCGCATACGCCGCTGACATAAATTATCTGGCTCCCCCCGGAGTCGCTGCAAACGAGTTTCCCTCACCACAGCGCGCTGTTGCACGGATCGTCAGCCCGCGCCGCGCCGCCGAAGAGCGCCGCGACGCCCTCAATGAGGCCGGTCAAATCGCACGTGCGCTTGACCTGAAACCAGGTATGACAGTGGGCGACATTGGAGCAGGCAGTGGCTACCACACGGTCAGGCTCTCCCGCCTCGTCGGACCCGCCGGCTCTGTCGTTGCCCAGGACGTCACGCGGGATTACCTCGTCGAGCTCGCCAGGCGAACAGAACGTCTGAAGTTGACGAACGTGCAATTCGCCCTCGGCGAACCGCACGATCCGCGTCTGCCCGCTTCCTCGCTGGATGCCGCAATCCTCGTGCACATGTATCACGAGGTAGCCCAACCCTACGCCTTCCTCTACAATCTCGCGCCCGCCTTGAAGCAGGGTGCGCGGGTCGGGATTGTCGATCTCGAGCTTCCGACGTCGAAGCATGGCACGCCAATTGAGCTCTTGCGCTGCGAATTGACCGCCGTCGGCTATCGCGAGGTCGCCACATACAAGCTCGCAGGGGACGGAGGATATTTGGCGGTATTCTCTCCGCCGGAGGTAGCGGCTCGAAGATCTCCCCGCGATATCGTTGCTTGTGCGGATCCTGCCGGCACTCGCTGACACCACGCCCGCCGCCCGTCTCAGAGGCTGAACATGTCCGAAGAAGGGGTCAGACCGGAAATCGCCGGCTGAGGCTCGAACCGGCGCTTTTGACCCAACCCGGACATTGGGCCCAGTCAGAAAACTGGTGCAATTTTGCCCCATTTCTTGCTCGTCGTCCGGTCGCGAAGTGCTAGGTTTTAGGCATGGCACGAGCCTTGGTCCCTACGGGGGATAAGATGAAGCGGCGTCATTCATCGGGTTTGTCGGGAGGAAACATGACGAACCGTTTTCTCTTTGCCTTGATGGTATTGTTCTCGCTTGCCGAAGCGACGCTCCCGGCGCGAGCATTTCCGGTCGCCCCGACCCTCCTCGACATGCAGTCAACGGATACTTCTGGCGCCTTCATTCTCGTTAGAAAAGGCAAGGGGCATGGCGACGGCGAGGAACGCTTCGAGCGGCACCATCGCCATGGAGCCTACGGCTTTTCCCACCATCGCAGACATTCGCATGGCATGCGCGGCTACCTCGGCAATCAAGGATTCAACTCCGGCTTTGGAGGTGGCAACCAAAACCAGCCCAATGGCCAAAACTGACCCTTGGTGACCGAACGACACACTCACTTCTGGTATTGGCCCGAATCGGACCTGCGGCGATGCTCGTTTGCGCGCTGCTTTCAGGAGCGCAGCGGACACCAGGCTCGCCTGATCTGAGCCGCGCTTAGGGCTCGCAAGCACACGCCCCGGATTCCGTCACTTCGCAAACGACCGCGACGGCGGCAAATGCAGCGCCCAGGCATCGACCTTGTCGCTGGCACGCGGATACATTTCCGTCACGATCGGATCATGGCCAGGGATGAAACGATCGGGATGACCGGCGAGGCGTTCGATCGTCTCCCAGCCCTGCGCCATGTCGCCGATATTGTAGACGATGGGGAACGGGCTTTTGCGCTGCAGATTGGCGTAATAATGCGCGGCATCGGACGCCAGCACCACCGGCCCGCGCGCGGTCTCGACCTTGACCACCTGCAAGCCGTCGGAATGGCCGCCGACACGGTGCACGGTGACGCCGGGCGCGATCTCGCCATCGCCGGAATAGAAATTGACGCGCTCGCCATAGACATGACGCACCATCTGCGTGACGTGCTCGACCGAGAACGGGTGTCGCAGCAGTCCGTTGCACATGCAGCGTCCCGTCGCGTAAGCCATCTCGCGCTCCTGGAGATGGAAGCGCGCATTCGGAAAGCGATCGAGATTGCCGGCGTGGTCGTAATGCAGATGCGTCACGATAATGTCGCGAACGCTCGACGCCGCGACGCCAAAGCGCTCCAGCGCATCGACCGGATTGAGCGTCAGCTTGCGCGCCCGCGCGCTCGCCTCCTCGGCATTGAAGCCGGTATCCACCAGGATGTCGCAGCCGCCGCCGCGGATCAGCCAGACGAAATAGTCGAGATCCTGCGCCGCGCTGTCATGCGGGTCGGGCTGAAGGAAATTCATGTTGGGGGTGCGTGGCGACATCGTCGCATAACGCAGGGCATAGATTTCGTAGGCGTTTCCCATGATTTTCTTTTCTGAGTTGGACCTTCGGGGACGATCGAGCGCACCAAGCCATCGTCCGCCGCAAAGGTCAAACACCGGAGGGCCGCGACAGCGTCCGGCCTGCTATGTGAGAACGCTCACATCTTCTTTGTCGCTGCGGCTCCAGCATCCTGCCGCAGAGTCGAACCAGATGGCGCCGAGCACATCCGTGACTGCCCGTTCATTCCCCTCCAAGCGTGCCCGTGCATCGCGGTCAATTGTCGCGATAATGCCGAATCTCCAAGCGGTTGACGCCCCCCTTCCGCGGTTTGATAATGCACATTGCGTAAGTTAAGGTCGCCGCGGCGCAAGCTGGTAACGGCGCCTTTTTGGCTGGACCGCGCTGATTATGAAAATTCGCTTCCTTTTTCTTCTGCCCCTGCTCGTTTCGCTCGTCCCGGTTGCGCCATCCCTGGCCGCCGGCGACCGTTATGCGTTGGTCATCGGCAACGCCAAATATCCGGACGCGGACGCCCCGCTGAAGGAACCGCTGAACGACGCGCGCGACATCGCCGACGAGCTCAAGCGCGACGGCTTTTCCGTTGAAATCGGCGAGAACCTGACCGGCGACGGCATGCGCCGCGCGTTCGACAAGCTCTATGGCAAGATCAAGCCGGGCTCGGTGGCGCTGATCTTCTTCAGCGGTTTCGGCATCCAGTCGGCGCGCCAGAGCTACATGCTGCCGATCGACGCGCAGATCTGGACAGAATCGGACGTCCGCCGCGACGGTTTCAGCCTGGAGACCGTGCTCGGCGAACTCAATACCCGCGGCGCGGGGGTCAAGATCGCGCTGATCGACGCCTCCAGGCGCAATCCCTTCGAGCGCCGGTTCCGCAGCTTCTCGGCCGGCCTGACGCCGGTCATCGCGCCGAATGGAACGCTGGTGATGTACTCGGCGGCGCTGGCCTCGGTGGTCTCGGATGCGGGCGGCGAGCACAGCCTGTTCGTCCAGGAACTCCTGAAGGAGATCCGCGTCCCCGACCTGATGGCCGAGGAGACGCTGAACCGCACCAAGATGGGCGTCACCCGCGCCTCGCGCGGCGAACAGGTGCCGTGGATCTCCTCCTCGCTCGCCGAGGATTTTTCGTTCATTCCGGGCGCCGGCGGATCGCGTCCGTCGGTGACGGCACCGCCGCCATCGCCGCCGCAGGTCGTCGCCAACAACCCGCCGCCGGCTCCGCCCGCACCGCCTCCACCGCCGAAGCCGGCGGACACGGCAGCGGCACCTGCACCTGCACCTGCTCCGGCAGCGGCACCCTCACCGAAACCGCAGGTCGAGGCCGCCTTGCCGCCGGCGCCACCGCCGGTGAAACCAGCCGAGACCACCCCCGCACCGAGCATGGATAGCGGGCCGAGCGCGGCCGCGCTGGCGGAGGATCCGACCATCAAGGGCCTGACGGCCAAGATCGCCGCCAATCCGGACGACGTGAACGCGCTGTACCGGCGCGGTCAGGTCTATGCCAGCAAGGGCGCCTACAATTTGGCCATCAAGGATTTCGACGAGACGCTTCGGATCAACGCGAAGGACGTCGAGGCGCTGAACAACCGCTGCTGGACCCGCACCGTGGTCGGTGACCTCCAGGGCGCGCTGAAGGATTGCAACGAGGCGCTGCGGCTGCGGCCGAATTTCGTCGATGCACTGGACAGCCGGGGACTCGTCAATCTGAAATCGGGAGCGGTCAAGAACGCCATCGCCGATTTCGACGCAGCCCTGAGGATCAACCCGCGCCTGACCTCCTCGCTCTTTGGCCGCGGGATTGCCAAGCAGCGCAACGGCTCGGCCCAGGAAGGCGCGCTCGATATCGCCAATGCCAAGGCGATGGACCCGAACATTGTTCAGGAGTTCGCAAGCTACGGAGTACGCTAGTATTTTTTGAGTTGAGGCGGCAGACGCCTCGAACCCTCGGCAGCCCAGGGAAGACTAACGGACGGATGCCGCAGGCGGCCTTTCCCGGGGGGCCATTGCAGGAATTTTGGAACCGCGCATGTCCGCTGCGCAGGAGGGACTGGCAATGAGATTGGCTGCAAAGGGATTGACCGCGATCCTGTCCATCATCACGGTCGGCGCGGCTCTGTCGCTGACGACCCCGCTCGCATTCGCGGGCGACGACAACAACAGCAAGAACGTCACCGAGGACGAGATCGTCCGCGCGCTGGCGCCGCCGCCGAAGAAGCCGTTGACCCGCGGCCTCTCGATCGCCCCGCAGGCCGAACCCGCACCCAGTGCGGCGGAAACCAAGCTGATCCGGTCCGTGCGCGGCCGCTCGACGCGCTCGCTTTCGTCGACCGAGCGCGAAGAGATCGCGTCGGTGGCCAAGGACAAGCCGAACATCGATCTTGAAATCACGTTCGACTACAACTCGGCCAATATCAGCGCCAAGTCGCTCGCCTCGGTACAGGCGCTCGGTCGCGCGCTGACCAGCCCCGACCTGAAGGGCTCGACCTTCGTGGTGGCCGGCCACACCGACGCCGCCGGCGGCGAGGGCTACAATCAGGACCTGTCGGAGCGCCGCGCGGATTCGATCAAGCGCTACCTCGTCGACAAATACGGCATCGCCGCGACCGATCTCGTCACCGTCGGCTACGGCAAGAGCAAGCTGAAGGACCCGGCCCAGCCGATGGCGGAGGTCAATCGCCGCGTGCAGGTCGTCAACATGGAAAACAAGACCACCGCATCGAAGTGAGAGCACGACGTAATCCTTTGAAGTGCCAAATCCTTTGAAGTGCCAAGTCGTGATGTGGTGTAAAGTCTTGCTTCAAAAGCGCGTCCCGCAGCCTTGCGGGACGCCGCTTTATTTCAGGGAAACGCTCTCAGCAGGCCTCGTGCGGATGGCCGTGAGCCAGGCCAGGACAATCCGGCGATGAACGCCTCCGAATATCTCAAGCCTGCCGGAACCGTGGTGTTCGTCGTTGCGCTCGGCGTCGGCTATTATCTGTTCGAGCATCGGCATCGCACCGAGGCGAAGGACACGCCGAGCGAGGCGCTCGTCATCGTGACGAAGTCGACCAACGCCTGCTTCTCCGACCTCGTGCGGGTGACCGGCTTCTTCGTGCCGCGCCGCGAGGCCGTGGTCGTCGCCGACCAGGAAGGCTCAAGGGTCACCGACCTCTTTGTCACCGAAGGCGCCATGGTCACCGAGAATCAGGAGCTGGCGCGCCTGACGGCGCCGCCGCAGATCCCCGGCCAGCCGCAAAGACCCGGCCCGCAAGGCCCGATCTCGCTGAAGGCGCCCGCGCCAGGCCTCGTCACCGAAGTACGCACCATCGTCGGCGCGCCCGCCTCGCCGCAGGCCGGCCCGATGTTCCGCATCGCCGTCAACAACGAGATCGAGCTCGACGCCCAGGTCCCGGCGGTGCACATGCCCAAGCTAAACCCCGGCGCGACCGTGCGCATCAGCCGCGACGACGCGCCCGATTTGATCGGACGGGTCCGGCTGGTCGCGCCCGAAATCGACCGCACCACGCAGCTCGGCCGCGTCCGCATCAGCGTCACCAACAATCCATCGCTCAAGGTCGGCGTGTTTGCGCGCGCCTCGATCGACGCCAAGCGAAGCTGCGGCGTCTCGATCCCCAAGACCGCGATCGACCATCTCACTATTCAGGTCGTCAAAAACAATATTGTCGAGACGCGCAAGGTACGGGTCGGGCTGTCGTCCGACAGCGCGACGGAAATCCTGGAGGGGCTCGAGGTCGGCGAAATCGTCGTGGCCGACGCCGGCTCTTCGCTCCATGACGGCGACCAGATCAAGACCATGTTCGCCGATGAACTCGATCGCACGCGGGTACGCTGATGGCTCTCAATATCTCGGCTTGGTCGATCCGCAATCCGCTGCCGTCGGTCGTCTTCTCGATCATCCTTCTGGTCCTCGGCTGGGTGTCCTTCACCAAGCTCGCGATAACGCGGCTGCCCTCGGCCGACATTCCCGTGATCTCGGTCGTGGTGTCGCAATTCGGCGCAGCACCAGCAGAACTCGAATCCCAGGTCACCAAGACGGTTGAAGACGCTGTCTCCGGCGTCGAGGGCGTCAGGCACATCACCTCCTCGATCACCGACGGCGTGTCAGTGACCACCATCCAGTTCGCGCTGGAGACCAACACCGACCGCGCGCTCAACGACGTCAAGGACGCGGTGACGCGGGTGCGATCCAACCTGCCGCAGAACGTCACCGAGCCGCTGATCCAGCGCGTCGACGTCATCGGCCTGCCGATCGTCACCTATGCTGCGATCTCGCCCGGCAAGACGCCGGAGCAGCTCTCCTATTTCGTCGACGACGTGGTCAAGCGCGCGCTGCAGGGCGTGCGCGGCGTCGCCCAGGTCGAGCGCATCGGCGGTGTCGAGCGCGAGATTCTGGTCTCGCTCGATCCGGACCGGATGCAGGCAATGGGGCTGACCGCGGTCAATGTCAGCCAGAGCCTGCGCGGCACCAATGTCGACGTCGCCGGCGGCCGCGCCGAGATCGGCAAGAACGACCAGGCGATCCGCACGCTCGCGGGCGCCAAGACGCTGGGCGATCTCGCCGGCACCATGATCCCGCTGTTCGGCGGCGGCGAGGTCCGGCTCGACGATCTCGGCACCGTCACCGACACCATCGCGGACCGCCGCACCTTCGCCCGCTTCAACGGCGAGCCGGTGGTCGCGCTCGGCATCAAGCGATCCAAGGGCGCCAGCGACGTGAAGGTGGCCGAGGCCGTGGAGAAGCGCATCGAAGCGCTCAAGGCGGCCTATCCCGACGTCGACCTCAAGCTGATCGACACCTCGGTCGAATACACCAAGGGCAATTACCACGCGGCGATCTCGACCCTGTTCGAAGGCGCCATCCTCGCCGTCATCATCGTGCTCCTGTTCCTGCGGGACCTCCGCGCCACCATCATTGCGGCGATCTCGCTGCCGCTGTCGATCTTCCCGGCGTTCTGGGCGATGGACCTCCTCGGCTTCTCGCTGAACCTCGTCAGCTTCCTCGCCATCACGCTGTCGACGGGTATCCTGGTCGACGACGCCATCGTTGAGATCGAGAACATCGTCCGGCACATGAACATGGGCAAATCGCCCTACCGTGCCGCGCTCGAGGCCGCCGACGAAATCGGCCTCGCGGTGATCGCGATCTCGCTGACCATCATCGCGATCTTCGCGCCCGCAAGCTTCATGTCGGGCATCGCCGGACAGTTCTTCAAGCAGTTCGGCATCACCGTCTCGGTGCAGGTGTTCTTCTCGTTGCTCGCGGCGCGCTTCGTCACACCGGTGCTGGCCGCCTACTTCCTCAAGCACCATGCGCACGAAGAGCCGCCGCCCGGCCGCGTGCTGCGGACCTATCACAGGATCGTGGCCTGGTCGGTGAAGCACCATTTCATCACCGTGCTGATCGGCTTCGGGGTGTTCGCCGCCTCGATCTGGAGCATCACGCTGCTGCCGCAGGGCTTCCTGCCGGCGCAGGACAGCGCGCGCTCGCTGCTGGCGCTCGAGCTGCCGCCGGGCACCCAGCTTGCCTACACCGAGAAGGTCACCGAGGACATCGTCGCACGCCTGCGCAAGCGGCCGGAGGTGAAGAGCATCTTCGTCGATGGCGGGCGCGTCCCGCCGGGCACCCAGGAAGTCCGGCGCGCCTCCTTGATCATCAACTACACGCCCAAGGACAGCCGCGACATCACCCAGCGCGAGCTCGAATTCTCGATCAGCCAGGAGCTGGAGAACGTTCCCGACATCCGCTTCTGGTTCCTCGACGAGAACGGCCTGCGCGCCATCTCGCTGGTCGTAACCGGCGTCGACGCCAACATCGTCAACAACGTCGCCAGCGAGCTCGCGACGCAGATGAAGCGGATTCCGACGATCTCCAACGTGATCTCGGAAACCACGCTCGAGCGGCCCGAGCTTCGCATCGAGCCGCGCGCAGATCTCGCCGCGCGCCTCGGCGTCTCCACGGAAAGCCTGTCGCAGACCATCCGCGTCGCCACCATCGGCGATGTCGGGCCCGCGCTCGCCAAGTTCGACGTCGGCGACCGCCTGGTGCCGATCCGCGTCCAGCTCGAGGACGCCGCGCGCGGCAATCTGAGGACGCTCGAACAGTTGCGCGTGCCGCTCGGCGAGCGCGGCGAGAAGGGCGGCGTGCCGCTCTCGGTCATCGCCGACGTCAAGCTCGACCAGGGTCCGACCAGCATCAACCGCTACGATCGTGAGCGGCAGGCAACCGTCGCCGCCGACCTCGTCGGCTCCGCCGCGCTCGGCGACGCGACCAAGAAGATCTACGACCTGCCGGTGATGAAGAGCCGGCCGAAGGGCGTGAAGGTGTCACCCTCCGGCGACGCCGAGAGCCTGAACGAACTGTCCGACGGCTTCGCCACGGCGATCACGGCGGGCCTGATGATGGTCTACGCCGTGCTGGTGCTGCTGTTCGGCACCTTCCTGCAGCCGATCACCATCCTGTTCTCGCTGCCGCTCTCGATCGGCGGCGCCATCGCCGCCCTGCTCATCACCGGCAAGCAGCTCACCACGCCGGTGTGGATCGGCATCCTGATGCTGATGGGCATCGTCACCAAGAACGCGATCATGCTGGTGGAATTCGCCATCGAGGCGATCCGCGCCGGCAAGCCGCGCGAGGAAGCGATGATCGACGCCGGCATGAAGCGCGCGCGCCCGATCGTGATGACCACGATCGCGATGGCCGCGGGCATGATGCCGAGCGCGCTCGCGGTCGGCGCCGGCGGCGAATTCCGCTCGCCGATGGCGCTCGCGGTGATCGGCGGCCTGATCTTCTCGACCATACTGTCGCTGGTATTCGTGCCCGCGATGTTCATGGTGATGGACGATCTCGGTGCCTTGATCTGGCGATTCGCCAAGCGGCTCATCGTGCATAGCGAGGATGCCGAGACCGCCGATCATCACGGCGCGGCGCCGGATAAAAAGGGCATGGTACACCCCGCGGCGGAGTAGCCATGATACGGACGTCGACAGCTCAAGCTGGTTCAGCGAGCGGCGTCAGCGAAACCGACGTCGCAGAAGATCGTCTTCGCTTCGGAGCGTTCAAGCGCACCGGTCGCACCGCCCGGACGGCGAAGCGGTTTAGCCGATCCCCTACTCGTTGCGCGCGATCGCCGTCAGCTTGGTCATGTTCCGCAGCAGGATGCGGCCGCGCTGGAGATCGAGGATCGCCTCCTTGCGCCAGGCCTGAAGCTGGCGGTTGACGCTCTCGCGGGCCGCGCCGACGAAGATGCCGAGCTGTTCCTGCGAGATGTGGACCTCCGAGCCGAAATCGGCGGCGAGCGCGCAGAGGCGCCGTGCCAGCCGCACCGGCAGCGGTTGCAGCATGGATTCTTCCATGCGCTCGCTCTGCCAGCGGATGCGCTGGCACAGCAGCGCGATGATCTTGATCGCGACCTTCGGCTCGCGTTCGAGGAAGCTGAGAAAATCCTCGCGCCGCAGCACGAACAGTTCGCTGGCTTCGCCTGCGGTCGCATCCGCAGTGCGGCTCTGGCCGTCCAGCACCGCGACCTCGCCGAACAGGTCGCCCGGGCCCATGAAGTTCAGGGTCAGACGGCTGCCGTCGGAGACGCCGGTCTCGATGCGGACCTGGCCCCGGCGCACGCCGAACAGCGCGTCCCCCGCATCGCCCTTCTGGAACAGCACCTCGCCATTCGCCAGATGCTGGGTGTGGCAGAGATTCGACAGCCGCTGGAGCTCGTCTCCGCCGAGATCGGCGAACATCGCGTTCATCTTCAGGATGACCGCAAATTCGGCCTGCTTGCTCATTTCAATGTCCTTGTGAATTTCCTTAGCCAGTTTTCCTGGCAAATCGCTTGGAACCATCAAATCAGGATCGCGTAATACCGAGCCGGGGAAGTGTGTCATAAGTCACATAACTTTGCAGCACCCCCCGACTATTTTTACGTGCTTGGAGCCGCTTCCCGTCCGGGGATAAACTCAGGTGCAAAGGACGGATGCATAGGACGCTCATCTGCGGGATTCGCCGCCGATTGTCCGTCGTTGGAAAGTCGACATGAGAGCAGTGAAATTCGCCGGCGCGGCGATAGCCGCCGTCATCATCGTGATCGGGCTTCTCCTCGTGGTCGGGATTCCCTCGGGATTCCTGGCCACGACGATTGCCTCGCGGGTCGAGAGCGCGACCGGCTATCGCCTGTCGATCGACGGCACCACGAAGATCAGCCTGTGGCCGACACTGAACGTCACGCTCAACGAGCTCACGCTTCAGGACCCGAAGGACCGCAGCGGCATCACGCGCCTGACGGTCGACAGCGTGCAGGCCGACATGTCGCTCTCGAGCGTATGGTCGGGCAGCCCGAAGATCAGCGAACTCGTCGTCACCCATCCCGTGCTCCATCAGCAGCTGCTGCGCGAGCGACTGCCGAATGCCGGCACCGCGTCGAAGCCGCTGGCGCTCGACACCGGTGGCGCGACCATCGACCGCGTCAAGGTCATCGATGGTGAAGTCGCATTCGCGCGCGTGCGCGATCGCGTCGAGGGCCGCATCAGCGCCATCAATGCCGATGCCGTCATTGGCCGCGACCGCAAGGTCGACATCGCCGGCACCGCGCGGGTCGGCGATCACCCGACCAAGTTCGATATCAAGGCGTCGACGCCGGCGACGCCGGCCGACCGGCCGACCATTCCGGTGGATTTCGCCATCGACATGCCTGATGTGCTGAAGTCCCAGCTCGCCGGCCATGCCGAGATGCGGCTGAGCGGCGATGTCGTGATGATCAACGGCGTGAACGGCAGGCTCGGTGACGGCGCCTTCAACGGCTGGGCCTCGGTCGACATTGCGAGCAAGCCCCTGGTCAAGGTCGATCTCGACTTCCAGCGGCTCGCGATTCCGGTGGCGAAATCGCCGGAGGGCATGTCGGGACAACCCTGGAGCAATGCACCGATCGACGTGTCCGGGCTCAATTATGTCGACGCGCAAATCAGGATCTCCGCGAACGAGGCCGTGATCGGCGATGCGCGCCTCGCGCCGCTGGCGCTCGATGCGAAGCTCGCCGGCGGCGTGCTGAAGGCCGGCACCGCCAATCTCGGCGCCTATGACGGCCAGGTCTCGGGCGAAGTGATCCTGGATGCCACAACCGGCGCACCGAGCTTTGCCATGCATTCCGATCTCGTCGGCGTGCGCGCATTGCCGCTGCTCCAGGGCCTTGCCGAGTTCGACCGGATCGACGGCAAGCTGCAGGCCAAGCTCGCGCTGCGCAGCGCCGGCACCAGCCAGCGCGCGCTGATGGCGAACATGCAGGGCACGGCCTTCGTCAATTTCCAGGACGGCGCCATCCGCGGCATCAACATCGCGCAGATGATCCGCTCGCTGACATCGGGCACGCTGTCCGGTTGGCAGGACAGTGAGGCCCAGAGCACGGATCTGTCGCAGCTCTCGGCGTCCTTCCGCATCGACAAGGGTCAGGCGGTGACGACCGATCTCAATCTGATCGGACCGCTGGTGCGCGTGACCGGCGCCGGCACCATTGCCCTCGACACCAAGATGATGGGTTTTCGCGTCGAGCCGAAGCTCGTGATGACCACCGAAGGCCAGGGCCGCGCGTCGGAGCCGGTCGGCTTCGGCATTCCCGTGATGATCCAGGGCAGCTGGTCGCAGCCGCGGATCTACCCTGACATGGCCGGCATGCTGGACAATCCGGACGCCGCCTATGCCAAGCTGCGCGAGATGGGCAAGGGCCTGTTCGGCCCCGATGGCGCCGGGCTCGGCAATATCCTGGGCAGCCTCGGCTTGGGCGGTACCGCCGCGCCGGGCGGCGGCAACGCCAATCCGCAAACCCAGCAGCAGGGACAGAGCAACCCGCTCGGCGGTCCGCTGGGCGAGGCGATCGGCAATTTGATCCAGCAGGGGCTTTCCAGCGGCGCGGGGACCAGCACTGGCACCGGCCGTAGTCGCGGCCTGCCGGCAACACCGTCCACCCCCGCTCCGCAGGCCTCTCCCGCGCCCCCGGCCCAGGACGACCCGGCGGTGGCGCAGCAGGACAGCCAGCCGATGAACGACGTGCTGCGACAGCTCTTTAATCGATGATTGGCCGACCAACGCACTGGACTCCACGCCAATCCTTACATCGGCCTCCCCGCCCGCCGCTTCCTCCAAAGGGATGAGGCCGCGACAATTCACGCCCCTTCCGGCCCAGCCCGGCGTCGACAGTGGGTAACCACGCTGGCCGGTCCACAGGTCGCTGGACGGTCCGCTGGCCCGAATTGTGGTAGAAGGGCGCGTGGACCGGTACGGCCCGTAGCGCCGGCGTCGATGACGGCGCGAGAGGATCTGGATGGCGGGAGCGAAAGACAAGACACGGTTTCTGCGCGAGGGCCTGTTCGCCAAATATGTCGTCTCCCTCGTCGGCCTCGTCGTGTTTGTCCTCGCCGTCAACGGCGCGATGGAGACCTGGATCTCCTATCGCGCCACCAAGACCCAGCTGACCGACGGGCTCGACGACAAGGCGCAAGGAGCCGCCCGGCGGATCGAGCAGTCGATCTCCGAGCTCGAGCGCCAGATCAGCTGGGTGACGCGGGCAAGCCAGGACACGCTCGAGAAGCGCCGCGCCGACTACGCATCGCTCCTGCACCAGGTCTCGGTCGTCAATCAGCTGTTCCAGCTCAACGGTGAGGGACGCGAGGTGCTGCGCGTCTCGCGCCAGTCGACCACGACCGGCGGCAATGCCGACCTCTCCCGCGACATGCGCTTCACCGACACGGTCGCCCGCGGCGTCAGCTACGCGCCGGCCTGGTTCTCCGACCGGACGCCGATGATGTCGATCTCGGTGGCGCATTCCGGCTTCAATGCCGGCGTCACCGTGGCCGAGATCGACCTCAGCTTCCTCTCCGACTTCCTGTCCGACGCCCAGGTCGGCAAGGCCGCATTCGCCTATGTGGTCGATCCGCGCGGCCGCGTGCTGGCGACCTCGTCGAAAGGGCCCGATGTCGGCAAGGATCTGTCGAAGCTGCCGCAGGTGGCGGCGGCGATTGCGCCCGGCCGCGAGCCCGACACCTCGGGCACTGACTTCAACGGCCATGCGGTGATGAGCGCTGCCAGCACCGTGCCGAAGCTCGGCTGGAATGTGATGTTCGAGCAGCCGACGACGCAGGCGTTGATGCCGATCCGCGACCAGCTCGTGCGCATCGCGCTCTTGATCGGCATGGGCCTGATGGTCGCGATCCTCGCCGGCACGCTGCTCGCCCGCCGCATGATCATCCCGATCACGGCGCTGCGCGACGGCGCGCACAAGCTCGGCGAAGGCGATTTCAGCCACCGCATCGACGTCCACACCTCCGACGAGCTGGAAGACCTCGCCGGCCAGTTCAACCGCATGGCCGGCCAGCTCCAGGAAACCTATTCGGACCTGGAGACCAAGGTCGAGGCGCGCACCCGCGATCTCGCGCAGTCGATCAACGAGCTCAAGGCGCTGGAAGAGGTCGGCCGCGCGGTCGCCTCCTCGCTCGATCTCAACGCCGTGCTGCCGACCATCGCGGCGCGCGCGATCGAGATCACCCATGCCGATGCGGTGCTGATCTACGGCTTCGATGCCGAGACGCGCCGCTTCAACCTGATCGAATCCAACGGCATCGACAAATCGGCCGACGGCGCGCATGTCACGATCCAGCAAGGCGCGAACATCCTGAGCGATGCCGCCGACAGCGGCGAGCCGATCGCGATCGCCGATCTCGACCGGGCCTCCGAGCAGCCGCTGCGCGACGTCGCGATCGATGCCGGCTTCCACTCGGTGCTGGTGGTGCCGCTGGTGGACCAGCAGGGCACGCTCGGCTCGCTGGTGGTGCTGCGCCGGGCCGGCGGCGAGTTCGCCGGAAGCCTCATTGGCCTGATGCGCACCTTCGCCAACCAGGCCGTGCTGTCGATGCGCAACGCGCGGCTGTTCACCGAGGTCGATCGCAAGGGCCGCGAGCTCGCCGCCGCGCATAACACCGTGCAGCAGCAGGCGGCAAAGCTGCAGGAGCAGACCGAGCAGCTTCGCAACTGGAACCGCTCCCTGGAAGAGCGCGTCGAGAAGCAGCTCGGCGAGATCGGCCGCATCAAGCGGCTCGAACGCTTTCTCGCGCCGCAGGTCGCCCAGCTCATCGCGTCGTCGGATGGTCATGACTCGCTGCTCGACAGCCATCGCCGCGAGGTCACCGTGGTGTTCTGCGATTTGCGCGGCTTCACCGCCTTCACCGAGGCGACCGAGCCGGAAGAGGCGATGAACGTGCTGCGCGAATATCACGTCGCGCTCGGCAAGCTGATCTTCAAATACGAGGGCACGCTCGACAAATATGCCGGCGACGGCGTGATGATCCTGTTCAACGCGCCGATCCAGTTCGAAGACCACACGCGGCGCGCGGTACAGATGGCGGTGGAGATGCGCGACACGATCGGCCCGCTGACCGAGAAGTGGCGCAACCGCGGGCACACGCTCGGCTTCGGCATCGGCATCGCGCTCGGCTATGCCACGCTCGGCCAGGTCGGCTTCGAGCAGCGGCTGGAATATGCCGCGATCGGCAGCGTCACCAACCTCGCCTCGCGTCTCTGCGACGAAGCCAAGGCCAACCAGATCGTGGTCAGCCGCCGCGTCTACGGCATCGTCGAGCCCTGGGTCGAAGCCCGCGCGCTCGACGACCTCGTGCTCAAGGGGTTCAATCACCCCGTGCTGGCGATGGAGATTTTGGGCTGGCGCGAGCAGGTGGAGAACGTGGTGGATGCGTCCGCCGCGCGCCGCCGAGGATAGCCAACAACAAAAAAGTCGAAAACAACCCCATGCACAGTAGACGGGGTCCGCAAGATCAATGACTTACGCGGGTGCCGGAGTGGTTTGACACGTCGGGCAAAACACCGGCAGGATGGTATCATCTCACGCACCCCTCCCACGAACCACATCCCTCCTCCCCGCGACTAACCATCGCCTCAACGCCGAGGCGAGAATTCGGATGGAGACGATCGTGGCGTTTGCCTTGCCTTCGCGCGCGTATGATTTGCAGATGCTGGACCGTCCCGCTGATCGTGCGCGCGATCACGGTTGGGTCTTTGGCCTGCCGCCGGGCATCGCGAGCGAGCAATGGCCGCTCGATCCCGTCACCGGCTTTCCACTGATGCACGGCTTCACCTTGAAGCTGCCAGACGATTATCGCGTGCATGGCGAGGACATCGTTGCGGTGTCGTTCTTCGCGACCGCGCCGGATCACAATGACGGCGGGGCGCCCGATGATCCCGAGATTCGCGAGGCCGTGGCGGCGCGACCAGCGCATCCGCGGCTTTCGCGCATGACCGACATTCTCGACTACGAATATGCCGCGTTGCTGCTGACCAAAGCCGAATATGCAGGCGCATTCGCGACGCCGCCGGCACCGCTTCCCCTTGCGACAGCCGATCGGCCGCGCTGGCTCGACGTCGGCGGCGCCAGTGCCTTCTTCGAGGCCGCCGCGCCTTATGCAAGAAAGATGTTTGCCGCGCAGCCGCGCGCCGATCTCAGCGAGACCCGCGCGATCGCGCTTGTGCCGCGCGCGACCGATCCCAATGCCGGCAAGGGCCCGCAGGACGAGCACACAAGGCAAAACCCGCCGACCGGTTATCAGCCCTACTATTACTATGTCGGGGGTGTGCCGAGCCGTGACAATTTCCGCCTGCACGACTGGGGCAAGGATCACGCGCACAACCATCTCGGCGGCACCATGCGGCCGTGCCAGGCCGTGCCGGAGATGAGCCCGTTCTACATCGAGTTCGAGGAATATTTCGGCGGCTACAATTTCGGCGGCGGCAATGCGCAGCTCGACTTCAAGGACATGAAGTTCGACTGGGCGTGCGGCTGATCAGACCCCCCGCTTCGGCCCGATCGCCTCGAAGCCGGCCTTCTGCTCGTCGCTCAAGTCCGCCTCGAAATCGTCGAGCGCGTCGCCGACGCCCTTCACCGCCTGCAGCATCGTCTCCAGCCGCGCCTTCACGACGGTGAGGCGGGCCTGCGGCGTGGGCTCGGCCTTGGACGGGCACGCACTCAGTGTCTCCATGGTGCGGAGCGTGGTGTCCTGGAGCACCTCGAACCGGGCGCGAGCGGTGTCGTCAAGCCTCAGCGTGGACGCGATCTCGCCGGGCCATTGCTGCTGCACGAGCTGCTCGTATTGCCGCTGTGCCTGCACATCATAGCGGGGATCGTAGCCGGCCTCGCACGCGGCTGGCGCCTGCGCGTCCTTGCGCTGGCCGGCCGCAAGCGCGGCACGCCGCTCATTGGCCAGCGCGTCGAGCTTTGCCTTCTGGCCGGCATCGAGAAGATCGACGAATTTGGCAAGCGACGGCGCGATAGCATCCGTCGCCTTGATCATGGCCGCGAGGCGCGTCTGCATCAGGCCGAGGCGCTCCGCGGAGGTCGCGGGGGCCTGCGTCGGGCAGGCCGCGCGGATGGTGTCGCGCGCAGCGACCCAGGCGATCGCGAGCTCATCGAGCGCGGCGCGCTGCAATTCGTTCGGCTGCACCTGGGCGGCGATGCGGTCGACCGGCAGGCCGCCGGTATCGCTGGCATCGCAAACGGCCTCGACCGAAGGGACCTTTCGCGCGCGCCTGCCTTGCGACGCTGTGTAGGCGGCGAACTCCGTGGCCGCATAAGGCGCGAAGATCGCGGCGTAGATGTCGCCATAGCCATAGAGCGAGAGGCTGGTCGTATCGCCCAGGATGATTGCGGTGGTGAGGTCGTCATGCGCGAACGGCCAGAACACCGGGCCCGCCCAGCCATAGCTGCCATCGGGGTGGCGCCACCAGCCCTGCGGGCGGCGGCCACCATGCCAGCCCGACAGCGCAGCTTGCGCCGTGAGCGCCGCGCGCAGGATGTAGGGGTTGGCCGGCTGGCCGCGCTCGGCGCCGCGAGGATCCTGCGACCTCAACGCGGCGGAACGGTATCGGCCGCCCCGTACCGCCATGCGCGAATGGCGCAGGCGCGACATGCCGATCACGTGGCCGACGGCAAAGCGCGCAACACCGAGCGGGCCACCGCGCAATCCGAACTGTGCCTCGGCCTTATTCGGCAGCAGCACTGCCGCAATCACGAGAGCAGCGCCCGCCAGCGCCAGTCCCATGCGTCCCGACATGAAAGCGGACCTGACCACCTCGGCCTCCTCCCAGCGCCAAGCGCGCACTGGGGCGCATCACAATGACGCGCTTGGGAACCGAAAGTTCCGGAGAGACGGAGGGCAAAGCGTCGCAACGCGCACCGGCGTTGCCGATGCGACCTCAATCCGCCTTCCGCGGCACCACAAAAGTCTGGCCGGGATAGATCAGGTTGGGGTTGTGAATCTTGCCGCGGTTAGCGTTGAAGATCACCGCGTAGCGGGCGCCGTCGCCGTAAGCGAGCTTGCTGAGAGCCCACAGGCTGTCGCCGCGGGAGATCACCCGGCTGCCGCCTGCTTCGGCCGGTGGACCGCTGATGATTTCCGCCGGCGAGGCCGATGCAACGGTCGTGGCCGCGGGCGCTCGCGCCATGACCCTGGGTTTCGGTGCACCGATAAATCTCGGCTGAACCGTGGGCCTGTCATGCGCCGATGCCTGGCGCGACGATGCCGACGGCAGGGATGCCACGACATCAGACTTGTCGTCGGGCTTCTCGGCCCGCTTCGGCGCTTGCGCCGGCTCCTGCCTCGCGACCGGCGCGGGCGGCGGCGCGGCTTCGGCGATGGTCACCGGCATGCTGCGGCCCGATTGCGTAACGGTACCATCGGGCGCTTTCGCCCGCAGGGTCAGTTCATAGGAACCGGCGGGAAGCTGTGACGGGGTCATCACGAACTGGCCCGAGGCATCGGCGACCACCGTATCGAGCGGCTTGCCGTCGCGCAGCAGCTCGA
Source organism: Bradyrhizobium japonicum USDA 6 (assembly GCF_000284375.1). Classification (NCBI taxonomy): domain Bacteria; kingdom Pseudomonadati; phylum Pseudomonadota; class Alphaproteobacteria; order Hyphomicrobiales; family Nitrobacteraceae; genus Bradyrhizobium; species Bradyrhizobium japonicum. Next base: position 329,943 of record NC_017249.1, read on the forward strand.
CCTGTGCACCCGGCGCAGCGCGACCCGCGATCACCGCCGCCTCGCCGTGATCGTCGACGCGCGCGACGTCGAACCGCGGGCCGGTATCGGTCGTGGCTGCCGGCGGCTTGGCCGGCACGAGATCGGCCAGCGCGGTGGCCTGCTTCTGCGTCTCGGCCAGCGCATCGACCTTCGGCGCGGAGGCCGGGAGCGCCGATGGCGCAGGCGGCGCGGCGGCGAGCTTTGGCTCGTCCGGCTTCGGCTCTGGCTTGGTCTCGGCCTTAATCTCGGCCTTGGTCTCCGCCTTGGCTTCGGGCTTTGCCTCCGGCTTGGCGGCGACGGCGGTCTCGGTCTGCGCGCCGCCCGGCAGCAGGCGGCGCAGCTCGGTGGGACCGATCACCAGCACGGTACCGCCCACCGCGAGCAGGCAGAATGCAATGAAGGCCTTGGAAGCGGTGATCATCAGACAGTGAACCCTTGGATCGCAAATCAACCGAGACCGCCAAATTGCGCCGATTTGGCTGCGGCAGCAAGACGATCATTGGGATGATGCGCCTTTCGCTCCGGCACGCCCGGCGTGAACCGGCGGGGCACCGACGGCGTCAAATCATCGAGGCCGCGTCGCGGTCATTCTTTAAGCTTTAAGGATTTTTCCCGTGACCGCATTTTGCCGTCGCGCACCATGGCTGGCGCTTGTCCTGACACTGGCCGCCCCTCCGGCGGTCGCCGCATCCGGCCCGCCGCCGGACTACATCCTCACCAACAATGCCGGCCTCGCCTTCACCTCGCCCGATGGCGCCACCAGGATCGAGCAGTACATGAAGGACGGCGGGGATTGGGACGTCAAATGGCAGGCCTGGGCTCGCCGCGGCGAGCAGATGACGGAGCTGAAGCCCGAGCAGGGCTACGGGGCCGGCTTCCGCTTCACCAGCGACTCGCAATGGCTGGTGCGGATGCAGAAGACCGGCTCGGGCGAGCAGGATCTCTTTCTCTACCATGTCGAGAAGGGCGCCTTCGCGAGCGCGACGAAGAAGCCGCTCAGCAATCTCGCCTGGGCGTATTTCTACGGCCGGCCGGAGACGAAGAAGTTCGCCAAGCTCGACTTCCACATCTCGGCCAATCTCATGGAGGGTACGGAAGAGGCCTATCGCTCGCTCGGCATGGACTGGCCGAACAACCGCTACCTCGTGATCTCGCTGTCGGGCGAATATGACAATCATCCCAAGAACGTCGCCATGAAGGGACTGGGCGGCTGGCGATGCCGCTATGATCTCGAGACCGGAAAGTTCGACGTACCCGAGACGTTCGCCAAGAAGAATGCGGAAGCCTTGAGGTGGGAAATCCGCCGATGATCCCCGGAATCGCGTCACCGTAACCCCGGCCTGCAGAACTCTCGCCGATCGAGGGAAACCAACCCTCTGATTCCGTTCCGATTCATGTTTTCCTAACCCTTACTGGTAACGGGCTCTTGTCGGTTTTGCTGCATCTTGCATCCCACGGGAGGGCTGGATGGGCACATCAATTCGATGGACCACGCGCATGCGCGCGTTGCTCCGCCGTTGGCAGGGCGCGCCGCTGACGTGGCTGATCGCCGGCGGCTTCGTGCTGATGGTCGCGATGGCCATCGGCACCGCGCTCACCGTCGATCGTTTCCGGCAAAATGCGATCGAGAGCGGCCGCGACAGCCTGGAAAACTCCGTGCGCATGCTCGCCCGACATTTCGACCGCGAATTCGAGGACTTTGCGGTGCTCCAGAAGAGCGTCATCGCCGAGCTCGAAAGTCACGGCATCGCATCCGCCGATGTCTTCCGCAGCGAGATGGCCACGCTGGCCATGCATGAGGTGCTGCGCGCCAAGGCCAGCGGCTGGTCCGACGTCGCCGGCGCCAACGTGTTCGATTCCAACGGCGTGCTGATCAACTCGTCGCGGCGCTGGCCGGTCGCCGATATTTCGGTCGCCGACCGCGGCTACTTCAATCGCCTCAGGAACGATCCGGCCTCGCAGGAGGAGATCGAGGTCGTGCCCGGCCGGCTCGGCAGCGGAGCCGCGATCGTGTTCGCGCGGCGCGTCTCCGGCCCCCACGGCGAATTCCTCGGCATGGTGTCGCGGGCCATTTCGCCGGAACAGCTCGAATCCTTCTTCGCCTCGGCCGGGCTCGGCGAGGAATCCTCGATCGCGATGCACCACCAGAATGGCCAGCTGCTCGCGCGCGTTCCGCATGTCGACGCGATGATCGGACAGAATTTTCGCAACGGCATGCGCGAGCAGATGGCGGTGTTCGAACGCACCTTCGTCACGACGCAGCTCGCCAGCCCGATCGACGGCAAGGACCGCATCGTCGCCGCGCGCCTCCTCACCGGCGAGCCGCTGGTCGTGGTCGCGACCAAATCGCTGGACGCGACGCTGGCGACCTGGCGGACGCAGACAAAATTCTTCGTCGCCGTCGCCGTGCTGTCGATCGGCCTGCTCGTGCTCACGCTGTTCCTGATCTTCCGCCAGATGACGCGCCGGCTCGCCGCGGAGAAGCAGCAGCTCGACACCGCGATGAACACCATGACGCAAGGCCTGTTGATGTTCGACCGGGACGAGCGCCTGATCGTCTGCAACCGGCGCTACATCGAGATGTACGGGCTGTCGGCCGAGGTGGTGAAGCCCGGCGCCTATTTCCGCGACGTGATCCAGCATCGCCATGACACCGGATCGTTCCACGGTGACGTCGCGTCCTATTGCGACGACATTCTGAGCAATACCGGGCGAACCCAGAGCGCCGTCGTCGAGACCGCGGACGGCCGCCTGATCGAGATCAAGAACCAGCCCGGCGCCGCCGGCGGCTGGCTCGCGACCCACGACGACGTCACTGAACGCATCCGCGCCGACGAGCGCATCGCGCATATGGCGCATTACGACGCGCTGACCGACCTGCCCAACCGCGTGCTGATGCGCGGCCATCTGGAGCGCCGCATCGCGGAGCTCAGCCAGGGCCAGCCGTTCGCGATCCTCTACATCGACGTCGACGAGTTCAAGGGCGTCAACGATTCGCTCGGCCACGAGGTCGGCGACGAGCTGCTCCGCCAGGTCGCCAACCGCCTGCGCGCCTGCGTCAGCGGCAACGACCTCGTTGCGCGGCTGGGCGGCGACGAATTCGCCATCGTCAAGGCCGGCACCAGCGACCGGGCCGAGCTGACGGCGCTGGCGGAAAACATCCTGAAAGCGCTGCGTACGCCCGTGGACTGCAAGGGCCAGGAGATCCCGACCGATGCCAGCATCGGCATCGCGATCGCGCCCGATCACGGCGACAATCTCGACGATCTGCTCAAGCGCGCCGATCTTGCGATGTATGCCGCGAAGTCCGAGGGCCGCCGCACCTTCCGCCTTTTCGTGCCCGAATACGACGCCAAGGCGCGGCTGCGCCGCCAGCTCGAGCTCGACCTGCGCCAGGCCCTCGCCCGCGGCGAGTTCGAGGTGCATTACCAGCCGCTGGTCGATCTCGCGGCCAATGTGGTCAACGGCTGCGAGGCGCTGTTGCGCTGGCGCCATCCCGAGCGCGGTATGATCTCGCCCGCCGATTTCATTCCGGTCGCGGAAGAGACCGGAATGATCGGCGAGATCGGCGAATGGGTGCTGAAGCAGGCCTGCACCGAGGCGGCAAGCTGGCCCGGCGATGTCCACGTCGCGGTCAACGTCTCGCCGGTGCAGTTCCGCGCCAGGACGCTGGCGCTCAAGGTTGCAGCCGCGCTCGCGGAGTCAGGACTTGCCCCCGGACGGCTCGAGCTCGAGGTCACCGAGACCGTGCTCATCCGCGACGACGAGGAGGCACTGACGATCCTCCAGCAGCTGCGCGAGCTCGGCGTGCGCATCGCGCTCGACGATTTCGGCACCGGCTATTCGTCGCTGAGCTATCTGCATCGCTTCCCGTTCGACAAGATCAAGATCGACCGCAGCTTCATCAGCGACATCGGCCAGTCCGAGGATTCCTCCCCGATCGTGCAGGCGGTGGTGCACATGGCGGCCGCCCGCCACATGGCGACGACGGCCGAAGGCGTCGAGACCGAAGCCCAGCGCGAGGTGTTGCGGCAGCTCGGATGCAGCCAGATGCAGGGCTGGCTGTTCAGCCCCGCCGTGCCGGCGGCGAAGCTGAGGCAGCTGCTGTCGGCGCAGGCGGTGGCGGCTTAGATCGGCCAGCCAACGTTCCGGGAGGTGCGAAGGTTCACATCAGCCGTTTTGCGGCACGCACTTCGGCGATTTCGGCATCGGGATGGCTAACGATGGTGGCGACCCAGATGCCGCTGATGATGAGCGACCAGGCGGTGTTCCAATAGATCCAAAACACGTGGCAGCCTCCGGTTCGACCTCGTCCGCTTGCGGGATCAGCATAACGGCAAGGCGAGGCTGACGTTCCCGGCGCGAAATACGGCGCTATTTCTGTTTGGTCGCCGGCGGCGTGCGATCGGTTTGGCCGGTGTGGCGCTTTGCCACGACGTCCTCATCGCGCGGCCCCTCGCGCGGGCGCGGCGGCGGCTTGGGCTGGCCTTTCTGGCCGCCATGCTTGCCGCCCATGTCGGGCTTGCCTTCTAGGTCGTTGTCACGCGGCATATGGGTCAATGCACTCCCGCGGCATTGGTTCGCAATGCCGATGCGATGTTGTGCCTGTGAACGAGTTCATAGGATCGTCGCCGTTTGCAGTGCACGATCATGCCCGGACCCCGGGGCTTCAAACGACGGATGGACTTGGTCTGATGCGGAAACGATTGGTCGCCTGGACCATTTTGACCTGCGCGCTGCTGGCGGTGGCCGTGTGGGGACTGCTGGGGGCACCCGACACTGCGCCCGGCCCGCATCTGCCCTCCCGCAGCCAGACGGCCGCAGTGCGGTAGCGACCCGCGCGACCGATACAATTTCGGCATCGATCGATCCCAACTGGAATTTGGTACGGCGGCACAGCTACCGCTATCCTGCACGACAAAACGACAAGGCCGTAACGCTGTCTGGAGGAGCCCCATGTTGAGACCGACACGTCGCATCGCGCAACGCGCTGCGATCGCCACCACCCTCGCCTTCCTCACCCTCGTTCCTGGAGTCCGCCCCGGCATGGCCGAGACCTTCGCCTATGTCGGCAACGCCGACAGCAACGACATCAGCGTGTTCAAGCTGGCCGAGAGCGGCGAGATGACGCCGGTGCAGACCGCCGCCTTCACCGGCGTCGACAAGCCCGGCTCCTCGACGCCGCTCGCGATCACGCCCGACCATCGCGTACTGATCGCCGGCGTGCGCTCGCAGCCATTCCTCGCGGTGAGCTTTGCGATCGATCCCAAAACGGGCCAGCTCAGCCCTATCGGCAACGGCCCGCTCGCCGACAGCATGGCGAACATCGCCGTCGACAGCACTGGCAAATTCCTGTTCAGCGCCTCCTATGGCGGCAACAAGGTCGCGCTGAATCCGCTCAGCCCGAACGGCGTCGTGGCCGAGCCGAAGCAGGTGATCCCGACCGGGCTGAACGCGCACGCTTTCCTGCCCTCGCCTGACAACCGCTTCGTGTTCGCGACCAATCTCGGTTCGGATCAGGTGCTGACCTTCGCGTTCGATGCAGTGGCGGGCACGCTGACGCCGAACGACCCGCCGGTGACCAAGGTGCCGGAGAAATCGGGGCCGCGCCACTTCGTGTTCCACCCCAACGGCAAGTTCGTCTATCTCATCCATGAACTGAACGGCGACGTCGCGGCGTTCAGCTATGAGGCCAAGAGCGGCGCATGGGACGAGATCCAGCGCACCACCGCGCTGCCGGAAGGCTTTTCCGGCAAACCCTGGGCCGCCGACATCCACATCACCCCGGACGGCCGCTTCCTCTACGCCTCCGAGCGCACCACCAGTACGCTCACCGGCTACAAGGTCGACGCAACAAGCGGCAAGCTGACCACGATCGGCAGCGTGCCGACCGAGAAGCAGCCGCGCGGCTTCCACATCGATCCGTCGGGGCGTTACCTCGCCGCGGTCGGCGAGCTCTCCGACAGCATGACGGTTTATGCGATCGACCAGAGCAGCGGCGCGCTCGCCAAGCTGAAATCCTATCCCACCGGCAAGAAGCCGAACTGGGTGGAGTTCTTGAGTTTGCCGTGAAGCTACTTTCCTACCCTCCCCCTCAAGGGGAGGGTAGGGGGCGGCGAACCTCTTGGCTCTCGCCACGACTAATCTACCAAGCGGCATCGCGCCGCCTGCGCTGCGGCATTCTCGTCCGGCCGGCCCATGGTCCGCCGCGGTTGCTTCTGCTAACGATGAGGCCGTCAGGGCCCCAACCGGAATGACCGATGCGTCCATTGCCTGCGCGTTCCTTTTCCAAAAAACTCGTTGCTCTCGCCGGACTGGTTCTGCTGTCCGCCCAGCCCGCGCGCGCCGCCGATGACGACGCACCCAAGGGGCCTGCGGTCACGGTGCTGAAGGTCGCAAAATCCTGCTTCTCCGACATCGTCGAGGCCACCGGCACGATCATCGCGCGCGAGGAGACCTCCGTGCGGCCGGAACGTCCCGGCCTGAAGGTCACGGACGTGCTGGCGGAAGCCGGCGACACCACCACGGCCGGCCAGGTGCTGGCACGGCTGGCGCTGCCCGAAGGCGGCACGCTTCAGGTCACCGCCCCCGTGGCGGGCGTGATCGCGACATCGACCGCGCAGATCGGCAACCTCGCCTCGGCCAAGGGCGAGGCGCTGTTCACGATCGTGGCGCGCAGCGAATATGATCTGGTCGGCCTGGTCGCGACCACCGATATCCGGAAGCTCGCAGTCGGGCAGCAGGCGACAGTGCGCATTGCCGGCGCGGGCGATCTCGACGGCAAGGTGCGCCGCATCGGACCGACCGTCGAGCCGAACATCCAGCAGGGCATGGTCTATATCGGCATCTCCTCGCAGAAGCGGCTGCTGCTGAACGCGAGCGGGCGCGCGCTGATCAAGACCGGGCAGAGCTGCAACGTCGCGGTGCCCCTAACCTCGGTGCAGTACTCCACCGCCGGCACCGTGGTGCAGGTGATCCGCCGCAACCGCGTCGAGACCAAGCGGGTCGAGATCGGGCTGATGTCGGGCGGCAATATCGAGGTTCGCGACGGCCTCAACGAAGGCGATATCGTCGTCGCCCGGGCCGGCGCTATCCTGCGCGAAGGCGATCCGGTGCGCCCGGTGATGGCCACGGAAGCCGCGAAGTAGGGTTTCGCCGCACTCGTCATTGCGAGGAGCGAAGCGACGAAGCAATCCAGAGTCTTTCCGCGAAAAGATCCTGGATTGCTTCGCTTCGCTCGCAATGACGATGTGGGGGAAATGCGCGCGAAGCACGCATGCCGCAGGGTGGATTAGCCCTACAATTTGCGGCTAGCCACCGGCTGCTTCGCCGAAATGGACGTCCTCGAGCAGCGAGGAGGAGATGGTCGGGACCTGGTCGCCTTCGGAGGCGCGGGAGATCGCGACGCGGGTCTTGTTGAAGACGCTTTCGGCGCTGCCCTGCGCATTGAGGTTGGTGAGGAACTCGCTGACCAGCACGCTGTGCTCGCCCTTGCCGTCGTCGACGACCTTGCCGGGCGAAGCCGAGGACAGGATCAACGCGTTGTCGGGCGCGCTGATCGGCGCGAGGCCGTGGCTGTAGGAGCGGAAGCGGCGCTCGTAGGGGTTACGGCGGGAGGCGTCGACGACGACGAGCTTGGCCTTGGCGCCCTGCTCCTTCATCATGTCGAGCACGCCGTCGATGGACACGCCCTGGCGGCGAACGTCGCTTTCCCTCCAGATCACGGCATCGACCGGCAGCATGTAGCTCTCGCGGCCGGCCTGCACGCCGTAACCGCCGAAGAACAGCATGACGACGGTGTCGCGCTTGATCCGGGACTTCAGGCGGTTGACGGCGCGGACCATGTCGTCCTTGGTGGCGTCTTCCACCATGTCGACATCAAAGCCGTTCTTGCGCAGCGACGAGGACAGCGCGCGGGCGTCGTTGATCGACTGCGTCAGCGGCGCGCTGGCGTCGGGATAATGTCCATTGCCGATGACGAGGGCGAGGCGGGACGACTGGCCGATCGAGCCGGTGACCTGGTCGGTCGGTACGGCCTTGGCGGCATCGATCGCGCGCATGTTGAGGGCAGCATGGGCGCCGATCACGAGCGACACCGTGCCGATGAGGGCTGCGGCCACCGCGATCGTACGTCTGGAAAGCTCGAGCTGCCTTACATTCATCTCGGTTCGTTCCTGTGCCAAAGACCAGCCAAGCGCGCGCACAATGTTTGAGTAGCGCGATGGTGGCTTCAGGTTTGAGGGATTGGCCGGGGATGTGCCCCCGAACTGCGCGCAATTTGCGGCGCCGCACCAAACAAACCCTTAACCGGATATGGCCTCGCGGGCAATAGATTGCCCAAAAATTGATCTAACCTGCTGAATATATTGGTTAATTCAGCAGGCCAATTTTCGCCCTTCTTATGCCTCCCCGTCGCCTTCCGGGCCCTGATCGAGCAGCCCTCGTGCCTGATCTTTCCGTAACCACCATCACATTTGTATTTTCTGCGAATCCGGGTAGCCTTTTCAAAGACTTGCAGGGGGTGGCGCGCAGATGGGAGCGCGCCGGCCGGCCCCCGGCCAAGGCCCCGCGACCAGGTATTTCATGAGCTTTCATTATTTTGCCGGCGCCGCCTGCCGGGCGCTGACGGCGCGAAAAGACGGCCCCTCGCTTTACGACGTCTGCGATCCCGTATTGTCGGGCCCAGCCAGCGGCGATCCGCATCTGGCCAAGTTCTACAAGACCGCACTCGGCAATCCCGCATTGCGGATCCTGCTCCGTCGCGCCGGGCTACCCGAGCTGCGCGACGAGGCGAAGCTGACCCGGCTTCGCGCGGCGCTGGTGCGGGCGCGCGACGACGCCGAGCCCGACTGGGCGGCGGTCGGCCAGCCAATCGCCGATCTCGTCGACAGCATCGCGCTCGATCATCCGAAACCGCCGCCGGCGATATTCACAGGCCTGGCGCCGCAACAAGCGCAGATCGACGGCGTGATCCGCGACTGCGCGCAGCATCTGCTCGGCTCGTACCGCAAGAACGGTTTCCTGCCGACCTATGCCGCCTTCAACCTGATCGGCGACCCCGATGTCCGCGGGCGCGAGCTGACCATGGCGCTGACGGGGCTGAACGCGCGCGGTTACAAGAACTCCTCGCTGCTGTTCAACCTCGCCCGCGTCTTCATCGCGCGCACACATGCAGCGGCCGTCGTCAATCCGCCCTGGAGCGGCATTGCCGAGCCGATGTGGGAGCCGGTGCAGATCCGACACCGCTCGGCCTATTACGACGCGTTCTTCATCGAGGCGCTGCTGAGCTATGTCGAGACCGGGCTCGCCTCGCCGGCCGACAAGATTGCGGCCGAGCGTGCGATCGCCAACATGGTCGATTTCTGCGTCAACATCAGCCGCGAAGAGGTCGAGGGTATCGACGGCACACGCTTCAATGTCATCACCGCGCTCGCGCCGGCGCCGCATCCGCGCTTTTCCCGCTACTTCGCCCAGATCAAGCAGGACCTCGGCTTCGGCGTCTACGTGCCGGATTGCGACACCACGGCGTGCTCGATCTCGGCAGCGACGCAAGCCGGCTGCACCGATCCGATCATCGACCAGCCGCTGCTGGACTTCTATTCGGGCTATCAGGTGCTCGCCGGCGTCAACGAACCGCGCGTGACCGTGCCGCTCAACGACAACATCGACTACGAGGGCGGCGTCGCGACCTGGATCGACAACCTCAAGGGCGAGCGGCCCTACGGCAACGATCTCGATCCGACGCTCAATCTCGACATCCTCGAGGTGAGCTTCCGCAACCTCGCGCGCTGGAAGGTATTGGAGACGCCGGCGCGGCTGGCCACCGTGCATCGCATCATCGGCTTCCAGAAGCGCCTCGCCGCCAGCGGTGCCTTCGCCAATCCGCGCTCGCACATCTATTATCTGCCCGAGCTCTACAGCGCCTATTTCGGCCGCTGCTATGCGGCCTTCCTGGCGCTGCCGCTGGCGGCGCAGGCGGCGATCGACCCCGACGGCGATTTCGATTTCATCCGCCATCGCGTGCTCTCCTACGTCAAGGGCGAGCTGATGGCCGCGGAGATGAACGTGTTCGACGCGGCGCTGGCGCTGATTGCACTCGGCCATCTCGGCGCCGACCCGCGCGCCTTCGCGCCGGCGCTGAACGTGATCGTCGAGAACCTCGGCGAAGGCGGCCGCCGCGGCCCGTTCCGCGCCTATGAATGGAACAAGATGAAGACGCCGACGCGGATTCTGGTCGGCGGTCCCGAGGTGACGTCGGCCTTCGTGCTGATGGGGCTGGCCGTGGCGAAGCGGGCGATGGCGCGGGGATGATGAGTCCTCTTACCCTCCCCCTCAAGGGAAGGGTAAGCGAAGGCCCGCCACAATGACGGGAAGTTGAAAGCTCAATCGTTGGGCAGGCGCTGGCCGGGCGGCCAAAAGCCGACCACAATTGCCGGGTCTATCGACATTTTTCATCACGCGCGGACCGGCATGTTGCGAAAATTCCTGATTGCGCTGTCTTTGCTCGCCATCCCCTCGCTGGCCGAGGCCGCCGACATCACCGGGACCGCAAAGGTCCGCGCCGGCGATTCCGTCCTGATCGGGAATACGCGGATCCGGCTCGGCGGCATCGACGCGCCCGCGGTCGATCAGCTCTGCCTCAATACGAAAACCGAGCGCTGGACCTGCGGCATCGCGGCGCGCGACGAACTCGCCAAATACACCGAAGGCAAGAACTGGGTCTGCCACGCCCGCGCGATCGACCGGCGCGGCCGCACCGTGGCGCGCTGCGAGGTCGGCGGTGAGGACATCCAGAAATGGCTGGTGCGCAACGGCTGGGCACTCGCCTACACCCGCGTCTCTCGCGACTACGAACCCGACGAGGCCGCCGCGCGCGAGGCAAAGGCCGGCATGTGGCAGGGCGCCTTCATCGCGCCGTGGGACTGGCGCGTCCGCAACAAGAAGACCCCCATCCTGGGCGCGACCAAGCCGCCCGAGGGCGCGCATGCGGTGCTGCTCGCCTCGGCCTCCGGGCCGGTCGCGCCGTCGCCGGACTGCACCATCAAGGGCAACGTCAACACCGCCGGCGAGTGCATCTATCACCAGCCGACCAGCCGCTGGTACACCCAGATCAAGATGAAGATCAGCAAGGGCACCCGCTGGTTCTGCTCGGTGGAAGAGGCCGAAGCCGCCGGCTGCCGCGAAACCAAGAGATAAGTGCATGGTCCGGAAAAGTGTGAGGCGTTTTTCCGACAAGACCATGCTCGAAGCAAAAACCACCCCAGACCTGCGTTTTGCGTGCTTTTCTTGGGCTTCCACGGCGCGTAGAACGTGAGTCAGCGACCCACCAGCCTGTTCTCAAGCAACAAGGACCAACAGCAATGACCGTTCGCGCGGGCCGGGAATTTCTGGCCATCCCCGGGCCCACCACGATGCCCGACGAGGTGCTGCAGGCGATGCATCGTCCGGCGATCGACATCTACTCCAAAGAGATGCACGGGCTGACCGATACACTTCTCGCAGACATCTCGAAGCTGTTCGCGACCAAGGGCAAGTCCTACATCTACATCGCCAACGGCCATGGCGCCTGGGAAGCCGCGCTGAGCAACGTGCTGTCGCGCGGCGACAAGGTGCTGGTGCTGGAGAGCGGGCGCTTCGCGATCGGCTGGGGCAACGCCGCCGCCCTGATGGGCGCCGAGGTCGAGGTGCTCAAGGGCGACTGGCGCCGCGCGGTGCGGCCGCACGAGGTCGAAGAGCGCCTGCGCCGCGACAAGGAGCACACCATCAAGGCCGTCGTCGTCGTCCAGGTCGACACGGCCTCGGGCGTGCAGAACGACATCGAGGCGATCGGCAAGGCGATCAAGGCGAGCGGCCATCCCGCGCTGTATATGGTCGACACCGTCGCTTCGCTCGGCTGCATGCCGTTCGAGATGGACAAATGGGGCATCGATGTCGCGATGTCCGGCTCGCAGAAGGGCCTGATGACGCCGCCCGGCCTCGGCTTCGTCGCCGCCAACGCGCGCGCGCTCGAGGTGCAGAAAAAGGCCAACATGTCGACGCCCTATTGGAGCTGGAGCGAGCGCGAGGGCACCGAGAATTATCGCAAATATGCCGGCACCGCGCCGGTGCATCTGCTGTTCGCGCTGCGCCAGGCGATCGACCTGCTGCACGAGGAAGGGCTGGAGAACGCGTTCCGCCGCCACAGCCTGCTCGGCGAAGCCGCGCGCCGCGCCGTCGCCGCCTGGTCGGAAGGCCAGGTGCTCGGCTTCAACGTCGCGGAGGCGAGCGAGCGCTCCAACACCGTGACCACGGTAACCATGAGCAACGGTCATGATCCGGCGCTGCTGCAGCGCTATTGCAAGGACAAGTGCGGCGTCGTGCTCGGCACCGGCATCGGCGATCTCTCCGGACAAGCCTTCCGCATCGCCCATATGGGCCACGTCAATGCGCCGATGCTGCTCGGCACGTTGGGGGTGGTCGAGATCGCCCTGAATGCGCTGAAGATCCCGCACGGCAAGGGCGGGCTGGAAGCCGCGGTCGCGTATCTCGGCGAGCAGGTGGCGGTGTAAGGCGGGCTCCGCTGTCGTCCCTGCGAAAGCAGGGACCCGTACCGCGTGATCTGTCGATAAGGCGCGGTGCCAGTACCGAGGGCCTTTCCACCACGAGTCTTCGCCAAACTCCTCCCTGTGGTCATGGGTCCCGGATCTGCGCTTCGCTTGTCCGGGACGACAGCGGAGTGTTTGGTTACGGCCGCGGCACGCGATACGCCTCGATCTGCGACTTGAGCTCTTCGAGCGATCTTAACGGCGCCTCGGGATCGACGCGATACTCTCCGCGCGCCAGCCATTTCAGCACCATCGCATCGACCGTCGGCGAATGGTGGATGACGTCGCTGTAATTGCCGAGATCGTGCGTCACCTCCCTGGTCGCGCGGAAATCGTACAAACGCACATTCGGAAGCTGCGTCAGCCGCTCGGCGATGCGCGCGGTGAGGTCGGTGACGATCTTCAGCGTCGCAGGCGAGGCATCGCGCATCGCGACGAACTGCAGGATCGAATAGGGCGGCAGGTAGATGTCGAAGGTCACGTCGGGATGACGCGTGATCAAGCCGACGGCGTCGCGTTCGAAATGCCGGAGCATGGCGTCGTAACCGTAGCCTTCGCCGAGGAAGCGGCTGCGCACGGGGCTCGTGATGTAGGCGAACGAGGCAAGCGTCTTCTTCGCATTATAGTCACGCGCGACGTCGAAATCGCGCGGCAGCGCGTAGATGTCGTCGACGTCGGACAGCGCGAACTTGACGGGCAGAAACGGCGCCGCCTGGGTCAGCTTCTGCTGCAGCGGCGGTATCGACCGCAGCAACGCGAACAGGGATTCCTTCGCCATCGCGGCGCTGAACAGATAGGACGCGATGCCCTTCGTTGTCTGGCGATAGAGATCGACGGACAGATAAGGATCGGCCTCGATATCGGCTGCATCGACAAAGATGAAATCGTCCATCGCCCAGATCACGCGCCGGGTCCCGCGCTCGATCGCCCGTTCCAGCACAAAACCCTGCTGGCGCGAATTGGACCCGGTCATTGCCAGCTTGAGCGAGTGGACGCCAAGCGCGCGATCGATGTCGCTCTGGCGAAAATGGATCGCGAGCGAGGTCCCCATGAAGGCGGTGTCGAACGACTGGCTGCGGATCAACCCGGCATTCTGCACGCGCGTGTCGTCGGAATAGAAGGCCAGTCGCGACGGGCGAAACAGTTGCAGGGGATCGACGAGATAGGTGAGCACCGCCGCGCCCAGCACGCAGGCGATGCTGGCGAGCAGAAGACGCCTCAGATGTGTGAAAGTCCCCCGCATCAGAACCGGAAATAGATGAATTCGCTGTGGCTCTGGATGCCGAGAATCCCGAGAGCGAGCACCAGCGACGCGCCGTAGAGAATCAGCGGCCGCATCCGTCCTGCCGGCAGGGCCTCGCCGACCCTGCGATTGTCGTGATCGTATCCCATGATCGCTTGCGTGTTCGGCGTCAGCCACACCAGCGCGGCGTAGATCGACACCAGAACCAATGCGGCGATCTCCTCGCGGCCGAGGACGATATTCGACGGATCGGCCATCGCGTGGAGGACGCGCAACGCCCAAGTAACGCTCTCGGCGCGGAAGAAAACCCAGGCCACGACGACGGCGAGGAACGTCAGCACGGCTCCGACGATGCGGACCGGGCGCACGAGCAATGTCGGGACGTTGGGCACCAGCGCGTTGAAGGCATGATTGACGCAGAGATAAGCGCCATGCAGCGCGCCCCAGGCGACAAAAGTCCAGGCCGCGCCGTGCCAGAGCCCGCCGAGCAGCATCGTGATCATCAGATTGACGTAGCGCAGGACGCGGCCACGGCGATTGCCGCCGAGCGAGATGTAGAGATAGTCGCGCAGGAATTGCGACAAGGTCATGTGCCAGCGGCGCCAGAACTCGACGATGCTGGTGGCCTTGTAGGGTGAGTTGAAATTCACCGGCAGGAAGATGCCGAACATCAGCGATATCCCGATCGCCATGTCGGAGTAACCGGAGAAGTCGAAATAGAGCTGGAACGTGTAGGCGAGCGCACCACACCAGGCCTGATCAAAGCTCGGCGAGCGCGCCTCGAAGGCGAGCGCCACCAGGGGCTGGATGCCGTCGGCAAGGCAGGTCTTCTTGAACAGGCCGATCGCGAAGATGACGATGCCGCACAGGATCAGGTGCTCGTCCGGATGCTTGGTCTCCTTCCGCTCGAATTGCGGGATCATGTCCTTGTGGTGGAGGATCGGCCCCGCGATCAGATGCGGAAAGTAGGTCACGAACAGCGCATAGTGCGGCAAGGCGTAACGCGCGACCTGGCCACGATAGGCATCCACCAGGAACGCGATCTGGGTGAAGGTGTAGAAGGAGACGCCGACAGGCAGCAGGATGTGGACCGCGACATGCGTGCCGGCCAGCGCATTGATGTTCTCGGCGACGAAGCCGGCATATTTGAAGATGCCGAGCACGAGGAGGTCGCCGACGACGCCGAGCGCGAGCGCCGCCTTTCGTTGCATTGTGGCGAGCTTCGCCGCGATCAGGAGATGACCGACGCCGTAGTTGAAGGCGATCGAGATCAGCAGCAGGGCCACGAACTGCCAGCTGCCGATGGCGTAAAAGGCGAGCGAGGCCAGCGCCAGCCAGATCACCGGCGCCAGATTGCTGCGCCGCCCGAGCCAGAAATAGCCGGCCAGCACGGCCGGCAGGAACAGCAGGATGAACGGGTAGGAATTGAACAGCATCAGGCTGGACCGGCGGCGGGGTATCGCCCCTAAAGCATACAAGGGGGCGATCAACAACCCGGCGACTTGGCGCAGTCCTTGGCGCAGCGGCGCTGGCAATTCGCGGAATCGGGACGATATAAGGTGGAACACGGCGAGCGATGCGGCGCGCCTTTCTTCTCCCTCTCCCCGTTCTTACGGGAAGAGGTAAAGAGGGAGCGCAGCGCGAGTACGAGATGATGAGGACCGAGTGACCCAAGCCAAGACACCTTCCCAGCCCCCCGTCGCCCCGCGCCGGCCGCATTCCTTCACGCGGCACGGCATCACCGTGACCGATGACTATGCCTGGCTGAAAGACGAGAAATGGCAGGAGGTGCTGCGCGATCCCGCCGTGCTCGATCCCGACATCCGCAAATATCTCGATGAAGAGAACGGCTACACCGAGAGCCTGCTCGGCCACACCTCGTCACTTCAGAAGACGCTGGTGCGCGAGATGCGCGGGCGGATCAAGGAGGACGATTCCAGCGTGCCCTCGCCCGACGGCCCGTTCGCCTATTTCCGCAGGTTTCGCGAGGGCGGCCAGCACGAATTGTTCGGCCGCATGCCGCGCGACGGTGGCGAGGGCCATATCGTGCTCGACGGCGATGCGCTCGCCAAGGACCACAAATATTTCAAGTTCGGCGGCAGCCGCCACTCGAACGATCACAAGCTGCAGGCCTGGAGCGCCGACACCAAGGGCTCGGAGTATTTTTCCATCCGCGTCCGCGACTGGGCCACGGGCAAGGATCTTGACGATTTGGTCGAGGAGACCGACGGCGGCGTCGTCTGGAGCAAGGACTGCAAGAGCTTCTTCTATGTGAAGCTCGACGACAACCATCGCCCGATGCAGGTGTGGCGGCACAGGCTCGGCACCAAACAGGCCGACGACACGCTGGTCTATGAGGAGCAGGATCCCGGCTGGTTCACCCATCTGCACGAGAGCACCAGCGGCCGCTTCTGTGTGATCGCGGGCGGCGATCACGAGACCTCGGAGCAGCGGCTGATCGATCTCGCCCATCCCGAAGCGCCGCCGCGCCTGGTCGCAGCGCGCGAGGACGGCGTGCAATATTCGCTGGCCGACCGCGGCGACGAGCTGTTCATCCTGACCAATGCCGACGACGCCATCGACTTCAAGATCGTCACCGCGCCGCTTGGCGCGCCCGAGCGCAAGAACTGGCGCGACCTGATCCCGTATCGTCCCGGCATCTACATCATCGACCTCGATCTCTATGCCGGCCATCTGGTGCGGCTGGAGCGCGCCAATGCGCTGCCGTCGATCGTGATCCGCGATCTCAAGACGAGTGAGGAGCACGCCATCGCCTTCGACGAGGCGGCCTATTCACTTGATACAATGGGCTCCTACGAATTCGAGACGACGAATTTGCGCTTCTCCTATTCGTCGATGACGACGCCGTCGGAAGTCTATGACTACGACATGGTCAAGCGCACGCGCACCTTGCGCAAGCGCCAGGAGATTCCGTCCGGCCACGATGCGGCCGACTATGTCACCACGCGCATCATGGCCAAGGCGCATGACGGCGCCGAGGTGCCGGTCTCGATCCTCCATCGCCGCGGGCTGAAGCTCGACGGCTCGGCGCCGCTGCTGCTCTACGGTTACGGCTCCTACGGCATGGCGATGCCGGCCTCGTTCAACGCCAACCGGCTGTCGCTGGTCGACCGCGGTTTTGTCTACGCCATCGCCCATATCCGCGGCGGCGCCGACAAGGGCTGGGGCTGGTATCTCGACGGCAAGCGCGAGAAGAAGACCAACTCGTTCGATGATTTTGCCGCCAGCGCCCGGGCGCTGATCGATGCGCACTACACCAGCGCAAAACGCATCGTCGGCCATGGCGGCTCGGCCGGCGGCATGCTGATGGGCGCGGTGGCAAACCGCGCCGGCGAATTGTTCGCAGGCATCGTCGCCGAAGTGCCGTTCGTCGACGTGCTCAACACCATGCTCGACGACACGCTGCCGCTGACGCCGCCGGAATGGCCGGAATGGGGTAACCCGATCGAGAGCGAAAAGGATTTTCGCACGATCCTGTCCTACTCGCCGTACGACAATGTCGCTGCGAAGGACTATCCGGCGATTTTGGCGATGGGCGGCCTGACCGATCCGCGCGTCACCTATTGGGAGCCGGCGAAGTGGATCGCGCGCCTGCGCGCCACCATGAAAGGCGGCGGCCCGGTCCTGCTGCGCACCAACATGGGCGCCGGCCATGGTGGCGCGTCGGGGCGGTTCGATCGGCTGGATGAAGTCGCGATCGTGTACGCGTTCGCGCTGTGGGCGGCGGGGATGCCGGAGGCCGGGGTGTAGCCCCTTGTAGGGTGGGCAAAGGCGCATCGCGCCGTGCCCACCATCTTTCTGCGATTGTGACGAGAGCGGTGGGCACGCTTCGCTTTGCCCACCCTACGGCAGCTTAGCTGGTCACCTCTGCCTCACACCGCGCCGTGCGCCTCGACGTACAGCGCGTACACCGAATGGCTGCTCGCCATGTACAGCCGGTTGTTCTTGGGGCCGCCGAAGCAAAGATTGGCGCAGCGTTCCGGCAGCTTGATGAAGGCGAGCGGCTTGCCTTCAGGGTTGAACACCATCACTCCGTCGAGATCTTCGGACTTGCCCCTGAGCTGAAACACCCTGCGGCCGCCGATATCCGTTGGTTCGGCTTGCAGCGCGCCGTTGGAACCCCAGCCGCACCAGAGATTGCCGTCGCGGTCGACGCGGAAACCATCGAGCGAGGCCTGGTCGGCGGCGTCGATCAGCTTGGTCTTGCCGCTCAAGGCACCGTCGTCGCCGACATTGTAGCTCCAGATGCTGCGGTTGGGCGTGCCCTTCCATTCGACGATGTAGAGCTTCTTCTCGTCCGGCGAGAAGGCAAGGCCGTTCGGATTGACGAGGTCGGTGAGGACGGCGCTGATCTTGCCGTCCTTGGCGATGCGGTAGACGTTGGTGGTGGCCTGCTCGGCCTTCTCCTTCTTGCCTTCCCACTCGCCGTTGATGCCGAACAAGGGATCGGTGAACCAGATGCTGTCGTCGGACTTCACCACGATGTCGTTCGGCGCGTTCAGCCGCTTGCCCTCGAACTTGTCGGCAAGAACCGTGATCTTGCCGTCCTTCTCGGTGCGGGTGATGCGGCGGGTGACGGAATGCTCGCAGGTGACGAGGCGGCCCTGGCGATCGCGCGCATTGCCGTTGGCGTAATTGGCGTTGGCGCGGAACACGCTGGTCTGGCCGCTCTTCTCGTCGAACTTCATGATCCGGTTGTTGGGAATGTCCGAGAACAGGAGATAACCGCCTTCGGGGAAATAGGCGGGGCCTTCGGCCCAGCGCATGCCGGTCGCGACCTGCTCCACCGTCGAGGAGTAAAGCCGGTATTTTCCGAAGCTCGGATCGAGGATCTGGACGGCGGGATCGGGGTAGCGCTGGTTGGGCGTGAACGGAAACGACTGGGCACCGGCGGCGCGGGCCAGAAGTGCGGAAGCCGCCGCCGCACCGGCGCCGGCCATGAGACTACGTCGCGTGAAATTCATAAGTATCCTCCCTGCTCGATAAAAGGCCGGCGCTTGATGCGC
This sequence comes from Bradyrhizobium japonicum USDA 6, assembly GCF_000284375.1. Lineage (NCBI taxonomy): Bacteria > Pseudomonadati > Pseudomonadota > Alphaproteobacteria > Hyphomicrobiales > Nitrobacteraceae > Bradyrhizobium > Bradyrhizobium japonicum. The sequence goes on from NC_017249.1 coordinate 348,818, forward strand.
CGGCTCGTTTCTTGACGTGACTTAGCTTCGGCCTAGCGGCCGTTCTTCTTCCGCCATTCCGCGAAATCGGTGAGCGTCTGCGGATCGGTGGCGGGATAGAGACCGAAGATACCGCGACCTTTGCCGACCTCCTCGGTGACAAAATCCTCGAACGCGGTCATCTCGAAGGTTTCGTTCGCGATCTCGTCTGCGAGATGCGCGGGGATCACGATGACGCCGTCGGCATCGCCGAGGATGACGTCACCCGGAAACACCGGCGCATCGCCGCAGCCGATGGGGACGTTGATCTCGATCGCCTGGTGCAGCGTGAGGTTCGTCGGCGCCGAGGGACGATGATGGTAGGCAGGAATGCCGAGCTTGGCGATCTCGGCGGAATCGCGAAAGCCGCCGTCCGTCACGACGCCGGCAACGCCGCGCTTCATCAACCGCGTCACCAGGATCGCGCCGGCGGAGGCCGCGCGCGCGTCCTTGCGGCTGTCCATCACCAGCACGCTGCCGGGCGGACAATCCTCGACCGCCTTGCGCTGCGGATGGGAGCGGTCCTTGAAGACGTCGATGGTGTTGAGGTCCTCGCGCGCCGGCATGTAGCGCAGCGTGAAGGCCTCGCCGACCATGGTCGGCTGGTCGGCTCCGAGCGGATGCACGTCCTGGATCATCTGGATGCGCAGGCCGCGCTTGAACAGTGCGGTAGCAACGGTGGCAGTGGAGACGGATTTGAGCTTGTTGCGGGTAGCTTCGGAAAGTTTGGTCATCTCGTGCTCTCTCATCTTCGTCATTCCGGGATGCGCCGGAACGGCGCAGGCCCGGAATCCATAACCACGATCGTGAGTATGGATTCCGGGCTCGCGCCAAGCGGCGCGCCCCGGAATGACAGGTGGCTAATAGATGGACGGCTCGCCGATCGGCGCGCCGAAATCGGTCTCCAGGAAGTCGAAGTCGCAGCCGTCATTGGCCTGCTTGATGTGCTTGGTGAACATCCAGCCATAGCCGCGCTCGAAGCGGCGCTCGGGCTGCTTCCAGGCGGCGCGGCGTTTTTCGAGCTCGGCTTCGCTCACATCGAGATTGATGGTGCGCGCGGCGACGTCGAGCGTGATGCGATCGCCGTTCCGCACCAGCGCCAGCGGGCCGCCGATGTAGGACTCCGGCGAGACGTGCAGAATGCAGGCGCCGTAGCTGGTGCCGCTCATGCGCGCGTCCGAGATTCGCACCATGTCGCGCACACCCTGCTTCACGAGCTTGGTCGGGATCGGCAGCATGCCCCATTCCGGCATGCCGGGCCCGCCCTGCGGCCCCGCATTGCGCAGGATGAGGATGTGATCCTCGGTAACGTCCAGGTTGGGATCGTCGACCGCCTTCTTCATCGATGGATAGTCGTCGAACACCAGCGCGGGTCCCGTATGCTTGAGGAAGCGCGGCGCACAGGCGGAGGGTTTTATGACACAGCCGTCGGGCGCGAGATTGCCCTTGAGCACGGCAAGCGCGCCCTCCTTGTAGATGGGATTGTCGACGCCGCGGATGACATCGGCATTGTGCACTTCGGCGCCTTCGATGTTCTCGCCAACCGTCTGGCCCGTGACGGTGATGCAGTCGAGATGCAGATGCGGCTTGATCTGCCCCATCAGCGCCGGCAGGCCGCCGGCATAGAAGAAGTCCTCCATCAGATAGGCATCGCCGCTCGGTCGGACGTTGGCGATCACGGGCACCTTGCGGCTCGCCTTCTCGAAATCGTCGAGGCCGATGTCCTGGCCGGCGCGGCGAGCCTGCGCGATCAGATGGATGATCGCGTTGGTCGAGCAGCCCATCGCCATGGCGACGGCAATTGCGTTCTCGAACGCCTTGCGGGTCTGGATCGTCTTCGGCGTCAAATCCTCCCACACCATCTCGACGATGCGCCGGCCGCATTCAGAGGCCATCCGGATGTGGTTGGCGTCGGCGGCCGGAATCGAGGAGGCGCCGGGCAGCGTCATGCCGATGGCTTCCGCGATCGCGGTCATGGTCGAGGCCGTGCCCATGGTCATGCAAGTGCCGTAGCTGCGCGCAATGCCGGCTTCGATATCGAGCCAGTCCTTGTCGGAAATCTTGCCGGCGCGCCGCTCGTCCCAATATTTCCAGCCGTCCGAGCCGGAGCCGAGCGTCTTGCCCTTCCAGTTGCCGCGCAGCATCGGCCCCGCCGGCAGATAGATCGCCGGGATGTTCATCGAGGTCGCGCCCAGGAGCAGCGCCGGGGTGGTCTTGTCGCAGCCGCCCATCAGCACCACGCCGTCGACGGGATGGCTGCGCAGCAGCTCCTCGGCGTCCATCGCCAGCAGATTCCGGTAGAGCATCGTGGTCGGCTTCAAGAGCGATTCCGACAGCGACAGCGCCGGCAGCTCGATCGGCAGGCCGCCGGCCATCAGGATGCCGCGCTTGACGTCGTCGACGCGCGACTTGAAGTGCATGTGGCAGGGCTGCGCGTCCGACCAGGTGTTGAGGATCGCGATGATCGGGCGGTCCTTCCACTCCTCCGGGGCGTAGCCCATCTGCATAGTGCGGGAACGGTGGCCGAACGAGCGCAGGTCGTCGGGCGCGAACCAGCGCGCGCTGCGGAGCTGGTCGGGCGTGATTTTCTTCTTGGTCATGATTGGGTGCCCCATTTCTGGACCGTATTCCGCTCGATGGCGCGGAAGATCAGGTTCTCGACAAAAAGCCCGATGATGATCACGGTCAAGAGGCCCGCGAACACTGCGGGTATGTCGAGGAGATTGCGGTTCTCGAAGATGAACCAGCCGAGCCCGCCCTGCCCCGAGGACACGCCGAACACCAGCTCGGCCGCGATCAGGGTGCGCCATGCAAAGGCCCAGCCGATCTTGAGGCCGGTGAGGATCGAGCCGAACGCCGCGGGAATCAGGATCTTGGCCACGTAAGGCAGCCCGCGCAGGCCGTAATTGCGTCCGACCATGCGCAACGTGTTCGACACGCTCTTGAAGCCGGAATGGGTGTTGAGCGCGACCGGCCACAGCACCGAATGAATCAGCACGAAGACGAGACTGCCGTTGCCGAGCCCGAACCAGATCAAGGCGAGCGGCAACAGCGCGATCGCCGGTAACGGGTTGAACATCGCCGTGACCGTTTCCAGGAAATCGGTGCCGATCCGCGTCGAGATGGCGAGCACGGTAAAGATCGCGGCCAGCACGATGCCGGCCGAATAGCCCATGAACAGCACCTTCAGCGAGGTCCAGGCGCGCATCGGAATGGTGCCGTCTTTCACGCGGTCGTACAGCGTAGCGATCGTATCGTGAAGGGTTGGAAACAGCAGGGGATTGTCGAGAAAGACCCCGTAGGCCTCCCAAACGGCCGCGAGGAACAGGATGATCACACTCTTGCGGACAAAACCGTCGTTCCACAACAGCTCCGGCACGCTCAGCTTGCGCTCGACCTCGCCCGCACCGCCGGTCACGGCGACCGACGCGTCACGCAGCAATATTCTCGCTTCGCCCATGACAGGCTCCCCTAGTGCGACGCGGCTTCGGCCGCGAACAGGAGATCGTGGATCTCCTTCTCCAGCCGGCCGGCGCTGCCGTCTCCATTCGAGACCTTGTCGACATCGACGACCTCGGCCTTGACGCGGCCGGGATGCGGCGACAGCAGCAGGATGCGGTTGCCGATGCGGATCGCTTCCGCAATGGAATGCGTCACGAACAGCACCGTGAACTTGGTTTCGTTCCAGAGCTGAAGCAGTTCGTCCTGGCAGGTGCGGCGCGTCAGCGCGTCGAGCGCTGCGAACGGCTCGTCCATCAGCAGGATATCGGGCTCCATCGCCATGCCGCGCGCGATCGCAACGCGCTGCTTCATGCCGCCGGACAGCGTGTGCGGATAGGCATCGACGACGCGGGTGAGGCCGACCTTCTCGATATAGGACCGCGCGCGGGCTTCAGCGTCCTTGCGCGACAGTTTTCGCGCGGTCAGCAACGGGAACATCACATTGGCGAGCACGCTCTTCCAGGGCAGCAGCTGGTCGAACTCCTGGAAGATCATCATGCGGTCGGCGCCCGGACCATGGATCTCGCGATCGTTGATGGTCATGCGGCCCTCGCTCGGCGTCATGTAGCCGCCGACGGCCTTGAGCAGGGTCGACTTGCCGCAGCCGGACGGCCCGAGCAGCACGAAGCGGTCGGACCTGTCGACAGTGAAGCTGACCCTTTCGGTGGCGGTGACGACCGCGCTGGAGGTCTTGTAGCGCAGCGTCACCCCGTTGACGTCGAGCAGCACCATCAGTTGCCTTTCAGGTCGTGCGCGACGGGGAGATAGTAGTCGGTCCAGGCCTTGGGCTGGTTCTTCAGCGTGCCGGTCCTGAACAGATGGGCTGCGAACTTCATCGTGCCCTGCGGCTGGAGATTCCATTCCATCATGCCGGGCTCCTTCAGGAGATCGAGCAGCTCTTCCACCGAGGTCTTGTCGCCCGTGATCTCCTTGTAGATCTCGACCGCCTGCTTGGTGTCGCTGCGGATCAGATCCTGCGCTTCCTTGGTGGCATCGCGCACCGCCTGGATGATCTTCGGATTGGCGTCGGCGAATTTCGTCGTGGTGAAGAACTGGGCCTGGCTCAGCGGGCCGCCCATCACATCCGGCGAGTTCAGCACGACATGCGCGCCCGGCACGTTCTTCAGCTCGAGGAAGGTGAAAGGTGGGATCGAGAAGTGGGTGTGCACCTCGTGCTTGGGATTGGACAGCGCCGCATAGGCGTCGGGATGGCCAAGCTGCACGGTGTTGGCGTCCAGCTTCGACCATTGGTCGGCGCCGAAGGCCTCGGCGGCCGCGATCTGAAGCACGATCGCCTGCGTTGAAACCTTCACCGTCGGCACCGCGATCTTGTCGCTCGGACCAAAATCCTTGATCGACTTGATGTTGGCGTCGCGGGTGATCAGCGTCATCGGCTGCGCCGAGGTCGCGACGATGCCCTTCACGCCGCCGCGGGTGCGGTCCCACAACAAAAGAAGATTGCCGGTGCCGGTGTTGAGGATGTCGACGCCGCCCGCGAGCAGCGCATCGGTCTGCGCGCCGCCGCCGGAAAAGGTCACCCATTTGGTGGTGACGCCGGGTACGCCGAGCGAAGCTGCGTGCTTCTCGATCAGCTTCTGCTTTTCCATGATGTGGCTCGGCATGTAGAAAATGCCGGGCTGGCGCGACAGCGAGATCTCGGATTTCTGCTGCGCATGCGCCGCGGATGCCGGCAGGACGGTTGCGGCGATCAGGGCGGCAGCCGCAAGCTTGCTACGAAGATGCTTGATCATTGTTGTGTGTTTCCTCCGGGTGCGCGTCGCGCTGCGTTGACCCTGCTGATGCACTAATATATTAGTGCATCAAAGGCAAGCCCGCGGGACCCGCCATGGAAGCAACCCATACCGCGCCGCGCGCGGCAAAGACCGCTTCGACCCGGCTCGACCGCGCCCGCCAGGCCGCGCCGCAGGTGTTCGAGCGGCTGCGCAATGCGATCATCGCCCTGGAACTGCCGCCGGGCGCGCCCCTCTCACGCGCCGAGCTTGCCGGCCAGTTCGGCGTCAGCTCGACACCGGTGCGCGATGCGCTGATGCGCCTCGAGGAAGAGGGCCTGGTCGACGTGTTTCCGCAGCACGCAACTGTCGTCAGCCGGATCGACATCAGCCGCGCCGAGCAGGCGCATTTCCTGCGTCAGGCACTGGAACTGGAGATCGTCCGCCTGCTCGCGGCCGGCAGGGACGCGGCGCTCGTGGTCCGCCTGGATCACGCCATCGCGCTACAACAGCAATTTGCCAAGGCCGGCGACTTCGAGGCCTTCATGGCCGCCGACAACGACTTCCACGCGCAGCTCTACGCCGCCGCCGGAAAGCAAGACCTGTGGACGCTGGTGCGCAGCCGCAGCGGACATATCGACCGGCTGCGCCGGCTGCATTTGCCCTCGCCCGGCAAGGCCCAGAACATCGTCCGCCACCACAAGCTGATCACGCGCGCGATCGAGGCCGGAGAGGCCGATGCCGCGCAACAGCATCTGCGCAAGCACCTGTCGGGCACGCTCAGCGAGCTCGACAGGATCCGGAGCCACCATCCCGAATACCTGACCGATTAGGCGCGCGACACGATCCGGGCGTGCGTCAGGGACTCCATGTGCACGTAAGCATGCATATGGCCGACCTCGCCGGAAGCGCGCGAGGTGGACAAGGTGTCGGCCGCGAAGTGCTTGCAGGCCGGACGGAAACCGCGCAACAATTTCGCATTTGATGCTTTGATTTGGGGCCGCTCGACGTCCCATCCGGCCCGGAGGGTTTCAGACGTGGCCAACATCCTGATTGTGGATGACGACCCGGCCGTGCAGATCACGATCCGGCTGATCCTGGAGAGAGCGGGTCATCACGTCACGGTCGCCGGCGATGGCTACGAGGGACTTGCCCGGTTCGAGACGAGCCAGTTCGACCTCCTGTTCCTCGACATATTCATGCCCGGCATGGACGGACTGGAGACGATGCGCCACATCCGCGTGCTGCAGCCGGCCCTTCCGATCGTCGCCATTTCCGGCCGCCGCGCCGTTTCCCCGGACGCCTACGCCGAGCCGGACTTTCTGAAGATGGCGACCAAGCTCGGCGCGGTCGCGAGTCTGCAGAAGCCGTTCCGGCCGGACGCCCTGCTCGCCGCTGTCGACGGCTGCCTCACATCAGCGCCGCAAGCTAATGTCGGCTCCGGCAGCCGATGACGGGGCGATCCATGTTGCAGCGTAGCAGGACATTCGGGACCGCTCGCGACGCGGCGCGAAGGCCGATATGACCCTCGCGACCCGGCTGGCCATCGCAATGATCCTGCTGGTCGCGGCTGCGGTCGCCGCTGTCGGATGGCTGAGCCATTACAGCCTGGAGCAAGCCTTTCTGCCGCGCGTGCTCGACCGTATCGAGGGCCACTCGCGGCTCCTGGCCTCGCAACTCGAAGCACATGTGAACGGCGCCCGCGCCGACGTTGCGACGTTCCGCTCCCGTGCCGCCGCGCGCGGCATGATCGATGCCCATTTCAACGACGGGGTCGATCCGGTCGACCACCTCTCGGAGAAGACCTGGCGCGACCGGTTGCTGACGCGCCTCCTGGCCGACGTCGGGGCCAACCCGGCCTACGCAAAATTCCGCATCATCGGCGCCGACGGCGTCGAATATCTGCGCGTCGACCGCTCCGGCCCGAACAGAGCGGTGCGAGCAGTTCCCGACGATGCCTTGCAGAACAAGGGCGAGCGCTCCTTCTTCCAGGCGGCGGTCAGGCTGGCAGAAGACCGGGTCGTCGTCTCCCCGGTCGAACTCGACGTCGACGACGGCGTGGTTCAGATGCCCTATGTTCCGACCTTGCGCGTCGCGGCGCCCCTGTTTGGGTCCGATCACCGGCTGTTCGGCATCGTCGTCGTCAATGTCGACATGCGCCAGGTATTCGATCGTATCAGGATATCGATCCGGAACGGTGAAGCGGTCTATGTGGTCGGCCGTAGCGGCGATTATCTCGTGCATCCGGACCGCACCCGCGAGTTCGGTTCGCAACTGGGGACACCAACACGCTGGCAGGACGACTTCCCCTATTTCGCAGCCATCACCGGATCGACGCAGGGCGCGACCCAGGTCGTGCCGGGCAGTGACGGCAAGCCGAGCGGCACCGCGATCGCACCCGCAATCCTGGCCGAGGACCAGTGGGTCGGTGTCATCCGCGTCGTGCCCAACGCCGTCTTCATGGCGCCGGCCGTCACCATCGAGAAATCGACCATCACGATCGGCCTCATCGCGGTGCTGGTCGCCGCCCTGCTGGCCGTGCTGCTGGCGCGGTCGTTGACCCGGCCGATCGGGCAGCTCACTGCTGCGGTCGAGTGGCTCGGCCGGGACAGTTCCATCAGAATTCCAACCGACGCCCCCGGCGAGACCGGCGTGCTGGCGCGGGCATTTGCCCGTCTGATCGATGAAATGCGGGCGAAGACGGCAGCGCTGGAGCATGAGGTCGAGGAACGGCGGCGCACCGAGGCCGCGCGCGACCAGCTCGCCGTCCGCGAACGCCTATTCAGCGCGGCGGTCGAATCCTCCGACGATTCGATCGTCATGCAGACGCTCGACGGCATCATCATCGGCTGGAATGCGGCGGCCGAGCGTCTCTACGGCTATACGGTCGAGGAAGCGGTCGGACAGCCGACCTTGATCCTCCTGCCACCCGATCGCCGCGAAGAGGGCAAGGACTATCTGCGGCGGATTGCGACCGGCGAGCGGATCGAGCATTTCGAAACGGTGCGCCTGCGCAAGGACGGCAGTCCGGTCGAAATCTCGGTGAGCCTGTCACCGATCAGGGACGATTCGGGCGAGATCATCGGCGCGTCCGGCACGGCGCGCAGCCTGACCGACGCGCGACGGACCGAGCGCGCGCTGCAACAGCAGATCGAGGAGCGGCGGCAGCTGTTCGACGCCTCGGAAGATCTGATCATGATCATGAACTCGCGGGGCCATATCGTGCAGGTCAGCCCGAGCAGCCAGGCCGTGCTCGGCTATGCGCCGGACGAGATGATCGGCCGCAGCGGCGTCGATTTCATCCATCCCGCGCATCTCGAGCAATCCCGCGAGGAGATGCGCGCGCTCCGGCGCGGCGGGCACCCGAAGCTCGCCGACACCCGCTGCATCCACAAGGACGGACGCGAGGTCTGGCTGTCCTGGCTCGGCAACTGGTCCGATCAGGCCAAGCGCTTCTTCTTCGTCGGACGCGACATGACCGAGGCGCGGCGCGCGGAAGAGTCCTTGCGAGAAAGCGAGCTGCTCGCGCGGAATATCGTCGAGACCGCGCTCGACGCCTTCGTCCAGACCGATGACCGCAGCATCATCCTGAACTGGAGCTCGCGGGCCGAAGAGCTGTTCGGCTGGCGGCGCGACGAGGCGCTGGGCAGGAATGGGGTCGACCTCATCGTCGCCGAGAGCGAGCGGGAGCGGGTCAAGGCCGGCCTCGCGCGCTTCCTCGAGTCCCGGGACGGCCAGACGCTCAATCGTCGCCGCGAGCTCATGGTTCGTCGTCGCGACGGCAAGGAATTCAGGGCCGAGCTGAGCGTCACGGCGCTGAAGCGTCGCGAAGGCATTCTGTTCAACGTGTTCTACCGCGACCTCACCGACAAGATCGCGTCCGAGGAGCGCATCCGCCACGCCGAGAAGATGGAGGCGGTCGGCCAGCTCACCGGCGGCGTGGCGCACGACTTCAACAACATCCTCACCGTCATCACCGGGACGATCGAAATTTTGGCCGAGGCGGTCGCGAAGGAGCCGGAGCTTGCGGCGATCACGAAGATGATCGACGAGGCCGCCGGGCGCGGCGCCGAGCTGACCCAGCACCTGCTCGCCTTCGCGCGCAAGCAGCCGCTCCAGCCGCGCGAGGTCGACATCAACGCGCTGATCATCGACACCGCAAAGCTGTTGCGCCCGACGCTGGGCGAGCAGATCCAGATCGAATCGGTGTTCGAGGACGAGAGCTGCGTCGCGATCGTCGACCCCAACCAGCTCACCACCGCGATCCTCAACCTCGCGCTCAATGCCCGGGACGCCATGCCCGGCGGCGGCAAGCTGATCGTGGAGACGGGCGCCGCCTATCTCGACGAGGTCTATGCCAGCGTCAACGACGTCAGGCCCGGACACTATGTGCTGATCGCGGTGAGCGACACCGGCTCGGGCATCCCCGCCAACATGCTGGCCCGGGTGTTCGATCCGTTCTTCACCTCGAAGGGACCGGGCAAGGGCACCGGGCTCGGGCTTTCGATGGTCTACGGCTTCATCAAGCAGTCCACGGGCCACATCAAGATCTATAGCGAGGAAGGCCACGGCACCACGATCAAGATGTATCTGCCGCCCGGCAAGACGCCCGCGGCCGTGGGCGAAGGCGTGACGCCGTCGACGATCGAGGGCGGACACGAGACGATCCTCGTGGTCGAGGACGACCGGCTGGTGCGCGACTACGTGCTGGCGCAACTGCATTCGCTCGGCTACGTCACCCTGCAGGCCGCGAACGCCGCGGAGGCGCTCGCGATCGTCGCCACCGGCAAGCCGTTCGACTTGCTGTTCACCGACGTCATCATGCCCGGCAAGTTGAACGGACGGCAACTTGCCGACGAGGTGTCGAAGACACGTCCCGACCTCAGGGTCGGTCTACACCTCAGGCTATACCGAGAACGCGATCATCCATCACGGCCGGCTGGATTCAGGCGTCCTGTTGCTGGCGAAGCCGTATCGCAAATCCGATCTGGCGCGGATCATTCGCAAGGCGCTGAGCAGTTGAGGAACCGTGTCCCCGACAAGGCGCAGCGTGCCATAAGCGCGTTCACGCGCGTCTTCGACGCGCTATGGCCGCGACGCAGAGCCGGGACCCAGAACTGTCAGCCGTAAAATTGGAGAGATATGGGCCCCGGCTCAGCGGCGCATCATTTCATGATGCACCGCGTCCGGGGCACGAGAGAGGAGAGCCAGTCGCCTTACGACGCGCGCTGCGCCGCGGTCATCACGATGCGGATCAGATCGGCGGCGTTGCGCGCCCCGAGCTTCTTCATGATGTTCGCGCGATGGTCCTCGATGGTGCGCGGGCTGATGCCGAGCGTGCGGCCGGCTTCCTTGTTGGACGCACCGGAAGCGAACTGCTCGAGCACCTCGCGTTCACGCCGCGTCAACGGCTCGCGTCCGGGGAAGTGCAACGAAGAGAATTTCGGCGACACGCTCTCTGCCTGCCTGCGTGCATAGGCTCCGATCGCCTCGTCCAGCCGGCCGACGATCTCGCTGCCGCGGAACGGCTTTTCGATGAAATCGAGCGCGCCGCTCTTGATGGCGCCCACCGCCATCGAGATGTCGCCCTGCCCCGAGATCATGAAGATCGGCGCCGGATAATCTTCGCCGTGCAGTTCCTTCAGAATGTCGAGGCCCGGCTTTCCGGGAATGTGCACGTCGAGCAGGATCGCAGCCGGCGTACGGTTCCGCGCGACGGAGAGCAGCGCTGCGCCGTCCGCAAAACAGATCACCTCATAACCCGCAGCCTTCAACACCATCGACAAGGTGTCGCGAACCGCAGGGTCGTCGTCGACCACGAAGATTTCACCACGAGAGGTTTGCTCGGCCATGTGCCACATCCAGTTGGCATTACGGACTCGCGTCCGCGCCAACCGTTATGGCGTTCGGCGCGGATTCGGCCCACCCGTATTTGTACGGGACATAGACTTAACGCACAAGTAGCGGCATTGCGCCTAATTGCAGGAGACGGAGAATATCCATGCTAAATTTGGCCGATACGCCGCCGCAGGTCGCGACATCCGAGGCCGACAGCCAACGATTGATCGCCGCCGACCTTCGCTTGCTGATCGCGCAGATCGAGACCAGTATGCGCCGGATCGCCGCAGCCATGGATCGAGAACACAGCAACGATCCGGAAGGTTCCGCCGACGTCTTCATACTCGACGACGTCACGCCGCGTTATGCCACCGCGAACGCCGCTCTCAACGCCTGCAGGGCAGGCCTCGGCCACGCCCTGCAATGCCTGTCTGAATCCGGCAACCCGGCTTGAATTGCGACCGGCGCGGCAGAGTGCCCGCGTCCGATCGCATGGCAGCTCCGCGCCTCAGGCGCGGTGCCGTTCCACGATCGCGTCGGTGGCGACGCCACCCCAGGTGTGGATCGCCGGCAGTCCCATTGCGGTCTTGCCGAGATTGGCGAGGCTGATGCGCAGCGCGGCGAGATCGAGCGGCTTCGGCAGGCCCTGGAGCTGGATCCCGACGGAACGGGCGAAGCTGCGGGCGGCGCTGCGGCGCTTGCCGTCCATACCGCTGATGACGATCACGTGGCCTGCGAATTTCGCCGCCGCCATCTCGCGCAGCACCTCGATGCCGTCGCCATCCTCCAGCACCAGATCAAGCGTCACGCAATCGAAGCGGGCGGCGCGGAGCTTCTCGATCGCCTCGGCAACGGACGGCGCCACCGTGACTTCATGGCCGGCCTGCCTGGCGGCGACCGTGATCAGGCTGCGCTGCGTGGCGTCATCGTCGACCACCAGAAGCTGAAGCGCACGCCGCTCGGCGACGTCGGGCAGGTTTGACGGGATCGGGGAGAGGGAGCTTCGGGGCATTGCCGTATCCTGAGATTGAGACGGGCAATTGCTACACGGCTCGCGCTTAGGCCACGTAAAGCCGGTGCGGCGAATTCGTCCGGATGTTTTAGCAAATATGAACCAACGTCTCGGAAAACGGCGATGGGGCGCGCGGGACGAGGCCTATTTGGCGATCACGCTGCCTCGTCACGACCGCCGGCGGCGCCGCGCTTCTTGCGGTTCTTGCCGCGCAGGAACTGGATGTCCATTTCGGCGCCGTTGACGCGCACCAGCTCGCAACGACGATAGGCGAGCCCGGTCGACGACAGCAGCAGGAAGAATTCCTTCAGGTTCAATCCCTGGATCGAGCCATCGACCGTGAGGATGGCGTCGGTGTCGGAAATCGCATTGAGCTTGCAGTCGCGCCGCCACGTGCCGTCGATCGCCATGATGCAGACGTCATAGCCACGACTGAACGTGACGCGCTCCGCGCCCTTGCCATCCTCTGCCATGCCTATCGTCCTGCCACCACCGCCATGCGCGGCAGCGCGGCGCCGGCGATAACCGGTTTGGCTGCCGCTGCACGCGGGTCGTTCGGCTTGTAGAGGCCGCGACGATCCGGGATCGGCCTGAACGTGTCGGTCAGCCCGACCACGGTTTCGGCCGCGCCCAGCACCAGGAAGCCGTCTCCCTCGATCTGGCGGGCGAGGCGGTTGAAGATGTTGATCTTGGTGTCCTGGTCGAAATAGATCAGCACGTTGCGGCAGAAGATGACGTCGAAGGTGCCGAGCTGGGCAAAATCATGCAGCAGGTTGAGCTGCCGGTGCTGGATCATCGCGCGCAGCTCGGGATTGATCTGCCACGTCTCGCCGGTCTGCTTGAAATATTTCATCAGCATCTGGATCGGCAGGCCGCGCTGCACCTCAAACTGGCTGTAGATGCCGGCCTTGGCCTTCTCGAGCACCTCCTGCGAGAGGTCGGTCGCGATGATCTCGACACGCCAGCCGGTCAGGGCCGCGCCCATCTCCTTCAGGCACATCGCCAGCGAATAGGGCTCCTGTCCGGTCGAGCCGGCGGCGCACCAGATGCGCACGCTCCGTCGGCCGGCGCGCGCCTTGATGACCTCAGGCATGATGGTGTCGCGGAAATGATCGAACGGGACCTTGTCGCGGAAGAAGAAGGTCTCGTTGGTGGTCATGGCTTCGACCACGCTGGTGACGAGCGCGCTCGAGCCGCCCTGCAGCTTCTGCACGAGCTCGCCGATCCCGGAGAGCCCGGCCTTGCGGGCGAGCGGCAACAACCGGCTTTCGATCAGATATTGCTTGTCTGCAGACAGGTCGAGCCCGGAATGATCCCTCAGGAACTTACGCAGATACTCATACTCGGTCGGGGTCACGGATAGCCTCTCGGAAGCTTTACTGGGGACACTCTGGCTGAAACGCTCGGGCCAGATACTCAGACCATGGCTTGCCCGACCGGGATCAAGCCGACTTCAGCGAACTTGTCGGCGATGATGTCTTTGTCGAAGGGCTTCATAATGTACTCGTTGGCGCCGCCGCTGAGCGCCTGGGCGATATGAGCCACGTTGTTCTCGGTGGTGCAGAACACCACTTTCGGCTGGTCGCCGCCGGGCAGGCGGCGCATGTGGCCCATGAACTCGAAGCCGTCCATCACGGGCATGTTCCAGTCGAGCAGCACCGCATCGGGCAGCTGCCGCTGGCAGATCTCCAGCGCCTTCGAGCCGTCCTCGGCCTCGGTGACTTCGAATTGCAGGCCTTCCAGGATGCGGCGCGCGATCTTGCGCACGACGCTGGAATCATCGACCACCAAACAGGTCTTCATCTTGGTTCTCCGGCTTTAAATGTCTTTCGTGAAAGTTCAGGCAGCCATTTGTACTTCGGTCTTGAGTTCGAGGACGCGATCGACGTCGAGGACGACCATGAGCTGGCCGTCGAGGCGGTGGACGCCGCCGGCGAGCTTGGCCATGCGGGGATCGAGGTTGACGGGGTTCTCTTCCTTGCCGTCCTCGGCAAGCCGCAGCACCTCGCCGATCTGGTCGATCAGGAGGCCGTAGGATTCACCGCGCAGGTCGACGCCGACCGCCATCGCCGTCTTGCCGTCCTCGGGCTTGGGCAGGCCGAGCCGGGCGCGCATGTCGACCACGGTGACGATGCGGCCGCGCAGGTTCAGCACGCCCGCGATCTCGCGCGAGGACAAGGGAACGCGGGTGACGCGCTCGGGCATGAACACGTCCTGGACCCGGGAGATCGGCAGCCCGAACAGCTGGCCGCCGATCATCGCGGTGACGTATTCGACCATGGCGCCTTCGCTGGTCTGCATCTTGTTGCTCATCTGCGTATCTCCTGATCCCGAAGGCTCTTTTGATTGAGCATGATCTCGTCGGAAAACCGCTTCACACTTTTCCGGATCATGCTCTTAGGCCGCTGCCCGGCTCAGCTCGGAGGCGCCGGCGGCACCCGCAGTCTGTTCCTTCAGCGCCGCGATCAGACCGGGACGGTCGAACTTGGCGACATAGTCGTGGAAGCCGGCCTGCCGGCCGCGCTCGATCGCCGCCGGCGACACCAGCGCGGACAGGCCGATGATCGGCATCGCGCCCAGATTGGTGTCGGAGCGGATCACTTCGGCGAACTCGAACCCGTTCATGTCGGGCATCTCGATGTCGGTCAGGACCACGTCGAAGCTCTGCGCACGCAGCGCAGCCAGGCCCTCCTGCGCGGTCGGCGCGGTGCGGACGCGGTAGCCGGCCGCCTTCAGCACCGGGGCCAGCATGTTGCGGAAGAACGCCGAGTCGTCGACCAGGAGCACCGACTGCGAGTGCATCGACGGCTTCATCTCCTTGCGGGTGAACCAGTCGGCGAACGCCATCGGCAGGAAGTGGCCGACGTCGATCACTTCGGTGGCCTGGCCCTTGATCACGGCCGAGCCGAGGATGCCGGAGGCGGAGCCGCCGACCTCGATGTTGAGCCGTTCCTCGACGATGTCGATGATCTCGTCGACGACGAGGCCCATGGAGCGGCCGTCATCGGCGAACACCAGGATCGGCTGGGCGCCCTGGCTCGCGATGGTGACGCTCTCCATGGCGACGAGCGGCATCAGCTGCTCGCGGTACTGCACCATGTAGCGGCCGTTGGAGAACTCGATCTTGTCGGCCGGGAGCTCTTCCAGGCGGGTGACGAGCCCGAGCGGGACCGCCTTGGGCTGGCTGGAGCCGGCGCGGAACACGAGCAGCGAGGTGGTCTGCTCGCCACTTCCGATGTGATGCGCGCCGTTCTCGTCGCCCATGTCATGGGCCGAGGAGCCGGCGGCGCCGAGCGCTTTCGCAATGCCGTTGGGATCGATGATCATGATGACCGCGCCATCGCCCAGAATGGTGTTGCCGGAGAACATGTCGATGTGACGCAGCTTCGTCGACATCGGCTTGACCACGATCTCTTCGGTGTGGAACACGCCGTCGACCACGATGCCGAAGGTCTGGCTGCCGACCTGGGTGACCACGATAAAGCCGTTCTCGGGATCGCTGGCGGCGCCGTCGTCGATCTTCAAGAGCTTCTTGAGGTGGATCAGCGGCAGCAGCTTGTTGCGCAGCCTGAGGACGGCGGTGTCCTTGATGCGCTCGATGCGGTGCTCGCTGTTGGCGCGGGCACGGACGAGCTCGACCACCGAGAGCTGCGGGATCGCGAAGCGGTCGCCGGCGGCCTCGACGATCAGCGCCGAGACGATCGCCAAGGTCAGCGGGATCTTGATGGTGACGGAGGAGCCCTCGCCGGCCACCGACTTGATGTCGATGGTGCCGCCGATCTGGTCGATATTGGTGCGCACCACGTCCATGCCGACGCCGCGGCCGGAGACCGAGGTGATGGCGGCCGCGGTGGAGAAGCCGGGCGCGAAGATGAACTTGTGGATCTGGGCTTCGCTCATCTTCTCGAGCTCGGCCTCGGTGACGAGGCCTGAGGAGATCGCCTTGGCCTTGATCCTCTCGGTGTTGAGGCCTCTTCCGTTGTCGGCGATGCAGATGATGATGTGGCCGCCCTCGTGATAGGCGGACAGGCGGATGGTGCCCTGCTCGCCCTTGCCGGATGCGAGCCGCTCGGCGGGGGTCTCCAGGCCGTGGTCGGCGGAGTTGCGCACCATGTGGGTGAGCGGGTCCTTGATCAGGTCGAGCACCTGGCGGTCGAGCTCGGTGTCGGCGCCGTGCATCTCCAGCTCGATCTGCTTGCCGAGTTCGCTCGACAGGTCGCGGACGATGCGGGGCAGCTTCTGCCAGGCATTGCCGATCGGCTGCATGCGCGTCTTCATGACGCCTTCCTGCAGCTCGGCGGTGACGTTGGACAGGCGCTGCAACGGCACCTTGAACTCGGTGTCCTCGTTGCGGCGGGAGATCTCCAGCAGCTGGTTGCGGGTCAGCACCAGCTCGGAGACCATGGTCATCAGATGCTCCAGCGTATCCACGTTGACGCGGATCGACTGGTTGGCGATGCGGTCGCCCTCGGCGGCGCCCTCGTCGGCCATCGACTTCTTCGGCGCGGCCTTCTCCTTGGCGGGCTTCGCAGCTTCCTTCGCAGCTTCCTTGGCGGCTTCCTTGGCGGCGGGCGCGGGAGCTTCAGCGGCCGGCGCGGGCTCGGCCTTGACGACGGGGGCCGGCGCTTCGATCGCGGTCTCGCGGAAGGCGCGCTCGAGCTCGTCGAGCGAGACTTCGCCCGGACGTAAGGGCCGCTCCAGGGTCTGGTCGATCAGCGAGCCTGTGGTCATCTCCTTTGCGGGTGCGGCCTTGGCTTCGACGGCAGCTGGTGCTTCCGGCGCCAGCGGCGGCGCTTCAGCCACGGGAGCAGCGCTGCCAGCGGCCATAGCCGCCATGCCCTGCTCGACCATCGCTTCCAGCTTGTCGATGAGATCGCGGTCGGTGCCCTCGGGCTCGGCTTCGGTCGCCTCGAGGCCTGCGAGGATCTCCTTGATGCGGTCGATCGAGGACAGGATCACCGTCACAGCCTGCCCCGTCACCGGCATGCCGTCGCGGAATTTGCCCATCAGCGTCTCGCCGGCATGGGCCAGCGCTTCAAGCCGCGGCAGTCCGAGGAAGCCGCACGTGCCCTTGATGGTGTGGACCAGGCGGAAGATGTTATCCAGGATCTTGGCGTTGTTCGGCTCCTGCTCGAACTTCACCAACTGATTGTCGACGGTGTCCAGGCTCTCGCTGGTCTCCGTCAAAAACTCCCGCAACAGATCATCCATGAGCTACGCCTTACTGAGCCGGACTTCGACGCCTGGGCCGCACCTGGAGTTCGGCGGAGGTCGGCAGCTGGATCGTTAGACAACCCCTTTCACGGTCCCGTTAATTTCAGCCTCCGTGCTAATACGGATATTGAAGACAAGTTTGCGCTTCGAGACCTGCGACAGCGTCCTTCAGCAAAAGCGGCGCCGCATCTCACGCGACAGACGCGATAGGTAAACGCTCCGATAACGACACTGCGACGTGCGTAAAAAATCACGCTGGCGAAGCACGATATGCACGGGCCGCGCGAATTGAATCAAATCACGCGCAATCAGAATCGCTCACACCGCCGCCTGCTGCGCGCCTGCTCGATCCGCAAGAGCTGCGCTTGCGGTAAACGGACGCTTATTTCGCGGCCGCCACGAATGCTACCGCGCTAACCCAATCGCGGAGACAGCACGATGCTCCGCGAGGCGCGCGCCGTGGAAGATCCGGATCGACTCGCCTCCCGCGCATATGCGGCATGAAGATGTCGATCATCATCAGATCGACCTGCTCGTTTTCGAGAGCGCGGAGTCCGGCTTCTCCGTCGGCAATCGTCACCCGGAAATGATTCCGCTGCAGATAGATCTGGATGGCCATGCACACCATCGGGTCGTCGTCGACGACGAGATGTGGCGCGGGCCTGCTGTCCCCGTTTGAGCTTCGCGTTTCGGCGATTCAAAGATCGAACCGTGGGGCACGCCGTTCTCCTCTGGCTGGGGTCGAAACGTTGATGGCCGCAAGCGTCAACGGTGCTGTCGGGAAATCAGAGACAGGTGCGACTGTCGTGGCGCTGCGAAGCCGCGCAGACCAGTCTCGGATGGATGGAAATGCGCGTTTGAGGGGAAGCCGCAGGTGCCGGCCGGCATCCGATGGCGGCGCGGATGCGGTGCTTCCGGTTCACGACAGCCCCGTTGCCGCTTTTTCCTGCCGCCCGGCACAAGACGGACGCCCCTAATCGGCGCGCGGATCAGCGTGCGTTTCTCAATTTCCGCCGCAAATGCCGCAGCCTGTCTGCCCCCCAACGGGTATATGGACGGCCCCACAACCTTTATAATATGTTTTGGTTGCCGTGCAACTGGATGACGCACAGGACGCGGCGTCCGATCGTGCTAATGAACGCGCCGGATTGACCTGCATGACCGCGAGCGGCCACCCGTCCAACCAGTTGCTGCAAATGCTCGGCGTAGCGGATTTCGAACTGCTGCGCCCCCATCTCGTGACAGTCGAAATGGTCAGGGAATCTGTCTTGGCCGAGGCAGGTGCCGCGCTGCGACATGTCTACTTCCCGCACGGCGGATCCGTTTCGATCACGGTGGGTCTCTCCGAGGGACAGATGATCGAGGTCGCGATGCTGGGCCGCGACGGCGCCGTGGGCGGCGGCGCTGCGCTTGCCGACGGCATCGCACCGACGGACGCCGCCGTGCTCTTCCCCGGGACTGCGTCCGTGCTCGAAATCGCGGCCTTCCGGGCGGTGGCGGCCGCAAGCGCGCCGTTTCGCGGCCTGATGATTCGCCATGAGCAGGTGTTGCTCGCGCATGCGCAGCAGTCGGTGCTGTGCAATACGGTGCACCCGGTCGAAGCGCGGCTGGCGCGCTGGCTCCTGCGTGCCCGCGACCTGTCCGACAGCAAGTTCCTTCCGCTGACACAGGAGATGCTGGCGCAGATGATGGGCGTACGGCGCAACGCGATTTCTCTCGTCGCAAATGCGCTCCAGCGCGCCGGCATCATTCACTACACCCGCGGCCAGATCGAGATCGTCGACGAGCGCGCACTGGAGACGAGATCCTGCGACTGCTATGCGGCGGTGAAGGGCTGCCACGCCCGGCTGCTGGGAGCCCCGCGGTGAGGATAACCCGGCGCAACCGGCCTGCGGGATGCCGGTGTGCACACAGTGCGGCGGGGCGCCATCGCAGCCGGACATCTTGTCCCAATTGCCAATATATCCCGACGAGAACATGATCAAACCTGTCCGTGCAGCGAGCAGCCCGTTCGCTTCGAGTTCGGGGGCTGACGAGACGGAGGCAGTCTTGGAAACGATGGCGCGCCCATCCAACGGTTTCCTGTCCGCACTGTCGGCGGAGGATTACGAATTGATCCGCCCGCATTTGCGCATGATCGATCTGCCGCATGAAGCGATCCTGGTGGAGACCGGCGAGACGCTCAAGCGCGCCTACTTTCCCCACCGCGGCGTCATCTCGCTGGTGGTGAAACTCGCCAAGGGCGAGCATGTCCAGGTCGCCATGATCGGCCGCGACAGCCTGCTCGGAACGCTCTCGACCATGGGCGATGCCTGCGCGCTGAACACGGCGGTCGTGCTGGTCCCCGGTGCCGCCTCCGTGATGGATCTCGACCGGCTGCGCGACGCGGCGGACCAGAGCAGCACCTTGCGGACGCTGCTCACCCGTCACGGGCTGGCCGTCTACGCACAGGTCCAGCAGACCGCAGGCTGCAACGCCGCCCATCCGGTGGAGTCGCGGCTGTCGCGTTGCCTGCTGCACACCCATGACCTGTCGGGCGACTACCGGCTGCTGCTGACCCAGGAGGCGATGGCGCAGATGATCGGGGCGCGCCGCAACAGCGTATCGCTGGTCGCCAATACGTTGCAGCACGCCAATTTCATCCACTACAGCCGCGGACACATCCAGATCCTCAACCTGGACGGCCTGCGCCAGACGGCGTGCGAATGCTACGCCACGGTGAAGGCCCAGTACGACCGGCTGCTCGGCCCGCGCTGACCGGCGCCTTGGTAAACCGCCGGCTAACGCCGGCCCGCAAACACGGATCGTCCTGCTACCGGAACTGAAATTCGGATGCCGTAGACACGGGGCGTGCCTCGCGCCGTACAGGCCGCGCGGCAGACGAATCGTGACCAGGACAGGCCAAAGCCATGTTTGAAGTGACCGCCGCGCCGATGCCAAAAGCGCTCGATGCCGCGCCCGCGCGCGAGCCGGGTGCGTACGAAGCGCTGGTGCGGGAGATCGGCGAGGACGGGGCCGGTGAAGTCCGTGACGTGTTCTGGAGCGAGACCTGCGCGCGCCTGCAACTGTTCCGCACGCTCTCGCTGGCGCGGCAGCTTGCCAGGATCACCCGCGAAGCGCATTCCCTGAAGAGCGCGGCCGGAACGTTCGGCTATGTCAGGCTTGCGGCGCTGGCGCTGCGGCTGGAGCAGGCCGCGGAGACGCTTGGCGAGGCCGAATTCCACGGCCTCCTCGACCTGATGGATGCCGCCTACGCCGCCGCGCGCGCACAGGAGCCGCAGGGCTAGAGCCATTTTCGTTGCGATGGAATCGGAGCAGGGCTTGCGCAGACCCTATCCACTTCGCTCAAAAACGCTTTGACGAAAACCCTGCCAAGCCCGCCGTACTTCTACGGTTTGGGATTTTCACAGATGGCTAATCATAGGTGGCGATAGTCGCCGGAAACCAGGAGGGTTTCCATGTTCACCTATGAGACTGCGGATCAGAAAGAGGTCCGTCGCTTCCGCATTGCACAGTTCAACGGCAGGACGGCGACCGTGAAGTCTGGCGAGGCGACGGTGACTGGTTTCGTTCGCTCGGTGCTGGAGCAGGAATCGAGCATGCCGCCGCGCTGGACCATCACGATCATTCCGAGCGCGCCCAAGGAAGAGCCCAAGTCGCTGCGGCCGCCGTCGCGGGTGCGCCCTTTCGCCGAGGATTATCTCTGAGCCCATCGGGTACCCTGGCCATTCTCGGGCTTGATCGCCCGCTCGGCCGCTCAGGACAGAACCTCAATCGAT
Source organism: Bradyrhizobium japonicum USDA 6 (assembly GCF_000284375.1). Taxonomy (NCBI): domain Bacteria; kingdom Pseudomonadati; phylum Pseudomonadota; class Alphaproteobacteria; order Hyphomicrobiales; family Nitrobacteraceae; genus Bradyrhizobium; species Bradyrhizobium japonicum. The sequence goes on from NC_017249.1 coordinate 369,910, forward strand.
CGAATGCAGCAGCGCCGCACGGACGAGGTCCGCGGTGTTGCGCGCGCCGAGCTTGCGCATCGCCTCGGCGCGATGGCTCTCGAATGTGCGCGGGCTGATCTGCATCCGCAGCGCGCCCTGCTTGTTCGAGTAGCCCTCGCTGATCAGCCTCAGCACCTCGCGTTCGCGCTTGGTCAGCCGCTTCTGGCCCGACAGGCCCAGCAACTCGGTGCTCGGCACACGCTGCTGCTGCTGTGCGCGGGCGGCGTTCGATTCGGCGCCCTCGGTCCTGGACGGGATCGGCAGGGCATCCCTGTGAGGACCGGCAAGCTGCTTGACCACGCCGCAAACACGTTCGGTCTGCGCCAGCGCATTCTCCACCACGCGCTGCAAATAGGCCCGATCGGCCGTAACCGGCGCAAGCTGGTCGCTGTGGTGCTTGATCTCGCCCATGTAGAGCAGGAGCGCGGTCAGGGGGCCGTTGAGCTCGCGGGCGATGGCGCTGGCCATCTCGTCGGCGGCCTTGGCGCGGACCGCGTTCAGGCGGGCGAAATCGAGCTCTTCGGTCGGAGCAGAGCTGCTTTCGAACCATTCCGACGGCCGCGAATCGGTGGCCGTATCGTTCTGTGACCCCATGTGACTCGTTTAGCGGAACCGAGGCCGGTCTGTGGTTAACTTTTTGCTCCGTAAGACTACGGTAATTCTGGCAGTTTTGTGCTGAAATACCGGCATAGGCACAATTTATGCTTGAGTGCCCACGCAATCGACCACGCGCAGGTTGAGGTTTTCGCCCAGAACTTGGGCAGGCGACGAAATGCCTCCTTAACCAACGCTCCCCAGCGGGCGCCCGCGCCTCCCGGCTTTTACGGATAAATTAACAATGACTTGCTTCTCTTGGTCACGATTGAGAGCGCGCAAATGCCTCCACGCATGAGGCCGGCAGGCCTGCGGGAAACGCTGCGGAAGATTGCGTGCCATGAACGAGATCGATCGGCTGTCCGAGTTCTTGCAGAGGCTGACGCCGCTCTCGCGCAGCTGTCTGCTCAGCGAGCTCGAGCGGCTCGAACTGTGCGGCATCGACATGCCGGGCTCCTCCGACATCCAGGCGAAGTTGCGCGCTGAATTCCGCAAGGACGGATCGACCCAGGCACGCGCCACCAGTCCCTCGCGCTATTTCTTCGCGCCACTTGAACTGCTCCTGATCGACGGCGCACCCGAGCATGCCAATGCGGGGCGGATTTCACGCAACACGCTCACGCCGATCTGGGAGTGGATCTGCCGCGACCTGCTGCCGACCATGGCTCGCGACTACATCAAGGCAATCAACGACCAGGTCACCGCCAACAACCCGAAGGAAGTGCTGAAGACCGCGTCGATCTTCCAGACCAAGGTCCTCAAGGTCCTCGAGAATACCCTGGCATCGGCGGAGACCACCGAGTTCGCACGCGCCAAGCTCACGCAATACACGGCCTCGCGCACCGCCTTCGACGACGTGAGGAAGATGCAGCAGGTGCTGCGCGCCGGCGACGCGCTGTCGAAGTTCAACGAAAAGCTGCCTGAGAAGATCACGAAATTCGACGACGGCCAGGTTGCCCAGATCACCGCACAACTCGATGCGTTCAGGAAGTCCCACCCCGACGCGCTGCCCTTTGCGCTGGCGCTGGTGGCGAGGCGCCTGAAGACGTCCTGGCAAATGGTGCGCCTTGCCACCAGGGCCGCCGCGAGCAAGAGCGTGGCCGACGTCGCCGCCACGCCCTATGCCGGCGTCGTTCCCATGGTGCTCGACCGGCTCGACGACAAGCGGCTCGCCCTGCGGGTCGCGCTCAAGCACAACCGCGTGCTGGTCGCCCGCGACCTGCTCGCCGACATCTACGACACCGAATACGCGCTCAAGGTCCGCATCGACGGCATCGAGGGTTGCGAATGGGGCGTCCGGCTCCAGCAATTGATGGATGCGATCGCGGCGCTGGTGTCCGCCGAAGTCAGCCGCTTCCCCTCCAATGTCGGCCACATTCTCGGCTCGCGCCGGCTGCGCAGCCACGACACGCTCGGCGGCAAGCTGTCCTATCTGGCCTGGAAGGGACGCGACGCCGTGCAGGACGGCGCGGCGGCGTTTCGCAAATTGATCGGGCAAACCTGATATTGCGGCGCGGCTACTCCGCCCGCGGCAGGCACAGGAAGCGATCGGTAAATCGCCCTGACAGAACGAATCTGAACCACCAATACATCAATCGCCGCGTCGTCATTGCTGTAATCCTCGACAGCCCACCACCGGCTGCGCACAGCAATAGCGCAGGTGCAGCAAGACACATGTGATGTGCTTCACATTTGCGCCGCCGCAGCCGGCCGCGTTGTCGCAGAATTGTCACGCGTAAACCATGGAACATGCGCGCATCGCGTGAAAATGAACCCTCCCATCCCTCCCATCCCTGCCATCGCGTCGATCCTGCGATGCACCGCAAGAGCGACGGGAAGGAGGTTGCGATGAGAGCGAGCCGGCGGACATCGACGATGGCGGCATTGCACGCGCGCCGGCGCCGCGCGAAGCGCGAGCGGTTCGTAGCGCGTTGAACGAGCTGAATGCGCAGCTCGACAAGCACGTATTCTACAAGGCGTTTCCCGTCCTGAGTCGCGGTCGCGAGCTGGTGCTGCATGACCCAGCACGCCACGGCCACAGACAATTGAGGCGTCCATTATTCAATTGGGCGAAGTGCGCGCGACCTCGTCCGATTACAGGACAGCGCGCGTGTCCGCAGCCAAGCCGTGTCTTGCAAGAATTGCGCGGGATTGCCGCACGCCCGCGCGCGACGCGCGGGCAGACGTAAAAACTTCCGGAAGAAGATCCAGACAATTTTAGACGTGATGCGGGCTTTAACGTTACCCAGATAATTCAACAATCGACTGAAGCTCTCCATATTTGAAACTGCTCCCATCGCTAACACCTGTCGCGGAACGGGAGTGGTTTGCGATGAACGATGAACTTGTTGAACTCGCCGGACGGAGGCCCAAAACCTTCGGACGGCGAAAGGTAACGCCGCGCGCATGCGTCGCCGACGGCAAGCGCCATCTGCGCGCATTCCTCGCCGAGGTGCTGGAGGATCTTGGTTTCGTCACCAGCGAATGCGCCAGCGCGGACGAGCTGCAGACCGTGCTGACTCGCGAGTTGCCGGACCTGATCCTGCTCGGCATCGCCGCCGACGGCATCGAGCCCGGCACGTTTCTGGAGACGCTGGTGCGCGAGGCCTTCGACGGCAAGGTTCTCGCCGTCGGCGCCCGCGAGTCCATCATCGTCAGGGCTGTGCAGCAGGTCGGCGAGGAATATGGCCTCGCGATGCTGCCGCCACTGACCACGCCGTTTGCCGCGGAGACGCTGCGCGAGCGCGTCGCGATGCTGCTGCCGGACGAGCCGGCGCCGAGCCCGGCCGTGTATGTCGGCGAGGCGCTTCATGCCGGCTGGCTCGAGCTCTGGTACCAGCCCAAGATCGACGCGCGCACCTTGGTCCGCAGCGGCGCCGAGGCGCTGGTACGGATGCGGCATCCGACCTGGGGCGTGGTGCCGCCCGCCTACTTCATCCCCGAAGAGCACGATCCGCATTTGCGCGAGCTCTCGGAGTTCGTGATCGAGCGCGCCTTGCAGGACTGGCACTATCTCCTGGAGCAGCAGAGCCCGGTCGATCTCTCGATCAACCTGCCGACGTCATATCTGAAGGAGCCGCTGGCCGTGCGCGATCTCTGCCGCCGCATGCCGACGCATCCGGCCTTCGGCGGGCTGACGATCGAGATCGACAGCGAGGAGGCGATCCGCGATCTCGAATTCCTCGTCGAGGTTGCCCGTGAGGTGCGCCTGCACAATATCGGCCTGTCGATCGACAATCTCGGCGCCAACTGGCCGTCACTGATGGATCTGGACAAGATTCCCTTCATCAAGCTGAAGGCCGACCGGCACTTCGTCACCGGCAGCGGCAGCGATCGGCTGAAGCGCACGGTCTGTCGTCACATCGTCGAGCTCGCCCACGCCTACGGCGCGCGCACAGTGGCCGAAGGCGTCGAGAGCCGCGCCGACCTCGTCGCCGCCAACGAGCTCGGCTTCGACCTCGTGCAGGGTTTCCTGTTCGGCAAGCCGATGCCGCTGAAGAAGTTTGCCCGGAGCGCGCTGACGCGGACGGTGATGGGGCAGGCGTGAGGCGCCAGCCTCACGCAAATCGCCGCGCGAAGAACACGCAGACGACCACGAGCGCGGTCGCGGCGACCATGCTCCATGCGACCGGCTCGTGCAGCAGGAAGCCGGCGAGCGCGAGGCCGAAGAATGGCTGGAGCTGCTGCAACTGACCGACGCGGGCAATGCCGCCGACCGCAAGGCCCCGGTACCAGAAGATGAAGCCGACGAACATGCTGAAGACGGAGACGTAGGCGAGCCCGATCCAGGCGGGCACGCCGACGCCGCTCCACGTCGACGGCCATGTCAGAATCGCGACCGGCACCATCAGCGGCAGGGCGAGCAGCAGCGCCCAGGAGATCACCTGCCAGCCGCCGAGGCGGCGCGACAGCGCGGCGCCTTCGGCATAACCGAGCCCGCACAGCACGATGGCCGCGACCATCAGGAGATCGCCGGTAAGCGAGGCCGAGCCGCCGTTCGACAGGGCAAAGCCTGCGACCGTGGCGCTGCCGAGGACAGCGAACAGCCAGAACAGCGGCTGCGGCCGCTCGCCGCCGCGCAGCACCGCGAAGATCGCCGTCGACAGCGGCAAGAGGCCGATGAAGACGATCGAATGCGCGGAGGTGATGTGCTGGAGTGCGAGCGCCGTCAGCAGCGGGAAGCCGACCACGACGCCGATGGAGACGATGGTGAGCGAGACGAGATCCTTCCGCTGCGGCCGCGCCTGGCGGAGCAGGAAGAGCACGGCCACACCGATCAGTGCCGCGATGACCGCGCGGGCGGACGTTAGAAACAGCGCGGAGAAGCCGCCGACCGCCACGCGGGTCGCCGGCAAGGAGCCGCTGAAGATGATGACGCCGAGAAGCCCGTTGCCCCAGCCGCTGCCTGCAGATTGCATGTCCGTCCCGCTTGTTGGGTCACGATCATCGGCCGTCGCCGGTGGCGAGACCAGCGACAATCCAGTACAATCTGGCAGAACTGTATGGATATGGAAGGTAATACACTTTGGATGGCGAGGCACAAACGAAGGGACGGGGCGGGACGCGGACCAGCGACGTGATGGGCGCGATCCGCGCCAAGGTCGCGGCCCGCGCACTCGGTGCCGGCGACCGCCTGCCGTCGATCCGCAGCCTTGCCGCGTCGATGGGTGTTTCGCCGTCCACCGTCGTCGAAGCCTATGATCGGCTGGCCGCCGACGGCCTGATCCGCGCCCGTCGCGGCTCGGGCTTCTATGTCTCATCGGCCGTCACCTCACCTCTGGCGTTGGCCGAAGTCGAGCCCCGCCGCGACCGGGCCGTGGACCCGTTCTGGGTGTCGCGGCAATCGCTCGACACGGACGATGCCGTGCCGAAACCCGGCTGCGGTTGGCTGCCGCCGGAATGGATGCCGGGGGCGGCGTTGCGCCGCGCCACCCGTGCGCTTGCCCGCACCGATGCGAGCGTTTTGACCAATTACGGCAGCACGAGCGGCTCCCCTGCCCTGCGCCGGCTACTGCTCACGCGCCTCGCCGAAGACGCGATCGAGGCCTCGATCAACCAGTTGATGTTGACCGGTTCGGGAACGCAGGCAACCGACCTGATCTGCCGCTTCCTGCTCCGTCCCGGCGACACCGTGCTGGTCGACGATCCCTGCTATTTCAATTTTCGCGCGCTGCTGCGGGCGCATCAGGCGAAGATCGTCAGCGTGCCCTTTACGCCGTCGGGCCCCGATGTCGCGCGCTTCGAGCAGATCCTCGCAGCTGAGCGGCCGCGGCTCTACATCACCAATTCAGCGCTGCACAATCCGACGGGCGCGACGATCTCGCTCCAGACCGCACACCGGCTTCTGACTGCAGCCGCGACGCACGACCTCACCATCATCGAGGACGACATCTTCGGCGACTTCGAACCGGAGCGCTCGCCGCGCCTTGCCGCGCTCGACGGATTGAACCGCGTGATCCGCATCGGCAGCTTCTCCAAGACGCTGTCGGCCTCGGTGCGCTGCGGCTACATCGCAGGGCGAGCCGACTGGATCGAGCACCTCGTCGACCTCCAGGTCGCGACCAGTTTTGGCGGCCCGAGCCCGGTGGCGACCGAGATCATCGCAAAAGTCCTGGCCGGCGGCAGCTATCGCAAGCACATGGACGAACTCCGGCAAAGGCTCACGCGCACGCGCCGCGACGTCGCGCGAAAACTTCAGGCGCTGGGCATCGAGCCCTGGCTGATGCCGCGCGGCGGCTTCTTCCTCTGGTGCCGGCTCGCGGGCGGACAGGATGCCACCGCCGTCGCGCGCGCCGCGCTCGAGGAGGATGTGGTGCTCGCGCCGGGCAACGTCTTCAGCGTGTCGCAAACGGCATCGGACTTCCTGCGCTTCAACGTGGCGCATATGAGCGATCCCCGGATGTGGGACGTGCTGCGGCGGGCGCTGAAAGCCAAATGATCAGTCCCTAGTACAACGGCTCCTCATAAACCGGCTCGCCGTCGAGCAGCAGGCGCTTGATGGCGGCGCGGCCTGAGGGGAGCACGGCGGCGACGACCCGGAGTTTCTGCTGGTTGCGGGCTTGCTCGAGCTTCTTGCCCTCGCCTTCGGGCACGAAATAGCTTTCGAGACCGTATTTGATCGCCAGTTTCTCGCAGAAGACGCGCGGGCCCGAGCCGCAGGTTCCGCCGTAATAGGAGACGCGGCCGCGGATCAGCACTTCGGGCGCCGTGACCGTGACGTGCTCGCTATGCACCGAGACGGCCTCGTAGAGCCCATTGGCATTCGGCGCGAGCTTGACGAACACGACGGGCTTGCGCTCGGCCGCCGGCTGGCCGGCAAGCGTGCCCGCCGGCAGTTGCGAGATGTCGTAGCGGAGCACGACATAGTCGCCGCGCAGGAGATCGCGGGGATCGACCGGCTGCGTCTGCAACGTCACCTCACGGCCTTCGCGCAGGATCTGCATGCGATCGGCGACCATCAGCACCAGCAGCGTGCATTGAACCAGGACGGCGACACCGAACAGCACGGCTTTCGGGATGCGCTGCCAGAGTTTTGTCACGGAAGCGGTCAGCTCCATCATCGCTGGGCCCTCGGCAGCGCGCGATTGAGCGCGGTGGCAAATACGACGGCAACAATACCGGCCGCGGCAAGGAAGGCCGAGCGGCGCAGCAGCGAGCCCTTCACCGCCCAGGTGATGCCCGCGATGACGCCGGCGATCCCGAGCCAGCCAGCGACGATCCGCGGACGCACATCATCGAGCACACCGGAGACGACGAGGCACAGCATGGCGGAGAGCAGCGCGGCATAGGCGAACCAGGGCTCGCCGGCCGTGGATGCCGGCCAGATCGGCGCCGCGACCAGGACGAGCCCGATCGAACATGCCGCAAGGATTTCACCTGCACGCCTGGTGATGCCGGCGGACGCAAGCGCGAGGATCACGCCAGCGGCCCCGCACAGGATCGCCCAAAGCGGCTGGGCCGGCACCGTACTGTTCCGGAAGCGGATGATGTCGTCGACCGTTGTCACCTCCAGGCAAGCAACGGCCGCGAGCGAAAACGCTCCGTAGATCGATAAAACGGTCCCGAGACGCCGCGCCCGCGGCAACGGCGCAGCGGCGATGGCGAGTCCGGTGCCGAACAGCAAGGCGGCGCCGTTCGCGAGCACGAACGACGGCTGGGCACCATCGAGCTCGAAGCGGAGCGATGTCGCGATCCACCACGGAAGCAGCGCGACCGCGACGAGATGGGCCGCGACGCGGGAATTCCATGCCAACGCTAGCGCGGCGGCGATCAGCCAGACCGCCACGAACGGAAGATGCAGGACATCAGGGGCATCATGGCTGCGCATGCAGGTCCAGATGCAGGCCGCGACGAGGGCGACCGCAAGCGCGCCGCGCGATCCGGTCAGCAATGCGGCGGCAAATGCTCCGATCGACCACAGCAGCATGCCGCCGGCGAAGTCCTCGCCGAGATGATACATCTGGCCGACCAGCGCGATGCCCGCGCCGAAGATGATCGCCCCGATGCTCGCGCAGAGATCGGCGAGAACCGTGCGGCCCGTCGCGGCGAACCACGCCCCGAGGCCGCCGGCGACGACCATGCCGGCGACCAGAATCGCGAACCGCAGCAGCCGCGCGATCTCCGTCCAGTGCGCCGCGACGAAGGCGAGGAAGGCGGCTGCGATCAAGAGGCCGCCGACGATGGCAACGACGACTGCGATGTTGATGCCGGGCGAGAGCGGCGGCAGCGCGCTGCGGATGGAGGTGGCCGCCGCCGGCGCGATCACGCCGTCGGCTTCCCATTGCGCAAGATCAGCCTCGAGGCGCTGCCGGTAGGTTTTGTCGAACATCGTCGTGAAACACCTCGCTCCCTGCCGGCTGGCGGGATGCTGTTGGTCGGGCCGCGACGGCAGCAGGTTCAACCTGTCACCGCTCTGGTCGCGGGGGCACCGGGCGCGTGCCCCCGCGCGACAGTGGCTTCGCGTTCACGGTCGAACCGAGTAAGTAACCGGCCGTCGTGATGATGACCCGCCATGCAGAAACTGACGAACTCGAGGCAGGACGAGATCGACCGCACTCAGTTCGGCTTCATGGGTCAGGCCGTCCAGAATCACGAGCGGTACTTTGGTCGACTGTAACGCAGTCCCGATGGTCTGCGCGTTCCCGAGCGCGGCCGGGTTTTCCCGGCCAACGATCAAAAGTGTCGTAGGCAATGCGGCTGCCGTCGCTGGACGTTGCGAAGAGACTTGTCATATGTCGATGGCTTTCTGAAAGAATTGACGCGAAAGCGGCGCGCGGGCGCCGCCGGCCTGCGACCGATTGGAAGGCGACCACGGGTCGCTGTCAGCCGCAGATGGCAGAGGGCGCGCCAGGCGGGCGTGCCATAGCTTGCGAGGAGATCGCGCCGGGTTTCCTCCCACAGCGGTGTTTCGGGGTCGAGCCCCAGCATGCGCACGAAATTCTCGTCGCCCACGACGACCTGCCTGGCGTAAGGAAACAGAAAGCGGGTCGCCCCATGCTTGCAGAAAACACGAGCTTCGGTGTAGCTCGCAAACCAGTTGTTCAGCAGAAGCTGGCAACGGAAATCGTACCACAGCCCGCCCATGTCATCCGTTGGCTTGGCCTGCCCGCCAAGCACATGACGTGCATGTTCCCAATCCTGGAAACCGAGCTCCGTGCAGACTATATTGAGAGCGTGGTTCAACTTCCATTTCGCGGCCACGCCCAGCGCCGCCGCCTCGATATCCAGCGTGCATAGAAGATGACGTCCGGCGATTCATTGGTCAGATCGTTCAAGCGCAGCCGCGCGCGAATTTTGATTTCACGCAGCAATTCATCGCACGTGCTTGGGAATTCGAGCGTTGCAACACCCGACGAGAATACGGTGTTCATGACAACCCCAATGAGGCGTCCGACACTCCCGCTATTGCCGAACAAAGGGCTCGTCATCGTTAGCCTTCCCGGATGCCGATCGAAGGATCGTATCGCCGGAAAAAAACGGACATCCTCTCGAAGGGTGAGAGCCTCTTGTCCGGGAAGGCGCCCCTTCGGCACCTGCGCGGGGTTACAAGGTCGTCTTCAAAAGGACGCAAGCCGGTCGGGACGGCAGGCCGAGACGACTTTGAACCTTCCGTCCCCACGTATCGGCGAACTAACGCAAAGGGATTCGCATGCCTCCAACTCACGCACTGACGTCCATCCTTCCCTGCAACGACCTCGCCGCCTCGGAGAAATTCTACGCCCGGCTCGGTTTTACGCGCGCGGACGGCGACAAGCCGGCGGACGGTGAGGACAGCTATCGCATCCTCTCCGATGGAAAGGGTGGCCATCTCCATCTCACCGATGCCGTCGAAGGCTGGCTGATCAGAGGCCGCAACCCGTTCGGCCTCTATCTCTACACCGAGGCCGTCGACGAACTCGCGCGAGAGTTTTCGGGCGAGTTGGCCAACGGACAGGGGCCGGAGGACACGCCGTGGGGAATGTACGAGTTTGCGCTGTCGGACCCGGACGAGACCCTGGTCAGGATCGGCTGGCCGTCACGGCTCCGTCAGAACAAGCAAGCTTGAGCGGCGGAGAGGAAGGCCTAGGACGTGGACTCGTTAGCGCCGAGCCATAGCCTGATTGAAGCGAGATGGACGAAGGCGAGATAGTTGGCGGCAAGCTTGTCATAACGCGTCGCCACATGACGGCATTGCCTGATCCTGTTGAAGAAGCGCTCAGTGCTGATGCACGCGGACAATCGACGTGTCGCAGACGCTCTTCTTACGTGGAGTAGCAAGCACCCAGCGTGCCGATGATGCGGCCCCAGAGACCAGCCCGCCACCAACGGATGATTCTCCTCTTCTGCGCCCGGATTTATTCCGACTTCGTCGTTGCCCTCATTATAGTGCTGTCGCGAAGCGATCGGTGGCGCGCACCAGTTGATCGAGGATACCCGGCTCCGACCAAGCATGACCTGCACCCTCGACCAGATGGAATGCGGCATCAGGCCACGCCCTATGCAGCGCGTACGCATATCGGGCTGGACAGGGCATGTCGTACCGGCCGTGAACAATGGCTCCCGGGATGCCGCGGAGGCGGTGAGCGTTGCGCAGAAGCTGCCCATCCTCCAGCCAGCAATCGTGAACGAAATAGTGGTTCTCCAATCGCGCAAACGCGAGCGCAAATTGGTCGTGGCCAAACGATGTCGAGAATGCTGGATTGGGCAGCAGCGTGATCGTTTCGCCCTCCCAAATAGCCCAAGCCCTGGCTGCCTCGAGCTGGGTGGCTCGATCGTCGCCCGTCAGCCGGCTGCGATACGCCGCAATCATGTCGCCTCGCTCGCTCAGGGGTATGGGTGCCTGGAATTTTTCCCATTTCTCCGGAAAGATCTCTGAGACGCCGAACTGATAGTACCATTGCAGCTCCGCCTTGGTGACGGTGTAGACGCCACGGAGAACAAGCTCGCTGACGCGGTCGGGATGCGTTTCTGCATAAGCTAACGCGAGAGTCGATCCCCACGAGCCACCGAACACGAGCCATTTGTCGACGCCTGCAAGTTCACGCAAGCGCTCGATGTCCGATACCAAATGCCAAGTCGTATTCGCTTCGAGCCCCGCATACGGAGTTGATTGCCCACATCCTCGCTGATCGAAGAGCATGACATCATATCGATTGGGATCAAACAGACGTCTATGTTCAGGGGACAAACCTCCGCCCGGTCCGCCGTGCAGGAAGATCGCCGGCTTCGCGCCCGGCGTCCCCACCCGTTCGTAATAAACCCGGTGACCTTCTCCAACGTCGAGGGTGCCAGCGCTATAGGGCTCGATGGGTGGGTACATGGACCTCAACTGACTCATACGGCCTCCGTTTGGCACCACGAGGTTCGATTAGCACGCCGCGATCATGGTGGTTTTGCTTATAGGAGCAAAGCGGACGACGCCACTAGTCACATGTCGCACCGGGTTTATAGGCACGCGGCCTAGTTCGCCTTGATGCCGGCCTCGCTGATGAGCTTGCCCCATTTCGTGCTCTCGCTCTGAATGAAGCGGCCGAACTGCTCCGGTGAGGTCGGCGCGGGCTCTGCGCCGAGGGTCCGGATCTTCTCGGCCACCGCCGGGTCTTTCAGCGCTTTTGTGAAAGCCTCGTTCAACCTGCTGATGACGTCCGCAGGCGTACCCGAGGGAGCAACGAGCCCGAACCAGCCCACGGATTCAAAGCCCGCAATACCGCTCTCGGCCAGGGTCGGCACATCGGGCAAGGATGGGAGGCGGCGCGCTGAGGAGACGCCGACGGCGTTGAGCTTGCCTTCGAGAATCAGTTGCCTCGATGCGGGGATATCCAGCACCGCGAAAGGGACATGTCCCGCAAGGACATCAACCGCCGCCGGCGCCGTCCCGCGATACGGAACGAGCTCCATGCTGATCCCCGCCTTCTGCGTGAACAGCGCAGCCGTCAGATGCATCGCGGTCGAATTGCCGCCATGTCCGATCGACAGCGCGCCGGGCTTTGCCTTGGCGAGCGCGATCGTCTCCGTCGCGTTGTGCGCTGGCACGCTCGCGGACGCGACCAGCACGAAGGGAATTTCGGCCAGCAGCGTGATCGGCGCGAGATCCTTTGGGTCGAACGGCATCGACGAATTGAGGTGCGGGTTCACCGTCAGCGCGCCCGCCGGCGCAACGCCAAGCGTGTAGCCGTCGGGCTTGGCCTGGGCGACAGCGGCCATGCCGATATTGCCCCCAGCGCCTGCGCGGTTCTCGATCACCAGGCTCTGCTTGAGCTCGGCAGTGACCAAGGGCTCGAGCGCACGGATGACGGTGTCGGCGCTGCCGCCGGGCGGGAAGGTCACGATGATCTTGATCAATTGCTCCGGATAGGCCGCCTCGACCGCCTCCAGCGGCAACACAACGAAAGTCGCGGCCGTCAGCGCGGCCAGGATGCGGCGCCTTGCAACGTAAAACAATTTCTCCTCCCCCATTACGTATTCTTGTTTGTAGGCACGACCAGGCTGCCGTGCAGTCGGCAGGCAGCCTGCTATTCGATCACGCCGCAGCACCAGTGATGCGCGCAAGCAGGCCTTGCGGATCTTCGGGCGCGGCGTGCCCGCGCCAGGCGATGTGCTGGTCGGGCCGCGCCAGCACGAGCTTCTCGGCATAGGCCCCGTTCGCCTCATCCGGCGCGATGTCGACCAGCGCGAGCGGCATGCCGCGCTGTTCTGCGGCAGCGAGCAGCCGCGCCACATCGATCGCCGGGTCGAGCCGAAGCAGCGTGTAGCCCGCTCCGAAAGCATCGTAGAGTGATCGTCCGTCGCGGAGAAACACATGCGGCGCGCGGGCGCCCGGCACGGTGGAGGGCGTAAAGCTTCCCATCGCGTAGGCCGGCGGGGTTTCGCCGTCATAGGCAATGATAGGCGAGGCATCGTAGTAGTAGCCGAAGTTGAGGCCCGCGCAGCAATATTGTTGCACGTTGAGATCGTAGGCCGCTCTCGCAAGCGAAGCGCGCGCCGCATGGCCGCGCGGCGTGTCGTCCTCGATCTCCGCGGACACGCCGCCGCGCTGCGCCATCATCTTCATCGCATGATCCATGGCAAAGCGCGACACCTGGTCGGTGATGGGCTGACGCTCCGCCTCATAAGCATCGAGGATCGAAGCCGGTGCCCAGCCGTTCAGATGCGCCGCCAATTGCCAGCAGAGATCGACGGCATCGGCAATGCCCGCATTCATGCCGTAGCCCGCATAGGGCATCCACAGATGCGCGGCGTCGCCACAGATGAAGACCCTACGGTCGCGGAAGCGATCGGCCACCAGCCGGCGCCCGACCCAGTCCTCCTTGCTGAGGATCTTGTACTCGAACCGCGCGTCGACGCCGAGGATGGCGCGGATCGACCAGTCGCGATCGACCGAGTCGAACTCGGGCTCGTCGGGCCTCAGATGATTATGGATCAGCCAGCGGTCGTGGCCGTCGATGGCAACGGTGGTGCCGGAACGGCGCGGGTTGAGCGAGAGCACCATCCAGGCCGGCTTGTGCGCGCCCATCAACTCCCTCAGTTGCGGCGCTTCGATGAAGGTCGATTGCACACGCTGAATCACCGGCGTGCCGGACAGGCTTGCGCCCATCGATTTGCGGACGAGCGAACGACTGCCATCGCAGCCGACCACGAAGTCGGCTTCGATGCGGAGCGCGTTCCCACTGTCGAGATCGCGACCGAGCGCGACCACACGATCGTCGTCCTGCTCGATATCGGTGATTTCCGTGCGCGCCAAAATGATGATGCGCGGCTGAGCGGCAGCGTGGCCGAACAGGATCGGCTCGAGATAGACCTGGTTGATTCGGTGCGGCGGCTCGGGCGTCGGCCACCAGGTGTCGGGGCCGCCGGTGGCGCTGTAGCGGCGCGCGCGTGAGGGAATGTCGATACGACACAGTTCGATGCCGGTCGCCGTGGTCCGGTAGGAGCAATCGTTCGGGAAGTCGGCGGGCAGGCCCGCGTCGCGCAGCTTTGCGGCGACGCCGAGCCTGCGGAAGATCTCCATCGAGCGCGCCGAGACGTGATTGCATTTGACGCTGGGCGGATCGCCGGCGTGGCGGATCTCCGCGACAACGACGTCGATCCCGCGCGAGGCCAGATCCATGGCCGCGGTCAGTCCCACGGGCCCGGCGCCCACGACCAGCACCTGTGTCCTCATGCTCGTTTCCATCCCCTTGCACCACCGCGGATTCGTTGCCCGCGCAGCATGCATTTTATTGCAGGCTCTCTTATGCGATAAGTCGGAAAGATCTCATCAATTCATGAGCTTTTCCGATGAATGTCACCTTGCGACAATTGCGGGCCTTCACTGGCGTGTATCGCACGCGCAGCATCACGCGGGCCGCCCGCGAGCTGGGCATCACGCAATCGGCCGCGAGCCTCCTGATCCAGCAGCTCGAAGTGCAGCTCGGCGTCAAACTGTTCGACCGCTCCACGCGTTCGGTGCAGCCGACGCTGGCCGCCGACGAGGCGTTTCACGCCGCCGAACGCATGTTGAGCGATGCGCTGGGCCTGTCACGGCGCATGCATGACCTCGCGCAGGCGCGCGTCGGCCGCGTCGCGTTCGTCGCGTCGGCGGGCGCCGCTTCGGCACTGTTGCCGCAGGTTCTCGCGAAATTCCGCGCAGGCCACCCCGAGATCGACATCGACATGCGCGACGTCGCCGCCGACGACCTCGTTCCGCGCCTGATCGCAACCGATGCCGAGTTCGCGATCGGCAGCGTCGAGGGTGAGTTCGCGGAGATGACGATCGAGACGCTGACCCGCGGACGGCTGAGCGCGATCGGCCGTCGCACCGCCGACTTCGCCGCGCGGCGCGCGCTGACATGGGACGAGCTGGCGCAGCTTCCGACCATCGCGATGCGCCGCGAGACGCGAATCCGCATGCAGATCGACCAGGCCCTCGGTGCGCAGGGCAAGCGCCTTTCTCCGACCTATGAGGTCACGCTGATCAACACCGCGCTCGCCATGACCGCACAGGGCCTCGGCCTCGCCATCCTCCCCGCGACGATGCTGCCAGCCGACCAATTCCCGACACTGATCGCAAGACCGCTGATACGCCCGGCGATCACCCGCCCGGTGTCGCTGCTGCAGCGTCAGGGACGGACGCTGTCGCCGGCGGCGCAGGCGTTTGTGGCGACGGCGCGGATGGTGCTGGCGGGGCCGTGATCGAGGCAGCGTCTGGAGAGACCGCCCTGCGGTTCACAGCTACTCCGCGAGATTATGCTGCTGCCAGCGCAACAGATAGGCCTGCAATCGCCAGATCAACGCGGACAGCGCGACGCCCACCAGCATCAGCACGACGACGGCGACCATCATTCCCGATGCCTCCGCGCGCGCCTCGGATTCGATGATCAGGCGGCCGATCCCACGTTCCGCGCCGATGAACTCGCCGACGATCACGCCGATCAGGGCGAAGGAGATCGCAGGCGTCAGCGAGGCGAAGACCCAGGCCATGGTCGAGGGAATGACCACCGTGCGGGTGATCTGCCACTCGCTGGCGCCGAGCAGCCGCGCTGCGTTGACAAAGCCCTCGTCGATCGAGCGCGCCCCTTCGAACGTGTTGAAGAACACCAGGAAGACCACCACGATCCACGACGTCACGATCTTCGAGGTATCGCCGATGCCGAAGGCCAGCACGATGATCGGCGCCAGCGCGATGCGGGGGATCGAATTCACCGCCGTGATGAACGGCTGGAAGATCGCGCTGAGCCGGTCCGAGCGGCCGAGCAGGAGGCCCGCGGCGAAGCCGCTGCTGACACCGGTGACGAACCCGAAGAAGGTGTTCTTCAGGGTGACGGCGGTCGCGATCCAGAGATTGTTCTCGGATCGCGCCATGCAGCGGGCGAATTCGCCATTGAACCAGCCGTTGAACACGCCGAGCTTCGACTTGAGGCAGCTCAGGATCAGGAAGTGCTCGAAGATGTCGGACGGCTTGGACACGAAATAGGGGTCGAGCAGATCCGGCACCAGCCAGGGAAGACGGCCGTGCAGATCGTATCCCCACTGCCAGATCGACAGGAAGCCGACGCAGATCAACATCTGCCATGCCAGGGTTCTACCGGGGCGGCGCGCTCGTCTCATGGCTTGCGGCCCTTGATGAACTCCTCGCCAAGCGAGTGCCAGATCAGCTGAAACAGCTCGGCATAGCGCGGCGTCTCCCGGATCTTCACGGCGTTGCGCGGGCGGGCGAAATCCACCTCGAAACTCTCCTTGATCCGGCCGGGCCGCGCGGAAAACAGAATGATGCGGTCGGCCAGCGTCAGGGCCTCGCCGAGATCATGGGTCACGAACAGCACGGTCTGCTTTTCCCGTTCCCAGATGCGCAGCAGCACGTCGTGCATGTCGATCTTGGTGTGGGTGTCGAGCGCGCCGAACGGCTCGTCCATCAGCAGAACCTGCGGCTCGACGACCAGCGTTCGCATCAAGGCGGCGCGCTGGCGCATGCCGCCCGACAAGGCCGACGGATAGGCGTTGCCAAAATCCTGCAGCCCGGCCTGCCTCAGGCATGCATCGATGCGCTCCTTGCGCTCCGCCATCGGAACGCCGGCCAATTGCAGGCCGTAACCGATGTTGTCGGCGACGGTGCGCCAGGGAAACAGGGTGTCGCGCTGGAACACATAGCCGACATTGGGCGTCGCCTGTCCGGGGACGACGGGCGTACCATCAATCAGGATCTGACCGCTGGTCGGCTTGACCAGGGTTGCGATCATGTTGAGG
Source organism: Bradyrhizobium japonicum USDA 6 (assembly GCF_000284375.1). Taxonomy (NCBI): domain Bacteria; kingdom Pseudomonadati; phylum Pseudomonadota; class Alphaproteobacteria; order Hyphomicrobiales; family Nitrobacteraceae; genus Bradyrhizobium; species Bradyrhizobium japonicum. The sequence goes on from NC_017249.1 coordinate 386,725, forward strand.
ACGGTGCTCTTGCCCGAGCCGGATGGCCCCAGCAGGGCGACGAATTCGCCACGCCGGACATTGAAGGAGACGTCGCGCACGGCCTCGATGGCCGCACCCGCCAGCTGGAACGTCTTGCACAGACCGCGCACGTCGATGCGGCGCGTGTCAGGCGGCGCATCGACGTGTGGTGCGTGTAAAGCCTGGATCGTCAAGCCGGATAGGCCTTGCGTGCCGCTTCGATGAAGCTGGTGTTGACGACGTCGGCCATCGCGAGCGGCTTGATGCCGGTCATTTCACGGAACCAGACCTTCTGGCCGCGCGCGAAGCTGGCGGCATCGATGATGCCTTCGTAATCGGTGACCTTCTTCATGACGCCGCTGTCGAAAATATTCGCATCGCGCGACGTGCTTCCGACGTAAGGCTCGATCATATCGTAGATCTCTTCGGGAGAGTGCCCCTTGATCCACAGGGTGGCGCGCCACAGCGCCGTGACGAACGCCTGCATCTTCGCCGGGTCCTTGTCGATGGTCGCCTGCAGCGTGAAATGAGACGTCACCGGGACCTTGCCGCCGATGTACTTGGTCCAGACCGCTTCGTCCGTTCCATCGAACAACAGTGCGCCCCAGCCCTGCTCGACCGAATCCTTCAGGATCGATGGCGAGTTGATGAGAACATCGACCTGCTTCGTCTTCAACGTGCCCATCATGGTGTCGACATTGCCGGTGCCGATCCAGGTTACCTTGTCGTCCAGCCCCATGGTTTCCATGTAGTAGGACGCCCAGACGTGGTTGGTGCCGCCCAGCGACGACACCGAAACGATCGGCTTGCGTCCGTCGGGCCGTTTCCACTTCGCCAGCGCCTCCAGGGTGGTGATACCCTGGTCGAACAGATCCTTGCGGATGATGAATATCGCGGCGTTGCTTCTTGTATCGACCGGCATCAGGACCCGCGCGCTGCGGCCGTGATTGCTGAGCTGCATCGGGTGGGTGATGTCGCCGATACCGATATCGCCCTGGGATGAAGCGATGATCTCGCGCGTCTTCACGCCGCTGCCGCCCTGGATCAGCTTGCAGTCGAGGCCGGCCTCCTTGAAGAACCCGGCCCGGTCGGCGACGAATTGAGACTGATAGACCGGAATGGCCACCGGATAGATCACGCGGCCCGACGGGGTATCCGCCCACGCCCGTCCTGCCGCCATGGACGCACCGGCGCCGGCGACGATCGTCAACGCGGCCCGTCTGGTGACCCGAGTCCTCATCACGCGTGCTCCCTCTCCTTGCCGACCACCTTGTCGAGCGCGTTCAGAACCGCATCGCCCATCTCCTGGGTCGAAAGTCTTTTTGCGCCGGGCTCGGCGATATCGGCCGTTCTTGCGCCGGCAGCCAACGCCGTATCCACGGCCTTCTCCAGCAGCACGGCATCATCGGGCCGATTGAGGGTGATGCGCAACATCATCGCGACGCTGAGGATCGAGCCGAGCGGATTGGCGATGCCCTTGCCCGCAATGTCCGGCGCACTGCCGTGGACCGGTTCATAGAGCGCCTTGCGGCGGCCCAGCCGGTCCGGCGGCCCGAGCGAGACCGACGGCAGCATGCCGAGCGAGCCCGACGCCATCGCGGCGCAATCGGAGAGAATGTCGCCGAAGATGTTGCAGGTCACCATGACGTCGAACTGCGAGGGCGCACGCACGATCTGCATGGCGGCGTTGTCGACATAGAGATGCGTCAGCTCCACATCGGAAAATTCCGCTTCATGCAGCGCGGTGACCTCCTCGCGCCACAGCACGCTGGTTTCCAGCACATTGGCCTTGTCGACCGAGCAGACCCGGCCCTTGCGCGTCCGCGCCAGTTCGAACGCGGTTCGCGCCACCCGGCGGATCTGGCTGGTGGTGTATTGCTGGGTGTTGAAACCGCGGCGCTGGCCGTCGGGCAGCGTTTCGATGCCGCGCGGCTCGCCGAAATAGATGCCGCTGGTGAGCTCGCGGATGATGATGAAGTCGACATCCTTCAGCACTGCGGCCTTGAGCGATGCCGAGTCCGCCAGCGCCGGATTGGCGACGATGGGCCGGAGATTCGCATAGAGGTCGTATTTGCTGCGCAGCGACAGCAAGCTTCCCGCCTTGCGCGCCGCCGGAGGGACCTCGGTGGTTTCGGGGCCGCCGGTCGCGCCCCAGAGAATAGCGTCGGCCTCCTCCATCGCCTCGACGGTGTCATCGGGCAGCACCTTGCCCGTCGCCAGATACGGGATGAGACCGTATTGCGCTTCGCGCAAAGCCACGGGAATGCCGCGCCTCGCCGAAAACCATTTGAGAATGCGATGGGACTGGTCGGTCACTTCAGGACCGATGCCTTCACCGCCGACCACGGCGACCTTGATCATGTTCGAGAGCGTGTTCATGCCAATTGTCCTGCCTGATGTCCTGCAAAGTGAATCCACGGCCGCGCGTCGCGGTCGGATGCCTGGAAGGCGCGGATCTCGTGGTCGCGCCGCAACGTCAGCGAAATCTCGTCTAAGCCTTCGAGCAGACCCGCACGCCGGCGCGGATCGATCTCGAAGACGTGCCGCACCCCCGATGGCGAGGTGACCGTCTGTTCCTGCAGGTCGACACTGACACGTCCCGCGCCCTGGCTCGCTTCGATCTCCGCGGCGAGGCCGTCGATGACGGCTTTATCCAGCACCACAGGCAGGATGCCGTTCTGGAAGCAGTTGGCGAAGAAGATGTCGCCGAAGCCGGATCCGATGATGGCGCGGATGCCCATTTCCTGCAGCGACCACACCGCCGCCTCCCGCGACGAGCCGCAGCCGAAATTCGGCCCCGTGACCAGGATCTCCGCGGCGCGATAAGGCTCGCGATTGAGGATGAACTCCGGATTGTCCGAGCCATCGGGCAAATAGCGGAGCGAACCGAACGCCCATTTTCCGAGACTGCCGCGGACGGAATTTCCGATCATGCGGTTGATGCTGATGATGACGTCGGTATCGACATTGGTGCGCATGATCGGCGCAGCCGTCGCGGTCAGTTTGGTGAAGGCTTGGGGCATCTAGCGCTCCATCGTTCGGACGTCGGCGATGGCGCCGGACACCGCCGCCGCGACGGCCATGGCCGGGCTCGCCAGATGGGTGCGGGCACGCGGCCCTTGCCGGCCGATGAAATTCCGGTTCGACGTCGACACCGAACGCTGGCCGGGCGGCACGGTTTCACCGTTGGCGGCAAGGCACATCGAGCATCCGGGCTCGCGCCATTCAAAGCCCGCGTCGATGAAGATCCTGTCGAGCCCCTCGGCCATCGCATCGCGCCTGACGGTCTCGGATCCCGGCACGACCCAGGCCCGCACGCCCGGCGCCACCTTGCGTCCGCGCGCGACTTCGGCCGCGGCGCGCAGATCGCTGAGGCGGCTGTTGGTGCAGGAGCCGATGAAGACCCAATCCACCGGCGTGCCGGCGATCGGCGCACCGGGCTTCAGGCCCATATAGTCGAGCGCGATCTCGATCGCGCCGCGGCGTGCCGGATCGGCAATGTCCGCGGGATCCGGGATGCGGCCATCGACACCGAGGACATGTTCCGGACTGGTGCCCCAGGTGATCTGGGGGATGATGGTTCCGACGTCGATCGACACCTCGCGATCGAACACGGCATCGCTGTCGCTCCGAAGCGTCCGCCACGCCGCGACAGCCTGCTCCCACATCTCGCCTTGCGGCGCATAGCGACGGCCGCGGATGTACGAAAACGTCGTCTCATCCGGCGCGATCAGCCCCATCTTGGCGCCGAGCTCGACCGACAGATTGCAGATGGTGAGCCGCCCTTCGATCGGCATGTCCCTGATCGCACTGCCGGCATATTCGACGGCATAGCCGGTGCCGCCAGCGGCGCCGACATGGCCGATCAGAGCGAGGATGAGATCCTTCGCCGTCACGCCGAACGGCAGCCGGCCGTCGAACGTCACGCGCATGGTCTTGGGCCGGCGCTGGATGATGGTCTGGGTCGCCAGCACATGCGTGAGCTCGCTGGAGCCGATGCCGAAGGCGAGCGCGCCGAGCCCGCCGTGGGTGCAGGTGTGGCTGTCGCCGCAGACGATCAGGCAGCCGGGCAGGCTGAGACCGAGCTCGGGGCCGATGACGTGGACGATGCCCTGCCCGGGCTGGTCGATGTCGAACAGACGGATGTTGCTTGCCGATGTCTCGGTCCGCAGTGCCGCCAGCAGCTCCCACCCGGTCTTGATCGTGCCGGCACGCCCGGACGCCGTCGAAATCGCATGATCGGGCGTCGCGAAGGTCAGTTCGGGATTGTGGACCGGAATGTTGCGGCTTTTGAGGTCGATCAGGCCGCGGGAGCCGCCGAGGTCATGCAGCAGATGGCGATCCACGTGAAGCAGATCGGTATCATCGCTGACATGGGCGATGACATGCTGGTCCCAGATTTTGGCCAGCAGCGTGCGACCTCGCGTGTCCACGATCCGTCCTCCCCTGTTCGGCATCTGATGTGCCGTGTTGCCGCCGATCATGCCGACCGACAGCGACTTCGGGAAGCAGGATAGAAGTCCGTCGCGGAAATGTGCAGTGACGGTTGAGCAGGGAGCCATCGCGGCCGGCGATGGCTGGCCGTCCGCAGGCGCGAGGCTAGCTTCTGCCGCGCACGACCGTCAGCCGGTCGGAGAAGCCGCTCGTGGTGAGAAGCGCATCATCATGGGTCCGCAGATGCTCCACCAGCAGCTTCGTCACCGAAGGCAACGACTTGTAATCGCGCACGCCGATGACCAGGTCGCGTCGCGCCCAGGACTCGTCGAGCGGGACCGTGACGAGACTGTCGACGCCGTAGCGATCGCGAACGATCTCCAGCGGCACGATCCCGACCCCCATCCTGGCATCGACGACGCGGAACAGCGCATCGAAACTGCTGACGCGGATGCGCACCTTGAGGTGCTGCCCGAGCGCCGCGGCGGCCCTGACGCACAGCGTCTCGATCGAGCTGCCCTTCTCCAGGCTGACGAAGTCGAAATCGACCAGCTCGCGGAAGCGAACGCTGTCGCGGCCCGCCAGCGGATGGTCGCGCGTGACCAGCGCGACCAGGCTGTCGCTGCGATAGGACAGCAGCTCCAGATCCTGTCCGTCGATGTTGCCGCCGAAAATGCCGATGTCGGCCCGGTTCTCCACCACCGCGCGCACGATCGCGGGGCTGAGATCCTCCTCGATGTCGATGTGGACCAGCGGATGCCGTTCCAGGAACAGGCTGAGCTCGTCGGCGAGCGCTTCGAGGATCGCGGACTTGTTGGCGCAGATCCGGATCAGCCCGCGCTTACCCTGCCGGTATCCCGTCAGCTCGCTCTCGAGCTTGCTCAAATTGCCCAGGATGATGCGGGCGTGCTCGAGCAGGGCAAACCCGGCAGGAGTCGGCTCGATCCCCTTGGAATGACGATGCAGCAGCTCGACCTGGAACAGCTCCTCGATATCCGAGACGCGGCGGCTGACCGCGGACGCCGCGATGTTCTTCTTCTCCGCCGCCTTCGCGATACTCTGCTCCTCGACGATCGCCACGAAGAGCTGCAGCGTCAGGAGATCGATTTTGGCCGTCATCGGGAGGATCCTCGGGCGGGGTGTCATGAGGGCCACTATAGCCCTTTTTAGATGGCAGCCAGCGACTGACGGCCCTGCCGGGCTTCCTCTCGGAGAATGCACGGAGCCTCACCTGAGCGATAGTCGTTATGGCGACGTTGCATCCGGTCCTTTGTCTTCAGTTAACGGCCAAACGAGGATCATCAAACACAGCATGGCGGACCCGATGGCGATTCCAAGCAGGCGCTCCAGCCCGGGGGTAATATCGGTGATCGGAGCTGGTCCCTGAACAAGAGTAATCAGGAGCCCAAGCGTGAATTGCACTCCGAGATAGCTGATCTGCTGTCCTGTCTGGATATGGTGGCCAACCCAGACGCCGGCGGCGAGGGTGAGGATGGTGACCGGCAATCCCGTGCCGAAGAAGCCTATGGAGACAAGTGCGGCCCCGCTACCAAGCAGGCATCCGAGCGTCCTGTGAGCGATCCTCTCGTAGATCGTAGCATATCGATGTTCCCCAACCGCCGCCCCCGGGACGATCATAACGACGTACGATGTGATTGCGGTTTGCGAGAAATCCTCAATGCTGAACCATCGCCAGACAATGGGAAGCAAGGCGACGGCCAGTGCCGCGCGCGTACTATGCTCGAACAGCGGCCAATGCTCTCGCAGCCAGTCTTGATCCAACGCATCGCGCGGGCGCCCGCACCAGAGCATGCCGTAAGCGGGTTGTTGCGTGCGACCCGGCGTCTCCGAGAACAAGCTTGCAACAACAAGGCCCGCGCACGTGCCGACTGTAATTTCCGCCACTCGCGTGGCTGCGAAATGCACGACAAGGTCCGGCGAGGCCAGCGCCTCGGTGATGACCATGCCGGACGTAAGGCCAAAGAACAGCCATGCGTAACTGTAACTGGTCGTCAGCGACTGAAAGGTGCCGATCCAAGACACGAAGAAGAGGAAGATCATCAACAGCAATGGGTCGCCCGCCGCGTTGGGCGCGAGCACGAGGCCCAGCAGCGCCCCTCCGGCAGTGCCGGCGATGCGCATGAGTCCCCGCAGGAATGTCTCGGCGGCGCTGCCGCGCATTACCATGTAGCCGCTGAACGCCGCCCAGGAGAGATCATCAAGATCGAGAAAGGTTGCCGCTGCGACAGCGACCAACACCGAGAGCACGCGTTTTGCTGCCTCTCTGGAGCGCACACCACGTAGCTCGAGCGATTTGAGCTCACGCAGCAACGCTCTCGGTATGGGTCGCAGGGCCGAGATCAGAAGCGGCATCGCAATTGCTCCTTCCCCAGTCAGTAAATGACAAGGACGCGGGCGTCGGCACCCATGAAGAGCTGGTCGGCACCGGGAGAGTCGAGAAGCGCAAATCGAACTGGAATCCGTCGCTGCAGGCGAATCCAGTTCACGGTTGGAGACACATAAGGCACCAGTGTCTCGTTTCCCGGCTGACGACTGATGCCGTGGGCGAGACCCTGGATGCGCGCCCGGTAGAGATGCCAGGGATGGCTATCGAGCCAGATCCAGGCGAGGCCGCCGGGACGAAGATGTCGCAGATAGTATTCCTTGTAGTTGGCAACGACGCGCCACGAATTTCCATCGACGATCGCGACCGCTGGCTCTCTCGAGGAGACCATGTCGCCGGCTTGAACGGAAAGATGCGTCACGTAACCATCGACGGGCGCCACCACGTTGGTTCGGCTCAAGCGCCATTCGGCGAGAAGACGTGCGGCATGGGCCGAGGAGACGGCAGCCTTATCCAGGCCGAGAGTCTCGGTCGCCTTCTGCAGAGCGGCTTCGGCGGCATGTTGCTGGGCTGTGCTTTGCTCCGCGGCGGTCCGGGTGTTGTCGAGGGCCTGGGCGGAGATCGTACCGGACTGACCAAGCGGCGTGTCACGGCGCAGATCTGCCGCGGCGAGCCTCGCGGCAGCATCCGCCGCGTCCTTCTGCGCCCGCAGAACCTCGAGCTGGGCCTGGTCGACGGGCAGCTGCGCCTCGGCGCGCGCCTCCTCGGCGCGCGCTTGCTCTACGGCCAAGCCGAAGGGAACCGGATCGATGGTAAAGAGAAGCGTTCCCCGCCCCACCCACTCGTTGTCCTTGACGTGAACAGCTTCGATCGGACCGGTCACTTCCGGCGTGATCGATACGACATCGGACGTGAGGTATGCGTCGTCCGTGTAGGCCAACAGATAGCCGGATATCCACCACGCGAAGACGGCCCCCGCAAGGACGAGCAGGAACAGCAAGGCGCGCTGGCGATGCGAAGGGAGGCGTGACCGATCGAGTTCGGGTTTCGTGGACAACGAAGGCACATCAACCAGGGGGCAGGTTTTTTTATCCCCGGTCGTCTGCCCGAGAACTTGCCTTTCAAGCTGAACTCTCAGCTGCTGGTTCATTGCGATTGTTCCAGGTCCAGACTGACTCCCGATAAGCGATATTTGATTTCAGCAACCCTGCAGTCAAATATATATAAGATACATCCTCGATAGCTTTTGGCACTGGCATGGAACTGCGCCACATCCGCTATTTCCTCGCGGTCGCCGAGGAGCGAAACTTCACGCGCGCCGCTGCGCGCGTCGGCATTGGGCAGCCACCGCTGAGTCAGCAGATCAAAGATCTTGAGGCCGAAGTCGGAGCTCCGCTATTCCATCGCATTCCTCAAGGTGCTGAACTGACCGAGGCCGGACGCGCCTTCCTAGAGAGTGTTCAGGTCATTCCCCGGCAGGCGGAGCGCGCAATCCGGGCCGCGCAAAGAGCTGCGCGGGGCGAAATCGGTTCGCTGCGTGTAGGCTTTACTAACTCGGCACCGTTTAATCCGGTTGTCACCTCGACAATCCGATCGTTTCGGCGAGCTTACCCCGAAGTCGACCTGACACTTGAGGAAGCATACACATCGCGCCTTGTTGTGGGCCTTCGGGAAGGGGAGCTGGACGCGGTGTTCCTGCGCCCCGACGACGGAGGAAGCGATCTGCAGTTCCGACGTCTCGCCAAAGAGTCGATGCTCGTAGTACTGCCCGCAAACCATCCCGCCGCGAAGTTAGACAGGATCGATCTTATCCGGCTGAAAGACGACGCACTCATTCTAACGCCGCGAAGATCGATCTGGTTTGACACGGCGATCCGGGCCTGCCGACAGGCAGGCTTCGAGCCGACTCTCGGGCAGTCCGCGCCGCAGATCAGCTCTGTTGTCAGCTTGGTGGCCGCTGAGCTTGGCTTTTCGCTCGTGCCGGCGTCGCTGCGCCAGCTACATGTAACCGGCGTTGTCTATCGCGAGGTCAAAGGAGGCGCTCCAACCGTGCACTTGGCCCTGGCTTTTCGGCGTGGCGAAACTTCGAAGATCGTCCTCAACTTCATTGCCATCGCCCAAGCGGCGGCTTGAGGCACTTGTGCATCGCGCCTCCGCGCGGCGATCGATCTCTGGGCTGGACAGGCGAATTATGGCGGAGAGGGAGGGATTCGAACCCCCGATAGGCTTGCACCTATGCCGCATTTCGAGTGCGGTGCATTCAACCACTCTGCCACCTCTCCTGAAGGCGCCATGGTAGGAGCAGGGCCCCTGTGGTTGGGGGCGTTAATAGGCGAGGATGGCGGGCCAGACAAGGCGCGAAAGGGGAAAATCCGCTGCCTCTTTCGCCGCCCCCAGAGCCGTTTCCGTTCCGATGAATCGGAACGGGGCTCAAGATTCTTGTTTTGACGCGTTTTCTCGAGGCGAACCGGCGTCCGCTTCGCTCGAAAACGCTCTCACCGCCGGGAGGAACTGCCGTGGAGCACCTGACCATCAAGGCCAATGGCGCCGATTTTCACCTGGTTCGCGCCGGACGGGGCAAACCGCTGCTTTTGCTGCATGGCTGGCCGGAATTCTGGCTGACCTGGGAGCCGGTGATATCAAGGCTTTCGGACCGTTTCATGCTGATCGCGCCAGATCTGCGCGGCTTCGGCGACAGCGACAAGCCGGACGGTCCTTACGGGCCGGACGGCCATGCGGCCGACATGCTGACGCTGATGGACGGGCTCGGCATCGACCGATTCGCCGTGGTCGGCCACGATGTCGGCGGCGCCGTGATGCAGCCGCTGGCCCGGCAGGCGCCCGAGCGGCTCAGCGGGCTGTTTTTCTTCGACTTCGTCTATCCCGGCATCGGGCCGCGCATGGCGGCGCCTGATAGGCTCAACCACATCTGGTATCAATCCTTCCACCAGATGGAGATGGCGCCCACGCTCGTCGGCGCCAGCCGCGAGAGCTGCCGGCTCTATATCGGCCACTTCCTCAAAGGCTGGGCGCATCGGAAGAACGCCTTCGACGATGTTCTCGACGCCTTCGTCGACAACTTCTTCAAAGACGGCAATCTCGCCGGCGGCTTTGCGCATTATCGCGCCTCGCATGCCCTGCGGGTCGCGATGATGAAGGGCGAGGCCCCGCGGCTAGCACCGATCAACGTGCCGACCTGCGTGCGCTGGGCCGAGCACGACCCGCTGTTTCCCTATGCCTGGACCGACCGGCTGGGCGAGACGTTTGGTGATCTCGATCTCGCGATGTTTCCTGATGTCGGACATTTCCCGCATCGGGAAGATCCGGATCGCGCAGCCGCGGAGATCGCGGCGTTCTTTCAGCGGATCGGCTGGCGCTGAAGACAGGGGTGGGACCGCCAGACGCGGTAAACACTGGCGGTCCCGTGCCGCTCATTGAAATGCTGGCTGGGAAGGGCGGCTTCGCCGGCCAGGGTGAGGCGACGATTCGACCGTAGCGAGTGTCCTGTGCGCCGCAACGCAATCCGGTCCTTAACCTAACCAGTCAAGGTTACTCCTTGTCGTTCTTGCCCTTTTTCTTCCCGTTCTCGGTAGATTCACGGTCCTTTCCGTTACCTTCTTTGCCGTTACCTTCCTTGCGGCGGTTGGTGAAGCGGGCGTTGCCGAGCCCGGTGCCGATGGTCAGCACGCCCCAGCGATCGACATCCTGCATGAACGGCACCTCGGAGAGGCCCTGAACCACGCCGTCATTGTGCATCAGGATCGCGGTGTCGTGCTCGCCGATCTCGGGGATGCCCTCGATCAGGCTCGCCGGCAGGTTGAACTTGCTGCTTTCCCAATTGCCCGGCAGGTTCTGCGCACCCTTCTCGATCGAGCCGTCCGCGTTGATCACGCCAGGACAGGCGATGCCGATGAAGGGCGCGAGCTTGAAGCCGTCCTTCCCGGCCTCGGTGATCAGCCCCTTCAGCATCTTGGTGAGCCGCTTCACCGCGCCTTCGCGTGTCGGCTCGTCGTCGGCGTGACGCCACAGCTCCGACTTCACGACCTTGGCCTTCGAGAGGTCTTTTGCCTTCTTCCAGCTGGTTTCGACCAAGCCACAGCGGATGTTGGTGCCGCCGATATCGACCGCGAGAATGCTGTCATGGGCCTCGAAAATCCAGGATGGCGCCAGATGCAGCGTGCCGATCAGTCCGGCTTCATCGGGATGGGCGCGGATCGGCACCAGGTCGATCTTGAAGTCCTCGGCCTTGAGGATGATCCCGGTGCGCGCGATCGCGAGCTCGCCTAGCCTTGAATCGCGGAAGCCGCCGCCAACGACGATGCGCTCGGTCTTGGCCCAGGCCTTGGTCTTGAGGAAGCGGCGGGTGACGTAAGCGAGCTTCTGGGCAAAGTCCTCGATCGCGCTATGCACCACGGCCGACGCCTCGGTGTCGTCGCCGACCAGCATTTCGTCGAGGACTTTCTTGCTGATGTTTTCGGACGGCTCCTTGCCGAACGGGTCCTCGCCGCTCTTGCGCAGCGGCTTGCGCCAGCGGTCGAGGATCTCGCGGAACGCGCCCTTGCTGGCGCGATCGCCGAGAAAACCGTCCTCGTCCTTCATCTCGATGTTGAAGCTGTCGATTTCGACCGACGGCAGCCGCGCCGCGCCGTGGGCGGCGATGCCCGTCGTCGTCTTGACCAGTTCGTCCGTTGCCATGAAAGCCCTGCCCGGTTACCTGTTCCGGCGGGGACAACGGCGCGGGAACCCGTTGGTTGCAAACCGGGTGCAGATTCGCCGAAGGGCCGGGACGGATGCCAAATCCTTCAAATCCGGGCTGTTTCCGGTGGTTTTCCTTGACTTGCGGCGTCCGGCGGCTATAAGTCCCGCAGCCGGCGCGGGGCGTTTCTCGCGCTGTTTGTTTTTGCGTGGGTTTTCAAAGGGATAACTCCCGCCCGCACAAAACGCGCATAAACCCATAGCGACTGACAAAAAGCCGGCCCGGACGATTCTCGTCGCGAGGCCGGGATTTGAACACGGAGAAAAAACGATGTTCGCAGTCATCAAAACCGGCGGCAAGCAATACCGCGTCGTGCCGGATGATGTTCTCGAAGTAGGCAAGATCGAAGGCGAAGTCGGCTCGATCATACAGCTCAATGAAGTCCTGGTGGTCGGCGGCGACACGCCGGTCCTGGGCGTTCCGACGGTGGCCGGCGCCTCCGTTGCGGTCGAGGTGCTCGACCACAAGCGCGGACCGAAGGTCATCGCGTTCAAGAAGCGCCGCCGCAAGAATTCGCGCCGCAAGCGCGGCTATCGCGACGAGATCACGGTGCTGCGCATCTCCGAGATCCTGACGGACGGCGCCAAGCCCACCAAGGGCCCGCGTCCGAAGAAGGAAAAGGTCGCCAAGGAAGCGACCACCGACGAGGCCGCCGCATAATTTGATCACGCGCAATCACGAATTGATGCGTGAGAAATTGTGAAATGATTCCGTCAAGGAATTGATCTAGAAATACGCAGGATTTTGGAGACGAGCCATGGCTCATAAAAAAGCAGGCGGTTCATCGCGCAACGGTCGCGATTCGAAGGGCAAGCGCCTCGGCATCAAGGCGTTCGGCGGCGAAGTCGTGATTCCCGGCAACATCATTGCGCGTCAGCGCGGCACCACCTGGCATCCCGGCCTTAATGTCGGCATGGGCACGGACCACACTCTGTTCGCCAAGATCGAGGGTCGCGTCACGTTCCAAGCCAAAGCCAACGGCCGCACATTCGTATCGGTACTCCCGATCGCCGAGGCGGCTGAATAGACGGTGGACCAAATTTGGAGTCCGCCGGGTCCTTGACCGAACCGGCGGAGTCCACAAGACGGCTCCAGGGGAGGCAGGGAAACCGGCCTCCCCTTTCGTTTGACTTGCTCACTTTTCACTTAGTGACTTTGACGGAGCCGGACATGTTGCAGGATTTCTCGAGCGTGACCTTGCGGGAGGCGAGACCTAGCGTCGTCGCCACCGAGCGGCTGACGTTGCGGCGCCCGACCCTCGCCGACGTCAGGACCATCGCCCACCTCGCCAACGACCGCCGTGTCGCGGAAAATACCCGCCGCCTTCCCCACCCCTATTCGCAGGACGACGCCGTCGAATTCGTCCGCGCCACCGCCGCGCTCGGCAGCGAGACCGTGTTCCTGATCGAGCACGACACCGGGCCGGTCGGCATGGTCGGCATCGACCGCTCCGCGCCCGACAATGCCGAGCTCGGCTACTGGCTCGGCGTCGAGCATTGGGGCCGGGGCTTTGCCACCGAGGCCGCGCGCGGCGCGATCGACTTCTTCTTCGAGGAGTTCGAGGACGATCATCTCTATGCGGGTGCGCGCGTCACCAATCCGGCCTCGCGCAACGTGCTGGAGAAGTGCGGCTTCCAGTGGAGCGGCGTCCAGCTGCATCGCTTCCTCGCGCTGGGCTCGTCCACGCCGGTCGATTGCTTCCGCCTGTCACGCGGCGTGTGGTCGTCGCTGAAGAGCTGGAGCAGTGCGAGACGGATGAGGTAGGCAGGAGTGTCTGCCACAGTCTCCAATGTCGTCCCGGCCCGCCTGTCGGGACGACACGGCTATCGGACAAATTTTCTGAACCGCCAAAGCGAGAAGCCGAACAGGATCATTCCTATCGCAATCAACGCCGCCAGCTGAGGCCAGATCACTCCGAGGCCTGCGCCGCGAAACAATATCGCCTGCGCAAGAATGACGAAGTGGGTATTCGGTGCGGCCAGCATGATGTTCTGGATGATTTCCGGCATGCTCTCGCGAGGGGTTGAGGCCCCCGACAGCATTTGAAGTGGCAACAATATAAGCATCATCAGCAGACCGAACTGGGGCATCGAGCCGCCGACCGTGGCGAGAAAAACACCAAGGCTCGTCATCGCAAACAGATAGAGCGCCGCTCCAAACAGAAACAGCGGAATCGAGCCCGCGATCCTGACCGCCAGCAGGCCCTGCACGACGAGGATGAGGGCAACAGCCGAGGCGACCAGAACGACCAGTCCCATCGACCAGATCTTGCTCGCCATGATCTCGACCGGCGTGACCGGCATGACCAGCAGATGCTCGATCGTGCCGTGTTCGCGTTCGCGGATGAGGGCCGCTCCGGTCAGGATGATCGACAGCATCGTGACGGAGGAGATGATGTTGTTGATGGAGCTGAACCAGCTCTTGTTGAGCTCCGGATTGAACCGCGCCCGCAGGGCAAGATCGATCGGCGCCGCTGCGCCCGAGCGGTAACGAGACAGAAATTCGCTCACCTCGCCGGTGGTGATGGATTGAACGTAGCCACTCCCGGTGAAGGCCTGGGACATGCGCGTCGCATCCACGTTGAGCTGGATTGTCGGCGACCTTCCAGCCAGCAGATCGCGCTGGAAGTTGGGCGGAATGTTCAGCGCGAAGATGTCGAGGCCGGCATCCAGCCGCGCCATCACATCTGCCTGGGAAACCATCTTGGGGATCGAGAAATAAGGCGGATTGAACGCCGTGATGATCCGCGTGGAGACCGGCGAGTTGTCCTCATCGACGATTGCAAGCGCGGCCCGATTCAGCGTCTCCGGTTGCGCCCGGGACGACGTATAGATCGAAACCGTGAAGGCATAGACGATCAGGATCAGCATCGCGGGATCGCGCGACAGGCCTCGCAATTCCTTCACGCCGAGTTGGACGATATTGGAGACACGCATGGCTAGTTTGCCTGTTTGCGCAACAAAAGTGTTCCAAGGCCCAGCAGTACGGGAACCGTCACGATCAAGGCGAGGAACGGCGCCGAAAGATCGTCGAACCCAAGTCCCTTCGAGAACGTCCCGCGCGTAATGGTGATGAAGTGGGCGGTCGGATAGATACGGCCGACAACGGCTCCCGCACCTTGCAACGACGATACGGAATCCACCAGCCCGGAATATTGCGTCGCAGGAATCATCGTGAGCAACGCGGTCGCGAAGATCGCGGCGATCTGGCTGTTCAGGAACGAAGAGATCAATAGCCCCATCGCCGTCGAGATGATCACGTAAAGGCAGGCGCCGACCGTAAAGGCGGGGAAACTCCCGGTGAATGGAACACGGAAGACGAACACGGCGAAGGCCGTCAGCAAGAAGAAATTCAGCATGGCGAGCGCAACGTACGGGATCTGCTTGCCGAGCAGGAATTCGAGCCGCGTGACCGGGGTAACATAGAAATTGATGATCGATCCGAGCTCCTTTTCGCGCACGACACTCAAGGCTGCCAGGATCGCCGGAATCATCAGAAGCAGGATCGGGATCACGGCCGGGGCCATCGCAACGATGCTCTTGACGTCGGGATTGTAGAGAAACCGGACCTCGATCTGAAACGCCCCGGTTGCCTCGCCGGCACCGGAGAGTTCGCGCGCCCGCTGGACCAGCCAGGTCGTGTGCATGGCCTGGACGTAGCCGCGGACGGTCTCGGCGCGAGAAGGATTGGACCCGTCGATCCATGCGCCAATCTGAACATTGGAACCGCGCGCGACATCGCGCCCGAAGCCCGGCGGAAGCTCGATCGCGAGGCTGAGCTCGCCGCTGCGCATGCGACGGTCGAGGTCATCATAGCTCGTGATGGGGGCGTGTTCGGTGAAGTAGCGCGAACCGGAAATCTGCAGCGCGTAGTCCCGGCTGATCGTGGTTTCGTCGTGATCGAGGACTGCAAAGGCCAGATTCTCGACGTCGGTATTGATGCCATAGCCCATCACGAACATCAGGATCAGGCTGCCGACGATGGCAAGCGTCGCGCGGATCGGATCGCGTTGGAGCTCCAGCGCCTCGCGCTGCGTATAGGCGAACATCCGCCGCGGGTCGAAGAACCCGAGCAGGCGGTGCGATGAATGACGCTCTTCGACCGTCGGCGGGGCCGCCGCGGAGACGGCTGCCTGCGCGGACGGCACGGTGGGGGTGGCCACCCGGTCGATCGCCTCCTGCAGATGGGCGACGAAGGCCTGCTCCAGGTTTCCATTACCCCGCTCCGCGGCGATCCGCGCAGGGGTATCGCTGATCAGAACCTTGCCGGCGTGCATCAGTGAGATTCGGTCGCAACGTTCGGCTTCATTCATGAAGTGGGTGGAGACAAAGATCGTGACGCCGTCCTTGCGCGAGAGATCCGAGAGGATTTGCCACAGCCGGTCACGCGCGATCGGATCGACGCCGGAGGTCGGCTCGTCAAGAATGAGGACGTCCGGCGCGTGGATCATCGCGACCGCCAGCGACAATCGCTGGCGCACGCCGAGTGGCAACGCGTCCGGCAAGGCGTCGATGAACGCGACGAGATCGAATCGGGTGACCATATCCCGCACGCGGCCTTCGATTGTGTCTGCAGGAAGCAGGAACAGCCGCGCATGCAGCTCGAGGTTCTGCCGCACCGTCAGCTCGGAATAGAGCGAAAAGGCCTGCGACATGTAACCGACGCGCGCCCGGACGGTCATGTCCCTCGGGTCGACCTCGTGGCCGAACAGCCTCGCCTCACCCGCGCTCGCCGGCAGCAGGCCAGTCAGCACCTTCATGGTCGTGGTCTTGCCGCAGCCGTTGGAGCCCAGAAAGCCGAAAATCTCGCCGCGCGGAATCCGAAAACTGACATCGTCGACGGCCGTGAAGTCGCCGAACTTGACCGTCAAATGATTGGCCTCGATCGCGATGTCTTCGTCCTGTCCCATCCCGCGAGGCGGTATCACCACCTCCTTGTGGCCGCGCCGCTGCTCTTCCGGAAGCAGCGCGATGAAGGCGGCGTCGAGATTATCGGTACCGGTCCTCCGCAACAGGTCTGAAGTCGTGCCGGAGGCCAGTAGGTGTCCATTGTCCATCGCCATCAGCCAGGCGAAACGCGCCGCTTCCTCCATGTAGGCGGTCGCGACGATGACGCTCATCTGGGGCCGGGCTTCCCGGATGTTCTCGATCAACTCCCAGAACTGCCGTCGCGAAAGTGGATCGACACCCGTCGTTGGTTCATCGAGGATCAGCAGATCGGGATCGTGGATCAGCGCACAGCAGAGGCCGAGCTTCTGCTTCATGCCACCTGAGAGCTTTCCCGCCGGCCGATCGACAAAGGGAGAGAGGCCAGTATCCCTCAGAAGCACTGCGATCCTCTGCTCGCGCTCATGTCGGTCATGGCCGAACAGGCGGCCGAAAAAGTCGACGTTCTCGAACACGGACAGCGTCGGATAGAGATTCTTGCCGAGACCCTGCGGCATGTAGGCGATCCGGGGGCAGGTCCGTCTGCGATGCGCCGCATCGGCCATGTCGCCGCCGAGCACATGAACCTGTCCGGTCTGAATCTCGCGCGCTCCGGCAACCAGCGAAAGCAGGCTCGATTTGCCGACCCCGTCAGGTCCAATCAACCCGATCACGCACGCCGACGGAATATCGAGCGTGATGCCGTCGAGTGCACGCGTCGAACCGTAGGACAGACTGACCGCGTCCAGATGGACCACAGGTTCTGATCGATCCTGCGCTCCCTGCGACAGCTCGTTCATTTGACCAGCTTGTCGGTCAGGCTCGCAGGCCATTGGGCGTTCTGATCGAGCCGCACATACGCCTGGCCCGGCAGGCCCGTCTTCACCTGGTCGATGTATCGGCGCAGCAGGTCGGGTGAAATATGCGCCCTGACGCGGAACATGAGCTTCTCCCGCTCCTCCTGTGTCTCGACCGTCTTGGGCGTGAACTGCGCGACATTGGCGACGAAGGTCGCCTTGGCCGGAATGACCCATTGGGGAGCGGCGTCGAGGATAAGACGGACCTCCGAGCCGATGGCAACGCGTCCCGCCTCCGCCGTCGGCAGGAAGAAGGTCATGAAGACGTCGGAGAGATCGACCATGTTCAGCACGCGCCCGCCAGCGGCCAGGACTTCGCCCGGCTGGGCGACGCGGAACTGCACGCGCCCTTCCCGCGGTGCGCGCAGCGTACTGTCATTGATATCGGCCTTGATGCTCTCGATGGCAGCCTTCGCCGCCTCGACGGAGGCCTCTGCATCGACTACCGCAGCCTTGGCGGCGTTGATCGCGGCGTCGGAGGCGGCAAGCTGGGCCTCCGACGCAGCTACGGCCGCGGTGGCGCCGTTGGCGGCCGCCCGATCGTCATCAAGCGTCTGCTGAGGCACGGCATTGGTCTTGATCAAGGTCTCCGAGCGCTGGAGTTTTCGTTCCGCGGCATCGAGTTCGGCGTTACGTTGCGCGATCACCGCGCTTGCGGACTTCTTCTCGGACTCGCGCTGGGTAACGAGGCTCTTTGCGGTATCGATGCTGATGGTGGCGCGGCGCAGTTGGGCTTCTGCTTGCCGAAGCTGGGCTTCGAGCTGCAGTGTGTCCATCTGCGCCAGAACCTGTCCGACCGAGACGAAATCGCCTTCCCTCACCAATATGTCTTTGACGCGCCCGGGTGTCTTGGTCGCGACGTCGATTTCGGTGCCCTCGATGCGGCCGTTGCCGCTGGCAAATCCCTCCGGGAGACTGCTTCTTCCAAGTTTCTGCCAGAAGAAATAGCCGCCCGCCGCGAGCGCGACAACAATGAGAGCCGCCACCCAGCGCTTTCGATTGGTCGCCATGCCAAACCGACCCTTGAGAGTTACAATCAGTCGTTGCTGGACGCTTGATATACAAGAGTAGCTCACTTGTGCGAAAAGTGAAACATCACATCTCTGCGTCCGGCCCGCTACTCCGGGTGGATAGTTCCTATGACCATGCGCGCTGGCTCGTTCGCTCAACCTTGATTCAATGAACGGCGGCGGACTATTTCGCCGCATTCACGCCGGCGGATTCACCTCGTTGCTCGGGTGGCCGAGATCGCGTTCGCGCAAGTAAATGTAGAACCCGGCGCCGATGATGATGGCGGCGCCGATGATGGTGGCAATCGACGGCACGTCGCCGAACACGACGAAGCCGAAGATCACGGCCCAGACGATCATCGAATATTGATAGGGCACGACGACGCTGGCCGGCGCGAGCTTGAGCGAGCGGTTGACGCAGAACAGCGCCGTCACCGAGACGCAACCCGCCAACGCGAAAATCCCGAGGCTGCCCGGCGTCGGCGGCACCCAGTGAAACGCAGACAGCACAGCGCCCAGCGAAAACGTGCCGACGAATTGCGACGACGCCATCACGATGTCGGGCGTCTTGCGCAGGCTGCGCGTGATCAGCATCAAAGTCGCAAACGACAGGCTGCCGCCGAGCGCGATCAGCGCCGGCAGGCTGACCGTCTGCGCCGACGGCCGCAACGCGATCAGCACGCCGCAGAAGCCGATCAGGATTGCGGTCCAGCGCCGCCAGCCGACCTTCTCGCCCAGGAAGATCGCCGACATCGCGGTGACGAAGATGGGGCCGGCGAGATAATAGGTGATGACGTCGGCGAGCGGCAGATAGACCGTCGCGAGGAAGAAGGCGGCCACTTCCAGCGTCGACAGCACGACGCGAAACAGCTGCAGGCCCGGCCGCTCCAGATGCAGGAACTGGTGACGCTGCCGCCAGACCAGCGGTGACAGCAGCAGCAGCGCCGCGCAGGCGCGCAGGAACAAGAGCTGCCCCACCGAATAGGTCCCGACCAGGAACTTGCCCATGGCGTCGCCGAAAGAGAACATGAAGATCGACAGCACCATCAGCCCAATGCCGGCAAGGCGTGCGGAGCGGTCGTCATAGGCGGAGAGATTCTTGAAGTAGGACATTGGCGCCGTTTTAATCACGTGGGCGCGCCGGACAAGCCCGCATCTGTCGATTGAACGGATTGTCGCACGCGTCTCGGCGCGATAGCGATAGCCGCCTCCCCAACGAAAGGGCACGGACATGACCGACTTCGACCCCACCCGGCATCGCATGATCCCCGCGCAACGCTGGTTTGAGGATTTCGTGGTCGGCGAGCGCTTCGTGCTGCCGAGCCGGACCCAGACCTCGGCGGTGTTCGCCGCCTTCCAGACCGCAAGCGGCGACACCCATCCCGTGCATTACGACGTGGAATATTGCCGCAGCCGCGGTATGCCGCATCTGCTCGCCCACGGCTTCCAGACCTTGATCCACACGGCGCCCGGCGCAGGGCTGTTTCCGTTCATGGTCGAGGACTCCCTGGTCGGCTTCCTCGAGCAATCGAGCCGGTTCCTGAAACCGGTGTTCGCCGACGACACCATCTATCCCGCGCTCGAGGTCACGGAGCTGGTGCCGGGTCGCACGACCGGCGCGGTGACACTCAAAAGCACCGTATTCAACCAGCGCAAGGAGCTGGTGCTGGAGGGGATGCAGAAATTCCTGATCCGGAGACGGCCTGCAGGTTAATCACGGGGCCAAATTCATGGAAATTCGGCCGATTCAGGGATAAGTCCGGGTTGCCGCGCGGGACCGCCTGCCCTACCTATGGCCCATGAAATTCCTCGACGAAGCAAAGGTCTATATCCGCTCCGGTGACGGCGGGAACGGCTGCGTGGCGTTCCGCCGCGAGAAGTTCATCGAATTCGGCGGTCCGTCGGGCGGCAATGGCGGCCGCGGCGGCAACGTGGTCATCGAGGTCGCCGACGGCCTCAACACGCTGATCGACTACCGCTACCAGCAGCATTTCAAGGCCCAGAAGGGCGAGAACGGTTCTGGCTCGGATCGCCATGGCGCCAACGGCAAGGCGATCGTGCTGAAGGTCCCCGTGGGCACGCAGATCTTCGACGAGGATCGCGAGACCCTGATCCACGACTTCACCAATGTCGGCGAAAAATTCGTGCTCGCCGAGGGCGGCAATGGCGGCTTCGGCAATGCGCATTTCAAATCGTCGACCAACCGCGCGCCTCGCAATGCCAATCCCGGCCAGCCCGGCGAAGAGCGCTGGATCTGGCTGCGGCTGAAACTGATCGCCGATGCCGGCCTGGTCGGCCTGCCCAATGCCGGCAAGTCGACCTTCCTCTCCAAGGTCAGCGCGGCCAAGCCGAAGATCGCCGACTATCCCTTCACCACCCTGCATCCGCAGCTCGGCGTCGTGAATAGCGACGGCCGCGAATTCGTGCTGGCGGACATTCCCGGTCTGATCGAAGGCGCGCATGAAGGCGCCGGCCTCGGCGACCGCTTCCTCGGCCATGTCGAGCGCTGCCGCGTGCTGCTGCATCTGGTCGATGCGACCTGCGAGCATGCCGGCAAGGCCTACAAGACGGTGCGCAACGAGCTCAACGCCTATGGCGGGCTGCTCACCGACAAGATCGAGATCGTCGCGCTGAACAAGATCGACGCGGTCGAGCCGGACGAGTTGAAGAAGCAGAAGGACCGGCTGAAGCGCGCCGCAAAGAAGACACCGCTGCTGCTCTCCGGCATCACCGGCGACGGCGTCAAGGAAGCGTTGCGCGCGCTTGTCGAAGTGATCGGCGAGGCCCCGGTATCGGCCAAGGCGAAGAGCGCGGCCGAAGCGGAGCCGTGGTCGGCGTAATCCGACCCGCTCAAGCGGCCCGCTTGTCATCGCGACCGCGATAGCGCAGCATTAAAAGATCGAGAAACGGCAGGGGCGAAGCATGGCGCGCGCGAAGAACGTTCTCTGGATCATGTGCGACCAGCTTCGCTACGACTATCTCGGCTGCACCGGCCATCCCACGCTGAAGACGCCCAACATCGACGCCATGGCCAAGCGTGGCGTGCTCTTCAGCAAGGCGTATGTGCAATCGCCGATCTGCGGCCCGTCGCGGATGTCGTTCTACACCGGACGCTACATGCGCTCGCACGGCTCGCACTGGAACGGCTGGCCGCTGCGCGTCGGCGAGCCCACGCTCGGCGACCACCTCAGGAAGATCGGCGTGCGCAACGTGCTGGTCGGCAAGACCCACATGGCGCCCGATCTCGAGGGCATGAAGGCGCTCGGCATCCCGCCCGAATCGATGATCGGCGTGCACGTCGCCGAATGCGGGTTCGAGCCTTATGAGCGTGACGACGGCCTGCATCCGACGGGACGGCCGCGCCCGAAATACGATGAGTACCTGCGCAGCCAGGGATTCGAGGCCACTAATCCCTGGGAGCATTGGGCGAATTCCGGCGCAGCGGACGACGGCTCCCTGCAGAACGGCTGGCTCCTGGTGCATGCCGACAAGGCTGCGCGCGTGCCGGACGAGCATTCCGAAACACCCTACATGACGCGGCGCGCGATGGACTTCATCAGCGAGGCTGAGACCGACGGCAGGCCGTGGTGCCTGCATCTGTCCTACATCAAGCCGCACTGGCCTTATATCGCGCCCGAGCCCTATGCGAGCATGTATTCGACCGATGACATGATCCCGGCGATCCGCTCCGAGCGCGAACGCCAGAATCCGCATCCGGTGTTCGGCGCCTACATGGACATGCGCTACTCCCGCAACATGGCGCGCGACGAGGCCCGCGAGAAGGTGATTCCGACCTATATGGGCCTGATCACCCAGATCGACGACCAGATGGGCGTGCTGATGAAGTTTTTGGAGGCGCGCGGCCTGCTGGACAGCACCATGATCGTGTTCACCTCCGATCACGGCGACTATCTCGGCGATCACTGGATGGGCGAGAAGGATCTGTTCCACAAACAGTCGGCGAAGATTCCGTTGATCATCATCGATCCGTCGAAGGAAGCCGACGCCACGCGTGGCACGCGCAACGACGCGCTGGTGGAAGGCATCGATCTCGCGCCGACCTTCGTCGATTATTTCGGCGGCAAGGTGCCGGGCCACATTCTCGAAGGACGCTCGCTGCTGCCGTTGCTGCGCGGCGAGAGGCCGTCCGACTGGCGCAAGGTCGCGTTCTCCGAATACGACTACGCCATGCAGGACGTGCGGCTGAAGCTGAACCAGCCGATCGAGCGCTGCCGCCTGTTCATGGTGTTCGACGGTCGCTGGAAATACATCCACGCCTCCGGCTTCCGCCCGATGCTGTATGATCTCGAAACCGATCCGGAAGAGTTTCTGGATCGCGGCGACGATCCTGATTGTGCCGGCATCATCGCCCGCCTTCAGGCCGAGCTGTTCGACTGGGCCCTGCATCCCAACGACCACATTACCACGCCCCGCGAGAAGATCGCGAACTATGCCGACAACCAGCTCCAGGTGAAGGGCGGCATTTTGATCGGCGTCTGGGATGAAACCGAGCTTGCGGCGATCAAGGACGGCATCGTGCAGCGCGCGAAGATGTGAGCCGCTCTTCGCCTCTCCCGTTTGCGGGGAGAGGCCGGAATTCGCGCTTTCAGCGCGCATTCCGGGTGAGGGGGCTCTCCGCGAATCCGACTGTCACCACCTTTGCGGAAGCAGCCCCTCACCCCAGCCCTCTCCCCGTAAGAACGGGGAGAGGGAGAAGGCCTCAATTCTCGATCTTGTACCCCGTCGCCTTCACGATCGGCTGCCAGAACGCCGTGTTCGCGGCGAGCTCCGTGGTCAGGCCATCGGCATTGCTGCCGACCGGGATCAGCCCGATCGCGGTAAGCTTTTCCTTCACCTCGGGCCTGGCGAGCGCGGCACTCGCCGCGGCGCCGAGCTTGCTGGCGAAGTCCGGCGAACTGCCGGCGGGAAGCCACATGCCGTACCAGGCGTCGGCCACGAGATCGATGCCGCTCTCCTTCAGCGTCGGGACCTCGGGCGCGAACGGCGAACGTTCCGCGCTCGCGACCGCGATGATCTTCACGCCCTTGGCGCGGTGCTGCGGCAGCGCATCGGCCAGTGTGGTGATTCCGAACGGCAGATGGCCGCCGACGAGGTCGTTGAGGATCGGCGCGCTGCCGCGATAGGGTACGCGGCTCAGGGGAATGCCGAGATCCTTCTCCAGTTTCGAGCCGGCGAAATGCGGAATGGTGCCGTTGCTCGGCACGCCGAACGACGTCTTGTCCGGGTGCGCCTTCAGCCACGCCACGAATGACTTGAAATCCGCAGCGTCGATCCCCGGACCGATCACGAGCCGCGAATTCGAACCGCGCCAGCAGCGACACCGGCATAAAATCCTTGGCCGTGTCGAAGCTCGGCGTCGTCTCCACCATCGGCAGCAGGTACATGGTCGGCCCGGTCGTCACCAGCACCATGCTGCCGTCGGCACTCGCGCCCTTCACCGCCTTGATGCCGATCAGGCCGTCGCCGCCGGTACGGTTCTCGACCACGATGGTCCGCTGCAGCGCCGGCGCCATCTCCTGCGCGATCAGCCGGCACAGCGTGTCGCCGCCCGCTCCCGCCGCGAACGGGAAGATCATTTTTGTCAGCCCGGCCTGCGCTTGCGATCCGCCCGCCTGCGCCAACAGCGGCAAGCCGAGACATCCGGCGATGAAGTTGCGGCGATCCATCGGTTTCCTCTTTGAGCCCATTATGGTTGGCGACAATTAGAGCCAAGCGAGCGTCCCGGACAAGCGCCGTTTACCGGCCTACCGCCTTGCGCCGGCCATCGTCCTGCTGCAAAAGCAGGCCTTAACCGGCGCCGCCTGTCGCTCCGCCGTTTTCGATGCAGAGCAATCCGTCACACGCGCCAACACATACACACATGGCCAGCCCCGAACTCAGTCAATTCCGCCGCATCGTCGTCAAGGTCGGCTCCGCCCTGCTGGTCGATTCCGACAAGGGCGAGGTGCGCGCCTCCTGGCTCGCCGCGCTCGCCGACGACATGGCCAAGCTGCATCGCGAGGGACGCGATGTGCTCGTCGTCTCCTCCGGGTCGATCGCGCTCGGCCGCAGCCGCCTCAAGCTGCCGCGCGGCCCGCTGAAGCTGGAGGAGAGCCAGGCCGCCGCCGCCGTCGGCCAGATCGCGCTGGCGCGGATCTGGTCGGAGGTGCTCGGCGCCCACGGCATCGGCGCGGGGCAGATCCTGGTCACGCTCCAGGACACCGAGGAGCGCCGCCGCTATCTCAACGCGCGCTCCACCATCGGCAAGCTGCTGGAATGGCGCGCGATCCCCGTCATCAACGAGAACGACACGGTCGCCACCAACGAGATCCGCTACGGCGACAATGACCGCCTCGCCGCGCGCGTCGCCACCATGGCGAGCGCCGATTTGCTGGTGCTGCTGTCCGATATCGACGGGCTCTACGACGCCCCGCCGAAGAACAACCCGAACGCAAAACTCATTCCCGTGGTCGACAGCATCTCCTCGGAAATCGAGGCCGTGGCAGGCGACGCCGAGTCCGAGCTGTCGCGCGGCGGTATGCGCACCAAGGTCGAGGCCGCCAAGATCGCGACCACAGGCGGCACACATATGCTGATCGCCTCCGGCAAGATCGAGCATCCCCTGCAGGCTATCGCCGACGGCGGCCGCTGCACCTGGTTCCTGACGCCGGCCAACCCCATCACCTCGCGCAAGCGGTGGATCGCAGGCACGCTCGAGCCGAAAGGCACGCTGACCATCGATGCCGGCGCCGTGACGGCGCTGCGTGCCGGGGCCAGCCTGCTGCCGGCCGGCGTGATCAAGGTGGAAGGCCAGTTCGCCCGCGGCGATGCCGTGGTCGTGCGCGGTCCTGATACCAGCGAGGTCGGCCGCGGCCTGATCGCCTACGATGCCGAGGTCGCCGAGCGGATCAAGGGCCGCTCGTCCCCGGACGTGATGGCGATCCTCGGCATCAGCGGGCGGTCCGAGATGATCCACCGCGACGATCTGGTGGTGGGCGGGTAAGAGCCGCGCCGACCCTTTTCACTGAATTTGCTGGGCCAATGACCTAGGCGGCGCCTCGCCGGAGAGACCAGCCATACCCTTCCCGCCCTTCGCAAAAGCGGGATTTCCGTGCTAGGACACTGCCTTAGCAGAAGGTTGAACTCCCCCATGGCCGCCCCCCTCAAAGCCGTCGACGGCAATGCCGATCTCCAGGCGCTGATGTCCGATCTCGCCGCCCGTGCCCGCGCTGCCGCGCGCGTGCTGGCGCTGGCGCCGCCGGAGCAGAAGAACCGGGCGCTGCAAGCGATGGAGCGGGCGATCCGCAGCAATGCTGCGGCCATTCTCGCTGCCAATGCCGAGGACGTCGCGGATGCCAAGGCCTCAGGCACCATGATCGCCTCCTTCATCGACCGCCTGACGCTGACGCCTGCTCGCATTGAGTCGATGGCAGAAGGCATCGGCATCGTGCGCGGCATCGCCGATCCCATCGGCATCGTCACCGAGAGCTGGCAGCGGCCGAACGGCATGACCATCGAGCGTGTGCGCGTGCCGCTCGGTGTCGTCGGCGTGATCTTCGAGAGCCGGCCGAACGTTGCGGCCGATGCCGGCGTGCTGTGCCTGAAATCCGGCAACGCCGTGATCCTGCGCGGCGGCTCCGACAGTTTTCGTTCGTGCCGCGCGATCCATGAATGTCTGGTGCAGGGCCTGCGTGAAGCCGGGCTCCCCGAGGCGGCGATCACGCTGGTGCCGACGCGCGACCGCGCGGCGGTCGGCATGATGCTGTCAGGATTGAACGGCGCCATCGACGTGATCGTTCCGCGCGGAGGCAAGAGCCTCGTCGCGCGCGTCGAGCAGGAAGCCCGCGTGCCCGTGTTCGCGCATCTCGAAGGCGTCAACCACGTCTACATCGATGCCAGCGCCGACCTCGCTATGGCGAAGTCGATCGTGCTCAACGCCAAGATGCGCCGCACCGGCGTCTGCGGCGCGGCCGAGACGCTGCTGGTCGATCGCGCCGTTGCCGCCAAAAACCTGAAGCCGCTGGTCGAGATGCTGATCGAGGCCGGCTGCGAAGTGCGCGGCGACGACGCCGTGCAGAAGACCGATGTGCGCGTCAAGCCTGCCAGCGAGGATGATTGGGACACCGAATATCTCGACGCGATCATCGCTGCGAAAGTGGTGGACGGTGTCGACGGCGCGATCGCGCATATCCAGAACCACGGCTCGCATCACACCGACGCGATCGTGAGCGCGGATGAGGCTGCCGCGAAGAAATTCCTGAGCGAGGTCGATTCCGCGATCGTGCTGCACAATGCCTCGACGCAGTTCGCCGATGGCGGCGAGTTCGGTTTCGGCGCCGAGATCGGCATCGCCACCGGCCGATTCCACGCCCGTGGTCCTGTCGGCGCCGAGCAGCTCACGAGCTTCAAATATCGCGTCCACGGCACAGGTCAGACGCGGCCGTAAGTCATGTCGCGAGGCGTGGGGCATTGAGTAACAATTTCGTCGCGCCACGTTTCTTCGCGCAGGCCATTCCGCCCTACACCGAAGGCATGCGCGTCGGCCTGCTCGGCGGCTCGTTCAATCCGCCGCACGAGGCCCATCGCGCCATCAGCCGGTTCGCGCTGAAACGCCTCCAACTCGACCGCGTGTGGTGGCTGGTGACGCCGGGCAATCCGCTGAAGGAGAACGGCACGCTGCATGAGCTCGGCGCGCGCATGCAGGCCGCGCGCGACGTCGCCGGCGATCCCAGGATCGAGGTGAGCTGTCTCGAATCCGTCATTCGTACCCGCTATACTATCGACACGATCAACACCTTGCGCCGCCGCCTCAGCGGCCTGCGCTTTGTCTGGATCATGGGCGCCGACAATCTCGCTCAATTCCATCGTTGGCAGCACTGGCGGCGCATCGCCGACCAGGTGCCGATTGCGGTCATCGACCGCCCGCCGCAGAGTTTTCGCGCCCTCGCCTCGCCCGCTGCCCAGGCCCTTGCACGCTACCGCATGCCCGAGACGGACGCGGCATTGCTTGCGGATCGGCCGGCGCCGGCCTGGGTCTTTCTGACGGGATTGAAACTGAACCTGTCCTCGACCGGCTTGCGGAACCCGGACGGGAGCTGGAAAGGTCCGAAGTGAGACGGAGTGTATGAATGTTGTGGGGATTTCGGACTCTCTGGCATATTGAAACCCTTAACCCCACATGATGTAGTGTAACCAGTGAGCGTCGGATTCGGCGTTCGCGATACAGTGAAAGGAATGGTCCCTGACCACATCTGTATTGTCCAAGTCTGTTTTACCCAAGGTAGCGAAACCGGCGCGTAAAACATCGACCAAAGCTGCGGCCTTGAAGGCGCAACCCGACGCCGACAAGACGCTGAGCCTGATCCTCTCCCGCCTCGACGACATGAAGGCGGAAGAGACGGTCACCATCGACCTTCGCGGCAAATCGGCGTACTCCGACTACATGATCGTCACCACCGGCCGGGTGAACCGGCATGTCGGCGCGATCGCGGACAACGTCGCCAAGGGCCTCAAGGAAAACGGCATCAGGAACATCCACGTCGAGGGCTTGCCCAATTGCGACTGGGTGCTGATCGATTCCGGCGATGTGATCGTGCACGTGTTCAGACCCGAGGTCCGCGAGTTCTACAATCTCGAGAGATTGTACACGCAGGGCCCTGGGGCGGCGAAGGCGATCTAGGCTCATCGAGCCGATTTCGAATCCGGCTGACGCGCATGCTAGCGTCGTGCGCGCGCATATTGCGCGCGGTCTTGAAACACGACCTGAAGATATCATGCGCGTTGCTGTCATTGCGGTGGGCCGGCTGAAGCAGGGCCCCGAACGGGAGCTTGCCGACCGCTATTTCGAGCGGTTCGACGAAGCCGGCCGCAAGCTCGGATTCCGCGAGCTCACCATCCACGAAATCCCCGAAAGCCGCGCGCGCGACACCGCGACTCGGATGGCCGAAGAGGCCGCGGCGATCGGTGCGCACATCCCGGAAAAATCGATCCTGGTGGCGCTGGACGAGCGGGGCCAGAATCTCGACTCCACCGTATTCGCACGGCACCTCGGGCGCTGGCGCGACGAGGGTGCCGGACATACTATCTTCGTGATCGGAGGGGCGGACGGACTTTCGCCCGAATTGCGCCGTAAGGCCAAGCTCGCGATCGCGTTCGGCTCTGCGACCTGGCCGCACCAAATGGTCCGCGTCATGCTTCTGGAACAGCTTTATCGGGCCGCCACCATTCTGGCCGGCCACCCCTATCACCGCGCGTGATGCGCGTACAACGAGCACCTTTGCGTAAAGCGATGCGAGCGCCGATCCTCAACCTGCCGCTGATCGCCGGCGTCTTCGGCCCAAGTGTCTTGGGCCTAAGTGTCTTGGGCCCAACTGTCTTGGGCCTAAGTGTCTTGGGCCCAACTGTCTTGGGCTTAAGTGTGTTGGGCGCAAGCCTCGCGCAAGCTCAGACGCAAGGTCAGACAATTGCGCCCGCGCCACAGACGGCGGCCGTCTCGCCGGATGCGATCAAGCAGCGCGAGCAGGAGCTCGAGGCCGCCCGCGCGAGGCAGAAGAGCGCCGAGGAAGCGCAGGCCAAGCTCAAGGCCGAGATCACCTCGCTCGGCCAGGACCGCACCCAGCTCAATCAGCAGCTGATCGATACCGCAGCCAATGTGCGGGCCGTCGAGACCAAGATCGACGAAGCCGAAGCGCGGCTGCGCTCGCTCAACAGCCGCGAGCAGCAGATGCGCACCTCGCTGGAGTCGCGCCGCGCCGACATCGTCGAGGTGCTGGCGGCCCTGCAGCGCGCCGGCCGGCGCACGCCGCCGGCGCTGTTGGTGCGGCCCGAGGATGCGCTGCAATCACTGCGCACCGCCATGCTACTCGGTGCCGTGGTGCCGGAATTGCGCGGCCGCGCCGAGAAGCTCGCGGGCGACCTCGGCGAGCTCGTGGCCCTGCGCAAGAGCATCGCCGCCGAACGCGACCAGCTCGCCACCGACCGCGACAAGGTCCGCAACGACCAGACCCGGCTCACCGCCCTGGTCGACGAGCGGCAACGCCAGCAGGCGTCGCGTGAAAAGGATCTCGACGCCGAGAACTCGCGCGCCATCGCGCTCTCCAGGCAGGTCGGCGATCTCCAGGGGCTGATCACCAAGATGGAGCAGGATCTGCAGAGCGCCGCCAAGGCCGCCGAGAAGGCGGCTGAGGCCGCCAAGCAGGCCGAGGCCAAGGCGGCGGCCAGCGCCAAGCCCGGTCCGGGCACTTTCAAGGACCGGTCCCGAACCACCCCGGCGATCGCATTCGCGGCGGCCAAGGGGCTCCTGCCTCTGCCGGTTAACGGTAACAAGATCAGGGATTTTGGCGGTTCCGACGGGGTCGGCGGTGTCCAGAAGGGCATTTCGCTGGCAACCAGGCCCGGCTCCCAGGTCACGACGCCGTGTGATGGCTGGGTTGTCTATTCCGGCCCGTTCCGCAGCTATGGACAACTCTTGATCCTCAACGCCGGGGGCGGGTATCATGTCCTGATCGCCGGGATGGAGCGCATTTCGGTTAACATCGGTCAGTTTGTGCTCACGGGGGAACCGGTCGCGACCATGGGGTCGACCTCTCAAGTCGCCTCCATTCTCGCCACGAACGCGAGTCAACCTGTGCTGTATGTCGAGTTCCGTAAGGACGGCACTCCAATCGATCCAGGCCCATGGTGGGCCGCAAATGAAGGCGAGAAGGTTCGCGGATGATGCGCAAGACTTCAGTTATCCTCCTCAGCGCGGCCACCGGTGCTGCGCTGACGCTGTTCGTGACCCAGCCGCGCGCGGTCTTCATGGGCTCCAGCGCGCGAGCCGCCACCGCAGACACCTATCGCCAGCTCAATCTGTTCGGCGACGTGTTCGAGCGCGTGCGTTCGGACTATGTCGAGAAGCCCGATGACACCAAGCTGATCGAATCCGCGATCAGCGGCATGCTCACCGGCCTCGATCCGCATTCGAGCTACATGGACGCCAAGAGCTTCCGCGACATGCAGGTGCAGACCCGCGGTGAGTTCGGCGGCCTCGGCATCGAAGTCACGATGGAGGACGGCCTGATCAAGGTGGTCTCGCCGATCGACGACACCCCCGCTTCGCGCGCCGGTGTCATGGCCAACGACATCATCACCAATCTCGACGACGAAGCCGTGCAGGGCCTGACCCTGAACCAGGCGGTCGAGAAGATGCGCGGTCCGGTCAACACCAAGATCAAGCTCAAGATCATCCGCAAGGGCCAAGACAATCCGATCGACGTCACGCTGGTGCGCGACAACATTCGCGTCCGCTCGGTGCGCGCGCGCATCGAAGCCGACGACATCGCCTATATCCGCATCACCACCTTCAACGAGCAGACCACCGAAGGCCTGAAGCGCGAGGTCGCCAACCTCTCGAATCAGATCGGCGACAAGCTGAAGGGCTACATCATCGACCTCCGCAACAACCCGGGCGGCCTGCTCGAGGAAGCGGTCACCGTCTCCGACTCGTTCCTGGAGAAGGGCGAGATCGTCTCGACCCGCGGCCGCAATGCCGAGGAGACCCAGCGCCGCACCGCGCATGCGGGCGACCTCACCAAGGGCAAGCCTGTCATCGTGCTGGTCAATGGCGGTTCGGCTTCGGCGTCGGAAATCGTCGCCGGCGCGCTGCAGGACCACAAGCGCGCGACCATCGTCGGCACGCGCTCGTTCGGCAAGGGCTCGGTGCAGACCATCATTCCGCTCGGCTCGGGCAACGGCGCACTGCGTCTGACCACGGCGCGCTACTACACGCCGTCGGGCAAGTCGATCCAGGCCAAGGGCATCGTGCCGGACATCGAAGTGCTCCAGGACGTGCCGGACGAGCTGAAGTCGCGCACCGACACCAAGGGCGAGGCTTCGCTGCGCGGCCATCTCAAGAACGACGGCGACGAGAAGACCGGCTCGCAGTCCTACGTCCCGCCGGACGCCAAGGACGACAAGGCGCTCAAGCTCGCGGACGACCTGCTCCACGGCATCAAGAACAGCGCCTCCGCGGCGCCGACGCCGGGCGACAACAAGGCCACGACCGACAAGCCCAAAGCGGCGAACTAGGTCGGCGCGTCATCTCATCTCTCGAAAAGGGCGGCTCCGGGAGCCGCCCTTTT
Organism: Bradyrhizobium japonicum USDA 6; assembly: GCF_000284375.1. Lineage (NCBI taxonomy): Bacteria > Pseudomonadati > Pseudomonadota > Alphaproteobacteria > Hyphomicrobiales > Nitrobacteraceae > Bradyrhizobium > Bradyrhizobium japonicum. The sequence continues at coordinate 418,172 of NC_017249.1, forward strand.
TGCTTGGGGCTCCTGCTACCCCCGGCCTATCCCGGCCTGACGCCGCTTGACCTCGGCGTGGTATCGTCGGCGGGAGTGATTCGGGATCTCGCATGACTGAAACGGCCGATGATCTGAGCGCCCCGCTCGGACAGGACAAGCCGCGCCGGAAACGGCGGCTGCGGCTGCCGTTCACAGCCATGCAGGGCCTCGCGGTCATGCTCGGCCTGTTCCTGGTCGCCTTCGCCAGCTTCGCCATCTTCAACAAGGATCCGCTCGGCGGCGAGCCGATGACGCGGATTGCGATCCGTGAACCCAAGGCCACCGACGAGAAGCCGGCCGCCGCGGGCCTTGGCCAGGAGAGCAAGCCAGAGAGCAGGCACGAGGCCAAGGAAGCACCGAAGCAGGCGGGCGAGCAGAAGACCGTCACCATGATCGACGGTTCCACCGGCACGCGCCACGACGTGGTGATCGGTGGCGGCGATGCCGCCGACAAAGGCGACGCCGCGGCCGCCTCCGCCCCACCGCCCGTCATGGCCGGGATCGACCCAAAGCTGCTGGAAAAATCGCGCTACGGCATGATCCCCGTGACGGCCGAGGGCGCGAAGCCGTTCAATGTCTACGCGGCGGATGCCGACCGCGCCAAGGCGGCGAAGATGCCTGTGGTCGCGATCCTGATCGGCGGCCTCGGCGTCGGCGCGGCCAAGACCACCGACGCGATCATGCGGCTGCCGCCGGCGGTGACGCTGGCCTTCACGCCCTATGGCGCCGACCCCGGCAAGCTCGCCGAGCGGGCCCGCGCGCAGCGCCACGAGATCTTCCTCCAGATCCCGATGGAGCCCTACGACTTCCCGGACAACGACCCGGGTCCGCAGACGCTGCTGACATCGCTCACCATCGACCAGAACATGGACCGCCTGTACTGGCACCTGAGCCGGATGCAGGGCTATGCCGGCCTCACCAATTTCATGGGCGCCCGCTTCGTGGCGACCGACGCCGCGATGCAGCCGATCATCCGCGAGGCAGCCAAGCGCGGCCTCGGCTTCTTCGACGACGGCTCCTCGCCGCGCAGCATCGCGCCGCAGGCCGCGGCCAGCCAGGCGATGCCGTTCGGCAAGGGCGACATCGCGATCGACGTGGTGCCGACACCCGCGGAGATCGACCGCGCCCTGAACAAGCTCGAATCGATGGCGCGCGAGCGCGGCGTCGCAATCGGCACCGCGTCCGCCCTGCCGGTCTCGATCGAGCGCATCGGCAGCTGGACCAAGACATTGAGCGACCGGGGTATCCTTTTGGTGCCATTGACAACAGCGATGCTGAAATCAAAATCCAGCTAAATCAACGGATTGGTACGGCACGGGCCCTCGGGACCGGCATACCCACCAAGAACACGCGAGAGGTCTGGCGGAATGGCGCGTTACGAGGATCTGCCCTACCGTACTTGCGTCGGTGTGATGCTGATCAACAAGAAGGGTCTGGTGTTCATCGGCCGCCGCGCCGGCGGCATCGAGCATGTCGACGACGCCCATGTCTGGCAGATGCCGCAGGGCGGCGTCGATCCCGGTGAGGACACCTGGGAGGCCGCCAAGCGCGAGCTCTATGAGGAGACCAGCGTGCGCTCGGTCGAGCGGCTCGGCGAGGTCGCGGACTGGCTCGTTTACGACATCCCGCGCACGGTTGCGGGACGCGCCTGGAAGGGCCGCTATCGCGGCCAGCGCCAGAAATGGTTCGCGGTCCGGTTCACCGGCAAGGACAGCGAGATCAATGTCGAAAAGCCCGGCGGCGGCGGCCACAAGGCCGAGTTCATGAGCTGGCGCTGGGAGCCGATGAAGAACCTGACCGGGCTGATCATCCCGTTCAAGCGCCCGGTCTATGAGCGCGTCGTGAAGGAATTTTCCGCGCTGGGGACTGAATAAATCAAATCGTCATCCCGGGTTCGGTGCTAATGCATCGCCGGAATGACGATGAAAGACGCGCGCGTGACCAATCAAAAACCCTACCGTCCCAACGTGGGGATCGCCCTCTTCAATGCCGATGGCCGCGTGCTGATCGGTCACCGCTTCAAGGGCGACGGCCCCGAGATCATCCTGCCGGGCCTCGATTGGCAGATGCCGCAAGGCGGTGTCGATGAGGGCGAGAACCTGCGCGATGCGGCGCTGCGCGAGCTTTGGGAAGAGACCAGCGTCAAGAGTGCGGACTATCTCGGCGAGACAGACTGGCTGACTTACGAATTCCCGCCCTACGACGGGCCGCGGACGCACCGGCTGGCGAAATTCCGCGGGCAGCGCCAGAAATGGTTCGCGTTGCGCTTCACCGGCCGCGATGACGAGATCGATCCGCTGACGCCGCGCAACGAACAGCCCGCGGAGTTCGACGCCTGGCGTTGGGAGCGGCTCGACCGCGTCGCCGATCTCGTGGTGCCGTTCCGCCGCGAGGTCTACCGCGCGGTCGCGCAGCAGTTTGCGCCCTTCGCAAACTGAAACTGCGAAACAACCCCATGCACAGTAGCTGGGGATTGAATTCATGAGAGATTTTTCGTCGGAAATTTGCGTGTGAGAAGGTATCGCTCTCTCCGTTCCCTCCCCCCTTGCGGGGGAGGGAACCGACCTCCGTCGGGGCGCTGGTGAAGTCTCATTGCATCAGTTCGTCGGCCCCACCGTGAACGGGCCGATCGCGATGACGTGGCAATCGCTGTCGCGCTTGGCGCAGTCGGCGAGCGCGGAATTGACGGCGGTCTGCTCGTCCGCGGCCTTCAGGCCGAGCCCCGGCCGGCCGGCGGTTCCGACCGCGACTGCGTTCCAGCCCATGCCATCGGCGAGCTTGCGCACGACCTCGGCGCGCGCGTCGGCGGCGATCGAGGCGTTCGACGCGGCATGGAAGAAGCCGGTGATCCTGAGCAGGGTCGGGATCGGCACGACGAAATTGTCATCGACCGCGACGATCAGGCAGGCCACGCCGGCGATGGCGCCGCACGCTTCCAGTGAACGCCGCGCCGAATCGTCGACGGATGACGCGCCCAGCACCATGAAATATTGACCGCCCGGGCCGAGCGCGATCGCGCGGGATTTCGCCGCCGGCACGAACATGTTCTCGAGCCGGACTTTTGCCGGATCGCGCACCATCGGAAAATCCTTCGGCACGAAGGCCCGCTCGGTCATGGCGTCGTGGCGCACCCAGGGCTGCGGCGGCATCGGCGGCTTGCCGTGCGTGTAGACGACGTCGTTGCCGACCGCATAGAGCTCGCAACGCCGCGGCGATTGCGCGGCATCGGCGCGCTTCTGGCACTGCTCGAGCGCCATGTTGCGGGCGGCTTCCTCGGTCGGCTGGTTCAACGCCGCGCCTGTGAAGCCGCCGATATTGAGCGCGAAGGCCTTGTAGTCGCCGGAGGTGGAATAGTCGCCGGCCAGATAGTTGCGGATGCGCTCGTTGATGAAGGGCACGCTGTCGACGGCAAGCTTGCCTGATAGCGGCGCGGCGGCTGGTGAGGGCGCGGGCATCGGTGCCATCGCGGCGCCGGCATTCGCCGGGCTCATCGGAGCCATCGGCGGCATCGGACTCGGCGCCACGGCATTTGCCGCTGGCGCTGCGCTTGGCATCGCAGCACGTGGCATTGCTGCGCTCGGCGTCGCGGCCGGGGCGGGCGCGGCGGTGACCGTCTGCTTGAGCTTGGTGTTGTAGAGGAAGCCGGTGACAAGGATGGCGACGACCGAGACGACGGCGACCACCAGCGGCCACATCCACACCGGTGCCGCGGCCAGCTTGGAGGCGGGCTTCTTCACCTTCGGCGTGGCGTAGCTGCCGTCCTCGCGCCGCATCGCCACCATGTAGGCGTGCACCGGCGTCGGGATGTTCTTGACCTCCTGCGCGCCGATGTCGGCGAACTGCACCGACAGCTTGTTGGCGACCTGCTCGTGCACGGCGCGGGAGACGCAGATGCCGCCGACCTCGGCGAGGCCTTCGAGCCGGGCGGCGATATTGACGCCGTCACCGAGCAGATCGCCGTTGCGCTCGACCACGTCACCGATGGTGATGCCGATGCGGAACGACATCTGCCGGCTCGGCGGATAAGCCATGTTGCGGGTTCGCAGGGATTCCTGGATGTCGATCGCGCAGCGCACCGCATCGACCGCGCTCGGAAATTCCGCCAGCACGGCGTCGCCCGCCGTGTTGAAGATGCGTCCGTTGGCCTTCGCGATGAAGTCGTCGATGACCTCGCGATAAGAGGCGAGACGCCGCAACGTCTCCTCTTCGTCTTCCGCGACCAGTCTTGAGTAACCGGCAATATCGGCCGCGAAAATCGCTGCGATCTTGCGTTTCATCTGCCGCCAGCCCCGAAACAAATTCGCGGGCGCAGAATGCCGCTATCGGCGGCGCGGTGCAACAAAGTTTCAGCGCCCGCCACTTCCGTGACGAGCGCTGAACCTGTTCAGGAATTTTTAGCTTGAGCCCCGGAGCGGTGCGCCGGGGCTTAGTGCATAGCCGTGCTGTTGAGCTGCTGCTGGATGCTCTTGAAGTGGTCGAGCCGCTCGATGGCCTGATCGAGTTCGTCGCCTTCGTGCTCCTTCAAGCCCTCTTCCATCTCGGAGATGGTCGCGGCGAACTGGGCACGGTCGAGTTCGTCGAGCGACGTCGCAACGTCGGCGAGCACGGTGAGGCCCTTTTCGGAAACTTCGGCGAGACCGCCAAGCACGATGATCTTCACGGGCCTGCCGCCCGTGGTCACGGTGAGGATGCCGGGCCTGATCGCAGCCACGACCGGCGCATGTCCCGCCAGCACGCCGAAGTCACCCTCGACGCCGGGGATATCGACCTGATCGACCTCGCCCGAGAATGCGAGCTTTTCCGGCGAGACGAGATCGAAGTGGATGGTGGCCATTGGAAACCTGCGAATGGTGAGTAGCGAACGCGCGAGTGGCGAGCAGCGAATGGCGAATAGATTCTACTCGCCACTCCCTGTCCGCTATTCGCCGGCTTAGGCGGCTTCCGCCGCCAGCTTCTTGCCCTTCTCGACTGCCTCTTCGATGGTGCCGACCATGTAGAAGGCGGCTTCCGGCAGGTGGTCATACTTGCCTTCGCAGAGGCCGCGGAAGCCCTTGATGGTGTCCGCGAGGTCGACGAACTTGCCGGGCGAGCCGGTGAAGATTTCGGCGACGTGGAACGGCTGCGACAGGAAACGCTCGATCTTGCGGGCGCGGGCCACCGTCAGCTTGTCCTCTTCCGAAAGCTCGTCCATGCCGAGAATGGCGATGATGTCCTGGAGCGACTTGTAGCGCTGCAGCACCTGCTGGACCTGACGCGCGGTGTCGTAGTGCTCCTGACCGACGACGAGCGGCGAGAGCATGCGCGAGGTCGAGTCGAGCGGATCCACGGCGGGATAGATGCCCTTTTCCGAGATCGCGCGCGACAGCACGGTGGTGGCGTCCAAGTGCGCGAACGAGGTCGCGGGCGCCGGGTCGGTCAAGTCGTCGGCCGGAACGTAGATCGCCTGCACCGAGGTGATCGAGCCCTTCTGCGTGGTGGTGATGCGCTCCTGGAGCGCGCCCATGTCGGTGGCGAGCGTCGGCTGATAACCCACCGCCGACGGGATACGGCCGAGCAGCGCCGACACTTCCGAGCCGGCCTGGGTGAAGCGGAAGATGTTGTCGACGAAGAACAGCACGTCCTGGCCCTGGTCGCGGAAGTGCTCGGCGACGGTGAGACCCGTGAGGCCGACGCGGGCGCGGGCGCCCGGCGGCTCGTTCATCTGGCCGAACACCAGCGCGCACTTCGACTTCACGCTCGGATCCGGATTGTGCGGATCGGCGTTGACCTTGGACTCGATGAACTCGTGATAGAGGTCGTTGCCTTCGCGGGTACGCTCGCCGACGCCGGCGAACACGGAGTAACCGCCGTGCGCCTTCGCGACGTTGTTGATCAGCTCCTGAATCAGCACGGTCTTGCCAACGCCGGCGCCGCCGAACAGGCCGATCTTGCCGCCCTTCGCATAGGGAGCAAGGAGATCGACGACCTTGATGCCGGTGACGAGAATTTCAGCTTCGGTCGACTGGTCGGTGTAGGTCGGCGCCTCCTGATGGATGGCGCGCACACCTTCGGACTTGATCGGGCCGGCTTCGTCGATCGGCTCGCCGATCACGTTCATGATGCGGCCGAGCGTGCCGTCGCCCACCGGAACCGCGATCGGCTGGCCGGTGTCGGTCACTTCCTGGCCGCGCACCAGACCTTCGGTCACGTCCATCGCGATCGTGCGCACGGTGGATTCACCGAGATGCTGCGCAACTTCCAGCACGAGGCGGATGTTGCCGTTCTTGGTTTCCAGCGAATTGAGAATGGCCGGGAGGTGGCCTTCGAACTGAACGTCGACGACGGCGCCCATGACCTGGGTGACGCGACCGACCGGGTTAGCTGCTGTAGCCATGAAGCTCTCCTTCGAAATTCTTTACTTGAACGACCGTCGTTTGGTTCGTGCGTCAGACCGCCTCGGCGCCGGAGATGATCTCGATCAGCTCCTTGGTGATCTGGGCTTGACGGGTTCGGTTGTAGATCTGGGTTTGCTTGCGGATCATTTCGCCGGCATTGCGGGTGGCGTTGTCCATCGAGCTCATCTGCGCGCCGTAGAACGAAGCGTTGTTTTCCAGCAGCGCGCGGAAGATCTGCACCGCGATATTGCGCGGCAGCAGGCCGGACAGCAGTTCGTCCTCCTCCGGCTCGTATTCGTAGGACGTCGTCGGCGCATTCGCCGCCTTTTCCTCGACGACCAGCGGGATGATCTGCTGCGCGGTCGGGATCTGGGCGATCACCGACTTGAACTGCGCATAGAACAGCGTGCAGACGTCGAACTCACCGTTGTCGAAACGGGCCAGCACCTTCTTGGCGATGTCCTCGGCGTTGACGAAGCCGAGCTGGCGAACGCTGCGCAGGTCGAGATGCTCGACGATCTGCTTGTCGAACAGGCGGCGGAGCTGCTCGTAGCCCTTGCGGCCGACGCAGAAGAATTTGACTTCCTTGCCCTGTGCGATCAGCGCCTGGGCGCGCTCGCGCGCGAGGCGCACGATCGAGGAGTTGAAGGCGCCGGACAGACCGCGCTCGCCGGTGCAGACCAGCAGCAGGTGGACCTGGTCCCTGCCGGTGCCGGCCAGCAGCGCCGGCGCGCCGGGCGAACCTGCAGCAGCGCTGGCGATGTTGGAGATCACCGCGCCCATCTTGTCGGCGTAGGGCCGCGCCGCCTCGGCCGCCTGCTGGGCACGGCGCAATCTGGACGCCGCGACCATCTGCATCGCCTTGGTGATCTTCTGCGTCGCCTTGGTGGAGGCGATGCGGACGCGCATGTCTTTAAGTGACGCCATTCTTCGTCCCCGACGATCCGACCCTTTGGCCTGATCGCAAACCTATCCAGTCGTCATGCCCGGGCTCGTCCCGGGCATCCACGTGGTACCTCACACGCCGTTAGACGTGGATGGCCGGGACGCGCCCGGCCATGACGGCACTTACGCGAAGCTCTTCGCGAAGCCCTCGACCACCGACTTCAGCTTGGCGGCGGTGTCGTCGGAGAGATCGCGGCTGTCGCGGATCGCGTTGAGGATCTCGGCGTTCTTGCCGCGCAGCAGCGACAGCAGACCGTCCTCGAACGCACGCACCTTGTTGAGCGGGAGCGGATCGAGATAGCCGTTGGTGCCGGCCCAGATCACGCAGACCTGCTCTTCCATCTTCAGCGGCGCGAACTGCGGCTGCTTCAGCAGCTCGGTCAGGCGCGAACCGCGGTTGAGCAGGCGCTGGGTCGAGGCGTCGAGGTCGGAGCCGAACTGCGCGAACGCCGCCATTTCGCGGTACTGCGCGAGCTCACCCTTGATCTTGCCGGCGACCTTCTTGGTGGCCTTGGTCTGCGCGGACGAGCCGACGCGCGACACCGACAGACCGACGTTCACCGCGGGGCGGATGCCCTGGAAGAACAGGTCGGTTTCCAGGAAGATCTGGCCGTCGGTGATCGAGATGACGTTGGTCGGAATGTAGGCCGACACGTCGTTGGCCTGGGTTTCGATGACCGGCAGCGCCGTCAGCGAGCCCGAGCCCTGGTCCTTGTTGAGCTTCGCCGCGCGCTCGAGCAGGCGGGAGTGCAGATAGAACACGTCGCCCGGATAGGCTTCGCGGCCCGGCGGACGGCGCAGCAGCAGCGACATCTGGCGGTAGGCGACGGCCTGCTTGGACAGATCGTCATAGATGATCACGGCGTGCATGCCGTTGTCGCGGAAGTACTCGCCCATGGTGCAGCCGGTGAACGGCGCGATGTACTGCATCGGCGCCGGGTCCGAAGCGGTGGCGGCGATGATGATCGAATATTCCAGCGCGCCCTGCTCTTCGAGCACCTTCACGAACTGGGCGACGGTCGAACGCTTCTGGCCGATCGCGACGTAGACGCAATACAGCTTGATGTTCTCGTCCGGCTGCGCGTTGAGCGGCTTCTGGTTCAGGATGGTGTCGAGCGCGATCGCGGTCTTGCCGGTCTGACGGTCGCCGATGATCAGCTCGCGCTGGCCACGACCGATCGGGATCAGGGCGTCGATCGCCTTGAGGCCGGTCGCCATCGGCTCGTTCACCGACTTGCGCGGAATGATGCCGGGCGCCTTGACGTCGACGCGCATACGCTTGTCGGCCAGGATCGGGCCCTTGCCGTCGATCGGGTTGCCGAGCGCGTCGACGACGCGGCCGAGCAGGCCCTTGCCGACCGGCGCGTCCACGATGGCGCGGGTGCGCTTGACGGTCTGGCCTTCCTTGATCTCGCGGTCGGCACCGAAAATAACGACACCGACGTTGTCGGTTTCGAGGTTCAGCGCCATGCCGCGGGTGCCGTTCTCGAACTCGACCATTTCACCGGCCTGGACGTTGTCCAGACCGTAGACGCGGGCAATACCGTCGCCGACGGACAGCACCTGTCCGACTTCGGAGACTTCAGCTTCCTGGCCGAAATTCTTGATCTGGTCCTTGAGGATCGCGGAAATTTCCGCGGCGCGGATGTCCATCAGCCTGCCTCTTTCATCGCGTGCTTGATCGAATTGAGTTTGGTGCGAAGCGAACTATCGATCATGCGGCTGCCAAGCTTGACCACGAGGCCACCGATGATCGAGGGATCGACCTTCACGTTGAGCGCGACGTCCTTGCCGGTCACCGACTTCAGGGCAACCTTGAGGGCGTCGAGATTCTTGTCCGACAGCGCTTCCGCCACGGTGACGTCGGCCGTCGTCTCGCCCTTGAACCTGGCGACGAGGGCACGATAGGCGCGAATGACGTCAGCCACCGCGAACAGGCGGCGGTTGGCGGTCAGAACCTTCAGGAAATTGGCGGAGATGCCGGCGATGCCCGCCTTGTCCAGCACGGCCGAGAGGGCCCTGGACTGGGTATCGGCCGCGAACACCGGGCTGCGGACGAGGCGCTTCAGATCGGCGCTTTCGTTCAGCAAACCCTCGAATTTGTCGAGATCGGCTTTGACCTCGTCGACCACATTCTGGTCGCGGGCCAGTTCAAACAAGGCCGTTGCATAACGGCCCGACACACCGGAAACGGACGTATCTTCTGCAGCCACAGACGCGCTCTTTTTGCTGTCAAACTCGCAAGGGAAAAACCGTCGCCACGAAGCGGCGCCAAGCGATCCAAGCCCTTGGAATTCAAGCGGGACTTCGATTTTCGGCCGACACGGGAGGTGCCGGGTCCGTTAAAATCGCGGCTTTGCTAACATAGCAGGCGCGCACGTGCAACATGACGCCAAATTAAAGGCACGACCTTATGTCGCCAGTTCGTCGCAGCCGACGACGCCGCGCTAGCCGCCTGCCACGTCGCGGAATGACGCGCCCCCTCGGCGGCATCTCGACCTTTGGTTCCTGCCCTCAACGCATACCGGCCATGAACACGGATCGCTGAGGCGTGATTCGGACCGCGCTGCCAACTCTTCCCGAATACTTACCCAATTCTAAATCCAAAGTATAATTGTTTCGCTTTACAGTATTCATAAGTAATCGATTAGTTAAAGAATCGTTAAAGCGAATGACTGCAGAACATCGGCTGCAATATCGATGCCAGTCACAAGATATTTCATGACGACATAGAATGGATTTACTGCCCAATTCACGCCTCATTGGGAATCGAAACGCGATCCCGCTCACAAACTGATGGGGGCTCCTCTTGCCACACATGTGGCAATACTAGCTTAGGGACCAGAAATGCTGTCTTTGATGACGCTGGGCACCGTGACCCGGCCACGCACGGCGATTGCTTTCGTTGCCGCAACTCTTCTCGTCGGTGGAACTGCCACCGAAGCCGCTGCCAAATCCCGGCATCACCGGCACTCTCACCATCATCACCGCCATCACGTCCAGAACGATGCCAACACGACCTCCGATTGGCGCAACGCCAACGCGTCGATGACGCCGTCGTCGGGCACGGGTCGCAGCTTCTCCGGCATGGCCTCCTATTATGGCAACGAGTCCGGCAGCCGGACTGCATCGGGCCAGCGCTTCAACCAGAACGCCATGACCGCAGCACACCGCTCGCTGCCGTTCGGCACCAAGCTGCGTGTCACCCATGGCGGCCAGAGCGTGATCGTCACCATCAATGACCGTGGCCCGTTCATTCGCGGCCGCGTCCTCGACCTCTCCACTGGCGCTGCCCGCGCCATCGGCCTCACCGGTGCCGGCGTCGGCCGCGTCACCGCGGAAGTGGTCTCCTAAGGCGCCACCAGCGCCTCACCGACAAAGCGCAGCTCCAGTCAGCGTCCGCATGGACCTGTGAGCGGCGGGATCAGCGCAGGTGAAGCAAGCCCGCTGTCTTGGGGGACAGCGGGCTTTTTGTTGTCGTCATTCCGGGGCGACGCGTGGCATCGAGCCCGGAATCCATCAGGCCGCAGAGTTGGTGGATGAATGGATTCCGGGTTCACGCTTCGCGTGCCCCGGAATGACGGGGGAACTACAAAAAGCTCTGCGGATCGACGTCCACTTCGAGCTTTTGATTGCCCTTCGGCTTCGGACACACCGCCAGCCAGTTGCGCAGATAGTCCGACAGATCGAAACCGCGCGCCGATTTCACCAGGATGCGGAAACGGTAGCGGCCCTTGATCACGGCGAGCGGGGCCTCCGCCGGTCCCAGCACCACGACGCGCTCGTCGCGCGGTGCGAGCGCAACGAGGCGGCGGCCCAAACCTTCGGCGCTCGGACGGTCGCCGGCCGAAATGATCAGGCTCGCGAGCCGTCCGAACGGCGGATAGAGCGTGCGCTCGCGCAGATCGATCTCGCTGTCGTAGAAGGCCTCGCGGTCGCAGGCGATCAGCGCCTTCATCACGGGATGATCGGGCTGGTGGGTCTGGAGATAGCCGACGCCGCGGCCCTGCTCGCGCCCGGCGCGGCCGATCACCTGGTTGAGTAACTGCCAGGTGCGTTCCGACGCGCGCGGATCGCCGTTGGACAGGCCCAGATCCGCATCGACCACGCCGACGAGATTGAGCCGCGGAAAGTTGTGGCCCTTGGCGACGAGCTGCGTGCCGATGATGATGTCGACGCGGCCCTCCGCGATCTCGGCAAGCTCGGAGCGCATCGTCTCGATCGAGGTGATGAGATCGCTCGACAGCACCATGGTGCGCGCCTCGGGGAACAGCGCGGCCGCCTCCTCCTGCAAGCGCTCGACGCCCGGCCCGACCGCGACCAGCGATTCCTCCGCCGCGCAATGCGGGCAGGTCTGCGGCCGCGGCATCGAGAAGCCGCAATGGTGGCAAACCAGCCGCTGGCGGAAGCGGTGATCGACCAGCCAGGCATCGCAGATGGTGCAGGCGAAGCGATGGCCGCAGGCACGGCACAGCGTCAGCGGCGCATAGCCGCGGCGATTGAGGAACAGCAGCGCCTGCTCGCGCTTCTCGATCGCTTTTCTGATCTCGGAAGCGAGCCGCGGCGAGATGAAGCGGCCGCGCGCCGGCGGCTCGCGGCGCATGTCGATGGCCTCGATATGCGGCATGTGCTGGCCGCCGAAGCGCGAGGGCAGCGCGATGCGCTGATAGCGGCTCTTGCGCGCATTGACCTCGGATTCGACCGACGGCGTGGCGGAGGCCAGCACGATCGGGATCTTTGCGACATGCGCGCGGACCACCGCCATGTCGCGGGCGTGATAATGCACGCCCTCGTCCTGCTTGTAGGCCTGGTCGTGCTCTTCATCGACCACGATGAGACCGAGATTGGCGTAAGGCAGAAACAGCGCCGAGCGCGCGCCGACCACGACCGGCGCACTGCCTTCGGAGATCGCGGCCCAATTGCGCGCGCGGGTGCGCGGCGTCAGCTCGGAGTGCCATTCGATCGGACGCACGCCAAAGCGCTGCGCGAAGCGGTCGAGGAACTGGCCGGTCAGCGCGATCTCCGGCATCAGGATCAGCGATTGCTTGCCGCGACGGATCGCTTCCGCGACCGCCTCGAAATAGACCTCGGTCTTGCCCGAACCGGTGACGCCGTCGAGCAGCGCGACGTGGAACGTACCGTTGGCCGCGAGCGCGCGCATCGTATCGACCGCGACGCGCTGGAGCTGTGTGAAATCCGGCCGGCCGAAATCCGGATCAGGGGCCGGCGGCGGCGGAGGCGGCGGCATCGGCTCGATCGTGAGCGTGCCTTCGTCGACGAGGCCGTCGATCACGCCGGCCGAGACCCCTGCTTCCTTCGCCGCTTCGGACTTGCCGTGCAGCAGCCGGTCCGACAGCACCTCGATCACGCGCTGCCGCGCCGGCGTCAGCCGCCGCGGCGGATCGCCGACCAGGCGCACGCCGGCGCGCACCCGCTCCGGGCCGAGATGCTCGCCCATGCGCAGGCACATCCGCAGCACCATGCCGCGCGGGCTCAGCGTGTAATTGGCGACCCAGTCGACGACCGAGCGCAGCTCAGGCTTCAGCGGAGGAAGATCGAGCTTTTCGCTGACCTCCTTGAGCCGGTTGTGCAGGCGCGGATCGGGATTGGCGTTTTCCGCCCAGACCACGGCCAGCACCTCGCGGGGCCCGAGCGGCACGCCGACGAGATCGCCCGCCTTCAGCTCCATCCCGCGCGGCACCTTGTAGGAATAGGTCTGGTCGAGCGCGACCGGCACCAGCACGTCGACCATGCGGGTCGCGTTGGCGGGGGTGGTCGTGCTGCGCGACGAATGATCCATCAATGGTCTTTGGAGGGAGAATCGGAACCTTGGGGCCCTGAAGCTAACGCCCCCGGGCGGCCTTAGCGATCAGTAAACGGGTGTGATGCGATATACTGGGTGGAATCAATACGTCCAGAGCGCATGAGCAAAGCCGCGGCCCCCCCAATCGAGCTCGCCAGCGCCGATCCCTCGATCGCGCAGGAGATGACGCGCTGGCTGTCGCATCTCGGCGCCGAGCGGCGGCTGTCGCCGAAGACGCTGGAGGCCTATGGCCGCGATCTGCGGCAATGCCTGGATTTCCTCAGCAATCATTGGGGCGAGCGCGTGACGCTGTCGCGCTTTGCCGCGCTGGAAGCCACCGACATCCGCGCCTTCATGGCGATGCGCCGCGCCGACGACATCGCCGGCCGCTCGCTGATGCGCGCGCTGGCGGGCCTGCGCTCATTCGGCCGCTTCCTCGAGCGCGAAGGCAAGGGCAAGGTCGGCGCCTTGTCGGCGATCCGCGCGCCCAAGGTGGCCAAGACTTTGCCGAAGCCGCTGCCGATGGCTTCCGCAAAACGTCTCGCCGATGCCGACGAGCGCGCCGGCGAGGAACGCGAGACGTGGGTTCTGGCCCGCGACGCCGCGGTGATGGCGCTCTTGTATGGCTCGGGCCTGCGCATCTCCGAAGCGCTGGGGTTGAAGCGCCGCGAGGTGCCACGGCCCGGCGAGGGCGACGTGCTGATCGTGACCGGCAAAGGCAACAAGACCCGCATGGTGCCGGTGCTGCAGAACGTGCTCGCGCTCGTGCAGGAATACGTTGCGATGTGCCCCTATCCGCTGCCGGCGGAAGGCCCGATCTTCCTCGGCGCGCGCGGCGGTGCGTTGAGCCCGCGCATCATCCAGCTCGCGATGGAGCGGCTGCGCGGCGCGCTCGGCCTGCCCGACAGCGCCACGCCGCATGCGCTACGACACTCCTTCGCCACGCATCTGCTGTCGCGCGGCGGCGACCTGCGCGCGATCCAGGAGCTGTTGGGTCACTCCTCACTCTCGACGACGCAGATCTACACCGGCATCGATTCGGAGCGGCTGCTCGAAGTCTATGCGAGCGCGCATCCGCGGCGTTGAAGCTGCGGTTCAGTTCGAGAGATATTCGATCTCATAGACGTAGTTCGATCCGCGTCCAAGCTCGACGCGGACCCTTGGCCTGAACTTGTCGAGGCGCTCATAGAGCGGCTCCGTGACCTTCACGGATTGGCCCGCGATGCGGACGAGATAGTCCGCCCTGCTGCGGCCAGTTGACCTCCACGCACGATCGACGCGACCTTCGATCACGAGGCGGGAGGTCAGATGATCGAGAAGCAGCATCCGTCCAGCATACCACGCAAGGCCGCTGCCAAGCAGCACGATCAGGATCATCCAGCCGAGCGCCTTCGCCTTGTCGAGAAATGAGCCGTACAGCGGAGGCTGTCGCAGTTGCGAGCCGGCCATGGCCAGGCCCATTACGACGAAAACGACATGGATATCATTGACCGCGATAATTGAGCTCTTGTCGTAGACTGCCCCCAGAACAACGTATGCAGCGGCGGCGACGATGACGATATTGACGGCGAGCGGAAACGCCGCGGTGTTGCGGATCTTCCGCAGCACAAAGGCGGCGATGACGATGAAGGGCCAGAAGCAGGCTGCGATGAATTCCGCGGCGGTCATGAGGCAGGACTAGAGCAGCCCAGACGCGAAACCATTAATGGCAGCGGCTATGACGCTTGCCTCCGCTGCAGTTTGTGTCCTTCGGTCAACCAAAGGTGAACAGGGAGCCGACAATTCAACCGCGTGCACCGGGCGCTGAAAAAATGATGTCTGAGTATGTCCCGCCTGCCTTATTCGCGGAATCCGGCTGTGCAGCGGTGGCGAAATTTGGGCGACGTCCGCCTTGATGGACAAGATTTAAGGTTGCGCGCGCAGGTGGAATGCTACGCTCTGTCACAGACAGCGCGTCCGGCCCGTTATGGCCGGCCGCCATCGTCGTGACGGGGCTTCAATGAAGAAGAAATCTCCTGTGGTCTTCATGACCATGCTGGCGTGTCTGGCCGCGTTGATGCCGACCAGCGCCTACGCCTATCTCGATCCGGGTACGGGCGCATTCGCGGTGCAGAGCCTGATCGCGGCCATTGCCGGCGGCCTGATTGCGGTTCGCGCCTATGGACGGCGGATCCTGGGATTGTTCTGGCGTTCGAAGGCTCCCTCGGAGCGCTGGCCCAAGGACTCCTAGGGCAATGGCCATTCGTGATCCCGGCTCATTCCGCGATCCCAACGGCACCATCTTCTCGTCCGGCGACACGATCCTGCGCTCCGTCAACGGCGAGGCCGCGCGGAATTTCGCGCGGCTGAAATCATCCGGCGCCTATGACGATTTGACCGGGCGTGGATGGATCATCGGGGCGGACGAGGCCGATGCGGCACTGCTGGCGGAGGTGCCGGAGCCGGCGCGGGGCGGACGCGTCCTCGTCCACCCGAGACTGCCGTTCATCTCCTATCCCTATGAATGGCCCTTCGCGCTGCTCAAGCGCGCTGCTCTGTTGCACCTCGACGTGCAGCTGCGCGCACTCGATTTCGGTTTCGCGCTGTCCGATGCGAGCGCCTACAATGTTCAGTTCGCAGGCCACCGTCCGGTCTTCATCGACATCCCCTCCTTCGTCCCGTACCAGGACGGCGACTACTGGACCGGCCACCGCCAGTTCATCGAGCAGTTCGTCAATCCGCTGCTGCTGCGTGCGCTGTTCGGGATTGCGCACAATGCCTGGTATCGCGGCGCGCTCGAGGGCATCGCGAGCAGCGACATCGTTGCGCTGCTCGGCCGGTTCAGGCGCTGGCTCGCGCCTGATATCCTGACCAACATCACACTGCCGGACCTGATGCAGCGACGCGCGCGGCACGCGCCTGATACGGCCGTCCGCCCGGCGAGGCCGCTGCCCAGGGCTGCGCTGGAACTGGTGCTGCAGCGGCTGCATGGCTGGATTTCGAAGCTGACGCCGAAGGCGATCGCGCCGACGGAATGGCAGCGCTACGAGATCGGCAATGTGTCCTATGCCGGCGACGAGGAGCGCAGGAAGCAGGATTTCGTCGCGGACTTCGCCCGCCGCCGTCTGCCCGCCTGCGCCTGGGACATCGGCTGCAACACCGGTCGTTACGCCGAGGCGTTGCTGGCGAACGGGGCGGGATCGGTGGTCGGCTTCGACAGCGACCTCGACGCACTGGAGGCGGCGGCATCGCGCGCGTCCGCCGGAAACCTCAACTTCCTGCCGCTGTTCTCTGACGCGGCAAACCCGAGCCCCGCGCAGGGCTGGGCCGAGGCAGAGCGGTCCGGCCTGACCTCGCGCCGTAATGCCGACGCCGTCATAGCGCTGGCGCTGGTACATCACCTCGCGATCGGCCGCAACGTGCCGCTGCCGTTTGTCGTGGAATGGCTGGTCGGCCTCGCGCCGCGCGGCGTGATCGAATTCGTGCCGAAGCCGGATCCGATGGTCCAGCGCATGCTGCGGCTGCGGCGCGACATCTTCGAGGATTACGACAGTGCGCAATTCGAGCAGGCGCTCGGTCGTCACGCCCGGATCGTGCAGCGGCTCGAACTCGCGGCCGGCGGCCGCACGCTGTACGAATTCGAACGCGTTGCGGGCTAGCGACGATGCGCCCTCAGGACGATCACTGGCTTCTCCTGCGATCGCTGCTCGCGGCTGCGATCCTGTCGACGTTGGCCTTGCTCGATTTCTACGCCGGGAACATCACGGCGCTCGCCGGCCCCTCGCGGGTGCTGCACTATGCCGCCGGCACATTGGCGATCACGGCCATGCTGGCCGCCGGCCTCAAGATCCTGCTGCGGAGGCTGCCGCTCTGGCGCATCCTGCTTGCATCGGGATTGATGATGTTCGTCTTCTTCGCCTACGACATCGATCTGATCCAGCGCGAACTGAAAGCGCATCTCGGCCAACTGGCGCCACTGGCCTGGGTGCTGGTGACATTGGGCAGCCTCATCCTGACACTCGGCACGATCCGCAATCGCGCCGCCGTGTCGATCGCGCTGGTTCTGTCGGCCGCATTTGCGGTGCCGTCGATCGCGCGAATTGCGACATTCGCGATGCGCGGCTCCCCCGCGCACGCCACTGCCTCCGATACGAGCGGGACGCGCGAGCGATTTGCGCTCTCGCCAAACATCTACTGGATCGTGCTCGACGGGTATCCGCGGCAGGACGTGCTCGCCGAGGATTTCAACTTCGACAACGGCGACTTCATCCAGTCGCTGCGCGGGCTCGACTTCGCCGTGCTGGGCAAGAGCCGCTCCAATTTCCCGGCCACCGTCAATTCGATTTCCAGCACGGCCGGCCTCGACTACTCTGTTGAGGGCGAAGGCGAGGCGCTTCGACCGCTGCCGTTGCAGGAGATGCAGGCGCGCGTCAGGGGCAAGAACGGCACCGTGGCTCGCCTGAAGGCGGCAGGCTACACCTATGTGCATTTCGAGAACGGCTACGACTATCTGACCGAATGCGCGCCGGACGAGCCGCGATGCGTGCGCGGCCATCTGGGGCTCGATGAGCTTGACATCGCGATCCTCTCCAACACCCCGATCATCGACCTGATCGTGCAGCACCGCCAGTCGACGCCGTTCGCATGGGGCGGCGTCGACGATCTCAATGCGAAGCTGGGCACCATCCGCGCGATGCCCGCGCCGTTCTTTCTCTATGCCCATGTCCTGGCGCCGCACCCGCCGATCCGTTTCCGGTCGGATTGCAGCTTTCGCCCGGCCGATCCGGATCTCCAGCTCTGGCGCCCGGAAGCGCGGCCGGCCTTCATCGAGCAGCTCACTTGCGTCAACTCACAGACGCTGGCACTTCTCCATGAGATCACGCGAGCCGATCCAGGCGCGCTGATCGTGCTCCAGTCGGATCATGGCACGGCCTTTCGCGGCCAATTCCAGAAGCCGGCGACGGCATGGACGGACGAGGATCTGCACGAACGGTTCGGCGCCCTGAACGCGATGCGATTGCCCGGCCCCTGTCGCGCCATGGCGGCCGATGACCTGACGCTGGTCGATACGTTTCCCCTGGTGCTCTCCTGCCTGTCCGGCGCGGCGTTCGAGCCGCATCATCCACGCTTTTTCGTAACGCCGTATGACAGCAATACGGATTTCGGCCGCGCGATCGAATATCCGTCCGAGCGCGTGAGATAGACCCCGGCCATCGCGACGACGGGATGCCGCGAACGCGGCTTTGAGCTTGGCGCTTGCGTCCGGCAACGCATTCGGTCAATCGTAGCGCGCCGCAGCAGGAGGGGAATCATGAGCGCACATGAAAGCATGGAGCATGCCGAGCACGCCGAGCACGCGTCCGGCTCGAACAAGAAGATCGCCCTTCTGATCGCCGTGCTGGCGCTGTTCCTGGCGATCTCCGAGACGCTCGGCAAGGGCGCCCAGACCGAATCGATCAGCAAGAACGTCGAGGCCGCCAATCTCTGGGCGTTCTTCCAGGCCAAGACCATCCGCCGCACCGTGGTGCTGACCGCATCCGAGCAGGGCAAGCTCACGCTAGCCGGCACCACTGACGAGGCCCTGAAGCCGGTGGTGCAGAAGCAGGTCGAGGACTGGACCAAGACCGCGGCGCGCTACCGCTCCGAGCCCGAGACCGGCGAAGGCACCGAGCAGCTCGCCGAGAAGGCCAAGCACGCCGAGCACGAGCGCGACGAGGCGACCGCGAAATACCATCACTTCGAGCTGGCCTCCGCCGCCTTCCAGATCGGCATCGTGCTGGCCTCGGCCACCATCATCACCGGCATGATCGCGCTCGCCTATGTCGGCGGCGTCCTGACGCTGGCCGGCCTCCTCATGACCGCGCTCGGCCTGTGGTGGCCGCATCTGCTGCATCTGCATTGAGGGGCTGATGCGGGGCGCATAAGGCCAACAACATCGACGGTGTCATGCCCGGCTTGACCGGGGCATCCAGTACGCCGCGGCTTCTCGGTTCTAGCCTTACCGTCTCTGGAATACCGGATTGCCCGCCTTCGCGGGCAATGACACCGAGTATGTTGGCGATGACAGTGTGTATGTCGCGAGCAGATCACCGCGCCTGGTGCACGCTCTTGCGAAAGCGCTGGATCAGGCGGAGCGTACGGGCGGACCAGCCTTCGCCGTTGCCGGCGATCAGCTCGCGGATGCGGTGCTTGATCGGGTCGACCAGCTCGGCGGCCTTGGCGCGCAGCTTCATCACGAGATCGTAGAGCCGCTCGAACCAGTGCATCTCCATCAGCTTGTCGCGCGTCACGTCGAACACGAAGGCCGTGACGCCGACGCCGAGCAGCTTTGCGAACAGAAACGTGGAGACGCCGGTCAGCCAGTATTCATGCGTGAGCAGATACAAGCCGATCAGCTTGAGCGGAAACAGCGGGATGATCGGCACCGCGAACACGATCAGCGTCATGGCCGGCGGCAGCGCATCGACGCGCTCGGTCAGCCATTGCTTGAAACGTGCGAGCGGAATGGCTGCGACAACCCGCGCGACGATCGGCTCGAGATGGTCCCACAGCCAAGCTTCGATCAGGAAGATGATCGCCAGCAGGACCCAGACCGGTTGAAGTAGGCGGCGCAGCATGTGTTTCCCGCCCGATTCGGCTAGGCGCGTCGCCTACATATGGATGGCCCGCTTGCCCACCGCAAGCGCGGCTTCCTTGATGGCCTCCGAGCGGGTCGGATGCGCGTGGCAGGTGCGCGCGAGATCTTCCGCGCTGCCGCCAAACTCCATGAGAACGCAGGCTTCATGGATCATTTCGCCGGCTTCACGGCCGATAATGTGCACGCCGAGCACGCGATCGGTCTTCGCATCTGCGAGAATCTTCACGAAGCCGTCGGTGGTCTGGTTGACCTTGGAGCGGCCGTTGGCGGTAAAGGGAAACTTCCCGACGGTATACGCCTGACCCGCCTGCTTCAGCTCCTCCTCGGTCTTGCCGACGCAGGATACTTCCGGCGTGGTATACACGACGCCTGGGATAACGTCGTAGTTCACGTGGCCGGCCTGCCCTGCGATGATCTCCGCAACCGCAACGCCTTCATCCTCGGCCTTGTGCGCGAGCATCGGGCCTGCGACGACGTCGCCGATGGCATAGACGCCCTTCACGCTGGTCGCGAAATGCGGATCGATCTGCACGCGGCCGCGATTGTCGAGCGCCACGCCGGCTTCCTTCAGGCCGAGCCCATCGGTGTACGGCACGCGGCCGATGCAGACCAGAACGACGTCGGCGTCCAGCGTCTCCGCGGCGCCGCCGGCGGCCGGCTCGATCTTTGCGAGCAGCGCCTTTCCATTGTTCTCGACACCCGCGACCTTCGCGCCGAGCTTGAAAACAAAACCCTGCTTTTCCAGGATGCGCTGGAATTGCTTCGCGATCTCGCCATCCATGCCGGGCAGGATGCGATCCAGAAATTCCACGACGATGACTTCGGCGCCGAGCCGCTTCCACACCGAGCCGAGCTCGAGGCCGATCACGCCGGCGCCGACGATCAGCAGCTTGCCGGGGACCTTGTCCAGCGACAGCGCGCCGGTGGACGAGACAATGCGCTTCTCGTCGATCTCGATACCCTTGAGACGCGCGATGTCGGAGCCGGTCGCGATCACGATGCTCTTGGTCTCGACCACTTGCGACTTGCCATCGGCGGACACTTCGACCTTGCCTGTCCCTAAGATCTTGCCGGTGCCCTTGAGCACGTCGATCTTGTTCTTCTTCATCAGGAATTCGACGCCCTTGACGTTGCCGTCGATGCCCTGCTGCTTGAAGTTCATCATCGCCGGAAGCTCGAGCTTCGGCGCGGAAACGGAAACGCCCATCTTGCCGAAGGAGTGCGCGGCTTCCTCGAACATTTCGGAGGCGTGCAGCAGCGCCTTCGACGGCATGCAGCCGACGTTCAGGCAGGTGCCGCCGAGCGTGGCGTTCTTTTCGACCACGGCGACCTTCATGCCGAGCTGGGCTGCGCGCACCGCGCAGACATAACCGCCCGGTCCGGTGCCGATGACGACGAGATCGTAGGTAGCCATGAGAGAAAGTCCCGTGAGTTTAACGTGATGAGGATGTGTCAGCGTCCGCGCGGCGCGTCAGCGTCCGCCGGACACATCGAGAATGGCCGAGGTGACGTAGGAGGCCTCGTCAGACATCAGCCAGACGATGGCATTGGCGATTTCGTCGGCGGTGCCGACGCGCCTCATCGGCACCATATGAGCCAGACGATGGGCACGGTCGGGCTCGCCGCCGGCAGCGTGGATTTCGGTATCGATCAGGCCCGGGCGGATGCCCGCGACGCGGATGCCTTCGCCTGCGACCTCATAGCCGAGACCGACGGTGAAGGAATCGATCGCGCCCTTGGACGCCGCGTAGTCGACATAGGTATTCGGCGCGCCGAGTCTGGCAGCGACCGATGACAGATTGACGATGACGCCGCCCTGGCCGCCGTGCTTGGTCGACATCCGCTTCACCGCTTCGCGCGCGCAGAGGATCGAGCCGGTGACGTTGACGGCCATCACGCGCCGGATGCGCTCGGCCGACATCTCGTCGACGCGCACGCCGCTCTGGCCTACGATGCCGCCATTGTTGACGAGCGCACCGAGCGTGCCGAACTTGTCGGCTTGCTTGAACAGCTCGATGATGTCGCTTTCCTCGGCGACATCGCATTTTACCGCGATGGCCTTGCCGTCGCTGGCCGCGATCTGGGCGACCACCTCGTCAGCAGCCGTTTTGTTGCTGGCATAGCCAACGACGACCCGGAAGCCGCGCGCGGCCGCCGCAATCGCCGTCGCCCGTCCGATGCCGCGGCTGCCGCCGGTGATGACAACGACCTTATCCGTCACGCGCGCCTCCATGGTTCGACCCGCGCCGTCGCACAACAAGGCGACGGCGCTCGCAGAGCTTCAGGGATCAGAGATCGAGCACCAGGCGCGCCGGATCTTCCAGGCTCTCCTTGACGCGGACCAGGAAGGTGACGGCTTCCTTGCCGTCGATGACGCGGTGATCGTAGGACAGGGCCAGGTACATCATCGGACGGACCTCGATCTTGCCGGCGACGACCATCGGCCGCTCCTGGATCTTGTGCATGCCGAGGATGCCGGACTGCGGGGCGTTCAGGATCGGGGTCGACATCAGCGAGCCGTAGATGCCGCCATTGGTGATGGTGAAGGTGCCGCCCTGCATCTCGTCGATCTTGAGCTGGCCGTCACGGGCGCGGCGACCGAAATCGGCGATGCCCTTCTCGATGTCGGCGATCGACTTGTTGTCGCAGTCGCGCACCACGGGCACGACGAGACCCTTGTCGGTGCCGACGGCGACGCCGATGTGGTAGTAATTCTTGTAGATCAGATCGGTGCCGTCGATCTCGGCGTTGACCGCCGGGATGTCCTTCAGCGCCTGCACGACGGCCTTGGTGAAGAAGCCCATGAAGCCGAGCTTCGAGCCGTGCTTCTTCTCGAACGCATCCTTGTAGTGGGCACGCAGCGCCATCACGTTGGTCATGTCGACCTCGTTAAAGGTCGTCAGCATGGCCGCGGTGTTCTGCACGTCCTTGAGGCGGCGCGCGATGGTCTGGCGCAGGCGGGTCATCTTGACGCGCTCTTCGCGGGCGGCGTCATCGGCCGGCGACGGCGCGCGCACCTGCACGGCGGCGGCGGGCTGGTTGACCGGGGTCGGCGCGGAGGCGGCACGCTCGATCGCGGCGAGCATGTCGCCCTTGGTGACGCGGCCATCCTTGCCGGAGCCCGGGACGGTGGAGGCATCGATGCCGGTCTCGGCCGAGAGCTTGCGGACGGACGGGGCGAGCGGCGCATCGGCCGGCGGCGCCTTCGCGGCCGGAGCCGGCGCAGGAGCAGCAGCCACGGCGGCCGGAGCGGCGGCGGCGGGCTTCGCGGGAGCAGCGGCGGGCTTCGCAGCACCGGCACCGTCAGTGATCTGGCCGAGCAGCGCACCGACCGCAACGGTTGCGCCATCGGCCGCGACGATCTCGCTCAGCGTGCCGGCGGAGGGCGCCGGGACCTCGATGGTGACCTTGTCGGTCTCGAGCTCCACCAAGGGCTCGTCGACGGCGACGGGATCGCCGGCCTTCTTGAACCAGCGGCCGATGGTGGCCTCGGTGACGGATTCGCCGAGCGTCGGCACACGAATTTCAGTCATGGTCTTTTCCTTAAGGGATCGCCGGTGCGGTCAAAAATTCGGTCGTCATCGGCCTGCGAAAGGCAAGCCATCCAGCAAGCCGGACGTTCGTACTCTGCACGGACGTCGCGGCGTACTGGATGCCCCGCTCCAGTGCGCAATTGCGCACGAGGCGGGGCATGACGCAGTTCAGAAAGATCAGCTCAGTGCTTCGTCCAGGAACGCTTTCAACTGCGCCTGATGCTTGGACATCAGACCAGTGGCGGTCGCGGCGGAAGCGGCGCGGCCGACATAACGCGGACGCCGGCTCGCACCGTGCACCTGGTTCAGCACCCATTCCAGATAGGGCTCGATGAAGTGCCAGGCACCCATGTTGCGGGGCTCTTCCTGGCACCACACCACTTCA
The DNA here is from genome assembly GCF_000284375.1 of Bradyrhizobium japonicum USDA 6. Taxonomy (NCBI): domain Bacteria; kingdom Pseudomonadati; phylum Pseudomonadota; class Alphaproteobacteria; order Hyphomicrobiales; family Nitrobacteraceae; genus Bradyrhizobium; species Bradyrhizobium japonicum. The sequence continues at coordinate 441,849 of NC_017249.1, forward strand.
GCCTTCTTGAAGCGCGACAGCTCGGCCACCAGCGCCTTCAGCGGCACCGGATAAAGCTGCTCGACGCGCATCAGGTAGATGTCGTCGATGCCGCGCTTCTCGCGCTCCTCGTAGAGGTCGTAATAGACCTTGCCGGAGCAGAGCACGATGCGGCGGACCTTCTCGTCGGGGACGAGCTTGATCGCCTCGTTCGGCAGCATCTGGGCGTCATCATAGAGGATGCGGTGGAAGGTCGTTCCCTTCGCGAGCTCCTCCAGACGCGACACCGCCCGCTTGTGACGCAGCAGCGACTTCGGCGTCATCAGGATCAGCGGCTTGCGGATCTCGCGATGAAGCTGGCGGCGCAGCACGTGGAAGTAGTTCGCCGGCGTGGTCGGGTAGACCACCTGCATGTTGTCTTCGGCGCACATCTGCAGATAACGCTCCAGACGCGCCGAGGAGTGCTCCGGTCCCTGGCCCTCATAGCCGTGCGGCAAGAGGCAGACGAGGCCGGACATGCGCAGCCATTTGCGCTCGCCCGAGGAGATGAACTGGTCGAACACGACCTGCGCACCGTTGGCGAAGTCGCCGAACTGGGCTTCCCACAGCGTCAGCGTGTTCGGCTCGGCGAGCGAGTAGCCATATTCGAAGCCGAGCACGGCTTCTTCCGACAGCAGCGAGTTGATGACCTCGTAATGGCCCTGCTCGTGGCCGAGATGGTTGAACGGCGTGTAGCGGCTCTCGTCTTCCTGGTCGATCAGGACCGAATGGCGCTGCGAGAACGTGCCGCGCTCGGAATCCTGGCCCGACAGGCGGACATGGTGGTTCTCGTTGAGCAGCGTGCAGAACGCCAATGCCTCGCCGGTCGCCCAATCGATGCCGACGCCGGTGTCGATCGCCTTGGCGCGATTGTCGAGGAAGCGCTGGATGGTGCGGTGGACGCGGAAGCCATCCGGCACCTTGGTGATCTTGCGGCCGATTTCCTTCAGCGCGGCGGTGTCGACGCCGGTGACGCCGCGGCGCGCATCCTCTTCCTGGTCGGCGATCTTGAAGCCGGACCACTTGCCGTCGAGCCAGTCGGCCTTGTTCGGCTTGTAGGAGGTGCCGGCCTCGAACTCGGCGTCGAGCCGCGCGCGCCAGTCAGCCTTGGCCTTGTCGACCTCGCCCTCGGTCATCACGCCTTCGCTGATCAGGCGGCGGGCGTAGAGCTCGAGCGTCGACGGATGGGCCGCGATCCTCTTGTACATCACCGGCTGGGTGAAGGCCGGCTCGTCGCCCTCGTTATGGCCATGCCTGCGGTAGCAGAACATGTCGATGACGACGGGCTTGTGGAACTTCTGGCGGAATTCGGTCGCGACCTTGGCCGCGAAAACCACCGCTTCCGGGTCGTCGCCGTTCACGTGGAAGATCGGCGCGTCGATCATCTTCGCCACGTCCGACGGATAGGGCGAGGAGCGCGAGTAGCGCGGATAGGTGGTGAAGCCGATCTGGTTGTTGACGATGAAGTGGACGGAGCCGCCGGTGCGGTAGCCCTTCAGGTCGGACAGGCCGAAGCATTCCGCGACCACGCCCTGGCCGGCGAACGCAGCGTCGCCATGCATCAAGAGCGGCATCACCGAGATGCGCTGGTCCGGCGGATCGCCGTGCTGGTCCTGCTTGGCGCGGACCTTGCCGAGCACCACGGGATCGACGATCTCGAGATGCGAGGGGTTGGCGGTCAGCGACAGATGGATGCGGTTGCCGTCGAACTCGCGGTCCGAGGAGGCGCCGAGGTGATATTTGACGTCGCCGGAGCCTTCGACCGCATCGGGGTTGGCCGAGCCGCCCTTGAATTCATGGAACAGGGCGCGGTGCGCCTTGCCCATCACCTGGGTCAGCACGTTGAGGCGGCCGCGATGCGGCATGCCGAGCACGACTTCCTTCACGCCGAGATTGCCGCCGCGCTTGATGATCTGCTCGAGCGCGGGAATCAGCGATTCACCGCCGTCGAGGCCGAAGCGCTTGGTGCCGGTGAACTTGGTGTCGCAGAACTTCTCGAAGCCTTCGGCTTCGACCAGCTTCATCAGGATCGCGCGCCGGCCTTCGCGGGTGAACGAGATTTCCTTGTCCGGGCCCTCGATGCGCTCCTGGATCCACGCCTTCTGCGCAGCGTTGCTGATGTGCATGAACTCGACGCCGAGCGTCTGGCAGTAAGTACGCTCGCAGATCGCGGTGATCTCGCGCAGCGTGGCGTATTCGAGACCCAGCACGTGATCGAGGAAGATCTTGCGGTCGAAATCGGCTTCGCTGAAGCCGTAGGTGCGCGGGTCGAGCTCTTCGCGGTTGCGCGGGGCTTCGATGCCGAGCGGATCGAGCTTGGCGTGGAAGTGGCCGCGCATGCGGTAGGAGCGGATCAGCATCAGCGCGCGGACGGAGTCGCGCGTGGCTTGGAGCACGTCGGCGGACGAGAAATCGGCGCCCTTGTTGCCCGCCTGGGCCTGCGCCTTGGCGGCGATCTTGGCACCGACCGCCTTCTCGACCTGGGCCCAGTTGCCGTCGAGAGCGGAGGTGAGGTCGTCCTGGGGGGTCAGCGGCCAGTTGGCGCGCTCCCAGGACGGGCCTTCGGCGTTCTTGCTGATATCGCCGGGCTGGTCGTTGAGGCTCTTGAAGAACTCCTGCCACTCGGCGTCGACCGAGGACGGGTCCTTCTCGTAGCGGGCGTAGATTTCGTCGATGTAGGTGGCGTTGGTGCCCTGCAAAAAGGAAGAGAGGGCAAAGGCTGCGTTCGCGTCTTGGCGAGACATGCTTGAGTTCCTGGCGATTTCGGTTCGCGCATAACAAACGGCGCTGGCGCTGAGCTCCCCGGCAGAGGCCCAGCGCGACAGGCACCATTTATCCTATTTGCTACGAAACTTCGCCCGGAAAAGTACGAAGAAGTGAATTAGCCTTTCAACTTTTCGGCAAGCGTGTGACCAAGGCGGGCGGGAGACGGAGACACTGTAATCCCAGCCGATTTCATCGCATCGGTCTTGGAACCGGCGTCGCCCTTGCCGCCGGAGATGATCGCACCGGCATGGCCCATGCGGCGGCCGGGAGGCGCGGTGACGCCGGCAATGAAACCGACCATCGGCTTCTTGCGGCCGCGCTTGGCCTCGTCCTTGAGGAACTGGGCGGCGTCCTCCTCGGCGGAACCGCCGATCTCGCCGATCATGATGATCGATTCGGTCTTGGGGTCGGCGAGCAGCATTTCCAGCACGTCGATGAACTCGGTGCCCTTGACCGGGTCGCCGCCGATGCCGACCGCGGTGGTCTGGCCGAGGCCTTCCTGCGAGGTCTGGAACACGGCTTCATAGGTCAGCGTGCCGGAGCGGGAGACGATGCCGACGCTGCCGGTCTTGAAGATGTTGGCGGGCATGATGCCGATCTTGCACTCGCCGGCGGTCATGACGCCCGGGCAGTTCGGCCCGATCAGGCGCGACTTGGAACCGGCCAGCGAGCGCTTCACGCGCACCATGTCGACGACAGGAATGCCCTCGGTGATGCAGACGATCAGCGGGATCTCCGCGTCGATGGCTTCGCAGATCGCATCGGCCGCGCCCGGCGGCGGCACGTAGATCACCGACGCATCGGCGCCGGTCTTCTCGCGCGCCTCGCGCACCGTGTCGAACACCGGCAGGCCCAGATGCGTGGCGCCGCCTTTGCCCGGCGAGGTGCCGCCGACCATCTTGGTGCCGTAGGCAAGCGCGGCCTCCGAGTGGAAGGTGCCGTTCTTGCCGGTAAAGCCCTGGCAGATGACCTTGGTGTTCTTGTCGATCAGGATGGACATGAGGTCTGCTTTCGCGAACTAACGAGTGAGAGGTCAGTGGATGCGGCGGTAGATGCCGGTGAGCACGTCGGCCCAGCCTTCCGCGTCCGGCGAGAACTGGATCTTCAACGAGTAGGAATTGTCGTCGATGATTTCGTAGACGTGGCGCGCATTGCCGCGGAGCGAGCCGCGCACCAGCGTCAGGGTCTTGCCGACCCAGCCGCCGGAGGCGGGCGAGGGCGGCGTGTAGCCGAGCGAGTCGTACCAGAACAATTTGTAGGTCCGGTCCTCGCGGTCGTAGGTGAAGAGGCCATGGGTGGCAAAAGCCTGCTTGCCGTCGCGCATCTGGACACAGTCCTGGATCAGGTAGAAGCCGTTCAGATCCATGCGCGCGACGACGTGCGAGGTCGCCGGCCCGCCGGCGACCCAGCGCGACGGGAAGACCACCTCTTCGCCATTCCATTCGCCGGCGAACGCGGCGAGGCGCGTGTGCTCTGCAAGCGGAGATGATGCGGCGAGATGGTCCTGGGTCATGGCCTCAGCCTCCCTTGACGGCCTTCACGATCTTCTGCGCGGCGTCGTCGAGATTGTCGGCCGGCACCACGTTCAGGCCGGATTCGCGGATGATCTTCTTGCCGAGCTCGACATTGGTGCCTTCGAGGCGGACCACCAGCGGCACGCTGAGGCCGACCTCGCGCACGGCGGCCGTGACGCCTTCGGCGATCACGTCGCACTTCATGATGCCACCGAAGATGTTGACCAGGATGCCCTTCACGTTGGGATCGGCGGTGATGATCTTGAACGCGGCCGCGACCTTCTCCTTGCTGGCGCTGCCGCCGACGTCGAGGAAGTTCGCCGGCGACATGCCGTAGAGCTTGATGATGTCCATCGTCGCCATCGCGAGACCGGCGCCGTTGACCATGCAGCCGATATTGCCGTCGAGGGTGACGTAGTTGAGGTCGTATTTCGACGCCTCGATTTCCTTGGCGTCTTCCTCGGTCTCGTCGCGCAGCGCGAGCACCTCGGGGTGACGGAACAGCGCGTTGTCGTCGAACGACACCTTGGCGTCGAGCACGCGGAGCTGGCCCTGCTTGGTCACGACCAGCGGGTTGATCTCCAGCATCGACATGTCCTTGGCGACGAAGGCGGTGTAGAGCTGCGCGGTGAGCTTCTCGGCCTGCTTGGCGAGATCGCCGGAGAGTTTCAGCGCGTTGGCGACGGTGCGGCCGTGATGGCCCATGATGCCGGTCGCGGGATCGACCGAGAAGGTGACGATCTTCTCGGGGGTGTTGTGCGCGACGTCCTCGATGTTGACGCCGCCTTCGGTCGACACCACGAACGACACGCGCGAGGTCTCGCGGTCGACCAGGATCGAGAGGTAGAACTCCTTGTCGATGTCCGAGCCGTCCTCGATGTAGAGGCGGTTGACCTGCTTGCCGGCGGGGCCGGTCTGCACGGTCACGAGCGTGGCGCCAAGCATCTGCTTGGCGAATTCGGCGACCTCGGCGGCCGATTTGGCGATGCGGACGCCGCCCTTGTCGCCGGCCGAGGCTTCCTTGAACTTGCCCTTGCCGCGGCCACCGGCGTGGATCTGGCTCTTCACCACCCAGACCGGACCCGGGAGGGCCTTGGCGGCGGCTTCCGCGTCCGCGGGCTTCAGGACGGGGACGCCCTTCGAGATCGCGACGCCGAACTCGTTCAGCAGCGCTTTGGCTTGATATTCATGGATATTCATATGGTCGCTCCCTGAACCCGCGGGCGGTGACCTCTAGGGCCCACCTCAGTCTTGTGGCTGGCATACCATATACCACAGGAACTGCAACCCGGATTCTTTGACTTCGAGATCTCTGGACTATCGAGCCGGAACCCGCCCCGGCAGTGGGCCCCGGAAGTGAAACCGCCGAAGACCGGTTTTCGATCTTCGGCGGGGTATCATTGGCGCCTTAGCGGCCGAGAAGATCGGGTGCGATCTTCTTGCAGGCATCGACCAGGCCCTGTACGGCGCCGACCGACTTGTCGAAGGCCTCTCGGTCCTTGCCGGCGAGCTCGATCTCGACGACGCGCTCGACGCCCTTGGCGCCGATCACGACGGGCACGCCGACATACATGTCCTTCACGCCGTATTCGCCGTTCAGATAGGCGGCCGAGGGCAGCACACGCTTCTTGTCACGCAGATAGCTCTCGGCCATCGCGATCGCGGAAGCGGCGGGCGCGTAGAAGGCCGAGCCGGTCTTGAGCAGATTGACGATCTCGGCGCCGCCGTTGCGGGTGCGGTCGACGATCTCGTCGAGGCGCGCCTGCGAGGTCCAGCCCATCTTGACGAGGTCGGGCAGTGGAATGCCGGCGACGGTGGAGTACTTCACCAGCGGCACCATGGTGTCGCCGTGACCGCCGAGCACGAAGGCGGTGACGTCCTCGACCGAGACGTTGAACTCGTCGGCCAGGAAGTAGCGGAAGCGCGCCGAATCCAGCACGCCGGCCATGCCGACGACCTTCTTGTGCGGCAGGCCCGAAGCCTTCTGCAGCGCCCACACCATCGCGTCGAGCGGGTTGGTGATGCAGATGACGAAGGCGTCGGGGGCGTATTTCTTGATGCCGGCGCCGACCTGCTCCATGACCTTGAGGTTGATGGAGAGGAGATCGTCGCGGCTCATGCCGGGCTTGCGCGGCACGCCGGCGGTGACGATGCAGACTTTTGCGTTGTCGAGGGCTTCGTACGAATTGGCACCGGTGTAGTGCGCGTCGAAACCGTCGACCGGCGAGGACTGGGCGATGTCGAGCGCCTTGCCCTGCGGCACGCCCTCGGCGATGTCGAACATCACCACGTCGCCCAGTTCTTTCAGGCCGATGAGATGAGCCAACGTTCCGCCGATCTGACCGGAGCCAATCAAAGCAATCTTGTCGCGCGCCATGTGAACCTGTCCTTTAGACACGTTAAGGAGGGGAAAACTGAGACGGGTGGTTATCCCTTTCGCTCCCCCCGTTCAAGTCGGTGGATGCCCAATTGTCGGGCTTGGCGAATATTGAAGCGCATCCCTGTCATTCCGGGGCGCGGCGAAAGTCGCGAGCCCGGAATCCATAACCACCAGCGGGAGTATGGATTCCGGCCTCGTCGCTTCGCGACGCCCCGGAATGACAGCGCTGGCAAATAGGACTTAAGTCTCCACCAGGCCCTTGGTGGAGCCGCTGGCGGTGGAATCCTTGCGGCCGTGAGGCAGGGCCAGATAGGATTCCGAGCTCATCTCGATCAGGCGCGATGCCGTCCGCTTGAACTCCATGGCCTCGTTGCCCTCGTGGGCGAGGTAGAGCGAGATCGGGTTGGCATCGGCCGAGGCCATCAGCTTCACGGCATTGTCATAGAGCGTATCGATCAGCGTGATGAAACGCTTGGCGGCGTTGCGCTGGGAAAAATCCATGACTGGAATATGGTCGACCAGGATGGTGTGATAGTCGTGCGCAAGGCGGAGGTAGTCGGACGCGCCGAGCGGTTTTTCGCAGAGATCCGCAAATCCGAACCGCGCCACGCCATGGGCCGAGCACGGCACGTGCAGGATGCGGCCCTTGAACGAAATATCGCGCGACTTGCATTTGGCGCCGCCGGTCATCTTCGACCAGGCGCGGTCGAGGGCTGCGTCCGCGTCGCCGTCGGCCGGCGTCAGCCACATCGGCACGCCCTGAAGCTTTTCCAGGCGGAAATCCGTGCGCGCATCGAGCCGCAGCACGTCCATGTGGTCGGTGATCTGCTTGATGAAGGGCAGGAACAGCGAACGGTTCAGGCCGCCCTTGTAGAGATCGTCGGGCGCGACGTTGGAGGTCGCGACCACCACGGTGCCGAGCTCGAACAGCTTTGCGAACAGGCGGCCGAGGATCATCGCGTCCGCGATGTCGGTGACGTGGAATTCGTCGAAGCAGAGCAGCCAGCTTTCCTCGAAGATCGCGTTCGCGGTCAGCGCGATGACGTCGCCATCCGCGATCTCGCCGCGCGAGATGCCCTGGCGATAATCGTAGATGCGCTCATGCGCTTCCGCCATGAACTCGTGGAAATGCGCGCGGCGCTTGTGCTCGACGGTGCTGTGCTGGAAGAACAGGTCCATCAGCATGGTCTTGCCGCGGCCGACTTCGCCATGGACGTAGAGCCCGCGCGGCGCCTCGTCCTTGTCCCCGCTGAACAAGCGACTGAGCAGGCCCTGCTTGCGCTGCGGCTTGTAATTCGCGAGCCGCTGGTCGAGCGCCGCATAGGCCTCGGCGATTTCGGCCTGCGCAGCATCGGGCTCGATCGCGCCGGACGCGATCTGGTCCTGGTATGCCTCGCGGAATGAGGAACTGGGGGTGGAGAGCATGGCTCTTTACCGCCAGAGATGCGCGGAAATTGCAAGCCGTGAATTGGTGGGCGGGGTATGCGTTCCGCGTCCCGGACGCGCTGCGGCACCGAAAGCGCGATCACGCGCGTCTTCAACGCGCTATGGTGACGCTGCGCAGAGCCGGGACCCACTGTTTCGTACATCGATCGTGGAGCGATGGGCCCCGGCTCAGCAGCGCACCGCTAGGCGCTGCGCCGCGTCCGGGGCGCGAGAGCTAGCTCACTCACACAGCTCGTAGGCGTCCTCGACCACATAGGGGCCGCCGCCGGTCGATGCGCGTGACGAGAACAAGACAAAACGTTCGGCCATGAACGCCTTGCTCGGGAAGTAACCGCGCAGCGAGAGATAGTCGGCGACGTCGCGGTCGGACGCGTCGTGCAGCCGGGCCAGCGTGACATGCGGGGTGAACTTGCGGCCTTCGGGATCGAGGCCGATCCGCTGCATCATGCGTTCGAGCTCGGCCTGCAATTCCATCAGCGGCTTGCTCGGCGCGATGGTCGCGACCACCGCGCGCGGCTTGCGGCCGCCGAAGCTCGTGAGCCCCTGCACCTTCACCTCGAAGGGCTTGCGATCAACGCGAAACAGCATCGACGCGATCTCGTTGGCGGACATGCCGTCGATATCGCCGATGAAGCGCAGGGTAACATGATAATTTTCGGGATCGATCCAGCGGGCGCCGGGAAGGCCGCCCCGCAAATTGGAAAGCGTCTGGCCGATCTCGGCCGGAATTTCCAGACCTGTGAACAAACGCGGCATCGTTTCGCACTCCCGATGCTTGGGCATGATCCCTGGGAAGGATCATATCCAAATTGTAGAGCCGGCGACGAATCACCGGTACCCTGATTCCTATCGCAGTTGTGTGACTCTGCGAAGCATCGCGCGCCTCACCCCGGTAAAACCCTGGGAATTACGGTTAGCGCTGCCCGCTTTTCAGCGGCGCTGCTCGCTTATGTTGCGCAAAAATGCCTCCACGGTGGGCATGATGTTGTTAACGATGATGTCGACGCCGGCCGCGGTCGGATGAATGCCGTCGGCCTGGTTGAGCTTGGCGTCGGCCGCGACACCATCGAGGAAGAACGGATAGAGCGGCACGTCGAATTTTTTCGCAAGATCCGGATAAATCGAATTGAAGCGCGCGGCGTATTCCGCGCCGTAATTCGGCGGCGCCAGCATGCCGCACAGCATCACCGCGATCTTGCGTGCCTTCAATCGCTGGACGATGTCGGTCAGCGCGGTGCGCGTCAGGTCAGGGTCGATGCCGCGCAGCGCGTCGTTGGCGCCGAGCTCGATGATCACGCCGTCGGTTCCGTCCGGGACCGACCAGTCGAGCCGGTCACGGCCGCCGGACGAGGTGTCGCCGGACACGCCGGCATTGGTCATATCGACAGCTATGCCTTTGGCCTGCAAGGCTTTTTGAAGTTTTGTGGGGAATGCGTCCTGGGCCGGGAGACCGAGGCCGGCGCTCAGGGAATCGCCGAGAACGACAAGCTTGACCGGCTTTGCCGCTTCGGCCCATGCCGGATCCACCGCCGTCATCAAAGCGAACATCAACACGGCTATGTGCATGAAGAATCCGTAACGCCTCTCGACCGCGTATGCGGAGTTGCCATATGACCGGACCATGGACAGTCGCATCGAAACCTCTTTGCTCGCCGGCACCGCGCCGGACACCATCGCCATCTCCAACGTCAATCTTTCATTGGGTACGGGCGCGGCACGCGTTCACATCCTCAAGGATATCAGCCTGCGGGTCGCCTCGGGCGAGACGATCGGCCTGATCGGCCCGTCAGGCTCGGGCAAATCCACGCTGCTGATGGTGATGGCGGGGCTGGAGCGTCCTGATAGCGGAGAGGTGGTGGTGTCAGGCACGCCTTTCAATGCCCTCGACGAGGACGCGCTGGCCCGCTTCCGCGGCCGCCAGGTCGGCATCGTCTTCCAGTCCTTCCATCTGATCCCGACCATGACGGCGCTTGAGAACGTCGCCGTGCCGCTCGAACTCGCCGGCAACCCTGACGCCGCAAGACGCGCGGCGCAGGAGTTGCAATCGGTCGGGCTCGGCGATCGCCTGCATCACTATCCGACGCAGCTGTCCGGCGGCGAGCAGCAGCGCGTCGCGCTCGCCCGCGCGCTGGCGCCCGATCCCGCCATCCTCGTCGCGGACGAGCCGACCGGCAATCTCGACGAGGCGACGGGAAAACAGATCGTGGATCTGCTGTTCGGCAAGCACGCCGAGCGCGGCATGACGCTGGTGCTGGTCACGCACGATTCCTCGCTCGCGCAGCGCTGCGATCGCGTGATCCGCCTGCGCTCCGGCCGCATCGACACCCAGTCTGCGCCGGCATGAGCATCGCGGCCGAACCGTTCGCGAAACCCAATGGCATCACGCTGTCGCTGCGCTACGCGCTGCGCGAATTGCGCGGAGGCCTGCGCGGCTTCTATGTCTTCATCGCCTGCATCGCGCTCGGCGTGATGGCCATCGCCGGCGTCGGCTCGGTCTCGGCGAGCCTGAGCGACGGTCTCGCGCGCGAGGGCCGCACGCTGCTCGGCGGCGACGTCTCCTTCGTGCTGTTCCAGCGCGAGGCGAAGCCCGAGGAAGTCTCCTTCCTGCGCTCGCGCGGCACCGTGTCCACCGCCGCCACCTTGCGCGGCATGGCGCGATCCGCCGACGGCCAGCTCGCGCTGGTCGAGATGAAGGCGGTCGACGACACCTATCCGATGCTGGGTCAGCTGACGCTGGCGCCGCCGCTGCCGATGTCCGACCTGCTCGCGGAGCGCGACGGCGCGTTCGGTGCCGCCGCCGATCCGACGCTGCTGGCGCGACTGTCGCTGAAGACCGGCGACCGCGTCACCATCGGAAGCGCAACGTTCCAGATCCGCAGCACCGTCGAGGCCGAGCCCGACAAGCTCGCCGGCGGCATCGGTTTCGGGCCGCGCTTCCTGATCAGCGAGGCGGGCCTGCGCGCCACCGGCCTGATCCAGCCCGGCAGCCTGGTGCGCTGGGTGTACCGGGTAAAGCTGCCTGACGCCGCCAACAGCGAGCGCGCCACCGACGCCTTCATCGCGGACGCGCGCAACGCTGCGCCGCAGGCCGGCTGGGAGATCCGCAGCCGCTCCAATGCCTCGCCGCAGCTCGAGCGCAACATCAACCGCTTCACACAGTTTTTGACGCTGGTCGGCCTCGCCGCGCTCCTGGTCGGCGGCGTCGGCGTCGCCAATGCCGTCAAGAGCCATATCGACCGCCGGCTCGAGGTCATCGCGGCCTTCAAGGCGGTCGGCGCCACCGGCCGCGACGTGTTCGGCATCTATCTGGCGCAGGTCCTCCTGCTGGCGGGAATTGGCTCGGTGATCGGCCTTGCGCTCGGCGCCGCCATGCCTTTCGCCATCGTCGGCCTGTTCGGAAAACTGCTGCCGCTGCCGGTGGTGCCGGCCGTGCATGCCGACGAGCTCGCGCTGTCCTTCGTCTATGGCCTGCTCACGGCGCTCGCCTTCGGCCTGTGGCCGCTCGGGCGGGTGCACGATGTGCCCGTCGCCGCGCTGTTCCGCGACACCATCAGCTCCGAATGGCACCGGCCGCGATGGAGCTATATCGTGTTCATGGCCGTCGTGATCGCGCTGCTGATCGCGGTCGTGATCGGATTGTCCTTCGACAAGCGCATCGCCGCGGTGTTCGTGGCCTCCTCCGTCGTCGTGTTCGCCCTGCTCCGCGGTATCGCCGCGCTGCTGATGACGATCGCGCGCCGGCTGCCGCGCACGCGTTTGCCGATGCTGCGGCTGGCGATCGCCAACATCCACCGGCCCGGCGCGCTGACGCCCTCCGTCGTGCTGTCGCTCGGGCTCGGGCTCGCCGTGCTCGTCACCATCACCCAGATCGACGGCAATCTTCGCCGGCAGTTCCTTGCGGCCCTCCCCGAGCACGCGCCGTCGTTCTTCTTCATCGACATCCCGAGCACGCAGGCCGAGCAGTTCGACGGCTATCTGCGCCGGATCGCGCCGGGCGCGAAGGTCGAGGACGTGCCGATGCTGCGCGGCCGCATCGTCGCCGCGCGCGGCGTGCGCGCCGAGGACCTCAAGCCGACCACCGATTCCGAATGGGTGCTGCAAAGCGACCGCGGCCTGACCTATACCGCCGAGCTGCCGAAGGGCTCCAAGGTGGTCGAGGGCGAATGGTGGAGCGCCGACTATTCCGGCCCGCTGCTGGTCTCGATGGAGAAGAAGATCGCCGACGGGCTGGGTCTCAAGCTCGGCGACGAGATCGTGGTCAATGTGCTCGGCCGCGACATCCCGGCCAAGATCGGCAATCTGCGCACCATCGACTGGCAGGGCATGGGCATCAATTTCGTGCTGGTGTTCTCGCCCAACGCCTTCAAGGGCGCGCCACATACCCATATCGCGACGCTCACCGAGGCCGGCGGCACAGCGGCCGGGGACGGCAAGATCATCAAGCAGGTCGCCGACGCCTATCCGATGGTGACCAGCGTGCGCGTGCGCGAGGTGATGGAGACGGTCGGCTCGGTCGTGACCAATCTGGCGCTCGCGATCCGCGGTGCCAGCGCGGTGACCCTGATCTCGGCGATCCTGGTGCTGGGCGGCGCGCTCGCCGCCGGCCACCGCCACCGGGTCTACGATGCGGTGATCCTCAAGACCCTCGGCGCAACCCGGCTGCGGCTGCTCGGCGCCTATGCCCTCGAATACCTGCTGATCGGACTTGCCACCGCGGTGTTCGGCGTGATCGCCGGCAGCATCGCGGCCTGGATGATCGTGACGCGGCTGATGACGCTGAGTTTCGTCTGGCAGGCCGGCAGCGCGGCCGGCGTGGTCGCCGCGGCCCTGGTGGTCACGGTCGGACTTGGGCTCGCCGGGACGCTGCTGGCGTTGAACAAAAAGCCCGCCACGGTGTTGCGGAATTTGTGACAAATGGTAGCGGGCGCCCCCGCGATGTCGGAATCGCACGATTCCAGCGATTAACCACGTCTGCCCGCTAGGATTGCGGGCGAGGGCGACATTCAGCCGCGCGTGGACGGTTGCAGCGAATGTGTTAGTTTCCCACATATCCAATGGGTTCGGAGCCCCGATTATGAGCCAGAATTTAGTCGGCACAGATCGGTATCCGAGATAGAATTTGACGAACCGGCGGCATGGCGACCCTCATGCCGGACCGGGCTAACCAACGGGAATTCGACCATGTCGGACCTAGACCGTAACTACGCTTCTCCTTTCGGCAGGGCCGCCGGGCGTGTTGACGCCGCGACGGTCGATGCCGGCCTGCGCGCCTATATGCTGCGCATCTACAATTACATGAGCATCGGCCTCGCCATCACCGGCCTGGCCGCGCTCGGCGTCTACATGGCCGCCGTGACCGACGTTCCGACCCCGGAAGCCGTCCGCGTTGGCAAGCTGTTCCTGACGCCGTTCGGCTACGCGATGTTCGTCAGCCCCCTGAAGTGGCTGTTCATGCTCGCACCGCTCGCGATGGTGTTCGTGATCTCGGCGGGCATCAACCGTCTCGCTCCCTCGACCGCGCAGATCCTGTTCTGGGTCTTCGCGGCGCTGATGGGCATCTCGCTGTCCTCGATCTTCCTGGTGTTCACGCACACCTCGATCGTGCGGGTGTTCTTCATCACCGCGGCCACGTTTGGCGCACTGAGCCTCTACGGCTACACCACCAAGCGTGATCTGACCGGGATGGGCTCGTTCCTGTTCATGGGCCTGATCGGCATCATCATCGCGAGCCTGGTCAACCTGTTCCTGGCCAGCACGATGCTGCAGTTCATCGTGTCCGTGGTCGGCGTGCTGGTGTTCGCGGGCCTCACCGCCTGGGATACCCAGCGGCTGAAGAACGACTACATCTACGGCTACGCCTCGGCCGGCGGTGACATCGCAGAGCGTGCGGCCATCACCGGCGCACTGTCGCTGTACCTGAACTTCATCAACCTGTTCACGCTGCTCCTGCAGCTCCTCGGCCAGCGCGACTAAGCGCGTCGACGAGAGAACGGATACGAACCCCGGCCGAGAGGCCGGGGTTTTTGTTTGCGCCGGCTGCCGCTTGCCCGTAGCCCGGATAGAGCGCGGCGCAATTCGGGATTCTCGCCCCAGATAGGCCCGCCCCAGATAGGCCCGCCCCGGATTTCGCTGCGCTCCATCCGGGTCCGGGCTACAAGGGCTGTCTCTCCTTGTCATTGCGAGGAGCGAAGCGACGAAGCAATCCAGAGTCCCTCCGCGGATGCATTTCTGGATTGCTTCGCCGCGCTCGTAATGACGGGTGTGGAGGCGGCGTTGCCCCTTCCAGCGGTCCCGGGAAGGCTTTAATCTTCCTCCCATGTCCGCACCTGAGATCAGGCCTGCCATCGAGGCCGACCTTCCCGCCATCACCGCCATCTACCAGCAGGCCGTCCGCGAGGGCACCGCGACGTTCGAGCTGGAACCGCCCGACCTCACCGAGATGACGCGCCGCTACCGCGCGCTGATCGACGGCGGCTATCCCTATTTCGTCGCCATCCTCGATCGTAGCGTCGCCGGCTATGCCTATGCCGGCGCCTACCGGCCGCGGCCGGCCTACCGCTTCACGGTCGAGAACTCGATCTATCTCGATCCATCGTTCCACCGCCGCGGCATCGGCTCGTTGCTGCTGGAGCGGCTGATCACCGAATGCGAGGCGCGCGGCTTCCGCCAGATGATCGCGGTGATCGGCGATTCCGCCAATGCCGGCTCGATCGGCGTGCACACGCGCGGCGGCTTCAAGATGATCGGCACGCATCCCAATGTCGGCCTGAAATTCGGCCGCTGGCTCGACACGGTGATGATGCAGCGCGACCTCGGCGAAGGCGCGAGTACGGTGCCGAAATAACCTCGGTCTCGTAGGGTGGGCAAAGCGTAGCGTGCCCACCATGCCCGGCGATTGAGGAAAGATGGTGGGCACGGCGCGGTGCGCCTTGCACCGTCAGTACGGCTAAACCACCGCCAGCTTGCGATCGATCACCAGCAGCACGCGCTCGAGCTCGTGGCCGCGGCGCAGGATCAGGCCGGTCGCCGAGATCACGCTGTACATGCCCTGCTTGCGCGCCAGCCGCGGGTCTTTCTCGATGCGATAGATCGGCACTTCCGAGGCACGGCGGAAGACCGAGAACACCGCGCGGTCCTTCAGGAAGTCGATGGCATAGTCGCGCCACTCGCCGTCGGCGACCATGCGGCCGTAGAGGTTGAGGATGCGGTTCAGTTCCAGCCGGTTGAATGTCACCCGGTTGGGTTGGGCATTCGCAGCGGCGGGGCGCGCCACTGCGCGCTGCTCGCTCGGATCGGCATCCTCCGGCGTCAGACTCATCGAGCGCCTCCTCATCTCGCGGCATGATCGCATCCGCGAAGACCGTCCCCGGAACCGCGGATCATGACAATTGCATGATCGCGCCAACTGTTCCCCGCCGCAAGGGGCTCTTCACTCAACTCATTGAATCGGGTGCGAATCGGAACACACGCAGGAGTGGAATTCTGTCGCGGCAAACCGTCACGGGATCGTTAGAAGGAATCTTGATATCGCCGCTTTTCCGCCAAGCGCCTGCCGCCCTGCATTGCGAGAAGACCTGTGTGCGTTGACCCGGTCCTTTCGGTTCCGGATTCCTCAGCCCCCAGCCCCCGGGGCCGTCAGGATCGGGTCTGTACGCGCGACAAGGAGGGCCAACGCAAGTTGGTCCTTTTTGGTTTGTGGCGGGATGTTTCCGGCACGCTGTCATTCCGGGGCGCGCCTCTTGGCGCGAGCTATCGTGCGCGATTGCGCACCTGAGAATCCATTTCTCAGCTCAGATTGTGGATCGATAGATTCTCAGGTGCGCAACCGCGCACCATAGCTTGCGCTTCGCGCGCCCCCCGGAATGACGAGAGACTAATTGTCTTGAGACGTTCTTGAGCGTGCTTCGCTTCAGTGCAGCGACGTGTACGCCGCGCCGAGCATCGCACCCGGCTTCTCACGGCTGCCGTCCTGGACATAGACCACAGCGCCGTCGACGCCGTCGCGCGTGAGATTTTCCAACGGCACCGTCCAGCTTTCCGGACGTCCGTTCCAGTCGCCGACCTTGAGCAGGTTGCGCACGACGTTGTGATAGGTGATCTGCTGCCCGCGATTTTCGCCACGGCTGATTGCGATCGGCACCGATTTCGTGATCGAGCAGATCCAGACCTCGCCGCGCGAGACCGCCGACTCCTTGCTCGCCGCCACCGAGACGTTGATCTGCTTGCCTGCAAGCGACATCGTCACCGGCACGCTCATCACACCCGTGCCCTTGTCGGTCTGGCCGATCGCGCTCTCGATGCCGGCGCGGTCGCTGCCGATGACATGCGTCGAACCGTTGACCACGACTTGCGGCGTATAGACCTCGCGGTCGCCGCGCATGCGCGAATAGGCACGCTGCCGCGCCGAGAAGCGCGAATCCGCAAGCGTGTCCTTCCAGCCGAGATAATCCCAATAGTCGATCGGCATGCTCAGCGCGATGATCGAAGGGTCTTTGGAGAGATCGCCGATGACCTGGTCGGCGGGCGGGCAGGAGGAGCAGCCCTGCGATGTGAAGAGCTCGACCACGGCGCGAGGCTCAGCCTCGGCGGGACGGATGACGGCGACGATGGCGCAGATGCCGAGCGCTCCCGACCAGAGTGCACCGGACCAGCGCGAAACCAGATTAGAAGCCATCATTGCAGTCATGTTGAACGTCACACCTCGCACGCGTGGGGGAATATCCTATCGCCTGATGGTCACCGTAGTCTTACGGGCATCGTACATCACAACCGTCCAGGGCGAGGTTTTCCGCCGGGCGGGACCATCGGACGCGTGTTCTAACGCACGAAGGCGGCCTTGTGATAGGCCGCCCTCGTTTAACCTTCTACTCACGTCGCGGTGAGCCACCGTTCACAAATTCGCGCTTAGGCCGCGAGCTTGCGCAGCACGTAGTGCAGAATGCCGCCGTTCCGGTAGTAATCGAGCTCGTCCAGCGTATCGATGCGGCAAAGCAGCGAAACCCGCTGCAACGAACCGTCGCCGGAGACGATCTCCGCGGTCAGCTTCTGGCGCGGCTTCAGGTCGCCGACCAGGCCGCGCAGCGTGACCTTCTCGTCGCCCTTCAGGCCGAGCGACGACCAGGAGGTGCCTTCCTCGAAGGTCAGCGGCAGCACGCCCATGCCGACCAGGTTGGAGCGGTGGATGCGCTCGAAGCTCTGGCAGATCACGGCGCGGACGCCGAGCAGGCGGGTGCCCTTCGCAGCCCAGTCGCGCGAGGAACCGTTGCCGTATTCGGCGCCGGCGAACACCACCAGCGGCACCTGCTCCTGCTGGTACTTCATCGCGGCGTCGTAGATCGACATCTGCTCGCCGTCGGGCCAGTGCTTGGTGAGACCGCCTTCCGGGATATTTCCGTCAGCGCCCTTCAGCATGAAGTTCTTGATGCGGATGTTGGCGAAGGTGCCGCGCATCATCACTTCATGGTTGCCGCGACGCGTGCCGTACTGGTTGAAGTCGGCCGGACGCACCTGGTGCTCGCTGAGATATTTGCCGGCGGGCGAGGTGAGCTTGATCGAACCGGCCGGCGAGATGTGGTCGGTGGTGATCTTGTCGCCGAACATGGCGAGGATGCGCGCCTCGACGATGTCGGTGACCGGCTCCGGCTCCTTCGTCATGCCGTCGAAATACGGCGGGTTCTGCACGTAGGTCGAGCTCATGTTCCAGCGATAGGTCTCGCTCTCGACCGTCTTGATCTTGCGCCAGTTGGTGTCGCCCTTGAACACGTCGGCATACTTCTTCTTGAAGATCGACGCGGTCACGAACTTCTTCATGAAGGCGTTGATCTCCTTCGTCGTCGGCCAGATGTCCTTGAGGTACACCGGCTTGCCGTCCTTGCCTTCACCGAGCGGCTCGACGGCGAGGTTCTTGGTGACGCTGCCCGCGAGCGCGTGGGCGACGACCAGCGGCGGCGACGCCAGATAGTTCGCCTGCACGTCCGGCGAGACGCGGCCTTCGAAGTTGCGGTTGCCGGAAAGCACGGCGGCCGCGACGATGCCGTTGTCGTTGATCGATTTCGAGATCTCCTCGGGCAGCGGACCGGAATTGCCGATGCAGGTGGTGCAGCCGAAGCCGACCAGGTTGAAGCCGACCTTGTCGAGATCGGCCTGCAGGCCGGAATCGGAAAGATATCCCGCGACCACCTGGCTGCCCGGGGCGAGCGAGGTCTTCACCCACGGTTTTGCCTTGAGGCCCTTCGCGGCAGCGTTACGGGCCAAGAGCCCTGCGCCGATCAAGACGCTCGGGTTCGAGGTGTTGGTGCAGGAGGTGATCGCGGCGATCACGACGTCGCCATGACCGATCTCGAAGTTCCTGCCGTCGACGGCAAAGCGCTTCGTCGGCTCTTCGGTCTTCTTGTACTCGGTGCCGAGCGCGAGCGAAAAGCCTTCGGCGACCGACGGCAGCGCGATGCGGCCTTCGGGGCGCTTCGGACCGGCCATCGAGGGAACGACGTCGCCGAGGTCGAGCGTCAGCGTTTCCGTGAACACCGGATCGGCCGACTTGGCGGTGCGGAACAGGCCCTGCGCCTTGGCATAGGCCTGCACCAGCGCGACGCGCGCCGGAGCGCGGCCGGAGGTCTTGAGGTAATCGAGGGCAGCGGCGTCGACCGGGAAGAAGCCGCAGGTCGCACCGTATTCGGGAGCCATGTTGGCGATCGTCGCCTTGTCGGCGACGGAGAGGTGGTCGAGGCCGGGGCCGAAGAACTCGACGAACTTACCGACCACGCCGAGCTTGCGCAGCATCTGCGTGACTGTGAGCACGAGGTCGGTCGCGGTGACGCCTTCCTTCATCGCGCCCTTCAGCTTGAAGCCGACGACGTTGGGCAGCAGCATCGACAGCGGCTGGCCGAGCATGCAGGCTTCCGCCTCGATGCCGCCGACGCCCCAGCCGAGCACGGCGAGACCGTTGACCATGGTGGTGTGGGAGTCGGTGCCGACCAGCGAGTCGGGATAGGCGACCTCGAAGGTGCCGGTCTTCCTGCCGACCGTCATCTTCTCCTTCTTGGTCCAGACCGTCTGGGAGAGATATTCGAGATTGACCTGATGGCAGATGCCAGTGCCGGGCGGCACGACGGAGAAGTTCGAGAACGCCTTCTGGCCCCACTTCAGGAACTCGTAGCGCTCCTGGTTCTGCTTGTATTCCTCGGTGACGTTCTTGCCGAAGGCCTTGTTGTCGCCGAAGAAATTCACGATCACGGAGTGGTCGATGACGAGGTCGACCGGAACCAGCGGGTTGATCTTCTCGGCATCGCCGCCGAGCTTCTGCATCGCGTTGCGCATCGCGGCGAGATCGACCACGGCCGGCACGCCGGTGAAATCCTGCATCAGCACGCGAGCCGGGCGGAATGCGATCTCATGCTCCAGCGACTTCTTGCGCAGCCACTTCGACACCGCGACGATGTCTTCCTTCTTGACCGTGCGGCCGTCCTCGTTGCGCAGGAGGTTCTCGAGCAGAACCTTCATCGAATAGGGGAGTTTCGAAATTCCCTTCAGACCATTCTTCTCGGCCGTGGGCAGGCTGTAATAGACATAGGTCTTGGCGCCGACCTTGAGGGTCTTTTTGCATTTGAAGCTGTCGAGCGAGGTCATGTAGGAAATCCCAATTGTTAGTTATACCCGGCAAGGGGTATTTTAACACCGTCAGCGAGTCCGGCTGGGTCGCTTGCAGGGGCAGGTTGAGTTGCTGCATCAAGTAGTTCCGGGCTTATAGAAGCTTTCTAACCGCGCCGCCACAGCCACAATCGTGCCGCAGCAATCCGCGAGCCAAAAATTCCCATGCGCTACCCCAAGATTTCCTGAGGCCAGGCTTTGAGCGGATTGGACCAAGGCAAGATGCAGCTGTCCGGACGCGGGGTCGTCTGCGTGCGCGGCGGGCGCGAGGTGTTTTCCGGACTCGATTTCGATGCTGTCGCCGGCGAGGCCGTGGCGGTCGTCGGCCGCAACGGCTCGGGCAAGACCTCGCTGCTGCGGCTGATCGCGGGCCTGCTGATTCCGGCCGGCGGGACAATCGCGCTCGCCGGGGGCGATGCCGAGCTGACTCTGCCGGAGCAGTGCCACTATCTCGGCCATCGCGACGCCCTGAAGCCGGCGCTGAGCGTGGCGGAAAATCTGTCATTCTGGGCTGATTTTCTGGGCGGCGAGCGCAGTGATGCGGCCAAGAGCCTCGCCATCGTCGGGCTCGATCACGCCACTCACCTGCCCGCGGCCTTCCTGTCCGCCGGCCAGCGCCGCCGACTGTCGCTGGCCCGGCTGCTGACGGTGCGCCGCCCGGTCTGGCTGCTGGACGAGCCGACCACGGCGCTGGACGTGGCCGGCCAGGGCATGTTCGAGGGCCTGATGCGGGAGCATCTGGCCCGCGGCGGCCTGATCATCGCGGCCACCCATGCGCCGCTGGGGATCGATTCGCGGGAGTTACGGATCGGGGGTGCGGCGTGAAGTGGAGGCACCCTCAGTTTTCCGAGCGGCCAGGCGCCGTCCTCTCCGTTCCCTCCCCCTTGCGGGGAGGGTCAGGGAGAGGGGTACCACACGGCCTGCTCTCTCGGTTTGAGCGCTTGGGAAACAGGCGCTCTGTTGCCGGCGATCGGGACCCGACTGCCATCTCTCCCGGGGCTACCCCTCTCCCCCGCCGTCCCCCGCAAGGGGGAGGGAGCCCAGTTTGCCTGGTGCCCGAGCCAGGCTCTCATGGCCGCCTCGCCGTCGGAGCCACCCCATGACCGCCCTGTCCGCCCTCATCCGCCGGGATATCCGGATCGCGCTCCGCGTCGGCGGCGGGGCGCTGATCGGCGTGCTGTTCTTCCTGACCGTCGTCGTCCTGATGCCGTTCGCGGTGGGGCCGGATCTGGCGCTGCTGTCGCGGCTGGGGCCGGCGATCCTGTGGCTCGGCGCGCTGCTGGCGAGCCTGCTCACCCTGGACCGGCTGTTCATGGCCGACCACGAGGACGGCTCGCTCGACCTGATCACGATGAGCCGGACGCCGCTGGAACTCGCCTGCGCCGCCAAGGCGCTGGCGCATTGGCTGGCCGCCGGCCTGCCACTGATTGTCGCAACCCCGGTGCTCGGCCTGCTGCTCAACCTCGACATGGTCGCGACCGGGGCGGTGGCGCTGACGCTCCTGGCCGGTACGCCGGCGCTGACCTTCACCGGCATGATCGGCGCGGCACTCGCGGTGACGCTGCACCGGGGCGGACTGCTGATGGCCGTGCTGGTGCTGCCACTGTCGATCCCGGTGCTGATTTTCGGCGTCGCGGCCTCGCAGGCCGCGATCGTCGGTCCCCTGACGTTCGGCGCGCCGTTCTCGATCCTGTGCGCGTTGTCGCTGGTCAGCCTCGTCATCGGCCCTTTCGCGGCGGCGGCGAGCCTGCGCCATGGTCTCGACTGAAATGGGCCGGATTGCCCTTGACCCCGATCAACTTTCGCTGCGCGCTTTTATGCTGATTGCGTGAGTGCTGACCTGTGATTATCAGAATACCATGACGCTGATCGATCTCGCCAATCCGACACGGTTCCTCGCGCTGACGGCGCGAGTGCTGCCGTGGCTTGTAGCCGCGACCGTCATCCTGCTCACCATCGGCCTCTACCAGTCCGTCCTCGCGCCCGACGACTACCAGCAGGGCGCGACGGTGAAGATCATGTTCATCCACGTGCCCAACGCCTGGCTGTCGATGTTCGTCTGGGGCGTGATGAGCATCGCCTCATTGGGCACGCTGGTGTGGCGGCATCCGCTCGCCGACGTCGCCGCCAAAGCCGCCGCGCCGATCGGCGCCGCCTTCACCTTCCTCGCGCTGCTCACGGGATCGCTGTGGGGCCGGCCGATGTGGGGCACCTATTGGGAATGGGACGCGCGGCTGACCTCGGTGCTGATCCTCTTCCTGATGTATCTCGGCCTGATGGCGCTGTGGCGCGCGGTCGAGGATCCCTCGCGCGCGGCGCGCGCCGCCGCGGTGCTGACGCTGGTCGGCGCGATCAACCTGCCGATCATCAAGTTCTCCGTCGACTGGTGGAACACGCTGCACCAGCCGGCGTCGGTGATGCGCATGGGCGGCTCGACGCTCGACAAGTCGTTCCTGATTCCGCTGCTGCTGATGGCCATCGCGTTCACGCTGCTGTTCGTCACGTTGCACCTGGCGGCGATGCGTAACGAGATTTTGCGCCGTCGCGTCCGCTCCTTGCAGATGATGCAGGCGAGCCAGAAGGCCGCATGACGATGTCACTTGGTCCCTACGCGTCCTTCATCGTGACGTCCTATGCCGCGGCCGCGCTCGTCGTCGTGATCCTGATCGGCTGGATCGTGCTCGACTATCGCAGCCAGACCGAGCGCCTGCGCGAGCTCGACCGCAGCGGCGTCACGCGCCGCTCCGGACGCAGCGCAACGGACACGCCATGAGCGATCCATCATGAGCGATCAACCGACGTCCGCTCCGCCGCAGCGCCGCACCTTCCTGATGGTGCTGCCGCTGATCGCCTTCATCGCCCTGGCGCTGCTGTTCTGGTTCAGGCTCGGCAGCGGCGATCCCTCGAGGATTCCCTCCGCGCTGATCGGGCGGCCGGCGCCGCAGACCACGCTGCCGCCGCTCGAGGGATTGCAGGCCGACAATTCCCAGGTGCCGGGCCTCGATCCCGCCGCGTTCAAGGGCAAGGTCAGCCTCGTCAATGTCTGGGCCTCCTGGTGCGTGCCCTGCCATGACGAGGCGCCGCTCCTGACCGAGCTCGCCAAGGACAAGCGCTTCCAGCTCGTCGGCATCAACTACAAGGACGCGGCCGACAACGCGCGCCGTTTCCTCGGCCGCTACGGCAACCCGTTCGGCCACGTCGGCGTGGATGCCAACGGCCGCGCCTCGATCGAATGGGGTGTCTATGGCGTGCCGGAGACGTTCGTCGTCGGGCGTGAAGGCACCATCGTCTACAAGCTGGTCGGACCGATCACGCCGGACAATTTGCGCACGGTGCTGCTCCCGCAGATGGAGAAGGCGTTGAAGGCGGGGAGCTAGCTCAGCTCTCGTGCGAACGAAGGCGCCGCCCCACACACCGCTGTCATGCCCCGCCTAGTGCGCAATTGCGCCCGGGGGGCGGGGCATCCAGTACGCCGCGGCTTCTCGGCTGAATCACAACTGTCTCGGAGTACTGGATCGCCCGGTCAAGCCGGGCGATGACAGTTGAGTGTGCGACTAGGCCTCAGTCGCAATGACGAGTTGAGAGAGTTCAGCCCTTCCGTACATCCCCCGCCTCGGCCTCGCTCGCCTCCAGCGACGCCGGCTCGATCCCGTAGCGCTTGGTCAGCGGCATCTGGGCGATGGCGAAGATCATGGTGATCGGGGTGACGCCGAACACCTTGAAGTTCACCCAGAAATCCGTGCTCTGGGTGCGCCAGACAACCTCGTTCAGGATGGCCATCCCGGCGAAGAACAGCGCCCAGCGCAGCGTGAGGATGCGCCAGCCCTGCGGGGTCAGGTTGAACATCTGGTCGAACATCACGGCGATGAAGGAGCGGCCGAACAACAGCCCGCCGCCGAGGATCGCCGCGAACAGGCCGTAGATGATGGTCGGCTTGACCTTGATGAAGGTCTCGTCGTGCAGCACCAGCGTCAGCGTGCCGAACACCAGCACGATCACGCCGGTCACGATCGCCATGATCGGGATGTGGCGCGTCACCACATAGGACGCGATCATCGCCGCCACGATCGCGACCATGAAGGCCCCGGTCGCGGCGAACAGATTGAACTTCGCATTCACGAAGAAGAACACGAGCAGCGGACCGAGCTCGGTCGCGAGCTTGAACAGCGGATGCGGCTGGGTCTTGTCCATTCTCAGCTTTCGATTCCGGCGATCGCACGGGCGAAATCGCGCGCGGTGAACGGCGCGAGATCGTCGACGCCTTCGCCGACGCCGATGAAATGCACCGGCAGTTTGAATTTCTCCGCGAGCGCCACCAGAATGCCGCCGCGCGCGGTGCCGTCGAGCTTCGTCATCACGAGGCCGGTGACCCCCGCCGTGCGATGGAAGGCCTCGACCTGCGACAGCGCGTTCTGGCCCACCGTTGCATCCAGCACAAGCAGCACGGCATGCGGCGCAGTGTCATCCACCTTGCGGATCACGCGCACGACCTTTTCGAGCTCGTTCATCAGCTCGGCCTTGTTCTGGAGACGGCCGGCGGTGTCGATCAGGAGCACGTCGATGTTCTGCTCCTTTGCCGCCGTCAGCGCGTTGAAGGCGAGGCTTGCCGAATCCGAGCCCTGCGCGCCCGCGATGACCGGCGTCCTGGTGCGCTCGCCCCACACCTTGAGCTGCTCGATGGCGGCAGCGCGAAACGTGTCGCCGGCGGCCAGCATCACCTTGCGGCCTTCGGATGCGAATTTTTGCGAGAGTTTTCCGATGGTCGTGGTCTTGCCGGAACCGTTGACGCCGACCACGAGGATGACGAACGGCTTCTTGGCCGTATCGATCTCGAGCGGTTTCGCCACCGACGCCAGCACCTTCTCGACCTCGGTGGCAACGACGTCCTTGACCTCGTCCGCCGAGATCGCCTTGTCATAACGCCCCGTGCCGACGGCGTCCGCGATCCGCGCCGCGACCGAGGTGCCGAGGTCGGCGCGCAGCAGCACGTCCTCGATGTCGTCGAGCATGGCGCGGTCGAGCTTGCGCTTGGTGACGAGGTCGGCGACCGCGGTCCCGAGCGAGGACGAGGTGCGCTTCAGCCCGTTGGACAGGCGGCGCCACCAGCTCAGCTTGGGGGGATCTGACGTGGTATCGTTCATGGTGCTCGTGCCGCCGATTTGAAGTTCCTACTCTCTTGTCGCAAGTCCGGTTAGGAACTTCAAATCGAAGAGCGGCACGAGAAAATATTGTTGCCAGTGCGGCCCTGGATTTGGCATTCGCTTCGCGTTTCGCCGCTGGCGCTGAGCGAATGCCAAATCCACCGCACTGGTGTGTTAGCCGTTCCGGCTCCCAAACGAAAGCGTTGACCGAAAGTCTTGCAATTGCTCGATGTTCCCGAATTGACCGCCGACGAGATCCTGGCGCGCGTGCTCCATCGCGACGGGCTGATGCTGGTCATCGACAAGCCCGCCGGCCTGCCGGTGCACCGCGGCCCCAAGGGCGGGGCCAATCTGGAAACGTCGTTCGATGCACTTCGTTTCGGCCTGCCGCGGCCGCCGGTGCTGGCCCACCGGCTGGACAAGGACACCTCCGGTTGCCTCGTGCTCGGCCGCCATCGCAAGGCGACGGCCTCGCTCGGCCTGTTGTTCAAGCACGGCAAGATCGGCAAGACCTACTGGACCGTAGTCGAGGGCGGCCCTGCCGAAGACGAAGGCACCGTCGACATGCCGCTCGGCCGGCTCAATGCCGAGCGGGGTTGGTGGCAGAAACCCGATCCCGAGGGCCAGAAGGCGATCACGAACTGGAAGGTGATGGGCCGGGGCGACGGGCTGACTTGGCTCGCCATGGAACCGGTGACCGGCCGAACCCATCAATTGCGGGTGCATTCGGCCGCGACCGGCTGGCCGATTTTCGGCGATAACATTTACGGCAACGGCCCGCGCTTCGGCGAGCCGCGGCTGCACCTGCATTCCCGCGAGATCGTGGTGCCGATCTCCCGGAACAAGGAGCCGATCCGCGTGGTCGCGCCGGCCCCGCCTCACATGCACGAGAAGCTCCGCGCCTGCGGGTGGAACGGGGAATAGGTGCTGCAAGGTCGGCGCGGGGTGAGGGCTTTCTCCTCTTGGGGGTTCTCGCTTGAGGAAGCACCCTCTCCCCGCCCCGTGGTTTACGAAACGTTCAGTGCTCGTCTCTAATGATTGCGATTGCTTAGAACAAGCTTCCGTCATTCGCTCAGGACGAGCAACGCGTCATGTCCACAGCCGAGTTTTCGATCATCGATGAAGTCGAATCAGCGATTCGGCTCGGCTCGGCGGAAAAGGGCCTGGAAACGGCCCGCCGCGTCACCGACCTCTTCCTCTCCTCCGCCGGAAGTTTTGACAACGCGCAGATCGCACTGTTCGACGACGTGCTCGAGCGCCTGATCGGCACCATCGAGCTGCGCGCCATCGCCGACATGGGCGCACGCGTAGCGCTGGCCGAGATCAGCGCGCAGCTTGCGCCGATCGCGCAGGCGCCGCCCTCCGTGATCCGCCGCCTCGCCAATAATGACGAGATTCGCATCGCCGGCCCCGTGCTCCAGGAATCCGCGCGCCTCGACGATGGCGAACTGGTGAAGATCGCCTCCAGCAAGGGCGAGCCGCATCTGCTCGCGGTCGCCGGGCGCTGGTGGCTCAAGGAGATCGTCACCGATGCGCTGCTGGCGCGGCGCTATCCCAGCGTCAGCCGACGGCTTGCCGCCAATCCCGGCGCGCGCGTTTCCGGAAACGGATTTGCCGTCATCGTCGGGCAGGCCGAGGCCGATCCCGAGCTCGCCGTGAGCGTCGGCGTCCGCGTCGACCTGCCGTCCGACTTGCGCCGCCGGTTGCTGCGTTCTGCGACGGATGCTGTGCGCACCCGGTTGCTGTCGCGCGCACCGCCGCATCTGTTCGAGGAGATCCAGGGCGCGATCGCCGCCGTGACCGTCGGTGTCGAACGCGAGATGTCAGCCGTGCGCGATTTCGAAGGCGCCAAGCGGGCCATCGCAAATCTCAAGGCGACGGGCCAGCTGACCGAGGCGACGCTGCTCGGCTTCGCTACGCAGCGGCGCTATGAGGAAGCCGTGGCCGCGTTGGCGGCCCTGTCGGGATCGACCATCGAGGTGATTCGTCCGCTGATGCAGAGCCTGCGCGAGGACGGCCTGCTGGTGCCGTGCAAGGCGGCGCAGCTCAGCTGGGAAACCACAGCGGCCGTGCTCGAGAGCCGCTTTGCCACCGGCGCGATGAAGCCCGCTGATATCGCGAGGGCGCAGGGGCATTATGCACGCATGACCTCGGAGAACGCGCGGCGGACGCTGCGATTCTGGCAGGTGCGGGCGTTGTAGGTTTGCTGCTCATCACACACTCCGCTGTCATTGCCCGCGAAGGCGGGCAATCCAGTATTCCAGAGACGGCAGCGATAGAACCGAGGAGCCGCGGCGTACTGGGTCGCCCGATCAAGCCGGGCGACGACACTGCCTATACGGTCAACCGCTCGCCATCGCTGCCGGCAATCATCAGCGGCACCACACGACCAATACGTTCGCCCGCGATCGCCACCGGCAGATAATGCTCCGTGCGGCCCTGGCTCTCGCTCTCGATCAGCACGTCGCGCGTGGCGCCGGCCTCGGTTTGCAGCCGCCGCCGTAATGCCGCTTCGCCCGCCGCACGCAGCCGCTTCGCGCGCTCCTTGATCGCACCACCTGCGACCTGCGGCATCCGCGCGGCCGGCGTGCCGGGGCGTGGCGAATACGGGAAGACGTGCAGGAACGTCAAACCGCACTCCTCGACGAGATCCAGCGAGCGCGAAAACATCTCCTCGGTCTCGGTCGGAAAGCCCGCGATGATGTCGGCGCCGAAGGCGATGTCCGGGCGCAGGCGGCGGACCTGGTCGCAGAACGCGATCGAGTCGTCGCGCGAATGACGCCGTTTCATGCGCTTCAAAATCATGTCGTCGCCGGATTGCAGCGACAGGTGCAGATGCGGCATCAGGCGCGCATCGTCGCCGATAGCATCCAGCAGATCGGCATCGGCCTCGATCGAATCGATCGAGGAGATGCGCAGGCGCTTCAGCTCCGGCACATGCCGCAGGATCTGCTTGGTCAGCATGCCGAGTCTCGGTGCACCCGGCAGGTCGGCGCCATAGCTGGTGAGGTCCACACCGGTCAGCACGATCTCGGCATGGCCGCGCGCAACAAGCACGCGCACCTGATCGACCACCGCGCCCATCGGCACCGAGCGTGAATTGCCGCGGCCGTAGGGGATGATACAGAACGTGCAGCGATGGTCGCAGCCGTTCTGCACCTGCACGAACACGCGCGGCAGGCCGCTCGCAAAGCCGTCGATCAGATGCGGCGCCATCTCCTTCACCGCCATGATGTCGCTGACGGCGATCTTTTCGCTCGCACCGAGATCGAACGCGGCACGTGCATCGCGCCAGGCTTCGCGGCGCATCTTGTCGTCATTGCCGAGGACGCGATCGACCTCGGCCATGTCTGCGAACATCCGGCTCTGCGTCTGCGCCGCACAGCCGGTGACGACGATGCGCGCACCCGGCCGTTCGCGCTTCGATTTGCGTATCGACTGGCGCGCCTGCGCCACCGCTTCATTGGTGACGGCGCAGCTGTTGATGACGATGGTGTCGGAGAGGCCCGCGCCCTCGGCCTCGCGGCGGATCAATTCGGCCTCGAAGGCATTGAGACGGCAGCCGAAGGTGACGACGTCGACGGCCATCAGCCGACCGGCGCGAACAGCGCCGGATCGAAGGAGCCCTCATACTCGAAGGTCGCGGGGCCCGTCATCAGCACGTGGTCGTCGCTTTCCCGCCATTCGATTTCGAGCTTGCCGCCGGGCAGCGTGATCTCGACATTGCGCTCGGTGCGCTTCAGCCGCGCGGCCGCGACCGCGGTCGCGCACGCCGCCGAACCGCAAGCTCTGGTCAGGCCCGCGCCACGCTCCCAGGTGCGGATCGTGACGTGGTCGCGATCGACGATATGGGCGAGCGTGATGTTGGCGCGCTCGGGGAAGATCGGGTGATTTTCCAGCAGCGGACCAAAACGCTCGAGATCGTAGCCGTTGACGTCCTCGACCCAGAAGATCGCATGCGGATTGCCCATGCTCACCACCGAGGGCGAATGCAGGATCGGATTGTCGATCGGCCCGATCTGCAATTCGATGTAGCGGGTGTCGCGAAACTCTTCCGCCAGCGGAATCTCCTGCCAGCCGAACTTCGGCGCGCCCATATCGACGGTATAGAGATCGGGCGCCGGGCCCTGCCAGCAGTTGAGCAGGCCCGCAGCGGTCTCGAACGTTGCCGTGGTCTGCCCGGTCTTCTCGAAGATACGCCGCACCACGCAGCGCATGCCGTTGCCGCAGGCGCCGGCCTCGGAGCCGTCATTGTTGTAGATGCTGATGAAGGCCTCGGTACCGTCGAACCGCGGCTTCCGGAGCACCATGAGCTGGTCATAGGGCACGCCGCCCGGCGCGGACGCGACCGCGCGGGCGTCATCCGGCGTCACTGGCGCGGCGGAATCACGCATGTCGACAACGACGATCTCGTTGCCGATGCCGTTCATCTTGGCAAATGCGTGGTTGGCCAGAGCGCTCATGAAATTTCCCGAATTTCGCCTGCCTTATATGGCGATCCTTGGTGGCTTGGCCAGTGATTTGCCGCCATGGCCATGACGCATCTGTCATGGGACGAATTCGGCACTCGCGTGTTAGAACGGCGCGGTTCGCGCAATCCGGGACGCGCGGCCGGCTCAAGGCCTTGGGGACGTAAGGCCTTGACGATGTAAGGCCTTGGCGACGCAAGGCTTGGACGTAAGGCTTGGACATAAGGCTTGGCGGATAAGTCCTTGGGGAGAATAGAATGAATCGTTTTTGTCGCCTCGTACTGCTCGCGCTGATCCCGGCAGCGACCATGTCGTTTGGCGTGCCCGGCGCTCTGGCGCAGACCCCGAGCCCGGCGCCCGCCGCGTCGGCCAGCCCTTCGCCGGCTCCGTCGGCCTCGCCCGCCCCGGCCGCAAGTACCGCACCTGCACCCGCGGGAGCGCCCTCTCCGGCGCCATCGCCTGCGGCCAGCGCTTCGCCCTCACCCGCTCCGGCGGCCCCACCGCCCGCTGCGGCCGCGACGCCCGCCCCGGTGCAGGCCGCCGATCCCTTCGGCCTAGAGACCACGCTCGAGCCGAAGAAGGTCCTGATGGTCAAGGGCACCGCCAATTGGGATTCGGCCTTCGACACGCTGATCGACGCCTTCAAGGCGCTGAACACGCTGCTGGACAAGCAGGGCATCAAGCCCGCCGGCAATTCGATGATCGTCTACACCTCGACCGACGACACCGGCTTCACCTTCCTGGCCGAGATCCCGGTCGAGCAGGACCCGAAGAACCTGCCCAAGGACATGAGCATCGGCAAATCGCCGGAAGGCAAGGCGCTGAAATTCGTCCATCGCGGCTCCTACGACAACATGGACAACACCTATGAGGCGATCACCAATCACCTCGACGACAAGAAGCTGGAAGCCAAGGACACCTTTGTCGAGGAGTACCTCACCGATCCCCTGAAGACGGCGGAGGACAAGCTCGTGATCAACGTGTTCGTACCATTGAAGTGAGCGAGATGAAGAAGCCTACCGTCCTTTTTACGTCTATTGCCGCCGCCGTCGCCGCCACGCTGCTGGCAACGCCCGCTCTCGCCGACGATTTTCCATCCGCCATCACGGTGAGCGGCGAAGCCATGATCTCCGCGGCACCCGATCTCGCGCAGATCGACGCCGGCGTCGCCAACGATGCCAAGTCGGCGAAGGAAGCCTCCGACGCCAACAACGCCGCGATGGGCAAGGTGCTGCTGGCGCTGAAGGGCGCCGGCATCGCCGAGAAGGATTATCAGACCTCGCGCCTGTCCTTGCAGCCGCAATACGGCCAGAACAAATCCACCGGCGCCTCGCCCGTGGTCGGGTTCCGCGCCTCTAACCGCGTCACCGTGAAGATCCGCGACGTAACCAAGGTCGCCGGCATCATCGACACGCTGGTCGGCGCCGGCGCCAACGACATCGGCAACATCTCCTTCGAGGTGACGCAGGCCTCAAAGCTGCTCGACGATGCCCGTGAACAGGCGGTCGTTGACGCCCGCCGCAAGGCCGAGATTTACGCCAAGGCCACCGGCGTCACGCTCGGCTCGCCGCTCAGCGTATCCGAGGGCGGCGGCCCGGTGCCGCTGTTCAAGGCAAGAATGGCGACCGCGCCGATGGCGGCGCCCGCGGCAGTCGCGCCGGGCGAGGAAACGCTGTCGGTGACCGTGAATGTGAGCTGGGCGATCATTCGCCCTGAAGGCAAATAAGTCTCGTGCCCCGGACGCGCTGCAGCGTGAAACGCTGCGGCGCAGAGCCAGGACCCAGAAAGCAACACCGCATAATACGGCGACATGGGCCCCGGCTCTGCAGCGCATCGTCGAAGAGACGCTGCGCTGCGTCCGGGGCACGAGCGGTGTGTGCGGAGAGAGCTAAATCTCCACCACCTGCCCCGGCTTCATCGCCACAAACCGCTCCTGCGGAATCTTCGCGGCATCGAGCGCTTCGACCAGCGCCTTCGCCGGCGCGTCGATCGCTTCATCCGTCAGCTGGAACGTGCCGTGATGATGCCCGAGCGCGGCTTGCGCGCCGCAATCGGCCAGCGCCTTCACGGCGTCTTCCGGATTCATGTGCTGGTCGCGCATGAACCAGCGCGGTTCGTAGGCGCCGATCGGGAGGATCGCCAGACGCAGCGGCCCGTGCTTCTCGGCGACGCGGCGGAAATGCCCGCCGTCGCCATAGCCGGAATCGCAGACGACGTAGATTTTCCCCGCCGGCGTCTCCAGTACGAAACTCGCCCAAAGCGCCTTGTTGCGATCGAACATGCCGCGCGCCGACCAGTGCCGGGTCGGGACCAGCGTCACGGCGATTCCGCCGCCGAGCTCGACGCCGTCGTGCCAGTCAAACGCTTCGGCCTTGATGGAGGAGTCGGCGCTGCGCATCGTCACGTCGTTGCCGAGTGGCGTCACCACGCGCGGCGAAAAGTTTTTTGCGAGCCGCGACAGCGTCGCGATGTCCAGATGATCGTAATGACCGTGCGAAACCAGCACGACGTCGATCTTCGGCAGCTTCTCGAAGGCGACGCCGGGGTCGTTGTGCCGCTTCGGTCCGGCAAAGCTGACAGGCGAGACCCGCGAGGACCAGACGGGATCGACGAGGATGTTGAGGCCGCCGGCCTGGATCAGCCAGCTGGCGTGGCCGACGAAGGAGAGCCGCACCTTGTCGCCCTCGACTCGGGCGGGTGGCGTGTCGGCGCGCGAGTTCGGCACCCAGTCGGGCCAGTCCGCGCGCTGCCCCCGGGCACCTAATTGCCAGCGCAGCACCTCGCCGAGCGATCTCGGCGGCGCCCCATCGGGATCGAAGAAGGTCAGGCCGTCAAAATGGTCCGAGACCGGGCCGTCATAGGTTTTCATGCGGGACATCCAGAGGGGCGGAACACCGACCAGCGCGGCGCCACCGGCGATCAATCCAAAAAGGCGGCGGCGGGTGATCGGCACAAGCGGGCTTCAGGGATGGTAACGAAGGTAAGTCATCATCTTCTATATGGGCGGAGCCCAGGCAAAAGGAACCGGTCGCCAAAAGTTCCGTATTCTCAGGGCCTTGCCCTGGCAAAGGCACCCCGGCCCCCTAACTTTCCTTGACTTTTGGGCGGGAGCGGCGTTTAACCCCGCCACTTTCTCGGAAAGGCTTTCTTTTCGACCCGCCCACTGGCCCTGGAGGCCAGAGGCCAACGCCCGACAGCGCTGTGCGCCCTCGGGCGCAAAGGTGTTTGGAAGATCGCTTGCTTAGGAAGTGGTCATCGCCCGATTTGATCGGGCGATCCAGTATCCCAGAGGCCACTCGGCTGAACCGAGATGCCGAGGCATACTGGATGCCCCGGTCAAGCAGGGGCATGACAGTAGTGAACGCGGCAACCCTGCGCGAGCAGGACAAGGGACAACGGCATTGTTCGACAATCTGTCGGAACGGCTTGGTGGCATTCTCGATCGTCTGACGGGGCGCGGTGCGCTGACCGAAAAGGACGTTGACGCCGCGATGCGCGAGGTGCGCCGCGCGCTGCTGGAAGCCGACGTCGCGTTGGAGGTGGTGCGCAGCTTCACCGAGCGCGTCCGCGAGCAGGCGATCGGCGCCACCGTCGTCAAGTCGGTCACGCCCGGCCAGATGGTGGTCAAGATCGTCCATGACGAGCTGATCAACACGCTCGGCGCCGAAAGCCAGACCATCGACGTCAATTCCGTGCCGCCGGTGCCGATCATGATGGTCGGTCTGCAAGGCTCCGGTAAAACCACCACCACCGCAAAGCTCGCCCGCCGCCTGGTCCAGCGCGACAAGCGCAAGGTGCTGATGGCCTCGCTCGACGTCTACCGCCCGGCGGCGATGGAGCAGCTGGCCGTGCTCGGCCGCGACCTCGACATTCCGACCTTGCCGATCGTGGCGGGGCAGCAGCCGCCGCAGATCGCGAAGCGCGCGCTGGAGGCCGGCAAGCTCGGCGGCTACGACATCGTGCTGCTCGACACCGCCGGCCGCACCACGCTCGACGAAGACATGATGGCGGAAGCAGCGGCGATCAAAGCCGCTGCGAACCCGCATGAAGTGCTGCTGGTCGCCGACAGCCTCACCGGCCAGGACGCCGTGAATCTTGCCCGCGCCTTCGATCAGCGCGTCGGGCTCACCGGCATCGTGCTGACCCGAGTCGACGGCGACGGCCGCGGTGGCGCCGCGCTGTCGATGCGCGCCGTCA
The DNA here is from genome assembly GCF_000284375.1 of Bradyrhizobium japonicum USDA 6. Taxonomy (NCBI): domain Bacteria; kingdom Pseudomonadati; phylum Pseudomonadota; class Alphaproteobacteria; order Hyphomicrobiales; family Nitrobacteraceae; genus Bradyrhizobium; species Bradyrhizobium japonicum. The sequence continues at coordinate 475,426 of NC_017249.1, forward strand.
CCGGCAAGCCGATCAAGCTGATCGGCACCGGCGAAAAGACCGACGCGCTGGAAGATTTCCATCCCGATCGTATCGCCGGCCGCATCCTCGGCATGGGCGACGTGGTCTCGCTGGTCGAACGTGCCGCCGCCAACATCGACGCCGAGAAGGCCGCGCGCACCGCCGAGCGCATGCGCAAGGGTCAGTTCGACCTCAACGACATGCGCGAGCAGCTGTTGCAGATGGCGAACATGGGCGGCATCAGCGGGCTGATGGGCATGATGCCCGGCATCGCCAAGATGAAGAACCAGATCGCGGCCGCCGGCATCGACGACAAGATCCTGAAGCGCCAGGTCGCTGTGATCGATTCCATGACGCGCGACGAACGCCGTCATCCCGACCTGCTCAAGGCCAGCCGCAAGAAGCGCATCGCCGCAGGAAGCGGCCAGAGCGTCGAGCAGGTCAACAAGCTGCTCAAGATGCACCGGAACATGGCCGACGTGATGAAGGCCATGGGCTCGGGCAAGCGCGGCCCGCTCGCCGGCATCGCACAGGCGATGGGCTTCGGCGGCGGCATGAAGATGCCCTCGCCCGAAGAAATGAAGGCAATGCAGGAGAAGATGCAGAGCGGCGGCGGGCAGGGTCTGCCCAGCCTGCCGAAGGATCTGCCGCCCGGTCTTCGCTCGGGGCTGCCGAATTTGCCGGGGCTTACGGGCCTCAGCGGCAAGCCGACCCTTCCGGGGCTCGGCGGTTTTCCCGGCAAGAAGAAATGAGGAATTCGTCGCGGGGGATCGCAAGCGTCCCGCGCAACGCGGAATACCAATCAACCGAACAAACCGTACTTTGCAAACCGTACTTCGAAGGAGAACTGAATGTCCGTCGTTATCCGCCTCGCTCGTGCAGGCACCAAGAAGCGCCCCGTCTATCACGTCGTCGTCGCCGATTCGCGCTTTCCCCGCGATGGCCGCTTCATCGAGCGTCTCGGTTATTTCAACCCGCTGCTGCCGAAGGACAACGAGGCCCGCCTCAAGCTCGACATGGACAAGGTGAAGGCCTGGGTCGCCAAGGGTGCGCAGCCGTCGGACCGCGTGGCGCGTTTCCTCGACGCCGCCGGCGTCAAGAAGCGCGAAGCGCGCAACAACCCGCAGAAGGCCGTGCCGCGCAAGGAGCGCAAGGCGCAGGCCGAAGCCGCCGCGAAGGCGTAAGGCCGGACCATGTCGGCGCTGGTCTGCGTCGCGCGGATCGGCGCCGCGCATGGTGTGCGCGGTGCGGTCAAGCTGTGGACCTTCACCGAAGATCCCTTTGCCATCAAACGCTACGGTCCGCTTCTCTCCAAGGACGGCAAGCGTCAGTTCGAGGTAGCAACGGCGCGCGAGGCCAGGGATCATCTGGTCGCGACGTTCAAGGGCGTCACGACCCGCGATGAGGCCGAGCGCCTCAACGGCATCGAGCTCTACGTCGCGCGCGAAAAGCTGCCCGCGACCGACGAGGACGAATATTACCACACTGACCTGATCGGGCTCGCCGCCGTCACCACCGACGGCGACGCGCTCGGCCGCGTGCTCGCGATCCACAATTTCGGCGCCGGCGACATCATCGAGATCGCACCTCTCAAGGGCACGACGATGCTGCTGCCGTTCTCGAACGCAGTGGTGCCGGAAGTTGATCTCACAGGTGGGCGCGTCGTGATCGCGCTGCCGCAGGAGGTCGAGGGTGAGGATGGGGGCGAGGATCTCTCTCCGAGCCGTCCCCGCGAACGCGGGGACCCATAACCACGGGCCGTGGTTTTTGGCTAAGCTGCTAGCCTCGATCATCGCAAAACTGGCTGCGGTGGTTATGGATCCCGGGCTCGCGCTCCGCGCACCCCGGGACGACGAGATCGGGAAACAATGACCAACCCCTCACCCTGGCGCGCGACGGTGCTGACGCTGTTTCCGGAGATGTTTCCGGGACCGCTCGGCGTGAGCCTCGCTGGCCGGGCGCTGGCTGGCGGGCTCTGGGAACTGGAGGCGCGCGACATCCGGGCCTCCGCGACCGACCGCCACCGCAGCGTCGATGACACGCCGGCCGGCGGCGGACCGGGCATGGTGCTGCGGGCCGATGTTCTGGCGGCGGCGATCGATGCCGTCGAGATCGGCCAAGATCCCTCAAAAGTGCGGCCGCGCCTGCTGATGAGCCCCCGCGGTCGGCCATTGACCCAGGCCCGCGTCGTGGAGCTGGCGCAAGGCCCCGGCCCCCTGATCGTCTGCGGGCGGTTTGAGGGGATCGACCAGCGGGTGATCGACGGGCGCGGCCTGGAGGAGGTCTCGATCGGCGATTACGTGCTCTCTGGGGGCGAAATCGCCGCGCTGGCCCTGATCGACGCCTGCGTCCGGCTGCTGCCCGGCGTGATGGGCAAGGAGGCCTCGGGAACCGAGGAAAGCTTCTCTGAGGGCCTCCTCGAATACCCCCAATACACCCGCCCGCAGCTGTTCGAGGGGGCTCCGATCCCGGAGACCCTGACCTCCGGCGACCACGCCAAGGTTGCAGCCTGGCGGCGGGCGCAATCCGAGGCCCTGACGGCGGCCCGGCGGCCCGATTTATGGGCCCAAATCCCGGCCAAGGCCCCGAATCGGGCCAGACGCCAAAAAACGCCAAAAACAAGACAGACGGGTGACAAACGCTCCGGCTTGCCTTATAGGAGCGCCCACATCCGCAATAGCTGGATCAACGAATTTCGCGCAGCCCCCACCCTGCGGCTGGGCGCGCCGATGGAGATTTACCCATGAACCTGATCAAGCAGCTCGAGCAAGAGCAATTCGACAAGCTCTCGGCCGGCAAGGACATCCCGGAGTTCGGACCCGGCGATACCGTGATCGTCAACGTCAAGGTCGTCGAAGGCGACCGTACCCGCGTGCAGGCCTATGAAGGCGTCTGCATCGGCCGTTCCGGCGGCGGGCTCAACGAGAGCTTCACCGTCCGCAAGATCTCCTATGGCGAGGGCGTCGAGCGCGTGTTCCCGGTGCTCTCCCCGATGATCGACTCGATCAAGGTGGTGCGCCGCGGCAAGGTGCGTCGCGCCAAGCTCTATTACCTCCGCAACCTTCGCGGCAAGTCGGCCCGCATCGTCGAGAAGCAGGACCGCGCGACTGCCGTCGGCGAGTAATCTTCGCCCCACCAGGCAAGTTTTCGAAAGCGCGGGGCAAAACCCCGCGCTTTTTGTTGCGTCAGCCGTGCGCGTCAAAGCACTCGCGCTTCCAATTCGGCCTGCTATATATTCTTGGAATGTTTCCAGATCAGACCAGCCTCGCCCCCGTCACGCGCATCGTCATCGACGATCGCTCGCGGTTGCCTGGCCGGTTCTTCGGACGCTTCGCGACCTCGGCAACGTCAGAGCTTACGCGCGCAGCCTAAAAGCTGCGCTGACGATTTTGTTGCCCGCGCGTGACCGCGCATATCCGCACCACAACATTCCTGGAGCTGAAGCTCATGTCCAAGCCGAACACATTGTACGACAAGATCTGGAACGACCATCTGGTGCACGAAGCCGACGACGGCACCTGCCTGCTCTATATCGACCGCCATCTGGTGCATGAGGTGACCTCGCCGCAGGCATTCGAGGGTCTGCGCGCCACCGGCCGCAAGGTGCACTCGCCGGAAAAGACGCTCGCCGTCGTCGACCACAACGTGCCGACCACCGACCGCACCAAGCCGAACCCGGATCCGGAGAGCATCGAGCAGATCAAGGCGCTGGCCGAGAACGCCAAGGAATTCGGCATCGAATATTACGACGAGTTCGACAAGCGCCAGGGCGTCGTCCACGTCATCGGGCCCGAGCAGGGTTTTACGCTCCCCGGCACCACCATCGTCTGCGGTGACAGCCACACCTCGACGCATGGCGCGTTCGGCGCGCTCGCACACGGCATCGGCACCTCCGAGGTCGAGCACGTGCTGGCGACGCAGACGCTGATCCAGAAGAAAGCGAAGAACATGCGCGTCACCGTCGACGGCAAGCTGCCGGAGGGCGTGACGGGCAAGGACATCATCCTCGCCATCATCGGCGAGATCGGCACTGCCGGCGGCACCGGCTACGTGCTGGAATACGCCGGCGATGCGATCAGCGCGCTCAGCATGGAAGGCCGCATGACGGTCTGCAACATGTCGATCGAAGGCGGCGCGCGCGCCGGCCTGGTTGCGCCCGACCAGAAGGCGTTCGACTTCCTGCGCGGCCGCCCGAAGGCACCGAAGGGCGCTGACTGGGACGCGGCGATGCGCTATTGGGAGAAGCTGCGCTCCGACGACGGCGCGCATTTCGACCACGAGCTGCGCCTCGACGCCGCCAAGCTGCCGCCGATCGTGACCTGGGGCACCTCGCCCGAGGACGTCATCTCGGTGACCGGCATCGTGCCCGATCCTGATCAGATCGCGGACGAGGCCAAGCGTCTCTCCAAGCACCGCGCGCTGAAGTACATGGGCCTGACCGCGGGCACCAAGATCACCGACATCAAGGTCGACCGCATCTTCATCGGCTCCTGCACCAACGGCCGCATCGAGGATCTGCGCGCGGCGGCGAAGATTGCCGAAGGCAAGACCGTTTCAGCGCATGTCAACGCCATGGTCGTGCCGGGTTCCGGCATCGTGAAGGAGCAGGCCGAGGCCGAGGGTCTGGACAAGATCTTCATCAAGGCCGGCTTCGAATGGCGCGAGCCCGGTTGCTCGATGTGCCTCGCCATGAACCCGGACAAGCTGAAGCCGGAAGAGCGCTGCGCCTCGACCTCGAACCGCAACTTCGAGGGCCGCCAGGGCTTCAAGGGCCGCACGCATCTGGTGTCGCCGGCGATGGCGGCAGCCGCGGCGATCGCGGGTCACTTCGTCGACGTCAGGGAGTGGCGGTAAGCCGCTCCCTGCAATTTGAGCTAAAGCGGCAAACGGCCGTTAATCGGCATCGCCGACACTGCGTCCTCGCGACGGTTTCGCGAGGACGAAAGCCATGGCCAACAAGCCTGAATATGTCGATCTGATCGGCGAGGCGACGCACCAGCACCGGCGGCGCGCAACACCCTTGCCCATCGTCGCCAAGCCCGAGGTCGAGGAGATCTCGAAGCTCAGCCGCTGGCCGCCGGCGATGATCAAGCAGTGGAAGCTCGAGAACCTGACGCGGTGGAAGCCGGCGTCATGGAAATTGAAGGATTGGCTCTAGGCCGCACGAACAAAGGGCGCCGTCGCGGCGCCCTTTTCATTTCGATCGCGATCACCAATAGCGATACGGATAGTGCCAGCGATGCCACCGGCAGACGCGGCGCGGACCGTAATAGGTCCAGATCACCCGGCAGCGGCGCGGATAGTGATAGTAGGGATAATAGCCGCCGTAATAATAGCGCCGGTGGAAGTGACGATAGCCGTAATGCGGGCGATAGATCCCGTAGCGATGATAACCGCCATAGTGGCGAAATCCGCCGTAGCGATAGCCGCCACCGTGAAAGGCGGGCGCGGCGCGGAAGCCGCCGAAATGGCCGCCACGAAAGCCACCGCCGCGGAAACCGCCGATATGTCCTCCACCACCGTGGAAACCACCACCACGAACACCGCCACCGCCATGGAAGCCGCCACCATGTCCGCCACCACCGCCGCCATGGCGAACCTGCGTGATCATGTCGTCGCTTGCGGCCTTCGCCGCCGGCAATGGCGTCGGGTTGATCGGAGTCATCGCTTCGGCACGTTGTGCGGTCCCGGCCGACAGCATCAGCGTGGCAACGGCCGCAAGCCCGAGCAAGCGTATCGGGCTTGTCCGAGCATCCGAGATCCGCAGCATGGAATTCTCCCTGAATCCGAACGGCAGCATTGCGGCGCGGCGTCGCTCGCATCGCATCGCTGTTCAATTGCAGTCGCTCCCAAGATTAATTAGGGACAGCGACGTGAACCCCTCATGAATGAACAACCTGCCGAGGCGCCGTGGCACACAAGAGGAATTCGAGAGATGACCGTCTACGCGATCGCGCAATTGAAGATGACGGACCGCGCGGCCTATGACCGCTATCAGGCGCGGTTCTTCGACGTGTTCAGAAAGTACAATGGACGGTTGCTCGCCGCCGACGAGCAGCCGCGCGTGCTCGAGGGCCCGTGGCCGTTCGACAAGCTCGTCATGATGTCGTTTCCCGACGAGGCCGCGTTCCTCGCCTTCTCGAATTCGCCGGACTACGAAGACATCTCGCGCGATCGCAAGGCGGGCGCGCAGGCAACCGTGCTGCTGGTCAAGGGATTCGCGCCGGCGGGCTAACGCGACGGCATCACCACCACGGCCCGTAGCCGAACACGAACGGTGCGGGCACGCCGTAGGGATAGGGACGGTAGTAGACCGGCCGCGCGTAATAGCGCGGATCATGGGGCGCTGAGCGCCGCGCAACGTCATGGTGTCTTGCGTGCCGTCTCGCATCGAAAATCGCTGTGCCGGCCGAGGCATCCGGCTTCGTCACACTCTGCGCGGTTGAAGCGCGAGGCAAACCCGCTGCGAGCCCGGCGACAACGGCCAATGCAATCCATCTCGTCATGACGAACTCCGCCCTCAAGATGCGGGCATCACACGGCCGTTGAGGCGCGTCAGCCCCGCCGCCAGTAGCAGCTCATATGCGGCACGATCACCGTGCCGCTCGGCCGATATTCCTGCACATAGGTGGCGTTGCACTCGCGCACCGCGTCGGGACCCGGATTGTAGCGCGGATAGACGCCGTCCGGAGCGTAGTAGGGCGTGACGCGCAGCCGGGCGGGCGGGCGCCTGCGCGGCGGGGGAACGTCGTCTGGCGAGGCCGCCTGGGCCAGCCTGACACCGGCGCCAGCCGTCTGGGCTTCCGCACCAACGCAAAATTGCGAAAACAACCCCATGCAAAGTAGAACCAGTATTGCTGTTCCCGCCCGCATCGCACCACCACCCACCTGAGCTATCCCCTTGAGGCGCCGTACGCTCCCCGTTTTCGCGCGCGGCGTCAACTCTTCGTAGCCTCCTATAAAGCCGGATGCATCGCCACGGAACCCGCGCTAAGAAAAGCCCATGTGGACGGAATTGAAAGCGCCCTCGCTGGCGGAGATGGAAGCGACGGCGCATGACATCTTCGAGCGCCTGCCGGCGGAATTTCGCGGCCTCTGTGAGGGCGTGATCCTCCGCGTCGACGACTTCCCGACCGAGGAAGTGATGGACGAGATGGAATGCGAGAGCGAGTTCGACCTGCTCGGCCTGTTCCAGGGCGTCGGCCTGCCCCAGCAGAGCCTGGGCGACGTGGCGCGTCTGCCCAACATGGTCTGGCTCTACCGCCGGCCGATCCTGGATTACTGGGCCGAGCACGACGAGAGCCTCGGCCACATCGTCCGCCACGTCCTGATCCACGAGATCGGCCACCATTTCGGCCTCTCCGACGACGATATGGCCGCGATTGAGGCTCAGGCGGACTAGGACGTCATCGGTTGCGCATGGTTGGCGCAGCGAGAAGCATCGTCAGCCGATAGTCGGACCAGCCCGCGAGAGACAGCGACACCTGCTGATAGTGCAGCAGTCCCATGGTCGGATGATCGAACGCACGCTCGCCGCCTTCGCGTGCCAGAACCCCCTGCGTCTCCCAGCAGCGTTCGAAGTCGGGGCTTCCAACTCTCAGTTCCTCGACGAGCCGGCGAATGTCCGGATCGTCGGAATAGGCTGTAACAGCGGCGCGGAATTCTGCGACGACGCGCCGCGCGCGCGAGGTCCAGTCGAGGATCAGTGTTCGCGCCTCGGGCCTGAGGAAGATGTAGCGCAGAAGGTTTTTTTCGCCGTCAGCATCGAGCCATCCGGCGAACAACCGGGACGCTTTCGCATTCCAACGACGCGCGCCCCATGTGCGATCGAGAATGTAGGCCGGCCCATCGATCGCATCGACGCAGGCCAGCACCTCCTCAGGCGGATCATCCCTGTGGCCGGGACGCTCGGGATCGCGCTTGCCCCCAACTTCGAACAGATAGCTGCGCTCCGCTCGTGACAGGCGCAATCCGCGTGCGAGGCGCGCAAGTGTCGAAGCCGAGACGGAGACATCGCGACCCTGCTCGATCCACGTGTACCAGGTGACGCTCAATCCGCAGAGCTGAGCGACCTCCTCGCGCCGGAGGCCGGGCGTGCGCCGCCGTGCTCCGGCGGCGAGGCCGAATTCTGCTGGAGACTGGCGCTCCCGGAGCGCGCGCAGGAACGCGCTGAGCGAGAGAGCCGGAGCGATCGCGTCTGGTCCCTTCATGGTGGTTTTTATACCAGCATAAAGAACATTCTTAAACGGGTATAATTGGCATGCTAACTCTTTGTCGCTGCGGCGTCGCCGCGGAAAGGACGAACGGGCATGGGCAGGCAATTCGCAAGGATCGAACCCGAGCACAGGGCTTTCATCGAACGGCAGAAGATCTTCTTCGTCGCGAGCGCCCCGCCGAAGGGACGCATCAACGTGTCTCCCAAGGGCCTGTCGTCATTCCAGGTGCTGGGAGAGAGCGACGTCGCCTACCTCGATTGCACCGGCAGCGGCAGCGAGACCCGCGCACACCTGATCGCATCTGATGACAAGCGGCTAACCATCATGTTTTGTGCCTTCGACGGCGACCCGGTGATCCTGCGGCTCTATGGCCAGGGCCGATCGCTCATGCGCGGCACGCCGGAATACGCCGATCTCGCTCCGAAGTTCGAGGACATGGCGGGCGCTCGCCAGATCGTGCGCCTCTCGGTCGACCTTGTGCAGACGTCATGCGGTATGGGCGTGCCGCTGTTCGACTACAGACAAGAACGCGGCAGCCTCGTGCGCTACTGGACGGCGCAGGGTGTCAACAATTTGCGAAAATACTGGGGTCTGAAGAACATGAAGAGCATCGACGGCCTGCCGACCGGCTTTGCCCCTGACAGCATGGCTCCGCCAGGCTGAGGACGAACCTCGATTTACGCCCCTTAGGCCTGCCGAATCCGGCCTAGGATTTGTGTGCCAACCGGGCTAAATAGCCCTCCCCTGACTTCAAACCGGGAAGCCTGAAATGGACAAGTTCACCACGCTGGAAGGCGTCGCGGCGCCGCTGAAGATCATCAATGTCGACACCGACATGATCATTCCGAAGCAGTACCTCAAGACCATCAAGCGCACCGGCCTTGGCAAGGGGCTCTTCTCCGAGCAGCGCTACAAGGACGACGGCAGCGAGAATCCGGATTTCGTCCTCAACCAGCCCGCCTATCGCAATTCGAAGGTGCTGGTCGCCGGCGACAATTTCGGCTGCGGCTCGAGCCGCGAGCACGCGCCCTGGGCGCTGCTCGACTTCGGCATCCGTTGCGTGATCTCGACCTCGTTCGGCGACATCTTCTACAACAACTGCTTCAAGAACGGCATTCTGCCGATCCGCGTCTCGCAGGAAGACCTCGACAAGCTGTTCGACGATGCCGAGCGCGGCGCCAATGCGACGCTGACGATCGACCTGCCGAACCAGGAGATCCGCGGCCCCGACGGCGGCAAGGTCAAGTTCGAGATCGACCCGTTCCGCAAGCACTGCCTGATCAACGGCCTCGACGACATCGGTCTGACGATGGAGAAGAAGGCCTCGATCGACACCTACGAGGAAAAGCTCAAGCGCGAACGCGCCTGGGCCTGAGATCGAGCTCCAGTTCGAGCCCCGGTGCGACCAGCGCCGGGGCTTTTTCTCTGCCCTGATTAACCCCTAAATTGACGCGCATGCTGCCCGACATCGTCACCTTCTGGCACGGCCCGATGGACGCACTGCGCCAGACCTGTCTGCGCTCGCAGTTAGCTGCCGGCCACAAGGTCACGGTCTACAGTTTCGACACCATTCCCGGCCTGCCCGCGGGCATCGGGAACGCGGACGCCGAGGCGATCCTGCCGCACGCGTTCTCCGAGCGATTGCGGCCGCCGCAGCCGGACGGCAGCTGGCGCGACTGGACCACGCTGCAGTTCAGCGACTTCTTCCGCATGAAGCTGATGGCGAAGAACCTCGGCCTCTGGCTCGATGCCGACGTGCTGCTGCTGAAACCCGTCGAGATCGACCCGACAAAACCCTACTTCGCCTGGGAGCGGCCGCGCCAGCTCGGCAATTCCGTGATCTATCTGCCGGCGGAGCACGGCATCGTTGCCGCCTTCGAGGAGTTGATGGAGCAGGAGGAGCTGACGCCGAACTGGCTGTCGGTGCGCCATCGCATCACCTTCATGATGCGTCGCCTGCGCGGGGGCTCGAACCGTCTCTCGGACATTCGCGTCGCGATCTTCGGGCCGGCGGCGCTCACCGCGCTCGCGCGCCGCACCGGTGAATTGCAGAATGCACTGCCGAAGCAATCGTTCTACGCCGTGCATGCCGAGCCAAAACTGTTCTTCGATCCCTCGAGCTATCTCGGCCTCGTCACCAACCCCGAGATCATCGGCCTGCACATCTCGCCCAAGGGCCGCGGCGGCGAAAAGCCGATCCCGGGCAGCCTGTATGCGTGGGCGACGGAGCGGTTCGCGTAACTCAGTCCGCTACGCGGCGCTCTCGTGCCCCGGCTCAGCGGAGCGGCACTGCGCGCCACACCGCGTCCAGGACACGAAACCAACCACCAACGCGCCACACTCCAACGCTTCCAAATTTGATCCAGCGCAACGCGCCCCTGCACCATTGTGCCTAATCTCGCTCCGATTCCGCCGCCCGAATGGAGCTTTCCATGAGCACCGCAAGCAGGCCTTATCCCATCGTTCAGGACCTCATCGAGTCCTTTGCCGCCTGGCTGAAGCATCGCCGCGAGATGAACGAGATGCGGCAGCTCGATCGCGCCGATTTCGACCGGATCGCGCAAGATCTCAGGATCGCGCCTGACGATCTGGAGGAACTGGTCCGTCACGGCAAGCACGCTGCGGACGAGCTGCCGAAAATGCTCGAGCAGCTCGGCATCAGCGCAGACAGGCTCGGTCGTGCGCAGCCGCTGCTGCTCCGCGACATGGAGCGCGTCTGCTCGCTCTGCGATCACAAGGGACAATGCGACCGCGATCTCGCCGATGGCACCGCCGCGGAGAACTACCACGGCTATTGTGCCAATGCGTCGACGCTGGAGTCGCTCGATCGGGCCGACGTCGCCCCGCGCTGACGCGTCATCTAGGTCGAAAGATCAAATCGCGCCGTTTCGCGCGCAAGCGTCGCGCTGGACAAATCCCTTCACGAGCCGACGACGAGCTACCGACGATGCCGGTACAGCTCGGCATCGGCGCAGAAGGGCTGGGCCAGGGGCAGGCTCACGCGCTGCCGCGACAATCCCTGGTCGATCACCACGTGTGGCACCTCGCCGAGTAGCAAAGGGCGTCAATAGTATGATGTATGGAAGACCCTGTTTGCGCGGCGAGGATGCCGGCAAGGTCTCCGCAATTGTCCGTGCTTGATCTCGACGAATGGCTCTGTTTGGATGGTTGCCCTTCGGCAATTCGTATTTCGGATGGTCATGGCAAGCGAAATAGATGGTTACCGTCGTTCGTTGGGTGCTCGTTCATCGGAAAGCGCCGTGACTGTCCACCGCACGGGCATCGGGAATCGACTATTGGAGGCGTTGCCGCCGGCGGATCTCGGTTTGCTCACGCCCTACTTCCAGAAGGTCTCGTTCGAACCCGATGCCATCCTGGTGCGGTCGGGCGATGAGCTCGACCCGGTTTGTTTTCCCCATAGCGGCGCCATCGCCTTCATGCTCGATATGCCGGACGGGCAAACGGTCGCAACCACCTTGATGGGACGGGAAGGCGCCTTGGCCTCGTTCTCCGTGCTCGGCCCGTCGCTGTCATCCGTGACCGCGATTGCCCGCATCGCCGGCACGGCATCGCTGATTTCCGCCGCCAAGTTTCGCGCGGCCTTTGCGCAAAGCGCCGCCATCAGGAACGTCGTGCAAGTCCACGCCCGCGCGGTGTTGTTGCAGCTCCAGCACGTGGCCGCCTGCAACGCGCTGCACCGGGTGGATGGCCGCATGGCGCGGTGGCTCCTGCAGCTTCACGACCGCGTTCCCGATGACCGGCTTCCGGTGACGCACGAGGCGCTTGCGCAATTGCTTGGGGTGCGGCGGACGACAGTGACCCTGACGATGAGCAAGCTGCGCGATGCCGGCGCCGTCCCGTCCGACCGGCGCGGGTTCGTCGAGATCCATCGGGCGCGGCTCGAGAAGGTCGCATGCGATTGCTATGCGCTCATGCAGCGCAAGATCGACCAGATGTATTGCCAGGAATTGGCGGCGCCGCAGCCTGTCGATCCGCCGTCCCGCGAAAGCGCCATCGTCGCCGGTGGCGAATCCAGAGCCGCTTCGCGGGCGGGAAAATAGGCGATCGGGACTGACCGTCGCGATGCCCGCCTGGGTCACAAGCGGCAGCCCGCTTAACGTCCAGAAGATGTCCGCCTGGGCGGGGACAAGCGGATATCGCTTCTTCGAGTTGACGCCTCAGCCCTTGCTCATCGCTGCGATCGCGTCCGCGATCTCGATCGTGCGCCGCGCCATGTCGGCGTGCAGACGCTCCACCATTGCACCATCGAGCCGGATCGCGCCGCGCGAGACGTTCTCAGGCAGCTCGAACGCTGCGATGATCTTTCGCGCGCGCGCGACTTCCTCTTCGGGCGGCGTGAAGATCGCGTTGCAGGCCTCGATCTGCGATGGATGGATCAGCGTCTTGCCATCGAAGCCGAGGTCGCGGCCCTGTGCGCATTCGGTGGCAAAGCCGTCGGAGTTCGCGATGTCGCTATAGGGACCGTCGAGGATCTCGAGGCCATGGGCGCGCGTCGCCAGGATGCAATGGGTGATCATCGGGATCATCGCCGCGCGGCCCGGCAACATCTTGATGCGCGTCTCGCGTGAGATGTCGTTCGGGCCGAACACGAAACCGGAGAGGCGCGTCTTGGGATCGCGGCCCGCGGCGGCCAGCTCCTCGGCATGCAGCACGGCGCGCGCGGTCTCGATCATCGCCCAGACCTTCACCGTCGGCGCGGCGCCGAGCTCGGCAAGGCGAGCGCCGATCGCCTTGAGATCCTCGATGCTTGAAACTTTTGGAACCAGAATGCCGTCAGGCGAGGCCTTGGCGGCCATCGCGACGTCATCGGCCCACCAGGACGTGTCGAGGCCGTTGGTCCGGATCAAAATCTCGCGCTTGCCGAACCCCTTGTCCGCGATCGCAGCGGCGATGCCGTCACGCGCCACCCCCTTGAGGTCGGGGGCGACGGAATCTTCCAGATCGAGGATCAGGCCGTCGGCGGCGAGATTTCGCGCCTTTTCCAGCGCGCGGGGGTTGGAGCCGGGCATGAACAGATGGCTGCGGCGCGGGCGGGTCATGCGAGCATTCCTTCCAGTTTCCTCAGGTGTATTCTGGAGCATGATCCCGGAAAAGTGTGCGGAGATTTTCCGAAAGGATCATGCTCAAACAACAAGCCAAGCCGATAGCACCTGGCCTGCCTATTCGAAAGGCTTGTTCGCCCCTCTGGTCTATGGTTAGGCATAGGCCATGATCACATTCCCGAAGCATTTGCTGGAAGGCTACAAGGCCTTCGCCACCCAGCGGCTGCCGACCGAGCAGAGCCGCTATCGCGAGCTGTCGGTGAAGGGGCAGTTCCCGGAAGTGATGGTGATCGGCTGCTGCGACAGCCGCGTCTCGCCCGAGGTGATCTTCGACGTCGGCCCGGGCGAACTGTTCGTGGTCCGCAACATCGCCAATCTGGTGCCGGTGTATCAGCCCGACGGCAATGCGCACGGCGTCTCCGCGGCGCTGGAATATGCCGTGACGGTGCTGAAGGTGAAGCACATCGTCGTGCTCGGGCACGCGCAATGCGGCGGCATCCGCGCCTTCGTCGACAAGATCGAGCCGCTCACGCCGGGCGACTTCATCGGCAAATGGATGCAGATGTTCATCAAGCCGGGCGAAGTGGTCGAGCAGCGCGACCACGAGACCATGGCGCAGTTCGTCGAGCGCATCGAGAAGGCCGCCGTGTTCCGCAGCCTGGAGAACCTGATGACGTTTCCGTTCGTGCAGAAGGCGGTGGACTCAGGCCAGATGCAGACCCACGGCGCCTATTTCGGCGTCGCGGAGGGATCGCTGTTCGTGCTGGACAAGGTCGCGAAGGAATTCAAGAACGCACGCGGTGCGGCGTAAGTCGCTCTTGTAGGGTGGGCAAAGGCGCAACGCGCCGTGCCCACCATCTTTCCCGATCGAGACCTTGGTGGGCACGCTTCGCTTTGCCCACCCTACGAGATCCCCGCCGTTACGCCGCCTTCTTCTTCGCGCTGATCAGCTTGCGGTTGATCAGCACTTCCGCGATCTGGATGGCGTTGAGCGCGGCACCCTTGCGCAGATTGTCGGACACGCACCACAGCACGAGGCCGTTCTCCACCGTCGCGTCCTCGCGGATGCGGCTGATATAGGTGGCGTCCTCGCCGGCGGCTTCATACGGCGTGGCGTAGCCACCGGGCTCCTGCTTGTCGATGACGAGGCAGCCCGGCGCCTTGCGCAGGATGTCGCGTGCCTCGTCCGCCGTGATCGGATTCTCGAACTCGATGTTGACGGCCTCGGAGTGGCCGACGAACACCGGCACGCGCACGCAGGTCGCGGAGAGCTTGATCTTGGGATCAAGGATCTTCTTGGTCTCCGCCATCATCTTCCACTCTTCCTTGGTGTAGCCGTCCTCCATGAAGACGTCGATGTGGGGGATGACATTGAAGGCGATGCGCTTGGGGAATTTCTTCGCGATCAGCTCGTCATTGGTGTAGACGGCCTTGGTCTGCGAGAACAATTCGTCCATCGCATCCTTGCCGGCGCCCGATACCGATTGATAGGTCGAGACCACGACGCGCTTGATCGACGCCTTGTCGTGCAGCGGCTTCAGCGCGACCACGAGCTGCGCGGTCGAGCAGTTCGGGTTGGCGATGATGTTCTTCTTCTTGAAGCCTTCGGTCGCGGCCGCGTTCACTTCGGGCACGATCAGCGGCACGTCCGGGTCCATGCGCCAGGCCGAGGAGTTGTCGATCACGACCGCGCCGGCGGCGCCGATCTTCGGCGACCATTCCTTCGACACCGAGCCTCCCGCCGACATCAGGCAGATGTCGACGTCGGAGAAGTCGTAGTGCTCGAGCGCTTTGACCTTCAGGGTGTGGTCGCCATAGGAGACCTCGACGCCGACGCTGCGGCGTGACGCCAATGCCACCACTTCGTCCGCGGGGAATTTGCGCTCATCGAGGATGTTGAGCATTTCCCGTCCGACATTGCCGGTCGCGCCGACGACTGCGACTTTGTAACCCATCGTTCACTCTCCGATGAAAAAGCCCGTTCCTGAAGCTGACGCTTAAACAGGAAGAGCAGCGCTTCTATGCGAGAACCGGCCTCAAGACAACGTTGGACCATGCCTGAAGGCCGTGGATGCAGTCGCCAGAGGCCAGCACGGCCGCCACCCCTACCCAGATCCATCTGGCGCTCGCAGCCCTCGCCGACGAAGTCGTCGGCACGCTGGCGCGCCTGTTCGCCTATGTGGGGGCGCTGGTCCTGTTTGCCATCCTCGCCCTCGCCGCGCTCGACCAGCTGCCCAGCCTGCGCGACGATGAGCCCGTGGAGAAGCCGGGGTGGAGCGTGGCCGACCGCTCGCAACCGGCCTTCGCCCTCAGCCGACTCGATTCGTCAGAAAAAACAGCCTCTTACGTCATTCTCAGGCATCCCGAAGGCGGCCGCCGGGACGTGATGCGCTGGACCGGCGAGGCGGACAAGCCCGTGGCGGAGCTCGAGATCTACCGGGAAGGCGGTGAATTCGACGTGGCCCTCCCGGCGACAGCGGACCTGGCGGTCCACATGGGCCTGGGTGACGCAACGCTGCTCGAGCAGGCCGGCCTGATCGACACGAAATTCGGTCCCGTCGCCCTGTTCCGGCCCACCGGCACGGCGGAGGGCACGCGGGCGTGCCTAGGCTACCTCAAGCGCAGCGAGGAGCCGGCGCTCCAGATCTCCGGCTTCTCCTGCCAGGGCGACACCCTGCCCGCCCGACGCGCGGCGATCGCCTGCACGCTGAACCGGCTGACGCTCCTGACCTCGGGCAACGAGCCGAAGCTGGCGGAATTGTTCGCCCATGCGGAGCTGAAGCGCCGCTCCTGCGCTCCCCAGGGTTCGTCGGACTGGCTGCTGGGCGCGGCGAACGCGCAATTGCGCGGGGCGCTTTGACCGGCATCAAGCTCAAGTGGCTGGTATTGATGCAACTTTTGCCAGCGCGCACGATTATTCCGGGCTGGTGTGACCCAATAGACCTAGTTGCGGCCGCCCCAGCCGGGTTAGTATGGAGATGAAATCGATTGGCGGCTTGCCGCCTGAAGGGGACGTGATGAGCTCGAATTTCTCCGCCGCGAACAAACTGGCGATGTGGCTTGCGGCCGGCGCCGTCGTTGCCATGTCCTCAGCCCTCGCGACACCCGCCTCGGCCGACACCAAGAAGCAGCGTTACGACAACAGCCGTCCCTATTACGGCCCGAGCGGCCCGAACGCGGTCTATCAGCAGGGCCGCACCCGCCTTTATGTGAGCAAGCGCTCCTGGCTCGACGGCGGCACCGAGGTCAATCCGGGCGACCGCAAGTTCTCCGATTACGCTTTTCCGCCGGCGATCGGCTATCCGACCTTCGCCCGCGAGAACAACAACCGCCCGATCGATCGCCAGCCGCTGAGCACGCCGGCCGACGTCGGCGGCTACCCAAGGAATTTCCCGCTGTACTGAGCGGAATGATCGACCGAATCAAAATGGCCGGGCTCGCGCCCGGCCATTTTTGTTTGCGAGAGATACGTCCGCTTCAGGCGTTGGCTGCCGGATCGTAGCGCCTGCAAAATTCTTCGATCGCCTCGGAGCGGAAATCGCCCAGGCGCTCGAAGATCAGCTCGTCCGGCCAATCCCACCAGGCAATGCGGCGCAGGCTTTCGGCCACCGAATCGTCAAAGCGCCTGCGGATGGCTCGCGCGGGAACGCCGCCGACGATTGTGTAGGGCGCGACATCGCGGCTGACGACCGCGCCCGCTGCAATCACCGCGCCGTCGCCGACCGTGACGCCCGGCAGCAGGATCGCGGCGTGCCCGATCCAGACGTCATTGCCGACGATGACGCGATCTCCGCGACGATCCGCAAAGAAGTCGCGGTCACGCGTCGCACTTGCCTCGTAATATTCCGGGACATAGGTGAAGCGATGCTGGGACGGACGGCCCATCGGATGATTGGGCGCGCCGATCCGCACCGAATTGGCGATTGCGGTGAATTTTCCGATCACCGCGTCGGCGACCTCGCAATTCTCGCCGAGATAGGAGTAGTCGCCGAGCTCGGCATATTCGATGCGGGTGTTGGCGAGGATTTCGCAGCGGCGCCCGATCCGTGCTTCGCGCTGGCGCACCGTTTCATGGATGATGGTTTCCGCGATCTTGGGGCGGGGCGAGGCATCCATGAGGTGGCTCCGATGAAGACGTCAGCGCCGTAGGGTGGGCAAAGGCGCGAAGCGCCGTGCCCACCCTCTTTCGGCAATCGCGATAGAAGAGGTGGGCACGCTATCGCTTTGCCCACCCTACGATTGCGGTGCTTGCCGCTTACGCGTGCAGCTTCTGCAATTCCTTCAGGATCGCTTCGCCCATCTGCGTGGTCGAGGCGGCCGTGGTGCCTTCCGACTTGATGTCGGCGGTGCGCAGGCCGCTCGCCAGCACGGCGGCGATCGCGGCATCGACCTTGTCGGCGAGCGCGCCCATGTCGAAGGAGTAGCGCAGCGCCATGCCGAAGGACGAGATCATCGCGATGGGATTGGCGAGGCCCTTGCCGGCGATGTCAGGCGCCGAACCGTGCACGGGCTCGTACAGCGCCTTGCGCTTCTTGCTCTTCACGTCGACCTCGCCGAGCGAGGCCGAGGGCAGCATGCCGAGCGACCCCGTCAGCATTGCCGCGATGTCGGACAGCATGTCGCCGAACAGATTGTCGGTGACGATGACGTCGAACTGCTTCGGCGCCTTCACCAGCATCATGCCGCCGGAATCGGCGAGCTGATGCTCGAGCGTCACGTCAGGATATTCGCGCTTGTGGACCGCCGTCATGACCTCGTTCCAGAGCACGCCCGACTTCATGACGTTGCGCTTCTCCATCGACGTCACCTTGTTCTTGCGCTTCCTGGCAAGCTCGAAGGCGACGCGGCCGATGCGCTCGATTTCATAGGTGTCGTAGACCTGGGTATCGACGGCCCGCTTCTGGCCGTTGCCGAGATCGGTGATGGTCTTGGGCTCGCCGAAATAGACGCCGCCGGTGAGTTCGCGCACGATGACGATGTCGAGGCCCTCGACCGCCTCGCGCTTCAGGCTCGAGGCATCGGCCAGCGCCGGATAGCAGACGGCGGGACGGAGGTTGGCGAACAAAGCGAGATCCTTGCGCAGGCGGAGCAGGCCGGCTTCGGGGCGCACCTCGTAAGGAACGGCATCCCACTTCGGGCCGCCGACCGCGCCGAAGATGATGGCGTCGGCGGCCAGCGCCTTGGCCATGTCGCCCTCGGAGATCGACACCTTGTGGGCGTCATAGGCGGAGCCGCCGACCAGGCCGGTATCGGTCTCGAATTTGGCGATCCCTGCCGAATTGAGCCAGTCGATCAGCCGCTTCACCTCACCCATCACCTCGGGGCCGATACCGTCGCCGGGGAGCAGCAGCAATTTGTGGGTCGCCATGGTCGTTTCCTCTGAGATCGAATTCGGCCGGAGTGCTAGAGCGGCGTTGCGCGCTTGGCAAGACACCATTGCCGCCTCGCGGCTGTGCAAGGCCCGCAGGGCCTGCCACAGTGCGGGACGCCGGAGTATCCCTTGCGCGCCCAAGACTGCTTTGCTCAAGACCGTCGTCCCCCGCCCGACGCACATCCCGCGCGGCTGATCCTGACGCTGTCGCTGGCGGCGACGGTCGGGCTCGGCATCGGCCGCTTTGCCTATGCGCTGGTGTTGCCCGATATGCGGGAGGACCTCGGCTGGTCCTACTCGGCCGCCGGTTTCATGAACACCATCAACGCGGTCGGCTACCTCGTGGGCGCGCTTGTCGCGTCCCGGCTGATCCAGCGCGTCGGCTGGTCGGCGTCGATCCGCGGCGGAACCCTCGCCTGCGTCGCCGCGCTTGCCACCTGCGCGCTGACCGGAAATTTCGTTGCGCTGAGCCTCGCACGCCTCGTGCTGGGCTTAGGAGCCGCGGCCGGCTTCGTCGCCGGCGGCGCGCTGGCCGCGGCTATCGCGCAGTCGCGCCCGGAACGGGCCAATTTCCTGCTCAGCCTGTTCTATGCCGGGCCCGGCATCGGCATTCTCGCCTCGGGGCTGATCGCCCCGTTCACGCTGCAATATTTCGGGCCGGGCTCGTGGTGGCTGGTGTGGTGGGCGCTGACGCTGCTGTCCGTCGTGATGACCGTGCCGCTGTTCCTGATCCGCATCGAGAGCGGGGTGCGCTTCTCGGAAGGCAGCCACGCCACCTTCGCGATTCTACCCGTGCAGATCTATCTCGCCGGCTACTTCCTGTTTGGCGCCGGCTACATCGCCTACATGACCTTCATGATCGCCTATGTGCGCGACGGCGGCGGTGGCGCCGCGGCGCAAGCCGCGTTCTGGAGCCTGATCGGCCTCAGCGCCTTCGTCACGCCCTGGGTCTGGCGCGGCGTGCTGGCGCTCGACCGCGGCGGACTTGCCACCGCGATCATCCTCGGCACCAACGCGCTCGGCGCAGCCCTGCCGATGCTGGGGCATTCGCCGGCGTGGCTTGCGGTCTCGGCTGTGGTGTTCGGCGTCGCCTTCTTCGCCGTGGTCGGCTCGACCACGGCCTTCGTACGCTTCAACTACCCGCCGGAGGCGTGGCCCACCGCGATCGCGGCGATGACGATCTCGTTCGGCGTCGGGCAGACGCTCGGCCCGATCGTGGTCGGCGCGATCACGGATGCGCTGGGGAGTCTGAGTTACGCGCTGAATGTGTCGGCGGCGCTGCTGGCGCTGGGGGCGGTTGCGGCATTGTGCCAGCGCAAGGTGGGGCCAGCCAAACGATCGGTGCCGTAGGGTGGGCAAAGGCGCGCAGCGCCGTGCCCACCAAAATGGTCGACACATATGCAGAGCTGGTGGGCACGCTTGCGCTTTGCCCACCCTACGGCATCGGGGCTGGCGTCAGCTGCCGCTGAACGAATTGTACCCCTGGTCTTCCCAGTAGCCGCCCTTGTAGTCGTTGGTGACTTCCATCGAGACCACGTATTTCGGGTTCTTGAATCCGAGTTTTGTCGGCACGCGGATCTTCATCGGGAAGCCATAGGCGCGCGGCAGGATCTCGTTCGCATATTTGAACGTCATCTGGGTCTGCGGATGCAGCGCGCTACGCATGTCCAGCGGCGAGTTGTAACCGTCCTTGTCGGCGCACTGGAACCACACGTATTTCGCACGCGTATCGGCGCCGATCAGCTTGAGGAAATCGCGGAGCGGCGTGCCGGTCCAGCTTCCGATCGCGCTCCAGCCCTCGACGCAGATGTGGCGGGTGATCTGCGTGACCTGCGGCAGCTTGTAGAGCTCGTCCAGGGTCCAGGACTTCTTGTTGTCGACGAGGCCGCGCACCTCGAGCTTCCAGTCCGCGGCCGAGACATCGGGCGCGTCGTCGAGATCGTAATAGGCGTTGAACGGGAACGGTTTCGTAATCGCGCTCTCGGGGAAGGTCGGCGCCAGTGCGTCGGGATTGAACATCCACGCCTGCACGGCGTCGTTGAACTTCGAGACCTTCGCGAGCAGGGTATCGGCCGACGAGGAATCGACGACGTCGCAGCCGGTGAGCAGCGTCAGCGCGCCGAGGCTGGCGCCGCCCGCGATGAAGCGGCGGCGGGTGAAGTCCGGCATGGACTTGATGGAGTCCTTGATCAGCAGCCGCTTGTCGACGCCGGGGATGAGGAATGAGCGCTTGGCCATAACGGGTCTCCTAATCAGCGGCCAATGATCATCGCGCGCAGGCTCTTCGGCACCAGCAGCGCAAGCAAGACGTGAATGACGAGGAAGGCGCAGATCGCGGCCATGCAGAAGAAATGGACGTAGCGCGCGGTCGGATAATCGCCGAACAGCATCACGAGATAATAGAGCTGCACCGGCTTCCACATCGACAGGCCCGACAGCACGATCAGCACGCCGACCACGATGATGCCGGCATAGAGCAGGCGCTGCACGTAATTGTAGACGGTGAGATCGTCATGGCCGAGCTTGAAGGTCAGGGCAGCCCTGACATCGTGGAGCACGCCGGATGGCGTGATCGGCAGCAGCTTCTTGCGGAAGCGGCCGGTGGCGAAGCCGGTGACGAGATAGGCGAGGCCGTTGACCATCAGCAGCCACATCGCCGCAAAGTGCCAGAGCAGGCCGCCGCCGAGCCAGCCGCCAAGCGTATATTCGCGCGGAAAGCTGAAACCGAACAGCGGCGAGGCGTTGTAGATCTGCCAGCCCGACAGGATCATCAGGATCATGGCGACCGCGTTGGTCCAGTGCATGACGCGAACCCAGGCCGGCTGGATCACTTTGGCGGGGGTGGCGCTGACCTGCTCGTCGCTGACTGTGAGGCTCGACATGATGGTTCCGTCCTGAAGGTCGTCTGACACCGAATATACGCTGATACGGCCGCTTTCGTTACGCCCCGCCGGCCATCGAATCGATGCCTATGGGCTATCGTGGTCACAATAAAGCGAGCCGGGTGCCCCCGGCTCGCCGTTTCGTCGCATCCTGCTTGCGGGATGAAACAGGGACGCGCGGTGTTACGTCGCCGGCATCAGCACGGTGTCGACCACATGGATGACGCCGTTCGACTGGTTGACGTTGGAGATCGTCACCATCGAGGTGCCGCCCTTGGCATCGACGATCCAGACCTTGCCGTCCTGCTTCTTCACGGTCAGTTCCTCGCCTTCGGCGGTCTTCATCTTCTTGCCGTCGGTGAGGTCGGAGGCCTCGAGCTTCCCGGGCACGACATGGTAGGTGAGGATCTTGGTCAAGGTCGCCTTATTCTCGGGCTTGACCAGGTTGTCGACGGTGCCGGCCGGCAGCTTGCCGAAGGCGGCGTTGGTGGGCGCGAACACCGTGAACGGGCCCTTGCTTTCCAGCGTCGGCACCAGGCCGGCCGCCTTCACCGCCGCGACCAGCGTGGTGTGATCCTTCGAGTTGACGGCGTTCTGGACGATGTTCTTGGACGGGAACATCGCGGCGCCGCCGACCATGACGGTCTTCTCCTCGGCGCGGACAGGCGCGACGACGGTCGCGGTGATGGCCAGGGCGCTGAAGGCGGCGGCAGCGAGATAGGCAATACGCTTCGACATGGAGAGTCTCCCGATTGAATTGTGACCGGCAATGGCCGGCGTTTGCGTTGGGGCAACAACGGCGCCTGCGACCTTTTGGCGTGAAGCAGCAGTGCCGTCGTTGGACCGAACTACGGGAGGGTTCGGGATGGGGTTTCGGGAAATAATTTATCGTGATGCGTGAAACTAAGCGGGGGGACGTTCGTGTGATGCGCGGCCATCGCGCAAAAACTGCGGCGCAGTAGGTGTCGTAGGGTGGGCAAAGGCGCGTAGCGCCGTGCCCACCATCTCTCCGCGATTGAGGACGGGTGGTGGGCACGCTCCGCTTTGCCCACCCTACGGCAGTGTGCCCGCTTCAATCCCTGTTGTTCGGCGTCTGAATGAATCCGCGATTATGCGTCGGGCTGATCAGGAGCTCGTTGATGCAGACGCGCGGCGGCATGCTGGCGATGAACGCGATGGTGCGGCCGAGATCTTCGGATTGCAGCATCTTCGCCTGCTCCGCCTCGCTCGGCACCAGCGGGCGCAGCTTCAGAATGGGAGTAGCCACCTCGCCCGGCATCAGGCAGCAGGCGCGCAGGCCGTTGACGCATTCGTCCATGTTGAAGGAATGGGTCAGCGCGAGCACCGCATGCTTGGTGGTGGTGTAGGCCGGGCCCGGCATCTTCGAGACGTGGCGGCCGGCCCAGGATGAGACGTTGATGATCGAGCCATCCTGCTGCTTGCGCATCGTGGGCAACACCGCGCGCATGCAATACAGCACGCCATTGAGATTGACCTGGACGAGCTTGTCCCAGCCCTCCAGTTCCATATCCTTCCAGCTCCGCCTGGGGACATTGATACCGGCATTGTTTACGAGCAGGTCGATGCGGCCTTGCTTCGCGACGATTTGGTCGGCCGCCTTCTGGGCTTCGGCGGCGTTGGACACGTCGAGCGCAATGGCCTCAGCCGCCCCGCCTGCCCCAGCAATCCTGGCAACCACGGTATCCAGGGCATCCTTGCGGCGGCCCGAGACCACGACTATCCAGCCGTCGGCCGCGAGCGCCTCGGCGCCGGCCTCCCCGATGCCGCTGCCACCGCCCGTCACCCAGGCCACGCGTTTCCCGTTTTTGGTCATGCAAACTGTCTCCGTTGCTTCATTGGGGCGGTTTTTGCTAATCCAGCCCTCGGTTTTGACCGGCCTTGTTGCCTTGCGGTCGAGGAAATCTTGCATGAACCAAGCTGCCAACGCCAACCTGTTTTCCCGCCTGTTCGACGATCTGGACGATCCCAAACGCCTCGCGGTCGAGACGCAGGACGGCGCCCATATCAGCTATGGCGATCTGATCGCGCGGGCCGGGCAGATGGCGAATGTGCTGGTCGCGCGCGGCGTGAAGCCCGGCGACCGCGTCGCGGTGCAGGTGGAGAAATCGGTCGCCAATATCGTGCTGTATCTCGCCACGGTGCGGGCCGGCGCGGTCTATTTGCCGCTGAACACGGCCTATACGCTGAACGAGCTTGACTACTTCATCGGCGATGCCGAGCCATCGCTGGTGATCTGCGATCCCTCCAAGGCGGAAGGCCTCGCCCCGATCGCCGCCAAGGTGAAGGCCAAGGTCGAGACGCTCGGGCCCGACGGCAAGGGCTCGCTGACGGAAGCCGCCGACAAGGCCAGCAGCGAATTCGTAACCGTCTCGCGGGCAAACGACGATCTCGCCGCGATCCTCTACACGTCGGGCACCACCGGCCGCTCCAAGGGCGCGATGCTGACGCACGACAATCTCGCGTCGAACTCGCTCTCGCTCGTCGGCTATTGGCGCTTCACCGACAAGGACGTGCTGATCCACGCGCTGCCGATCTACCACACGCACGGCCTGTTCGTGGCGACCAACGTGACGCTGTTTTCGCGGGCGTCGATGATCTTCCTGCCCAAGCTCGACCCGGATCTGATCATCAAGCTGATGGCGCGCGCCACGGTGCTGATGGGCGTGCCGACCTTCTACACGCGGCTGCTCCAGAACTCCGCGCTGTCGCGCGAGACCACAAAGCACATGCGGCTGTTCATCTCGGGCTCCGCGCCGCTGCTCGCCGAAACCCATCGCGAATGGTCGGCGCGCACGGGACACGCGGTGCTCGAGCGCTACGGCATGACCGAGACCAACATGAACACGTCGAACCCGTATGACGGCGAGCGCGTGCCCGGCGCGGTCGGCTTTCCTCTCCCCGGCGTCTCCGTGCGCGTGACCGAGCCCGAGACCGGCAAGGAGCTGCCGCACGACGAGATCGGCATGATCGAGGTGAAGGGCCCGAACGTCTTCAAGGGCTATTGGCGCATGCCGGAGAAGACCAAGTCGGAATTCCGGTCCGACGGCTTCTTCATCACCGGCGACCTCGGCAAGATCGACGACAAGGGCTACGTCCACATTCTCGGCCGCGGCAAGGATCTCGTGATCTCCGGCGGCTTCAACGTCTACCCCAAGGAAATCGAGAGCGAGATCGACGCCATGCCGGGCGTGGTCGAATCCGCCGTGATCGGCGTGCCGCATGCCGATTTCGGCGAGGGCGTCACGGCGGTTCTGGTCTGCAACAAGGGCGCCGACGTCACCGAGGCCGGCGTGCTGAAGGCGCTCGACGGAAGGCTGGCAAAGTTCAAGATGCCCAAGCGCGTCTTCGTCGTCGACGAGCTGCCGCGGAACACCATGGGCAAGGTACAGAAGAACGTGCTGCGCGATACCTACAAGGATATTTACGCGAAGAAGTAGGGGGCTGCCTCGTCGCAGCTTTGTTGCGACGAGGCGCCGCCACGCAACGCGCCGTCATGCCCCGGCTTGACCGGGGCATCCAGTACGCCGCAGCCTCTCGGTTCAATCACTGCTGTCTCTGGAATACTGGATCGCCCGCCCCAGTGCGCAAGTGCGCACAAGGCGGGCGATGACAGCGGAGTATGTGGCGCAGGCTCAGGCGCTCACTGGCCGCCCACCAAGCTCATCACAAACCGGCTGCCGACGATAAACAGATAGCAGCCGAACGCCACTTCCAGCGTCCGCTTCGACATCGCATGCGCGGCTCTCACGCCGAGCGGCGCGGTGACGAGGCTCATCGGCATCACCAGCACGGCGCCGATCAGCGAGACGTAACCGAGCGCGAACGGGATTTGCAGCGCTGCGACGGCCGGATAGGTCGCAGCTGCCGGCCAGCCGGCATAGATGTAGCCGAGCGCGCCGGGGATCGAGATCAGGACCGCGAGCGCCGACGAGGTCGCCACTGCCTGGTGGATGGGCCGGCCGTAGAACGTCATCAGCAGGTTCGAGAACAGGCCGCCGCCGATACCCATCAGCGTCGAGAGGATACCGACGCAGAAGCCGTAGACGCGCATCAGCGGCCCTTTAGGCAGATCGTCGCCGAACTTCCAGCCCTCGCGCGCGAAGATGAGACGCGCCGACGCGGAATAGGCGACGCAGACAAACACGATCTTGAACAGCTTCTCCGGCGCGTAACGCGCGATGACGCTGCCGGCGACGACGCCGATCACGATCGGCAGCCACCACACGCGCAGGATCGACATGTCGACGGCGCCGCGCTTGTAGTGCGCCTGGAACGAACGGATCGAGGTTGGAATGATCACCGCGAGCGAGGTGCCGATGCAGAGCGGCATGCGCACTTCGAGCGGCACGCCGGCGATGCGGAAGCATTCGTAGAACACCGGCACGAGAATCGCGCCGCCGCCGATGCCGAACACGCCGGCCAGGAATCCCGAGAGCGCGCCGGTTGCGATCAGCAACAGCGCGAGCTCGACGATCTCCTTGATATCAAGACCTGCAATCACCCCTGACCTGCCCCGGCGACTGGTCGCAACTTCTCCGAAGCATGCGGTCGGAAAGCTGCGCGCGGAGCTTTAGGCGATCTGATTCTCGCGGTCGACACCCACGTCTTGCGGCTGGGGTGGAATGCAAGGTGTGCATATCCGGACAGGGGTCAAACCGGGCCGGGGCGGGAGCGGGTTGGTACCGTCCGAATGGCGTTAGCGGCCCAAAAGACCAGCCCCGGGCAGGTTTGGACGGCATGGTCCGTTTAGAGGCGTTCCAATAGCAATTTCAACGCGCATCGGTCCCTCCAGAACAAATGAATATATATTCTGTTTTTCGTTGGCGGACCGAAGTGCTGGTATACCAAGCCACTGATTGGCCTTGCATCATCAACGCTCTAGAGCTGAACCGCGGTTCGATTTATGGCGATTTGGTGATTGCGCAGGCGAAATCGACTCCGTAAATAGAGCCGACCTTTCGCGATCCCCGCGTGCCCCCTGCTGGGCCGCAATAAACATCAAAAGCCCATGACCGCACGGATCGAACGACCGCTTTCCCCCCACATGCAAGTCTACCGCTGGACGCTGACGATGGCGCTGTCCATCGTCCATCGCGCCACCGGTATCGCGCTCTACGTCGGAACCCTGCTGTTGGCCTGGTGGCTGATCGCGGCGGCTTCCGGCCCCGCCGCCTATTCCCACGTCCAGGCCTTCACCGGCAGCATCATCGGCCGGCTGATCATGTTCGGCTACACGTGGGCGCTGATGCACCATATGCTGAGCGGTATCCGGCACTTCGTGTGGGACCTCGGCTACGGCTTCAAGGCCAATGAGCGCGAAGCGCTGACCTGGGGCGCACTGATCGGCGGCATCGCGCTGACGGTGCTGATCTGGATCATTGCCTACGCGATCGGAGGTGGACGATGAGCACGGCCGATACGCCGAAGCGCAGCATGCGCACCCCGCTCGGCCGCGTCCGCAACCTTGGCGCGGCGCATTCCGGCACGTCCGATTTCTGGCGCCAGCGCTTGACTGCAGTGGCGATGGTCCTGCTGATGATCCCCGTGATCGTCGTCATCATGATGCTGCTCGGCCGCAACCAGGCCTATGCCAAGCAGATCCTCGGCTCGCTGCCGATCGCCATCATCATGGTGCTCTTCATCGTCGCCAGCGCCTGGCACATGAAGATCGGCATGCAAGTCGTGATCGAGGACTATATCCACAACGAGAAGCTGAAGCTCGCGACGATCATGCTCAACAATTTCTTCTCGATCGCGGTCGCGCTCGCCTCGATCTACGCGATTCTCCAACTGTCATCCGGAGTGTAACCCATGGCCAATGCGACGAATGGCAAGGGCAACGGCGCTCCCGCCACCAACGGCAAAGCCTATCCGATCGAAGACCACACCTATGACGTCGTCGTGGTCGGCGCCGGCGGCGCGGGCCTGCGCGCCGTGGTCGGCTGCAGCGAAGCCGGTCTTCGCACCGCCTGCATCACCAAGGTGTTTCCGACCCGCTCGCATACGGTCGCGGCGCAGGGCGGCATCTCGGCCTCGCTCGGCAACATGCACAAGGACGACTGGCGCTGGCACATGTACGACACCGTGAAGGGGTCGGACTGGCTGGGTGACCAGGATGCGATCGAATACATGGTGCGCAACGCGCCCGAGGCCGTCTACGAGCTCGAACATTGGGGCGTGCCGTTCTCGCGCACCGAGGACGGCAAGATCTACCAGCGTCCGTTCGGCGGCATGACGACCGAGTTCGGCAAGAGCCAGGCGCAGCGCACCTGCGCCGCCGCCGACCGCACCGGCCACGCCATGCTGCACACGATGTATGGCCAGTCGCTGCGTCACGCGGCCGAGTTCTTCATCGAGTTCTTCGCCATCGACCTGATCATGGACGACCAGGGCACCTGTCGCGGCGTCATCGCGCTCAGATTGGACGACGGCACGCTGCACCGCTTCCGCGCCCAGACCGTGATTCTCGCCACCGGCGGCTACGGCCGTGCCTACGCCTCCTGCACCTCGGCGCACACCTGCACCGGCGACGGCGGCGGCATGGTGCTGCGCGCCGGCCTGCCGATGCAGGACATGGAGTTCGTGCAGTTCCACCCGACCGGCATTTACGGTTCGGGCTGTCTCGTCACCGAAGGCGCGCGCGGCGAAGGCGGCTATCTCGTCAATTCCGAGGGCGAGCGCTTCATGGAGCGCTATGCGCCGTCCGCGAAGGACCTCGCCTCGCGCGACGTCGTCTCGCGCGCGATGACCATCGAGATCCGCGAAGGCCGCGGCGTCGGCAAGAAGAAGGACCACATCTTCCTGCATCTTGACCATCTCGATCCCGCGGTGCTCGCCGAGCGCCTGCCGGGCATCTCCGAATCCGCAAAAATCTTCGCCAATGTCGACGTGACGCGCGAGCCGATCCCGATCGTGCCGACCGTGCACTACAACATGGGCGGCATCCCCACGAACTATCATGGCGAAGTGCTGACCAAGCGGGATGGCGACGACAACGCCATCATCCCCGGCCTGATGGCGATCGGCGAAGCGGCTTGCGTCTCCGTGCACGGCGCCAACCGCCTCGGCTCCAACTCGCTGATCGACCTCGTGGTGTTCGGCCGCGCCGCAGCGCTCCGTCTCGCGGAGAAGCTCACGCCCAACGCCAAGCAGCCCGAGCTGCCGGCGAACTCGTCCGAGCTCGCGCTCGGCCGCCTCGACCATTACCGCTACGCCTCCGGCGGCACGCCGACCGCGAAGCTGCGCGAAGGCATGCAGCACGTGATGCAGAACAATTGCGCGGTGTTCCGCACCGGCGAGGTGCTCAGCGAAGGCCAGAACCTCATCGAGAAGGTCCACAGCGGCATCACCGACATCGCGGTGTCCGACCGCTCGCTGGTGTGGAATTCCGACCTGATCGAGACGCTGGAGTTCGACAATCTGATCTCGCAGGCGGTGGTGACGATGGACTCCGCCGCCAACCGCACCGAGAGCCGCGGCGCGCATGCCCGCGAGGACTTCTCCGCGCGCGACGACAAGAACTGGATGAAGCACACGCTGGCCTGGCTCGACGACAAGGGCAAGGTCAAGATCGAGTACCGCCCCGTTCACGACTACACCATGACCAACGACGTGCAGTATATCCCGCCCAAAGCTCGCGTTTACTGAGCTACGCGCGTGTACTGAGCGAACAGCGAAGGCCTTAATCGAAATGGTTGAATTCGCACTTCCGAAGAACTCCAAGATCACCGGCGGCAAGACCTGGCCGAAGCCGGCGGGCGCGACAGACGTTCGCGAATTCCGCGTCTATCGCTGGAATCCGGACGACGGCAAGAATCCGAGCGTCGACACCTATTACGTCGACACCCATGATTGCGGCCCGATGGTGTTGGACGGCCTGATCTGGATCAAGAACAACATCGACCCGTCGCTGACCTTCCGCCGCTCTTGCCGTGAAGGCGTCTGCGGCTCCTGCGCGATGAACATCGACGGCCAGAACACGCTCGCCTGCACGCGCTCGATGCACGACGTCAAGGACGGCGCGGTCAAGATCAACCCGCTGCCGCACCAGCCTGTCGTGAAGGACCTCGTTCCTGATCTGACCAATTTCTACGCGCAGTACGCGTCCATCGAGCCGTGGCTGAAGACGACCTCGCCGATGCCGCAGAAGGAATGGCGCCAGAGCCACGAGGACCGCGAAAAGCTCGACGGCCTTTACGAGTGCATCCTCTGCGCCTGCTGCTCGACCTCGTGCCCGAGCTATTGGTGGAACAGCGATCGCTATCTCGGCCCGGCCGCCCTGCTCCAGGCCAACCGCTGGGTCTCCGACTCCCGCGACGAGGCGACCGGCGAACGGCTCGACAATCTCGAGGATCCGTTCCGCCTCTACCGCTGCCATACCATCATGAACTGCGCCAAGGCCTGCCCGAAGGGTCTCAACCCGGCCGAAGCCATCGCCGAGCTCAAGCTGAAGATGGTCGAGCGCCAGATCTAGCCAGCCTTTGTCGCCTTGATTCCCCGGCCGGAACGGCCGGGGCATTCTACTTCCGCCACGAATTCAGCGAGATTGTTCTCCCGGCCCGCGTCACGCGCGAACGTCCGAATTGCAACCTCCGGTTCCATCGACAAGCCGCTTCCTTCCCAGCGGGAATTTCAAGTAAGCTCTCCGGTCAGGGACCGGAGCGACTGTGCAGGGTGCGCAACGCAACTCGCTGAGACTGTTGCAGTGGATGATGGCGGCATCCCTGGCGCTGCCGATTGCACTGTTCGTCTTCACCTCCACGATCTCCTACACATCAACAAAGGACATCGCCGACCGCGAGATCGAGCGCACGCTCGATGTCGCCCATGAGCACGCGCTCAAGGTGTTCGAGACCATCGACCGCAGCCTTGCCGAGCTCAACGAGGTCGTGCGCGGCCTACCCGACGAGATCATCCGCTCGCGCGAACCGGCGCTGCACCGCCGCCTGAAACGGCTGACCGATGCGCTGCCGCAGCTCAAATCGGCCTGGATCTTCGACGCGAACGGGAAATCGCTGGTCAACAGCCTCGCCTCGCCACCGCAGGATCTGAGTTTTGCGGACCGCGATTACTTCTACGCCCATGTCGACCAGAACATTGGCACGTTCGTCGGCGCAGCCCTGACGCCGCGTCCGCCCTATCAGGGGGCCCGCTTCTTCGGCATGAGCCGGCGTCGCGAAGCCGACGATGGCAGCTTCATCGGCGTCATCCAGGCCTCCGTCCTGCCGGAATATTTCGAGAGCTTTTATGCCAGGATCGGCTCCGATCCCGGCAGCTTCTTCGCCATGGGACGCACGGACGGCGTGGTGCTCACCCATTTTCCACGGCTCGACCGCGACTTCCGGCTCGATCCGACCGGACCGGTCGGGCAGCAGATCGCCGCTCACCCCGAGCACGGCCTCATCACCATCGCCTGGCCCTCGGACGGAATCGAGCGGCGCGTCGGCTACAGGCGCGTCGCCGAATATCCGATCTATGTCAGCGCCGGGCTCGAGACCTCGGCGATCCGCGCGCGCTGGCTCGCCACCATGGGCCAGCATCTGGTGTTCGGCATTCCCGCCACGGCGCTGCTGTTTCTGCTGCTTGCGCTCGCGTTCCGGCGCACCCAGCATCTCCACGCCGAGGCCACGGCACGACGCGAGGCCGAGGAGGCGCTCAAGCACAGCCAGCGGCTGGAGGCGCTCGGCCAGCTCACCGGCGGTGTCGCGCACGACTTCAACAATCTCCTCACCGTGATCCGCGCCTCGGTCGACCTGCTGAACCGGCCGCAGCTGAGCGAGGAGCGGCGGCAGCGCTACATCAATGCCATTGCGGACGCGGTCGCGCGCGCCGCCAAGCTGACCTCGCAGCTGCTGGCATTCGCGCGGCGTCAGACCCTGAAACCGGAAGTGTTCGACGTCGGGGAGCGGATGCAGTCGCTGCACGACATGCTCGCCACGCTGCTCGGGCCGGCGATCGAGATCGGAATCCGGCTGCCGACCGAGCCCTGCCTCGTCAAGGCCGATGCCGGCCAGTTCGAGACGGCTCTGATCAACATGGCGACCAATGCGCGCGACGCCATGCAGGGCAAAGGCAGGATCACCTTCGCCGTGCAGGCGGCGGCGACCATACCCGATACATTGGTGCACGTTTCGGGCAGCCATGATCTCGCAGGCGGCGATGGCTTCGTCAGTGTCGCCGTCAGCGACACCGGCATCGGCATTCCCGCCGCACGATTGGGCCGCATCTTCGAGCCGTTCTTCACCACCAAGCAGGTCGGCCAGGGCACCGGTCTCGGCCTGTCGCAGGTGTTCGGCTTCGCCCGGCAATCCGGCGGAGAGGTGACCGTCGAGAGCGAGGTCGGCCAGGGCAGCACCTTCTCACTCTATCTGCCGCGCGTGCCCACGGACCTGCTGCCGCAGCGGCAGGCGCCCAACACCGCACCGGCGGTGGCCGGCAGCGGCATGTCGGTGCTGTTGATCGAGGACAATATCGAGCTCGCCAATTTCGCGGCCGACGGCCTCACCGAGCTCGGTTACAGCATCACCTTGGTGGACAACGCCACCGACGCGCTCGCCGAGCTCACCATGGACGCAGAGCGCTTCGACGTCGTGTTCTCCGACGTGGTGATGCCCGGGATGACGGGGCTCGATCTGGCGCAGGCGATCCGCGACCGCGGCATCCGCGTGCCGATCGTGCTGACCACGGGCTACAGTCAGGCCTTGTCACAAGATGGCGCCGCCGGCTTCGATCTCGTGCAAAAGCCCTATTCGATCGAGGAATTGTCGCGCGTTCTCCATCGGGCCGCGAGGCTCCGGCCGGTCCGCGACGGCGCTGCCGAGTGATGCCGGCACGGAACCAACGGGAACCGACTGATTTGGTTCGCGTTATCCGCGCATGCAGAAGACGGCCGCAAAGCGCGAACAGGGCAGGAAGCCGCCCATTGTCGAGATCAAGGGCGAGAATGGCGATGAGGTCGCGCCGCCGCCGCCGGAGGTGCTCGAGCCTGATCCGGAGCTATCACCCGAAGAAGCCGAACAGGCCCGCAAGGACTATCTGCTGACGCGCTTCTGGATCAGCGCACGCGGGTTCTGGGGCCGCAACGGCGACCGGCTGGCGTGGTTCTACTCGATCGGCCTCGTCGTGCTGATCGTCCTTACCGTCGGCTTTCAATACGGCATCAATGTCTGGAATCGCGCGATCTTCGACGCCATCGAGAAGCGCGAGGCGAGCACCGTCTTCCATCTCACGGCGGTGTTCTTCCCGCTCGCGATCGGCAGCATCGTGCTCGGCGTCGCACAGGTGTTCGCGCGAATGGGAATTCAGCGCCGCTGGCGCGCGTGGCTCACGGCAAGCGTGCTGACCCGCTGGCTGGCCAACGGGCGCTATTATCAGCTCAACCTGGTCGGCGGCGACCACAAGAACCCGGAATACCGCATCGCCGAGGATCTGCGCGTGGCGACCGATTCTCCGGTCGATTTCCTCGCCGGCGTGACGTCGGCGCTGTTGTCGGCGGTCACGTTCATCATCGTGCTCTGGACCATTGGCGGCGCGCTCACGGTCACGTTCGGCGGCTCCACCATCACCATTCCCGGTTTCCTCGTGATCGCCGCGATCCTCTACGCCGCGATCGCCTCCGGTTCGATCCTGGTGATCGGCCGCCGCTTCGTGCAAATCTCCGAGGACAAGAACCAGGCCGAGGCGGATTTCCGCTACACGCTGACGCGCGTGCGCGAGAACGGCGAGAGCATCGCGCTGCTCGGTGGCGAGGAGGAGGAGCGCGGCGGCATCGACCGCAATTTCACCAACGTGCTGCGGCAGTGGGCGCGTTTGGCCGGCCAGCACATGCGCACGACGCTGGTGTCGCAAGGCTCGAGCCTTGTTGCTCCCGTGGTCCCTCTCCTGCTCTGCGCGCCAAAATTCCTCGACGGCAGCATGACGCTCGGACAGGTGATGCAGGCGGCCTCCGCCTTCACCATCGTGCAGAGCGCGTTCGGCTGGCTGGTCGACAATTATCCGCGGCTCGCCGACTGGAACGCCTGCGCGCGTCGCATCGCCTCGCTGATGATGTCGCTCGACGGCCTGGAGCGCGCCGAGCAGGGCGACGGCCTCGGCCGCATCAAGCGCGGCGAGACCGGCAACGAGGCCATGCTGGAGATGAAGGATCTCTCCGTCACGCTCGACGACGGCACGGCCGTGGTCGGCGAAACCGAGGTGGTGATCGAGCCGGGCGAGCGCCTGCTGGTCGCCGGCGAATCCGGCACCGGCAAGAGCACGCTGGTGCGCGCCATCGCAGGCCTCTGGCCCTGGGGCGGCGGCAGCGTCAATTTCCATCCCGACCGGCGCCTGTTCATGCTGCCGCAACGGCCTTACGTGCCGTCCGGCAGCTTGCGCCGCGCGGTCGCCTATCCCGGCGCCGAGGACGACTGGACCGTGGAGGAGATCGGCGAGGCCCTGCACAAGGTCGGCCTCGACCACCTCAAGGAGAAGATCGAGGAAGAGGGGCCGTGGGACCAGACGCTGTCGGGCGGCGAGAAGCAGCGCCTCGCCTTCGCGCGGCTGCTGCTGCACAACCCCGACATCGTCGTGCTCGATGAAGCGACATCCGCGCTCGACGAGAAGAGCCAGGACAAGATGATGCAGATGGTCACCGACGAGCTGCCGAAGGCGACCATCGTCAGCGTCGCGCACCGCGTCGAGCTGGAAGCCTTCCACAGCCGCAAGATCGTGCTGGAACGCCGCAAGAGCGGCGCCAAGCTGGTCAGTGATATCGACCTGATCCCGCGCAAGGGCAAGCGCAAGCTGCTCGGGCGATTCCTGAGGCAGCGCAAGGCCGCGCCGAAAAAGGCGGCGTGATGATCTGTCGTCCCGGGGCGCGCAAAGCGCGAACCCGGGACCCATACCCACAGGAAGCAGTTTGACGAAGACTCGGAGTTGGCGTCTTGCGTTACACTCCTCGCTATGGGTATGGGTCCCCGCCTTCGCAGGGACGACACCGAAATTGTAGCTCGCTGCAAAACCGGCTATGCATGCGCCGCCTGCAACGAGGACCGCCTGCTTGACGCCCGACAACGCCCCTTCATCCGCGCCGTTCGGCGCGTTTGCGCCGAATGCGGCTCAGGCTGCGATCATCCGCCTTGCGCAACAGTCGGGGCTGAAACGTGGCGCGTTCCGGCCGTGGATGTCACGGCTGGTCAATCTGCTCGGCGGCGGCCCGCTCGACGTGCAATATCAGGGCGCCTCGTTCCGCTTCTATCACCAGGGCAGCGCGACCGAGCGCGGCGCGCTGTTCAATCCCGACTACAATCTCGACGAGCTCGACTTCCTGCGCCGGCACACGCCCGCAGGCGGCACGTTCGTCGATGTCGGCGCCAATGTCGGGACCTTTGCCCTGGTGATGGCGCAGCAGGTCGGCACCAATGGCAAGGTGGTCGCGATCGAACCGCATCCGATGACGTTTGGACGGCTCTCGTTCAACCACGCCGCGTCGAAGACGACGCAGGTGCGCCTGGTGCAGGCTGCCGCGGGTGACAGCGACGGCGAGCTGATGATCGAGAGCGGCGGCGGTAATCTCGGCGCCACCCACGTCGTCACCGGCACCGCCAGCGCGGAGGCCATCAAGGTGCCGTCGCTGCGGCTGACACGCATTCTGGACGAGGCCGGCGTCGGCCAAGTCGATTCGCTCAAGATCGACGTCGAGGGCTTCGAGGACCGCGTGCTGATCGGCTTCTTCCGCGACGCGCCGCAATCGCTGTGGCCGCGCGCGGTGGTCATCGAGCATCTGTCACAAAACGAATGGCAGCAGGATTGTATCGCGGACATGGTGGCGCGCGGCTTTGCGATCGCGCGCAAGACACGGAGCAATACGTTCCTGTCGCGCTGACAGGGACCAACAACGGAGGTTGCGATGATCGACCATTTGGGTTTCTCCGTTTCCGACTATGAGCGCGCGAAAGCGTTCTATACCAAAGCGCTTGCGCCACTCGATTACAGCCTGATCATGGAGGTCACGGCGGAGCAGACCGGTCACGCTCCGGCCGCAGGGTTCGGCGCCAACGGCAAGCCGGACCTCTGGTTCGGGGCCGAAGGCGCGATGAACAAGCCGGTGCACATCGCGCTTCTCGCCAAGGACCGCGCCACGGTCGATGCCTTCTACAAGGCAGCGATTGCCGCCGGCGGGCGCGACAATGGCGCGCCCGGTATCCGCCCGCATTATCATGCGAACTATTATGGCGCGTTCGTGCTCGACCCTGACGGACACAACATCGAAGCCGTCTGCCACGCGCCGGAATAGCGCGCGTTCAGGCACGACACGACAAGGAACATCGGCGCGGCATCATCGTTGTCATTCTCTAGACAACCGAACTCGATGATGCCGATGCCGATCGACCCGCCCGAGATTCCGCCGGCAACACCGGGCACCCCCACCGAGCCGCCGCCAGGAATTCCGCCGGGCAATCCGCAGCCTGAAATCACGCCGCCGGTGCGCGAACCCGGCGAATCACCGCGGCCCGATGAATTGCCGGGCCACGTGCCAGAAGAGATTCCATCGCGCGGACCGAACGGACCGCTCACGCCGAATCCCGCGACGGATGCAAGTTCGCTGCGCGATCACATATGAGGCGAAGCATCACATGTGAGGCAATTGCAACCAGCGTCTGAATGCGCAATGAACGTCACCATAGTGAGGTGATTTGCGTGCAGAAATAAATCGGGCCGCGACCTCTTCGCCCGCCACATTCCGGCCTAACGCGTAGCTGTTCATCCCGACACTTCGTCAAAGAACCTTCCGGGGAAGTTCACTATCATGACCAACCTTCGTTTCGTGCTGCTTGCAACGACGGCTCTGACCGCGATGCAATTCGCAAGCTCCGCATCGCATGCGCAGAGCGCGCCGCCGCTCGTGGTCGCGCAGGCGCAGACACAACCACCAGAGACCGACAAATCGAAGCAGCCTCCGAAGGAAGCGCCGAAGGGACCGCCGCCCGGCGCACGTCCTGCCGCGCCACCTCCGCCTGCCGCAGCACCGCCCGCAGCTCCTGCGCGCCCGACGGCGCCGCCGCCCGCGGCTGCACCTCCGCATCCTCCCGCGCCGCCGCCGCCGGCTGCCGCGCCATCGCGCCCGACACCACCACCGCCTCCTCCGCCTGCGGCACGTCCGGCACCTCCGCCCCCGCCGCCGCCCCCACCGCCGGCAGCTCCCAAGCAGCCGTCGCCGCCTCCGGCTGCGGCACCTCAGCAGCATGCGCCTGCGCCAACTCCGCCGCCCCCGGCCGCGCAGCAGCACACGCCGACGTCGCCTCCCGCCGCAGCTCCGCCTGCCGCGCGTCCCGCTCCGACTCCGCCGGCAGCAGCAACGCCGCCCGCAGCAGCACCCGCACGTCCGGTGCCGGCACCTGCGGCTACGCCGTCGCCTTCACCGGCCGCGCCTGCGGCCCGCCCTGGCGCGGCTGCACCGACCGCCACGCCTGCACCGGCGACAACACCTGCGCCGACGGCAACGCCGGCACCGGGCGTCACGCCCGGCGCACCGCCGGCCGGTCGCCCGGGTGCACCGCCGCCCGGCGGACGTCCTGGCACGCCTCCGGCTGCAGGATCCCCCTCGCCGGCTCCCGGTGCCACGCCCGCTCCAACGGCCACGCCGGCCCCTGGTGGCGCTACGCCGCCGCCCGGCCGTCCCGGCGCAGGACCGACGCCCGCCCCCGGCACAGCTCCGGCGGCGACGCCGACCCCTGGTCAACAGGGTGGAACACCTCCCGCTGGCGCGCCCGCAGCCGGAACTCCGGCTGCGCCGCCCCAGGCCGGCGGCCTCCCGCCCCGGCCAGCGGCTCCCGCCGGCGCCGCGGCACCGACTGTCGTTCCCGGCTCTGCGGCCGCAGCGCCGCCGCCCGACAGGGCGCAATATAGACCGCCGACGGTTACGCCTGCCTTCCAGGCAAGGCCGACGGTCGTCGCACCGCTGCCACCTCCGCCGCGCCCGCCGCAGCGTGACCTGACACCGCTCGCGATCGGTGCGGGCGTGGTGGCCGGCGCCGTGATCGGAGCCACCATTGCCGACCTGCACAACCAGCGACGCGAGGCCATCGAAGGCGGCCGCACCGTCTACACCGAACCGGATCGCATCATCATCCGCGATCCGGGCGGGCAGGCCTATGTCCGCGGCAACGACCTCTATCGCTTCCGCTATGGCGCCCGCGACATCCGCACCGACACCATCGGCGGCGAAACCCGCACGGTCGTGATCCGTCCTGATGGCAGCGAGGTCATCACCGTGGTCGGTCCCGACGGTTCGTTGCTGCGGCGAATCCGCAGGGACCCCGGCGGGCGCGAGATCATCATCATCGACAACAGCTATCGCGATCCGCGGTCGGTCGGCGGCTTCTATGTCGACGTGCCGCCGCCGGTGGTCAACATGCCCTACGATCGCTACATCGTCGACGCTCAGGAGGCGTCGCCGGACGTGATCTACCAGACCATGGAGGCACCGCCGGTGCAGCGGATCGATCGGCGTTACACGCTCGACGAGATCCGCTACAGCCCCAATGTTCGCATGCAGATGCCGAGCATCGACGTCAACACGATCACCTTCGAGACGGGCTCGTGGACCATCCCGCCGGACCAGGCGGCCCGGCTGCAGGGGATCGCCGACGGTCTCAACCGTGCGATCCAGCGCAACCCGCGCGCGGTGTTCCTGATCGAGGGACACACCGACGCGGTCGGCAACGAGGTCGACAATCTGTCATTGTCGGACCGCCGTGCGCAGTCCGCGGCCGAATTGCTGACCCAGCAGTTCGGGGTGCCCGCGGAGAACCTGACCTCGCAGGGCTATGGCGAGCAGTATCTGAAGGAGCAGACGCAAGGACCTAGCCTGATCAACCGGCGCGTCACCGTCCGCAACATCACGCCGCTGCTCAACGGTGGCCAGGCCTCGCTGCCGCCGCCCCCGCCCGGCACCGCGCCGCCGCGCTGAGGCGAAGCACACATGCAAAATGGCCGGGAGCAATCCCGGCCATTTTTGTTTGGATCAGGCGCCCGCTGCCTGAGGCGGCACGCAGGCAGCGCAGATGGCTGCGGCATGCCTGTGATCAGTGCCGCAGCAGCCGCCGAGCAGTTGCATGCGCGGGAATGCCCGCCTGAGCGCCACATAACGGCGGCCGAGATCGGCGGGATCGCCGCTGTCGAGCACCTCGGACTCATCGAGCTCGGCATGACTCTTGGCCGACGCATTGGCCCTGACGCCATGAATGCGTTCGACCCATGGCTCGCCGGCTTGGAGGGCACTCTCGAAATGGGTCGGATGAGCGCAGTTGATCAGGAAATATTCGCAAGCACGTTCCGTTACATGATCGACGGTTTCGATCGCCTCCCGCAGGGTCTCTCCCCTGACCAGGCAACCGTCAGTTTCGACCGTGAAGGAGATGGCAACCGGGATCGCGTGCATCTTTGCAGCACGCACCACGCCGATGGCTTCATTGACGCTGTTCAGCGTGAACGCGGTGACCATGTCGGCACCGGCCTCGGCGAAGGAGGCGATCTGGGACGAATGATAGTCCATCGCCTCCGTCGCATCCATGTTGCCGGCCTTGTAGCCGTCGCCTCGGGGACCGATCGCACCGTTGATCACACAGGGCAGGCCGGAGGTCTCCCATGGGCCGCGCAATTCCTCGAGAAAACGAATTGCCCGCATGTTGACGGCCGTGAGCGCATCCATGTCGTAGCCGAGCTTGGCACCCCAATCAGGATTGGCGCGCCACGTCGGGCCGTCGAGCACGAAGCCGAGCCCATGCTGACGCGCGATGGCAAGATAGGCCTCGTAATACTGCTTCAGATGCGAGCGGCCGGCCTCGCTGTCGAGCAACACGAACGCAGCGAAGTGAGGAAGTTCCAGACCTTTGTGAAAGATCAGGGTGGTCTCCATGCCGCCGTCGGTCAGGAAGATGCCGCCGTGGCGCTGAGGCAGATTGTCCCTGTACTTCGCCATTGGTCGCTCCGTCGCTGCGAGGCCCCACTCATTCGGTCGTTTCAACCTCCTTCCGGTCTCATGCGAGATGGTGCCGCATAATGTCGCGCGGCACGCGACGGCTCCTACTGCGCTGCGGCGAGCCCAAGCGCATCGACCATCACGCGAAACACCTCGGTGTTGTCCATCGAGCCGTGCACGCGCTCGCTGCCCGGCCCGGTCGCCGTCAGGATGACGTCTTCGCCC
This sequence comes from Bradyrhizobium japonicum USDA 6, assembly GCF_000284375.1. Taxonomy (NCBI): domain Bacteria; kingdom Pseudomonadati; phylum Pseudomonadota; class Alphaproteobacteria; order Hyphomicrobiales; family Nitrobacteraceae; genus Bradyrhizobium; species Bradyrhizobium japonicum. The sequence goes on from NC_017249.1 coordinate 515,163, forward strand.
GAATGCACGCTGGCGCCGATCATCGCCGACAGGTTGCCCGGGCGCAGTACCGCGCCGGGGACGTCCTTGTATTTGTCGTTGGCCTTGAAGGTCCCGTCGTCACCGGCCTTGACGGTCGGCTCGTTGGGATTGTCGAGCTTCGGCCGGAACGTCTCGTAGTGATCCGGCAGGCTCGCCGAGAAGATGGCGAGCCGGCGGCTCACGTCGACGCGCGACGGATAGCCCTCCGCATCCGGCGCCGGATAATTGGGAAATCCGGCCTGCTCGTAGACGCCGACGCGCTCGCGCAGCGGCACGTTGGGTGTGGTGCCCATGTCGTCATTCACCGTGCCGACAAGGCTGTTGGGATGATTGTGGTCCGCCAAGACCAGGATGAGGGTGTCGTCGCCGCGCGCCCGTGCCCATTCGCGCGTCTGGCGCACCGCATTGTCGAGCATGATCGTGTCGTAGACCGCCCGCTCCATGTCGAGCAGGTGCGCATATTTGTCGATCAGTCCGGATTCGACCATCAGGAAGAAGCCGGTCTCGTTCTTCGAGAGGATGTTCAGCGCCGCCTGCACCTGCTCGGTCAAATCAGGCTGCTCGGGAAATTTCTTCACGCCGCCGCCCTTGAGGAATTTGCGGTCGAGCACGCCGTCCATGTTGCCGGTCGCGAACAGGCCGAGCAGCTTGCTTGTCTCCGGCTTTGCGGCGGAAGCGCCGAGTTCGCTTGCAGTCATCGCGACCTGATAGCCTGCGTCGCGGAACTTCGCGAAGTAGTCGGCTTCGTCCTTGCGTTTGGAGCCGGCCGCGGACTTCGGCAGAAAATTCGCACTGCCGCCGCCCATCAGCACATCCGGCTTCGCCACGAAGAACTGTTCGACGATCTCGTCATAGGCGGCGCGCCGGCGGGTGTGCGCAACCATGGCGGCCGGCGTCGCGTCTTCGATCTCGGTGTTGGTGACGACACCGATCGCCATGCCGTGCCGCCGCCTGGCAAGACTCGTGATGGTCTCGACGCGAGGATCGTCGAACGGGCTTGCGGTGCGGTCCGCATAGACGCCCAGGGCGTTGACGGCGCTCTTGTGACCGGTCGCATAGGCGCTGGCCGAGTTCGCGGAGTCCGTGATGATCGAGTCCGAGCCGGCGGTCGCCACCAGCGCCATATGGGGCATGTCGTCGATCGCGAGCTTGCCGCGGCTCTTGCCTTCCGCAATCCCCTTGGACAGGATTCGCGCCGCGACCCGATGCGCCGGCGACATGCCGTCGCCGATGAACAGGATGACATTCTTCGCCTTGCGCGGACCCGTGTCGTAAACTGTCCATGCGACGCTGCGCTGCTGCGTGCCTTCGCTCACATCCACGGTGACGGTGCCGGGCTTGGTCAGCGTGACGTCGCGCAGAATCAGCGCCGACTGGTCCTTGCCGTCCTCGCGATCGATGAAGGTCCCGCCACGTCCGAACGCGGCAGCATAGTCCGCGCCGTTCACGGTCACCTTCAGCCTGGCCGGATCGACCGGCCCGGGAAACTCGACCTTGAAGTCGAACCGGGCGCCGGCCAGGATCTCGGCACGATCGATCGGATAGATCGTCTGCGCCGACAGCGACGTTGTCCAACAGAGGACGATGAGTGAGGCGAGTGCCGACCCCTTGACCATGCGCGATGCTCCGCAATCCCGTTTCCGACGGAAACGGGTAGCGTAGCGATCGAGAATGACACCGTCATTAAATCGCGCGTCGCCCGGTCGGGCGGCAAAAGGCCTCAGCCCTTGTCGCTCTCGAGCTTGAAGATCTGCGAGCCTTCGCTGCCCGACAACAGACCGGTCTTCGAGTAGAGACCGAGCTTGGTGCGCGTGTCGGCGATGTCGAGATTGCGCATGGTGAGCTGGCCGATACGGTCGGCCGGCGTGAATGCGGCGTCTTCCACCTTCTCCATGCTGAGCCGTTCCGGCGCATAGGTCAGGTTCGGGCTCTCGGTGTTGAGGATCGAATAGTCGTTGCCGCGGCGCAGCTCCAGCGTCACCTCGCCGGTGACGGCGCGCGCGACCCAGCGCTGCGCGGTCTCGCGCAGCATCAGGGCCTGCGAATCGAACCAGCGCCCCTGATACAGCAGGCGTCCCAAGCGCATGCCGCTGATGCGGTACTGCTCGATGGTGTCCTCGTTGTGGATGCCGGTGACGAGGCGCTCATAGGCGATATGCAAGAGCGCCATGCCCGGCGCTTCATAAATGCCGCGGCTCTTGGCTTCGATGATGCGGTTCTCGATCTGGTCGCTCATGCCGAGGCCGTGGCGGCCGCCGATCGCATTGGCTTCGAGGAACAGCGTGACGGGATCGCTGAAGGTCTGGCCGTTCAGCGCGACCGGCTGGCCTTCCTCGAAACGCACCACGACCTTCTCGGCCTTGACGTTGCAGTCGTCACGCCAGAACGGCACGCCCATGATCGGGTTGACGATCTTGATGCCGCTGTCGAGGCTTTCGAGATCCTTCGCCTCGTGCGTGGCGCCGAGCAGGTTGCTGTCGGTCGAATACGCCTTCTCCGCACTCATCTTGTAGGCAAAGCCCTGCGCGGTCATGAACGCCGACATCTCGGCGCGGCCGCCGAGCTCGTCGATGAATTGCTGGTCGAGCCAGGGCTTGTAGATGCGCAAGGATGGATTGGTCAGCAGGCCGTAGCGGTAGAAGCGCTCGATGTCGTTGCCCTTGAAGGTCGAGCCGTCGCCCCAGATGTTGACGCCGTCCTCCTTCATCGCCGCGACCAGCATGGTGCCGGTGACGGCGCGCCCGAGCGGCGTGGTGTTGAAATAGGTGATGCCGCCGGTCGAGATGTGGAAGGCGCCGGACTGGATCGCGGCGATGCCTTCGTGAACGAGCTGCGTGCGGCAATCGACCAGCACGGCCTTCTCGGCGCCGAACGCTTCGGCCTTGCGCGGGATCTCGTTGTAGTCGGCTTCATCGGGCTGGCCGAGATTGGCCGTGTAGGCGTAGCAGCGCGCGCCCTTCTGCTTCATCCAGAGCAGCGCCGCGCTGGTATCGAGACCGCCCGAAAACGCGATGCCGACTTTCTCACCCTTGGGCAGGCTTTTCAGGATCGTGGTCATAGGGCTTCCAATCGGGTCTCAAAGGGGCTGATGAACGGTGCGAACTTGACCGCGCGAATATCAAATTTCGCTGGGGTCGGCACGCATTTAATGGCTCAAACCGAGGGCTCAGGGCCCGTCTTGCGGCCGAACAGGCGCTGGCGGAGCCGGTAGGCGGGCATGTTCAGCCGGGTCAGGGCGGCATCGACCGCCTCGTCCGAGAACCGGGTCCGCGGCCAGCGGTAAATCAGCGCGTAGGCGAACCAGATCACGACGAAGGTGACGAGGCCGGCGATCGAGACATCGGTGAAGAAGTGGCCGCCGAAGGCCATCCGTAGCCCGCTGGTGACCGCGCCGAAGATGACCGCGCCGGCGTAAGCGAGCGGCCGCCATGCCGGCGGCGCCAGCGCAGCCGGCGCCAGCGTCCAGAATGCGGTCGCACCCTCGCCCGAGAAGAACGAGCAGTTGCGCGCGCAGTCGCCGCGCGGATCCCACCACGGCACGAATTGCTGGTCGCCGGCGAACTGCGTCACCACCACCGGCCGCGGCCGGCCCCAATAGGTCTTGAAGGTGAGATTGGTGAGAATGCCGGCGGACAGGATGATGGTGACCAGCAGGAAAACGATCGCGCGCCCCGACACCATCAAGGGACGGTCGGGCCGGATCATCTTGACCACGAGCGCGACCAGCGGCGGCAGCACGAAGGCCCAGGCGACCCACATCGCGGCGTCACGCGCGAAGCCCGCCCATTCGTTCAGCTTGAGTGGAAACGTCTTCGTCTCGGGGTCGAAGAACAGGGCGGCGAGCTTGAGATCGAGCTCGGGATAGAGGCCGAAAACGACGCCGATCACGAGCCACAGCGCCAGGGCAATGAAGAGTCCAGTCCGGTTCATGGCGCGCGGTTTAGCGGAGTGGGGCCGGGATGAAAACCCCGGAATCGGCGCGACCTATCGCGCATCCGGCCTCGAATTCGACGGCAGCGGCGGAGGCGGTTTGCGCGAGGGCGGCGGAATACGCCAGGCGCCGGCATTGCGGCCAGCGATCAGCCAGTAGACCACGCCGGCGACGATCCCCGCACCGGTCATGATCTCCAGATGCCGTCGCACGATGCCTTCGAACTGCAAGGTGTCGGAGTGGAAGGGAACGAGGCCGAGATAGCAGGCGAGCCCGACGAGACCGCCGCCGGCGGCGTAAGCCAGCGCGCTGCGGATATAGAGCGCTTCGGTGATCGCGACGATCACCGCCGCCGGAACCAGTGCAAAGCCCGAGACGAAGATGAAGCCGAAGCCGAGCAGGATATCGATCGCGCCCTGATCGACGGGACCGGCGCCGAGATCGGCGAATTCCGGAAACAGCAGCGCGACGGCAACGATCATCCCGCCGACGAAGCAGGCGGCGAGAAAGCCGATGAAGATGACGATGAGGCGGCCGATCAGGGACATGCCAAAAATGCCAACTCAGCCGTCATTGCGAGGAGCCACCCGGTCCCGCATTCGGCGGGCCGGATGACAGACTCCGCGACGAAGCAATCCAGACCGTCTCCGCGGAGGGAATCTGGATTGCTTCGCTGCGCTCGCAATGACGGGGATGCGAGAGCGCGGGCACGCATCCTCAATCCGTCATCGCCATGGCGCGCAGCGCCTGGCGCTCGCGGGCCGAGAGCTTTTCGGTCTCCGACTTGAGCTGGCCGCAGGCGGCGAGGATGTCGCGACCGCGCGGGGTGCGCACCGGCGAGGAATAGCCGGCATTGAAAATGTATTCGGAGAATTTCTCGATCTGGTCCCAGTCCGAGCATTCATAGGCGGTGCCGGGCCAGGGATTGAACGGGATCAGGTTGATCTTAGCGTGAATGCCCTTGAGCAGCTTCACCAGCAGCTTCGCATCGTCGAGCGAATCGTTGACGCCCTTGAGCATCACATATTCGAAAGTGATGCGACGGGCATTCGAGGCGCCGGGATAGTCGCGGCAGGCCTGGAGCAGCTCCTTGATCGGATATTTGCGATTGAGCGGCACCAGCTCGTTGCGCAGTTCGTCGCGCACCGCGTGCAGCGAGATCGCGAGCATGACGCCGATCTCCTCGCCGGCGCGCACGATGTTCGGCACCACGCCCGAGGTCGACAGCGTGATGCGGCGGCGGGAGATGCCGATGCCTTCGTTGTCGCCGACGATCAGCAGCGCGTCGCGCACCGCGTCGAAATTGTAGAGCGGCTCGCCCATGCCCATCATCACGATGTTGGTGACGCGGCGCGTGCCGTCCTCGCGATCGGCCCAGTCATTGAGGCGGTCGCGCGCGACCATCACCTGTCCGACGATCTCGCCGGCGGTGAGATTGCGCACCAGCCGTTGCGTGCCGGTGTGACAGAAGGAGCAGTTCAGCGTGCAGCCGACCTGGGAGGAGACGCAAAGCGTGCCGCGATCGGTCTCGGGGATGTAGACGCACTCGACTTCATGGGCGCGCTCGACATTGTCGCCGCTCGGCAGCCGCAGCAGCCATTTGCGGGTGCCGTCGTTGGAGATCTGCTCGGCCACGACTTCGGGACGGTCGACCGTAAAATGCTGCGCGAGCTCGGCGCGAATGCCCTTCGAGATCGACGTCATATCGTCGAAGCTTTGGGCGCCGCGGAAATAGAGCCAGTGCCACAGCTGCTGCACGCGCATCTTGCGCTGCGCGGGCGCAACGCCGATCTTGCCGAGGCGGTCGGCAAGCTCGCTGCGCGACAGGCCGATCAGCGAGGGCCTGGCCGGCGGCACATAGGTTTCGAGCGGAGTCTTCTCCACCAGTATTGCGTTGTGCGGCTCGGTCGTCGGTTGCATTGGTTGCCTGATATCTCTCGTCATGCCCGGGCTTGTCCCGGGCATCCACGTTCTGTTCCACCCGTTGCTAGCGCGTGGACGGCCGGGACATCTGGCGCTTCGCGCTTTAGCCCGGCCATGACGGCTACACCTTTGGGATACCCTTATATAGCAACCGGAACCGCCGATTGCGACCGTGATACCGCCCTCAGGCTTAACGCCGGCAGTCCTACCGCCTGCAATCCTGGGCGATCCGGTCGAGCGCCTGGGCGAGGCCCTTCAGCGAAAACGTATCGGTCGTCTCCGTTCCCTTGGCCGAGATACCCTTGACCACGAGATCGGCGGATTTGCGCATGGCCTCGACCATCCGCTCTTCCTCGGCCGCGTTCTTGATCCAGAGGCCGTCACCCTGCGTGTACATCGCGAACGCGGCGCCGCCGACCTCGACCGAGGATTCCGAGCCCGGCTTCAGCGCATAGCCGATCATGACCGAGACTTCGTTGTTCACCCTTTCCGCCGGCCGGGTCGAAACGAAGGCATAGGCGGGATCGCGCGGACGGTTCGGCGGGTTGGTCTTCGACGACGACGGCTTCGCCAGCGCGAAGCAGACCTTCTTGCCGTTGGGGGTAGCCGAATAGGCGCCCCAGGTGCCGAACTGGCCGATCAGGGTCGGCTCCGCGCCGCCCGCAACCGCGGCGGCGGGAGCCACCGACTTGCTCTCTGGCTTTGCTGCTGGCTTTGCAGCCGGATTGGCCGCCGGCGCGGCCGCCTTTGGTGCGGCTTTGGGCGCCGGTTGCGCCGTCTGCGCCCGCGCGGAATCGGTGATTCCCACGGCCGTAACGCCCGTCATCAAGGCTAAAATCAGCACCCGCCACATGCTGGAGTGGTTCCCTCAATATTGTGACTGGAAGATGGCCCGGCCGCGCTTTGTCCCCCGGCAGGGATAACCGGGAAAGTCCAATTTGGGAAGGCAGTTAGCGGCTCAGCCTTTAGATCGCGCAGCGCGCTGCTCGGCCCATTGCGCGTCGGTCCAGCGCAACAAATCCTCGGCGCCGGAACTGCGCAAATGCGCGCCACCGTCGATCACGACCATCTCGCCATTGATGTAACCGGCACGGTCCGAGACCAGGAAGCTGGCGAGGTCGGCAAGCTCACTGTGCTCGCCGGTGCGCCCCATCGGGTTGCGGGCGGTCCAGCCTTCATCGCGGCCCTCGGGACGGAGCTGTCCCGAGGCGCCCGCGGTCGGGAACGGGCCCGGGGCGATCGCGACGGTGCGGATGCCCTTCGGGCCCCACTCGACCGCGAGACTCCTGGTCATCGCCAGCACTGCCGACTTCGCCATCGCCGAGGGAACCGTGAAGGCGCGGCCGGTGATGGTCGAGGTCGAGAGGATCGAGAGCACGACGCCGCGATGCTTGCCGTCGATCCAGCGCTTGCCGGCGGCGAGCGTGCAATACATCGCACCATGCAGCGTCGGCGCGAGGATCGCGTCCGCAGCGCGAAACGACAGATGCTCGCTCTGCGCGATGAAGGTTGCGGCAGCGTTGTTGACGAGAATGTCGAGCGGCGCCTCGCGCCAGATCGCATCCATCATGCCCTCGACGGCCGCACCATCGCGAATATCGCAGGCCATCGTCGCGACCTTACCGCCGGTCTGCGCGCGCATCTCGCTCGCCGTTGCTTCCAGCCGGTCGAGCTTGCGACCACAGATCACGAGCTCGGCGCCGAGCGCGAGGAAGCGGCGTCCCATCGCCGCGCCGAGGCCGGAGCCGCCGCCGGTGACGAGGATGCGCTTATCCCTGAGCAGACCTGTTTCAAACATCGTTTGAATCCTCTTTCCACGTAAGCCGTCATTGCGAGGAGCGAAGCGACGAAGCAATCCAGACTATTTCCGCGGGACGGACTGGATTGCTTCGCGGAGCCTGTCGTCGGGCCGCGCTTCGCGCGGACCCGGTGGCTCGCAACGACGAGGATAAGCCGGCGCGTAGCCTCAGACAAAGAATCTGGATTGTCGCCCGTGCCTAAATCCGGCAAAACCCAATCAACTATAATTCCGCTCGAAACGCCCAGTGCTTACTTCTCAAGAAGGTGCCGCCATGAAAGCCATCCTCTGCTCGCAATATTGCCAGCCCGATGATCTCGTGCTTGCCGACGTGCCGGATCCGGTGGCAGGTCCGGGTGAAGCGGTGATCGCGATCAAGGCGGCGGCGCTGAACTTCTTCGACATCCTGATGATTCAGGGCAAGTACCAGATCAAGCCGCCGTTCCCGTTCTCGCCCGCCGCCGAAGTCGCCGGCGTGATCGAGAGCATCGGTCCCGGCGTGACCGATCTGAAGGTCGGCGATCGCGTCGTCGCGTCCTGCGGCCACAACGGCGCGCGCGAAAAGATCGCGCTGCCGGCGGCATCGATCGTGAAGATTCCCGACAATCTCGACTATGACCGCGCGGCCGGCATCATCATCATCTACGGCACCGCGCTGCATGCGCTGGAAGACCGCGCGAGCCCGAAGCCGGGCGAGACGCTCGCGGTGCTGGGCGCGGCCGGCGGCACCGGCCTGGCTGCCTGCGAGCTCGGCAAGCTGATGGGCCTGAAGGTGATTGCCTGCGCCTCGTCGGACGAGAAGCTCGAATTCGCGAAAGCGCATGGCGCCGAGCTGACGCTCAACTATGGCAAGGAAGATCTGAAGGAAGGCTTGCGAAAACTCACCGGCGGGAAGGGCGTCGACATCATCTTCGATCCCGTTGGTGGCGCCTATGCGGAGCAGGCACTGCGCTCGATTGCCTGGGAAGGCCGCTTCCTGGTCATCGGTTTTGCCGCCGGCGACATTCCGAAGATGCCGCTGAACCTCGCGCTGCTGAAGGGTTGCGACATCCGCGGCGTGTTCTGGGGCGCGTGGACCCGGCTCAACCCGGCCAAGAACCGCGCCAATCTCGAGAAGCTGGTGAAGTGGACCGCGGAAGGAAAGATTTCCTCGCATGTCGACCGCACTTTCCCGCTGGCACAAACCGCCGACGCACTGAAGGTCCTGGCGGGACGCCAGGCCATGGGCAAGGTGATCCTGCATCCGTGATGATGTGGGCGACGGCGTCGCCTGCTACGCACTCGCCACACATGCAACTGTCATCGCCCGCCTTCTGCGCAATTGCGTACTGAGGCGGGCGGTCCAGATTTCAGAGGCGCCAGAGATTTCAGCCGAGACACCGCGGCCCACTGGATGCCCCGAGGGTCAACGCCAGCGGCGTCTAGGAAAAGTTTCCTCAACCATCACCGCCAAAATCGTGGTGCATTCCCCTGGTCCGCCTCAATCAAACCCAAATATTTCCTGATTCGCGCAAACCGTTGTCGTTTTTTGGGCTGATTCCAGCGGCGTTTTACCGGTTCCATTTGCGGGACACTTTGGACAAAAGCAAGAAGACTTAAGCCGAATTGCCCCTGCGTTGCGTTAGTAATGGGGAGCATGACCATGGAGACGACGGCGCATCGCCCGTCGAAGGAGTCGAAGGCGTTCGACTCCGATCGAGCCACATCATCACATCCGCCGACCGCGTCCTTTATCCGTGCGCGCGCCACGCGGGCCGATCTTTCGCAGGACGATCCAATTCCACTCTTCCTGTCCGATCCGCTCGGTGCGCCGGACCCGCGCGAATATGCGCCCGTTGAGGTGCGCTCCAGAATTGTCCCGCGTGTTCTCGCGGCCGTTCTGACGGCATCCACCCTGGCAGTTCTGGTCACACTGTTTCAGTCCGACTTTCGCGGCCTCTTCGCCGCCAATGCCGTTAGCTGGATGGGCATCGCGCCGGAGCAGGCGATGGCGTCGGCCAACACGCCGCCGGCCATGACGCAGAGCTCGCTGAAGGATTCGGACCGCGTGACCAACACGAGGCTGGCGAGCGCCAACACGCAGGATCCCCCTGCGCCGTCAACGCCGAGCCGCGAAGCGATCGCGACCGCCTATCAGACGGCGCTGCAAGCCCAGGCACCCGCGCCCGCACCTGTCGCGGCGCTGCCTGCACCTCCTCCGCCTGCCAGGACGCTCGATGCCGACACGCTGGCTGGGCTGATGACGCGCGCGAAGAACCTGTTGAAGATCGGCGATATTGTTGCAGCCCGCCTGCTGCTCGAGCGCGCGGCCAATGCACAGGATGCAACGGCCGCGTTTCTGCTGGCGCAGACCTATGACCCGGCCGTGCTGGGCACCAGCGACGCGCGGAGCATCGCCGGCGACGCGACCGTCGCGCGCGACTGGTACCAGAAGGCCGCGGCACTCGGATCGGCGGAGGCGCGGCAGCGCCTCGCTCAGCTTCAGAACTAGAACTTTTCAGAGGGTATCATGCGTAACGCTTTGGGAATGGCGGTTGCCGCCATCATGACGATCTGTGCCTTCGCGGCACGCGCCGAGCAGACCGAATACGATCCGGCCAAGGTTTCGGACAGCTTGAGGGCCATCTTCCAGTTCGGCTCGACCTCGACCAAGCAGTCGTTGAACGCCAACACTGTCACGCTGATCACCGGCACGATCGGCGGCACCTATGTGCAGTTCGGCGCCGACCTCGCCTCCGTGCTCGACGACGGCAACAAGATCCGCGTGCTGCCGATCGTAGGCCGCGGCTCGGTGCAGAGCGTCGCCGACATTCTGTTCCTGCAAGGTGTCGATCTCGGCATCGTGCGCGCGGATACGCTCGACTATCTCGAACGCAAGGGCTTTGCCAAGGACATCAAGAAGCAGTTCACCTACGTGACCAAGCTCTACAACGAGGAGATGCAGGTGATCGCGCCGAAGTCGGTCGCGACGCTCAAGGACCTCGAAGGCAAGACTGTCAGCGTGGACCTGCCGAACGGCGGCACCTTCGTCACCGCGCTCACCGTGTTCGAGCGGCTCGGGATCAAGGCGAAATTCGTCTATGTCGAGCAGCGCATCGCGATGGAGAAGCTGAAGGCCGGCGAGATCGACGCCGTCATCGTGGTCGGAGGCAAGCCTTACAAATCGGTCTCGAACTTCGGCAATGACGGGCGCTTCCATCTTGCGGGGGTCGAATATGCAAAGCCGCTCCAGAGCGACTATCTGCCGGCGACGCTGACCGCCAAGGACTATCCGAACCTGATCAAGGAGGGCGAGAGCGTCGACACGATCGCGGTGCCCGCGGTGCTTGCCGCCTATAATTGGGCCCCGAACACCGAGCGCTATCGCAAGCTCGCGCTGTTCGTGGACGCCTTCTTCACCAAATTCCCCGCGCTCCAGAACCCGCCCTTCCATCCGAAGTGGAAGGAGGTCTCGCTGTCGGCCCCCCTGTCCGGCTGGAACAGATTGCCGGTGGCGCAACAATGGCTCGACAAGCATGGCATCGAGCCGGTGACGCGGCAGCGCTTCGAGGCGTTCCTGAAGCAGAACCCCGCGGGAACGAAAGTGTCCGACGCGGACAAGGAGACGCTGTTCAAGCAATTCCAGGCGTGGGACGCGGAGAAGGCGCGGGCGGAGGCGGGGAAGAAGTAACGAGCGGCGGCCGCTGGTGTCGCAAGCGCTGTCCGCACTCTGACTGTCATCGCCCGGCTTGACCGGGCGATCCAGTACTCCGAGACGGTTGTGATGGAATCGATAGGCCGCGGCGTACTGGATGCCCCGGTCCCGGCTCCGCCAAGGCTACGCCGGGCCACAAGCTCGCTCGGCCGCTGAAGCTTCAGCGAAGGCGGCAAGCCGGGGCATGACGGCGATGGGCGTGGCTACGGCGTGTCGCCAACAACGCCTACTGCGCCGTCTCCCCCTCATCCACCCCACGCTTCAACACCGCACGCGCGGCTTCGCGGTGCTCCGTCGTGATGTGGCTGGCGACCATGCGGATGGCGGTGGCGAGCACGGCGGCGTCATCGGTGAAGCCGAGGATCGGCATCACGTCGGGGACGAAATCGAACGGCAGGATGAAATAGGCGATCGCCCCGAGCAGCGACGCCTGGACATGGCGCGGCGTCTGCCGGTCGAACGCACAGTAATAGGCCGCGAGCAGATCTTCCGCGAACGGCAATTGCACGGCGACGCGCTTCAGCTTGCGCCAGAAACGGCGGCGCACGCTCTCATGATCCTCCGCGAGCCGATCGGCCGGCTCGAAGCCGACGCTGTGTTCGGCAGCCATGTTCGACAAACTCCCCGTTCAGCCAGGGGCGGCAGATGGCCGCGTCTCCTGCTGATCACAACATGGGGATGCAGCCGATCCTCGCAAGATCTCAGGTAGCTGTCAGCTTGGCGATCGTGTTCATCGTCCTGGCGAGCTCGATGTCGAGCTTGGTGACGCCGCCGGCGTCATGGGTCGACAGCACCACCTCCACCGTCTTGTAGACGTTGCGCCATTCGGGGTGGTGATCCATTTTCTCGGCAACCAGCGCCGCGCGGGTCATGAACCCGAACGCCTCGTTGAAATCCTTGAAGACAAAGGTCTTCCCGATGGCGTCGCGGCCCTGAACCTCGGTCCAGCCCGGTATGGCGCCCAGTGCCTGCTTGCGTGCATCCGCCGTCAGCCGCTCTGCCATGATCGCCTCCATTTTCAGGGGAACTTTACCCTAACACCATGCATATGCAGACCGGATTTCGTCCATCCGCTAACCATGACGGAGATGTAACCCCGCCGGACAAGAAATTTGCTATGGTTGCGGGTGTAAATTGCCGGCCAAGATGAAACTGAGCCTCAAGCGCCTGTTTGGGAGATCGATGACCGGGGGATTGCACCTGGCCGAAGCGCCCACCCCTCCTTCGCCGCGATCAGCGGCGCGGAAGACGGCGCTGGTGTCTCTGGCGTTGGTGCTTGCGATCATCGGCGCGCTCGTCGGCGGCTACTATTTCGCAATGCGGCCGGTGACGCTGAAGATCGCGGTCGGTCCGGCCAATAGCGATGACCTCAAGGTGGTGCAGGCGCTGACGCAGGCTTTCGCGCAGCACAAGAGCTTTGTGCGGCTACGCCCGATCCAGACCGACGGCGCCACCGCCAGCGCCGATGCGCTCGCGGAGAACAAGGTCGATCTCGCCATCGTGCGCGGCGATGTCGACGTGCCGAAGAACGCGCAAGCCGTCGCGACCCTGCGCAAGAACGTCGTGGTGCTGTGGTCCGTGCCCGGCAAGGGCAAGAGGAAGGACGCGAAGATCACCAAGATCGCGCAGCTCGCCGGCCATCGCGTCGGGGTGATCGGCCGAACCCAGGCCAACGTCAACTTGCTCAAGGTGATCCTCCAGCAATACGGCGTCGATCCCGCCAAGGTCGAGGTCATACAGTTTCCGGCCAATGAGGCCGCCGAGGCGATCAAGGCCCAGAAGGCCGATGCCTATCTCGCAGCCGGCCCCGTCAACAGCAAGATCACGTCGGATGCGATCGCGGCTTCCGCCAAGGACAGCGGCACGCCGACCTTCCTCGCGATCGATTCCGCGGACGCGATCGCGCAAAACCATCCCGTCTACGAAGCATCGGAGATTCCCGCCGGCACCTATGGCGGCTCGCCCGATCGCCCCGATGACGAGGTCAAGACCATCAGCTTCTCGCACCACATCGTGGCGCGCAAAGGTGTGTCCGATACCACCATCGCGGCGTTCACGCGCCAGCTCTTCGCCGTGCGCCAGCAACTGGTGGCGGAATTCCCGATGGCGGCAAAGATCGAGACGCCCGACACCGACAAGGATGCGGTGATCCCCGTGCATCCGGGCGCCGCCGCCTTTGTCGACGGTGAGGAAAAGACCTTCCTCGACAAATACAGCGATTACATCTGGTGGACCCTGATGGCGCTCTCGGCGATGGGCTCGATCGGCGCCTGGTTCGCGGGCTACCTCAAGAAGGACGAGCGCGACAACAACAGCCATTTGCGCGACCGCCTGTTCGACATGATCGCGGCGGCGCGCAAGAGCGAGACGACCGACGAGCTCGACCAGATGCAAACCGAGGCTGACGAAATCCTGCGCGACACGCTGCGCTGCTTCGATCACGGCGCGATCGAGGAGGGCGGGCTCACCGCCATCAACATCGTGCTCGACCAGTTCCACGCGGCCGTCGCCGACCGCAAGGCCGTGCTTTTCGCCATGCCGCAAAGCCTGCAACGCGCAGGCGCGCAATTCAGGGCCGCCGGCAACGCGTAAACGCTTGCCGCGTTATTGCTGCGTCATACTGTCTCAGTATAGCTTTCGTAGTCATTCCGGAGCGCACGCAGCGCGAGTCCGGAATCTCGGGATTCCCCGGTGCGCAATTGCGCATCTGAGGTCCGGTCCTTCGGACCGTCCCGGAATGACGACGCGAGATGCGCACGAGACAAAAAGCGAAGCCACCATGAACATCAAATTCTCCCGCCGCCGCTTCCTCACCACCGGCGCCGGTGCGCTCGGCGCGATCGCGATGCCCCATCTCTCGCGCGCGGCCGACCGGCCGGCGGTTACGCATGGTGTGCAGTCCGGCGACGTCACGGTCGACGGTGGCGTGGTCTGGGCGCGCACGGACCGGCCATCGCAGATGCTGGTCGAGGTGGCCACGACCGAGTCCTTCAAGGATGCCCGCGCGCTGCCGCCGATCGCGGCGCTGCCGGAGAGCGACTTCACCGCGAAGATGCTGATTGAGAACCTGCCGGGCGGACAAGACATCTTCTATCGCGTCCGCTTCCGCGACCTCTCGCACAGCGCGATCGAGGGCGAGCCGGTGGTCGGCCGCTTCCGCACCGCGCCGGCCGACCGTCGCGACGTCAGCTTCGTCTGGGGCGGCGATGTCGCAGGGCAAGGCTGGGGCATCAATCCGGATGATGGCGGTATGTTCACCTTCTCTGCGATGCGCAAGCATCGCCCGGATTTCTTCCTGCATTCCGGCGACACGATCTATGCCGACGGTGCGATCGAATCCGAGGTGAAGCTCGCCGACGGTAAGACCTGGAAGAACGTCACCATCCCCGAGAAGGCCAAGGTCGCGGAGACGCTGGACGAGTACCGCGCCGCGCACAAATACAATCTCACCGACGACAACGTCCGCGCCTTGAATGCCGAAGTGCCGATCTTCGTGCAGTGGGACGATCACGAGGTGACCAACAACTGGTCGCTGTCGAAGGAGTTGCCGGCGTCCTACAAGGTGCGCGACATCTCGCTGCTGGCAGCCCGCGCGGGCCGCGCCTTCCACGAGATGTATCCGATGCGGGAGAGCATCGTTGAGCCGGGCCGGGTCTATCGCCAGATCTCGTACGGCCCGCATCTCGACGTGTTCATGCTCGACGAGCGCAGCTATCGCGGCCCGAACGGCGCCAATCTCGAAACCGCTTACGGGCCCGCCAGCTATTTCCTCGGCCCGGACCAGATCGCCTGGCTCAAGCGCGGCCTCCTCAACTCGCGCGCCACATGGAAAGTGATCGCCTCCGACATGCCGCTCAGCCTCGTCGTCTCGGACACGCCGAAGGGCGGATCGGAAGCCATTGCGCAGGGCGACGGTCCGGTACGCGGCCGCGAGTTCGAGATCGCCGACATCCTGCGCTTCATCAAGATGGCGCCGATCAGCAACACGGTGTGGCTGACCGCGGACGTGCACTACGCCGCCGCGCATTATTACGATCCGAACAAGGCGCAATTCCAGGAGTTCGAGCCGTTCTGGGAATTCGTCTCGGGCCCGCTGCATGCGGGCACCTTTGGTCCAAATGCGCTCGACAACACCTTTGGGCCGGAGGTGCGCTTCGTCAAAGCACCGGGAAAGGACAACCAGAACCTGCCGCCGTCCGCGGGCATGCAATTCTTCGGTCACGTCAAGATCGACGGCGCATCCGGCCAGATGACGGTGACCTTGCGCGACCGCGCCGACGTCGCGCTGTGGTCGACCACGCTCGATCCAAAATCTGCCTGAAGTCGGGAGAACGCCGACGGGCGATCAAGCACCGCGCGAGCGCAGCGCGGCCTCCAGCGCTTCGCTCGAGCAGGGCTTTTGCAACCGCGGCCGTGTCTTGAATTCGGGAGCGATCCGAGCTTCGGCACCGTAGCCGGTCACGAAGACGAAGGGAATCTGCGCCGCCGCCAGCCGGTCGGCGACCGCAAAGCTTTTCTCGCGGCCGAGCTCGACGTCGAGCAGCGCGAAATCCGGCGCGCGCGCTGCGATCGCCGCCAGCGCCTGCGCCACCGACCCCATGGTACGCACGGTCTTCACGCCAAATCCGAGCAGGCGATCCTCGAAATCAATCGCAATGATCGGATCGTCCTCAACGATCAGAACATCGGCGGGCATGCCGGCGGAGTCGTCCGGGGGAGCAGGTATCATGATGCTGGATATCGAGGGCTGCATGTTCTTACCGATCAAGGACAGCCTCATCCCGACGCCTGCGCCCAGCACATCGGAGGGTTCCCGGAACGAAACTCACCACAGAACAGTTTTCACGTCTGTCCACTTGTGCACACAGCCCATGATCGGACCTCGCTAGTGTTGAAAGGAGAGCAGGGGATTTACGATGGACGCGCGTATCAGCAAGACAACCGAAGTCGGCAGCCGGCCGGCCAACAATCTGCTGCGGCGCTTGAGTGCGGCTGACTACGCGCTGCTGGCACCGCACGTCACCCTGGACACCGCCGGGGCCAACGAGCTGCTCTACAGTCCCGGCGACGATGTTCAGGTCGTGCACTTTCCCTGCGGGCCGTCGCTCGCGACATTTCTCGTTCCCAATGAGGACGGCCGCGACGTCGAGACCATCCTGGTCGGACGCGAAGGCGCAGTGGGCGGCATCGTCAGCGAGGGATTCTTGCCGGCCTATACCCGCATCTGCGTGAAATTCGGCGGACCATTCGCGCGCATTCACGTCGCCAAGCTGGAAGCAGCCAAGATGCGCTCGGCCTCGCTGCGTAACATCTTCGCCCGCTATGCCGACTGCATGCTGGCGCAGATGTTCCAGTCCACCGCCTGCAACGCCATCCACTCCATCGAGCAGCGTACGGCAAAGTGGATCATCGCGGCGATGGAGCGGACCGGCGACGAGAGCAGCGTGCCGCTGACGCATGAGCAGCTCGCGACGCTGCTCGGGGTCGGCCGCAGCTATGCGAGCCGCGTGCTCCAGTCGTTCAAGGCCGAGGGCGTGCTCGATACAAGACGCGGCGCGATCCTGGTCCGCAATCTCGACGGCCTGCACCTGCGCGCCTGCCTGTGCAACGACGCGGTGAAGATGCACTTCGAGGAGGTGCTGCGCGGGGTCTATCCGACCGAAAAGGCGGACCTGAGCTCCGCGCAGGGCTGATCGAGGCGGCCGCCGGCCGAACAAGGGCCGGTTTGACACCGGATTGTCACTAAGCCCCGGGGATTCCCGGGCAAAATTCAATCAACCAAGGCCCAAAGAACACATTGTTTTTGGCGGTTTTTGCATATATTGCGCCGCAACGCGTAGGGTGCCTGGTCGAGATGGCCGGGCGGCCCTTTTTGGGCGGAAAGCGCCCGTTTCCAGTCTTCCAGCGTTGTTTCGAGAAGAGGTCCCGGTCCGACCGGCGAGATCGCGCTTAACCCATTGTCCGACCGCAAAGAAGCTCACTCATGAACCTTCGTAACGTCGCCATCATCGCCCACGTCGACCACGGCAAGACGACCCTGGTCGACAAACTCCTCCAGCAATCCGGTACGTTCCGCGAGAACCAGAAGGTGACGGATCGCGCCATGGACTCCAACGATCTGGAGCGTGAGCGCGGCATCACCATCCTGGCCAAGGCGGCCTCGGTGCAGTGGAAGGACACCCGCATCAACATCGTCGACACCCCCGGCCACGCCGATTTCGGCGGCGAGGTCGAGCGCATCCTGAACATGGTGGACGGCGCCTTGGTGCTGGTCGACGCCGCCGAAGGCCCGCTGCCGCAGACCAAATTCGTGGTCTCCAAGGCGCTCAAGGTCGGCCTCAAGCCGATCGTCGTCATCAACAAGGTCGACCGCCCCGACGCGCGCCCGACCGAAGTCATCAACGAGGTGTTCGACCTGTTCGCGGCGCTCGACGCCAGCGAGGAGCAGCTCGACTTCCCGATCCTGTACGGGTCGGCCAAGCAGGGCTGGATGGCCGAAAGCCCCGAAGGTCCGCAGGACAGGGGCATGGAGCCGTTGTTCGACCTGGTCCTGCGCCACGTCGCGCCGCCGACGGTCGAGCAAGGCCCGTTCCGCATGATCGGCACCATCCTCGAGGCCAACCCCTATCTCGGCCGCATCATCACCGGCCGCATCTCGTCCGGCGTGCTCAAGCCGAACCAGCAGGTCAAGGTGCTGCATGCCGACGGCAAGCTGGTTGAGTCCGGCCGCATCACCAAGATCCTGGCCTTCCGGGGTCTCGAGCGCACGCCGCTCGATGAAGCCGAAGCCGGCGACATCGTCGCCATTGCCGGCCTGACCAAGGGCACCGTCGCCGACACCTTCTGTGATCCGACCGTCGAGGTGCCGCTGCCGGCGCAGCCGATCGACCCGCCGACCGTGTCGATGTCGTTCATCGTCAACAACTCCCCGCTCGCCGGCACTGAAGGCGACAAGGTGACGAGCCGCATGATCCGCGACCGTCTGCTGCGCGAGGCCGAAGGCAACGTCGCGCTGCGCGTCGTCGAGGCCGCCGACAAGGACGCGATGGAAGTGTCCGGCCGCGGCGAATTGCAGCTCGCGATCCTGATCGAGACCATGCGCCGCGAAGGCTTTGAGCTCTCGGTGTCGCGCCCGCGCGTCGTGTTCCAGAAGGATGAAGCGACCGGTGCCACCATGGAGCCGATCGAGGAAGTCGTGATCGACGTCGACGAGGAGCATTCCGGCGTCGTCGTGCAGAAGATGAGCGAGCGCAAGTCCGAGCTGATCGAGATGAAGCCCTCGGGCGGTAACCGCCAGCGCCTGGTGTTCTACGCGCCGACCCGCGGCCTGATCGGCTACCAGGGCGAGCTGCTCACCGACACCCGCGGCACCGCGATCATGAACCGCCTGTTCCACGGCTATGCCCCGTACAAGGGCGAGATCCAGGGCCGCCGCAACGGCGTCCTGATCTCCAACGACCAGGGCGACGCGGTGGCCTACGCCATGTTCAAGCTGGAAGACCGCGGCCCGATGATGATCGAGCCGGGCTGGAAGGTCTACAAGGGCATGATCGTCGGCGAGCACACCCGCGACAACGATCTCGAGATCAACGTGCTCAAGGGCAAGCAGCTCACCAACATCCGCACGACGTCGAAGGACGAAGCGGTCCGACTGACCCCGCCGATCCGCATGACGCTGGAAAAGGCGCTCGCCTATATCGAGGACGACGAGCTCGTCGAGGTCACCCCGAAGTCGATCCGCTTGCGCAAGAAGCATCTCGACCCGAACGAGCGCAAGCGCGCGGAAAAGTCCAAGGAAGCGGTGGCGTAAGGCCACCGCTCACTGTCATGCCCCGGCTTGACCGGGGCATCCAGTACGCCGCGGCCCTTCGATTCGATAACAGCCTTCTCTGAAATACTGGATCACCCGCTCCAGTGCGCAATTGCGCACAAGGCGGGTGATGACAGTTCGTTTTGTGGTGGCTCTCCAGCGAACGTGCTAGAGCCCATCCATGTCCCTGCCCTCCTCCGTCAACGTCGCGATCATCGGCGCCGGCGCAGCCGGCCTCGGCGCGGCGCATGCGCTGGCTGGCTCCGGCCTGTCCGTGATCGTGCTGGAGGCGCGCGAGCGGATTGGCGGACGCGCCTGGACCGTGCAGGCCTCGCCTGAGGTGATCTTCGACGTCGGCTGCGGCTGGCTGCACTCGGCCGACAAGAATTCCTTCGTCGGAATCGCAAGGCAGCTCGGCTTCGAGGTCAACAAGGACCTGCCGCCCTGGCGCGAGCGCGCCTTCGGCAACGCGTTTCCGCAGGCCGAGCGCGACGATTTCATGCGCGCGATGGGCGCATTCTACGAACGGCTGTGGCAGGCCGCGCAAAAGGGCAAGGACGAGCCCGCGAGCCTGAGCCTCGATCCCGGCAATCGCTGGAATCCCATGATCGACGCGGTCTCGACCTACATCAACGGCTGCGAACTGAAGGACATGTCGACACTGGATTGGGACGCCTATGAGGACAGCGACCTCAACTGGCGCGTCCGCCGTGGCTATGGCGCGCTGGTCGCGGCCTATGGCGCCCCCTGCCCGGTGGCCCTGGGCTGCAATGTCACGCTGATCGATCATTCCGGCCAGCGCCTCCGCATCGAGACGTCGCAGGGTACGTTGACCGCCGACAAGGCGATCGTCACCGTTCCGACCGATCTCATCGCCGATCAGGCGATCCGCTTCTCACCGCCGCTGCCCGCCAAGGTCGATGCAGCGGCCGGCCTGCCGCTCGGCGTCGACGACAAGGTGACGCTGGCGCTCGACGATGCAGAAGCCTTTCCGAAAGAGGGCAATCTGCGCGGTGCCACCATGCGCACCGAGATGGGCACCTACCACATCCGCCCGTTCGGCCAGCCCTGCATCGAAGGCTTTTTCGGCGGCAGCTTTGCCCGCGAGCTGGAAGACGCCGGCGACGGCGCCATTGCCGCGCACAGCATCGACGAGATCGCAGGCTTCCTCGGCAACGACATCAGGCGCAAGCTGAAGCCGCTGTACGAGTCGCGCTGGGCGCACGACCCCTTCGCGAGAGGATCCTACTCGCACGCGCTTCCGGGTCACGCTGGTGACCGGGCCGTGCTGGCTGCGCCGGTGGATGGGCGGATGTTCTTCGCGGGAGAGGCGACGTCGCCAAGCTTCTTCACGACGGCGCATGGCGCCAGGGACAGCGGGGAGCGGGCAGCGAGGGAGGTGCTGGCGGCTTCAGGCAAGCCGTAAACCGCAAACTCCGTCATTGCGAGCGCAGCGAAGCAATCCAGAATCTTTCCGTGGAGACAGTCTGGATTGCTTCGTCGCTGCGCTCCTCGCAATGACGAGGGAAGCTACTCAATCACCCGCGCCCGCAGATCGGCATCGGGTACAAAGCAGGCGTCATACTTCCCGAAGATGCGATAGCGGTTGCGCGCGATGAGGCTGTACACGGGATCTCGCAGCAGTTTTGGCACGGCGAACAACGCGCGCGCCCAACTCCAGCCCGGCAGATGCGACAGCACGGTCAGCGCGGCGTCGGACTTCATAAAGACCTTTCCGTCATGAACCACGGCATTGGTGTCGGGATCGTCAGGATCGATGCCAAACGTACGCGCAAGCCGCGCCCCGTAGTCCGACTGGATCGGCGTGAAGCGAAACCGCTTCGCCGTGTCGCGCTGGGCGACGAAGCGGACCCACCGCGAGCAGAAGATGCAGACGCCGTCGAAGAGGATCACGTCATCGTCGGGCCATTTGCTCATCAGTCTCTCTATCTTACGCGTTTTCTTCACGCGAACCGGGATCCACTTCGCTCGAAAACGCTATCGATTATCCAGCATCAACAAGGCGACCAGCATCAGCACGATGGCCGGCCCTGTCTTCACCAGCGCGCCGAGCGGCTCGATCCAGAGGTCGGGCGTGAGGATCGCCGCACCGAACATATAGCCGAGCGAGGCGACAATGCCTGCAACCAGACCGATCGCCGCGGTGCGGCGGAAGGCGATCAGCACGCCGATGCTCATGTCCATCAGGCTGGTGCCGATGGTGATGGGATCGACCAGCGCGGGCGGAAAATTGTGCGCACTCAAAATGCCGGCGGCGGCGCGGTAGGAGACGAACAGCGCGATGAAGCCGGAGACGAGCCAGAACGCAACGAGGCTCGCAAAAATCAGCGGCTTGATCAGGAACAGCCGCGCGAACCATTTGTCCTGAATGGTGGCGGGATGGCGCCCGATCGTCTCGGTCAACGTCCGCGGCACGATGCCCGTGGCGGCGATCCACGGCGAGGGATCGCCGGTCACGCCGCGGCGCAGCTCGGCGATGGCGGTGGAGCGCATCGGCGGCATCCAGCCGAGATGATTGGCAAGATCGCCGATCTTGGCGCCGAGATCGAGCATGAAGGATGGCATCACGAGGCGCGGCCAGCCGGCCGTGCCGAAGGCGTGGCGGAACTGTTTGATGACGCCGGCCATGGTGAGCGGCTCGGCCTGCATCAGGTCCCACGTCACGGCTGTGACTGAGGCGTCGTCGATATGGCGCGCGGCGAGCCAGGCGATGGTGGCCGAAATGTCCTCGACGGCGGCGGACTGGAATGGCGTCGACATCTCCTTCTGCGGCAGGTCGAGCGGGAAGGCGGCGAGCGCACGCAGCATGGCGCTGCCACCATAGGCTGAAGGAGCAACGACAAAGCCGGGCCGCAGAATCGCGTGGGGGATGCCGGAGGCTGCAATCAGGCGTTCGGCCTCGCGCTTGGTCGTCGCGAAGGCGGTGCGATCCGCCTCTGCGGTCCCGGGGATCGAGATGTGCACCAGCCGGATCGCGCGGCAGCTGTCGGCGATCGCCTGAAGCAGGCGCGCGACGAAATCGCGATGCACCGCGCCGGTGTCGCTGCCGGGACCATCCTGGAGCACGCCTAGACAGTTCACGACGACGTCGACGGCGTGCTCGCGGAAGAGGCGCATCAGCGCGGCTGCATCGAGTGACAGGATCGGCTGCTCGATCTCCAGCGCGCTCATCTTCTGCGCGGGCGACAGGCTGCGTGCGACGCCAACCACGCGAAATCCGCGCACGCGCAGATCGTCGGTGACGAAGCACCCGATCAGGCCGGAGGCGCCGAGCACCAAAACGGTTCGCTGGGTCATCGCATCTCTCAAAACGGTTTCGCGATCATCAGCCACAGGATCAACATCGTCGCGCCGAAGCCGGGGAAGCCGAACGCGAACCAGCGGCGGTAGAGCTCGAAATAGCGTTCAGGCAGAGCGCTGCGCCGCTCGGCCGCCTTGCGCGCGAGATCGCGCATCTCGATCTGCATGAAGACGACGGGGACCCAGAACAGGCCCGCAAGGACGTAGAGCCCAAGCGAGGCCAGCAGCCAGGGTTCCGTGATCGGCATGGCCGAAAGCATCATCAGCAGGCCGCCCGTCACCGGCTGGAGGATCACGGCCGACAGCGTGAAGATCGCATCCGCAATCACCACCACCGAAGCGGTGCGCGCGATGAATTCGGCGTCGTTCGTTCGATGCGCCATCAGCATGAAGAAGGCGATGCCGGTGCCGGTGCCGAGAATGACGATGGCGCCGAGCACATGGAGATATTTGACCAGGAGATACAGCGTCATGGCTTCTTGGCCGCCGTGGGTTTGGCCTCGTTCAGCGCAAGCCCGAGCTCGCGGCTGGCGGCTTTGACGCCGGCTTCGCTCTCGATCATCCAATGCCCCTCGCTGCCGACGGCCGGCAATGTGCGGAAGTCCACCCTGCCGCCTCCGCCGCGAAACGCATCGGCCAATTGGCGCGAGAACGCCGGCGCAAAGTAGCTGTCATTGGTCGCCACGAGCCATGTCACGGGAATGCGCGCCGCCTTGCCAAACCCGGCCGCCGCGGCGACAAGCGTCTGCGGCGCGCAGATCCGGTTCGGTTCGTCATTGGCGTGGCCACCACGCCCCGGCGCAAGCGCAATGATCGCGGAGATCGCGTTCGGATCGGCATTCGCGAGCGCCAACGCCCCCCAGCCGCCGGCGGAATGGCCGAGCACGACGACCTTGTCTTGACGAACGAAATCCTGCTTTCGCAAAAAATCCAGCGCGAGCGAGATTTCGGCGGCCGTCGCGCGACCCGAACGCGCATAATCCGCCTCGTCGCAGCCGCCCTGGTCCTCGACATAGCGGCCGCCGGTCGCACCATGGCCGAGCCGCTCCGGCACCAGCACGGCGAAGTCGCGTGCGATGAGAAACGCGACCAGCGCGCGGTATTCAGGCTGCGGCATTTGCGCCCGACGCAGCACATTCTGCGTCGAAGCATGTGCGATCACCGCAAGCCGGAACGGACCGGCGCCGACGGGACGAAACAGCAGCGCATGCGCGGCAATTTCGGTATCCGGCGATGGCACGCGCCATTGTTGCCGGCGAAACGGCTCGCCCTCCTCGCCCGATGACCCAAACGTGACCTGTGCGCACAGAGGCGACGCCATCAGCAAGGGAAGCAGAGGCAGGAGGGCGAAGATGTTGAAGAGGCGCATGAATTGCCGCAGGCGAACACAGACAGCGACAGATCTGCAGGAACGAATCATTTTCGGCGGACTTTTTGCGTTGCCATCGCGGTTCATTGGTTGCCGCAGCGCAGTTTTGCACCGGCAATGGCAGGCCGGTGCCGTTCGAAATGGCGTCTTGTCTTCTTTCGGTACAACATGGTTAAAATACTGATGCACAAAATCCACACGTTAACCGATAATTAACGATAGGTCTTGCCGCCGGCGCGGCGACTTGGTTTGATTGCGTCCATGAGCACAACCCTGATCGAGGTCCGGCCGGCCAAAGCTGCAGATGCAACTGCGGTGGCGTCCACCCATGACGAAGCCTGGCGCTCCGCCTATCAGGGCATCATTCCCGGTGGCGAACTGGAAAAGCTGATCAACCGCCGCGGTCCGCAGTGGTGGGACAGCGCGATTCGCAAAGGCAGCCGCGTCAGCGTGCTCGTGTTCGGCGACAAGATCGCCGGCTATGCCAATTACGGCCGCAACCGCGCCCGCAGCCTGCACTTCGACGGCGAGATCTACGAGCTCTATCTGCGTCCGGAATTCCAGGGTCTCGGCTTCGGCCGCCGCCTGTTCACCGCAGCCCGCCGCGACCTGATGCAGAGCGGCCTGAAGAGCATGGTGGTGTGGGCGCTCTCGGACAACGATCCGGCGACCGAGTTCTATCGCGCCTTGGGCGGCCGCATGGTCGCGCGCTCCTCCGAGCGTTTCGGGCCGAAGTCGCTCGACAAGGTTGCCTTCGCTTGGACCAATTGAGCTGCTGAAAGTCTAGCCGGCAGCGTTTCCCATCCGTCGATACCGTTGCCTTTTGAGCCGGTAGTCGCTGGATTCATTTTTTCACAAAAACACGATGGATTGGCGCGCCAAGCCCGCGTATGACAGCGCCAAAATCGCTGCCGGGCGCGATTTAACCTCGGCAACAACGGAGCCTTGAATGCGTATCGATGCGGTCTCGATCGGAAAAAACGTACCCCACGACGTCAACGTCATCATCGAAGTCCCCGTGGGCGGCGAACCGATCAAATACGAAATGGACAAGGAAGCCGGCACGCTAGTTGTCGACCGCTTCCTCTACACGCCGATGCGTTATCCCGGTAACTATGGCTTCATCCCGCACACGCTGTCCGATGATGGCGATCCCTGCGACGTGCTGATCATCAACACCCGCGCCATCATCCCCGGCGCCGTCATGAGCGTGCGCCCGGTCGGCGTGCTGTTCATGGAAGACGAAGCCGGCGGCGACGAGAAGATTCTCGCTGTGCCGTCGTCGAAGCTGACGCAGCGCTACGACAAGGTGAAGTCGTACTCCGACCTGCCCGACATCACGCTGCAACAGATCCAGCACTTCTTCGAGCACTACAAGGATCTCGAGAAGGGCAAGTGGGTGAAGATTCTGCGCTGGGGCGGCCCGGAAGACGCCCAGAAGCTGATCCTCGAAGGCATCGAGCGCGAGAAGAAAAAGAAGGCGTGAGCTCTTGTCCCTCGCCCCGCTTGCGGGGAGAGGGGGAGTCCCCGCAAGGACGGTGAGACTGAGATTCGCGGAGAGTCCTCACCCGGAATTCAAGCTACGCTTGAATTCCGACCTCTCCCCGCAAGCGGGGAGACGTGAAGAAAACCTAGACCGC
Organism: Bradyrhizobium japonicum USDA 6; assembly: GCF_000284375.1. NCBI lineage: Bacteria > Pseudomonadati > Pseudomonadota > Alphaproteobacteria > Hyphomicrobiales > Nitrobacteraceae > Bradyrhizobium > Bradyrhizobium japonicum. The sequence continues at coordinate 540,670 of NC_017249.1, forward strand.
CGGCTTCGGCAGCCCGGCGATCGCGCAAGCCGCGCGCAGCGTATTCACCAGCAGGCACGCGACCGTCATCTGGCCAACGCCACCCGGCACCGGCGTGATCGCGCCGGCAACGGCGAGTGCTTCCTGATAGGCGACATCGCCGACGAGGCGCGTCTTGCCGTCGTCCTTGGGGATGCGGTTGATGCCGATGTCGATCACGGTCGCGCCCGGCTTGAGCCAGTCGCCGCGCACCATTTCGGGCTTGCCGACCGCAGCATAGACCAGGTCGGCGCGCTTCACGAGCCCGGGCAGATCGCGCGAGCGCGAATGCGCGATGGTCACCGTGGCGTTCTCGTTGAGCAGCAATTGGACCAGCGGACGGCCGACCAGATTGGAGCGGCCGATGACGATGGCATTCATGCCTTCGAGCGAGCCGTGGACGCTCTTGGTCAGGATGATCGAGCCGAGCGGCGTGCAGGGCGACAGCGCTTCAAAGCCGCCGGCGAGCCGGCCGGCATTGTTCGGATGCAGGCCGTCGACATCCTTGGCGGGATCGATGGCGTTGATGACGGCCTCGATGTTCAGGCCCTTCGGCAGCGGCAGCTGCACCAGAATGCCGTGCACGGCCGGATCGCGGTTGAGTTTTGCGACAACGGCCAGCAGATCGGCCTGCGACACGTCGGCCGGCAGCTTGTGCTCGAACGAGGCCATGCCGGCCGCCTGGGTCTGGGTGTGCTTGGAGCGGACATAGACCTCGCTGGCCGGGTCGTTGCCGACCAGAACCACCGCGAGGCCCGGCACCAGATTGTGCTCGCGCTTGACGCGGGCAACCTCGTCAGCGACGCGCGCGCGGAGTTCCGCGGCGATGACTTTTCCATCGATGATCTTGGCCGTCATGTCAGTTCCCTTGGTCTGTCGGTTTGGCGTCTGCCGCTCTGGCTTCGGCGAGCTTGCGCAGGGCTTCGCCGAGCCGCGCCGGATCGCCGTCGACCGCGATCTGCTTCAGCCGCGAGGTGGCACCGGATAGCAGCTTTACACTCGCCTTGGGGACGCCGAGCGATTTCGCCAATAGCACCAGAACGGCCTTGTTGGCCTCGCCGCCATCGGCGATCGCGCGCACCCGCACCTTGAGCACGCTGCGGCCATCGGCCAATTGCTCGATCCCGTCGATGTCGTCGCGGCCGCCGCGCGGCGTCACCCGCAGCGCGATGCTGATTCCTGCGGCCGAATAGCGCCAGGGTTCCTTGAAGGCCTGTTTCGCAACCAAGGCGCTCCCGCCTGCTTAGATCACGTTCGGGTAGATGTAATACAGGATCACCCGCTCGATGAACATGATGAGCAGGATCAGGATGATCGGCGAGATATCGAGGCCGCCGAGGCTGGGCAGGAAATTGCGAATCGGCGCCAGCAACGGCTCGGTGATCCGGTACAGGAACTCCGCCACCGCCGAAACGAACTGGTTGCGGGTGTTCACGACGTTGAAGGCGATAAGCCAGGACAGGATCGCGGAGGCGATCAGCAGCCAGACGTAGAGGTCGAGCACGATGATGACGATGTCGAGAACGGCACGCATGGCTTTTGAAGACTCTGGCTTTCGGTCGGGATTGACGCTTTTTGCTAGATATCGGTTCCCCCCGGCCCAAACAAGGGAAGTCGGTGCCGGGATGGTTAAAACCCGGTCATACCCGTCCTTGACTTGACCTTGCCGGGGACTTAAATGGCGCCCGGTTGTCGGCCGCATTCACCAGAGCGGCCAGCAAACGGGGCCATAGCTCAGCTGGGAGAGCGCGTCGTTCGCAATGACGAGGTCGGCGGTTCGATCCCGCCTGGCTCCACCACGCTTCGCCCTTCGGGCTACGCGTGGCGCAGCCACGAGGAGCCCGAAGGGTGAAGCGTAGTATCCGGCGAAGCCCGCAGGGCGAAGACGGACCGCCCCTGAAAAATCTCCCCCCTACTTCCCCGTAAACCTCGGCGGCCGCTTCTCCATGAAGCTCGCCACCCCCTCCCGGAAATCGCTGCCGTTCAGCGCGACCATCATCTCGCGGTTGGCCTCGATCGTCGCCTCCGCCAGCGTCTGGAACGGCACCTCGTAGAGCTGCCGCTTGATCACGGCCATCGCGCTCGGGGAAACCATGTCCGCGAGATCGCGCGCATAGGCGTAGGTCTCCTCGCGGAGTTTTTCAGGCGCGCAGAGCCGGTTGACCAGACCGATCCGCAACGCCTCCTCGCTCGACACGCGCCGCGCCGAGAGCAGCAAATCCATCGCATTGGCGTGGCCGACGATGCGCGGCAGCATCCAGGACATGCCATGCTCGGCGATCAGTCCGCGCCGCGCGAAGGCCGTGGTGAAGACGGTATTGTCGGCGGCAAAGCGCAGGTCGCAATAGAGCGCGTGGACGAGGCCGATGCCGGCAGTCGCGCCGTTGAGCATGGCGATGACGGGCTTGCCGATCGACGGATAGAAGCCGTAGCGCGTCTGCCAGTCCGGCCGGCGGTTCATGTCGAAGGGCGGCAGGTTCGAGGCACGCCTGACGTCGTTGGGGTCGAGCCCCTTCAGCGCATCCATGTCGGCGCCGGCGCAGAAGGCGCGGCCGGCGCCGGTGAGCACGATGACGCGGACATGGTCATCGGCGCTCGATGCTTCCATCGCGTGACGCACGTCGCGCTCCATCGTCGGCGTCCACGCATTCATGCGATCAGGGCGATTGAGCGTGATGGTCGCGACCTTGTCGCTCACCTCATAGAGAATGTGTTCGTAGGCCATGACGCTCTCCCTGTGTCTGCCGGCACGCGTTCGCGCGCGCTCGTTGGGAACGAGCCTAGCATATCCAGGGATCAGGCAAGGGCTTGTGCCAAGGACCTGCGCCAAAGAACCTGAGCGAAGCCGCGATCACTCGGCGGCTTGTGCCAGCACCTGCCGGCGCGCCAGCCAGCCGTCGATGAAATGATCGAGCCAGGCCCGTTCCGCAACGTCGTAGACCGCACGGTCCGCGAAATGATGATGCCGCTCGCGCGCGCCGGGCGCGCTGAGGCCGTCATAGCCGCGCGTGGTCCAGCAATGCATCATCGCGCAGGTCACGTCAGGATGAAACTGCACCCCAAAAGCGTTGCCGGTGCGGAACGCCTGGATCGGAAAATCATCGCCTTCCGCAAGCAGCTCAGTGCCGACGGGCAGTTCAAATCCTTCGCGATGCCAGTGATAGACCTGCGCCGGCCAATTCGGGCAGAGCGCGTGGCCCGCGGCGGTCGGGCGGATCGGATAGTAGCCGATCTGGGTCAGCGCCTGCGCATGCGGTGCGACGCGGGCTCCCAACTGCATCGCCAGCATCTGCGCGCCGAGGCAGATGCCGAGGAACGGTCGCTGTTCGCGGAGCGGAATTTCGATCCAGTCGATCTCGCGGCGGATGTAGTCGTCGGGATCGTTGGCGCTCATCGGACCGCCGAAGAAAACCGCGCCGGCATGCTGATCGAGCGTATCGGGCAGGGGATCGCCGAAGCGGGGACGGCGAATGTCGAGGCGATGGCCGAGCGCGCGCAGCGCATTGCCGACGCGGCCGGGCGTCGAGGATTCCTGATGCAGGATGATCAGAACCGGCAATCGGGCTTCGGAGGCGGCGGCGCTCGGCGTCCTTCTGGGGAAGGGCACCAATTCTGCGCCACCAAACCTGTCCGTCCGGAACGACATGGCCTCTGCGAGTGCTATCGGTTCAGACCGCCAGCATAGCTAAGCGGTAGTTAACATCGTGTGAGTTCGCGCACACGCGTCCCGATATTGAAGCAAGCTCCGGGCCACTACGGAGCTTTGAGCTTTCTTCAAAGCGTTTTCGAGCGAAGTGGATACCGGCTCGCGTAAAGAAAACGCGTCAAAACAAGAAATCAGTGCCTCTGCCTCTGGAACCGGCTGGTGGCGGACAGGATGAAGCCGCGTGGGAAGAAACGCAGCGCGAACGGCACGATCTTGATGCCGAGACCAGGCAGCACTGCCCGTTTGTTGGCCATCAGGCCACGATAGGCCTGCTGCGCGACATCGGCGGCAGGCACGTTGAGAAGAGCCGTATCATGCCCGGACCCGACGCCGGCGCGCGCCTGGAATTCGGTGGGCACCGGACCCGGGCAAAGTACGGTGACGCGTACGCCGCGCGGCGCAAGCTCCGCCCGCAAGGCTTCGGTGAGGGAAATCACATAGGCCTTGGACGCGTAGTACACGGCCATGCCGGGGCCGGGCAGAAAGCCCGCGACAGATCCGACATTGAGAAGACCGCCCTTGTTCCTGATCAGCTGATCGGCAAAGCGCAGCGACAGATCCGTCAGAGCCCGGACGTTGACATCGACGATGCCGACCTGCTCGACGCGGTCGCGCTCGATCGCATCGCCGAACACGCCGAAGCCGGCATTGTTGACGAGATGGTCGAGCTCGACGTCCTCGGCGGCGAGCGCGGCGGCGATCTTCTCGCCCGCATCCGCCTCCTGCAGGTCGCAGGCGATCACGATCGGCCTCTTGCCGCCCTTGGCGGCGAGCTCGTTCGCAAGCGCCTCCAGCCGGTCCGCGCGTCGCGCCGTCAGCGCGAGGCGATGTCCGTTGGCGGCGAACACACGCGCCAGCTCCGTGCCGATGCCCGCCGACGCACCGGTGATCAACGTTACCCGCTCAGTCACGATCGAAGTCTCTTGAATTCAAGTTTTTTGGCCCCGCAATGGCGGAACGAGAGCATAGGCCGAGCGCGACAGGCAAGCGTCACCGGCAGCATGGCTGCTTGAGCGGGCAACAGGGAAGCGGGAAAGCCACGGATTTTACGGCGAAATCCGGGGTCGCGGTGGTCGACGAGGGTATATTAAAGTTTCGTCATGTAGTCTGCACAACCGGCGATATACCGCGTCGAGACGGCTCACCCCCGACGGCACCGTCCTTGACCTGACCACCCGCGCGATTTGCGACCGCATGCTTGAGGTCGATCCGGTCGCGCTGGGCGATCCCGAGCAGGTCGGAGGCGCGCCAGACGACGTTGTCCTCGAACTCGGAGACCTGGCCATCGGCATAGACCAGCTCCCACATCATCTGGACGATGCGCTTGCGGCCCTCTTCGTCGAGCGAGCGCATGATGACGCTGGTGAAGTGATAGAGGTCGACGGCCTCGCCCTCGACCTGGGTGGCGTCCGCGATCAGGCGATCGGCGGTACCGCGATCCAGCCCGAAATGGCTTTCGATCAGGCTGTGCAGCTTGCGCTGCTCGGTCGCCGTCGGCTGACCGTCCAGCGAGACCACGTGAACCAGCAGCGCGGTGGCCGCAAGCCGGTAATCGCCATCGCCGAATGCGCGATCCCCGGCATGAGGGGCGACAATGTCGGCGATGAATTGGCGCAGGCCGTCGAGCATAGGATCCTACCGAAATCGATGAAGCCGCGGGAGTGCGGCCGCCACCGGCATTATATGAGCGGGAAACTCAACCGCCGCAACGTGCGTCAGCTCCGCGCGGGCATTACCTTTCAGCAATATGTCCGTTTCGTTATGACCGGATTGAGACGCATAATGATTGCTTGGGAATACGCACTGTCCCCACATCGTCGTTGCGAGCGCAGCGAAGCAATCCAGAATCTTTCCACGGAAGGATTCTGGATTGCTTCGTCGCAAGGGCTCCTCGCAATGACGGTGTTGAGAGAGTTACGCTCGCAATGACGGAGGCCCTCACGGTATCTCGTACACCACCATCTTGTCGGCGATGCCGCGCAGCGCCGCCTGCTTCTGGATCGGCTTGATGGCGCGCTGCTCGAGCACCTCGGCGACTGCGGGTGCATCGAGCACGGGGCCCGTGATGTGGATCTCCTGCGCCGTCGACAGGCTCTGGACGCGAGCGGCGATGTTGACGGTCTGGCCGAAATAATCCTGGCGTTCGTTGAGCATCACCGCAAGACACGGGCCTTCATGGATGCCGATCTTGACGATGAGATCGTCGGTGCCGCGCTGCCTGTTGAGCTCGTCCATCGCGGCCCGCATCCGCAGGCCCGCGACGATGGCGTGCTCGGGGCGAACGAAGGTCGCCATCACGGCGTCGCCGATCGTCTTCACCACCGCGCCCTTCTCGGAGGAGATGATCTCGAGCAGCGCATGGAAATGCGCGCGCACGAGATCGAAGGCGGCAAGATCGCCGACGCGCTCGTAGAGTGCGGTCGAGCCCTTCAAATCGGTGAACAGGAATGTCAGCGACGTGATCTGGAGCCGCTGGTCGAGGCTGAGATTGTCCGCCTTGAAGACATCGCGAAACGTCTGGTTCGACAGCATGCGCTTGGCGGTGAGGAACGGCTTGCGCTTGCCGATGAGATGATGGAGCGCCTCGGCCGCGATGAACACCGACGGCAACACGCGCACGCCGGCCTGGTTCTCCAGCGACAGCCGCAACGGCCCCGGCCGCATGGTCGTCGTCCCCGTCGGAGCCTGCACCTTGTTGTACATGATCGCGAACTGCTGGCGCTCCTTGGTCGGCTCGCCCTGGACGTCGATGAAATGGGCGGCGTGCGTCACCGGCTCGAAGATGATGATGAAGTCGCCCGGCAGTTGCAGCGACATGGTCGCCTTCTCGCCGGCCGGCAGCTCCATGGTATCCAGCGTCACCTCGTTGGCGAGCGTCGCGAAGGACTCCTTGTTGAAGTCGACGCCGGAGCTCCAGAACACCTGCTTGAAATATTCCCACACCGGAAGCGTATCGGGATCGTGCGCTGCGATGCGCCGCACGCGCGGATTCACGGTGAAGGAGACCTCGACCTGATCGTCGACCGACGCCTTGTAGCCGCAGGCGCAGAGCGCGCAGTGATAATCGTCCGGCTTGAGCGCCTTCAGCGTCGAATGGGCGCCCAGCACGCCGCCGCAGCCCGGACAGAGCACGTTCCAGCCGAGATCGAACAGTCCGAGCCGCGCCGAGTGCAGGAAGGTGGAGATCGTGTGCTCTTCGTCGAGGCCATGCTGCCTGGAGAAATCGAGGACATTGACGCGGTTGAGCTCGTGATCCTCGCCGTTCTCGATGAGGTGCGCGATCGCGTCGACCACCTTGGCATCGGCGGTCTGCTTCAGAACGGATAACTGGGCCTGGATGTCGCTCATGGCGGAGGCTCTATCTGGGGTGGATCGCGCCATCGGGCAGACGAATGTCTGTCACCGACGCGTGATGCGGAACAAGGGTGAGTGGTCCGGCTGGGTCGTCACGACGCCGAGAGGGATCACCGGAACCCTGTCGGCAAGCTCGATGCGGAACGCGCCGATCAAGCGGGCCAGCGCCAGCACGGATTCGGCTTGCGCGAACGGCGCGCCGATGCAGACGCGCGGACCCGCGCCGAACGGCAGGTAAGCGAAACGGTCAGGCGCCTCCTTCGACATGAAGCGCTTTGGAATGAAGGCGTTCGGCTGATCCCACAGCTTCTCGTGCCGGTGCAGCAGCCAGGGCGCGATCATGATGATGTCGCCCTTGCCGATCTCGACGCCGGCTGCATTGTCCTTCTCGCGCGCGGCACGCGCGACCAGGAAGGCCGGCGGATAGAGCCGCATGGTCTCCTCGATCACCGCGCGGGTGAACTTCTGGCGATCGATGTCGGCCATGCTGTCGAGATGCTCGCCGTGGGTCTCGGAGGCGACTTCCTCCTGCGTCTCCGGATCGAGCGCGAGCAGATAGAGCGCCCAGAACAGCGCCGTCGCCGTGGTCTCGTGACCCGCCAGGATCATGGTCGCGACCTCGTCGACGAGTTGCGCGTCCGAAAAGCCCTTGCCGGTCTCGGGGTCGCGCGCCGCGTCCATGAGATCGAACAGGTCGCGCGGTGGCGCGCCGTCCTTCTTGCCCATCGTGCGGCGCTCGGCGATCAGCATCGCGACGAACTCGGTCCAGCGCTTGCGGAAGCGGGCGCGGGCAAAATCCATCGGGGTCGGCCAGGACACCGGCAGCAGCATGTCGAGGAAATAGGGCCGCCCGAGCCGCGCGCCGTATTCCATGACGAAGTTGCGCAAGGTCGGGCCGTGACGATCCATGCCGAATGAGAACATCGTGCGCCCGGCGATCTCCAGCGTCATGCGCTGCATCGCCTCGCGCAGATCGACCGGCTCGCTCGTTCGCGCATCGAGCTTTGTGATGGTCTCGTCGAGCACCGCAGTCATATGCGGGACGAGATTTGCAGTCGCACGCGGCGTGAAGGCCGGCGCGAGCGTACGGCGCTGATGCGTCCAGGCGTGGCCTTCCGCGATCAGGAGTCCTTCGCCGAGCACCGGACGCAGCATGCGGATCCCCGCCGGCGTGCGCGTGTAGTTTTCGTAGTTGCTGAGCAGGACATGCCGGATTGCGTCCGGCTGATTCAGGATGAAGCTATTGTGGAGGAAAAAGCGGCCCTTGATGACCTCTTCTTCGTAGGCACGCTGCCCCCAGGTCGCGATCATGTTCTGCTTGAGGACCGCGACCCGGCCGAAAAACGACAGATCGTCGGGCGCACGCGGCGGGGTCGGAGGGATGATGGGCCGACGCACACTGGCGATGTTCATGGCTCTCTCCCGCAGATGTGACCCAAGCCAATAGCTAGTAAGTCAGCTCGGCAATCGCAATCCTGTTCTCGGAGGCGGGCCAGGCGCGCGCCACAATTCGTTCTTCGCCGAACTGGGCCACGATGTTACGCCCGGCCTCCGCGGCCGGGAGCCGCAAGGTTGCTGCCGAATCCGTGGGCACACCCGGCTTGACATCGGCCGGCTCCTTGCCGTCGAGCAGCACCACGTCCCGCGGCAGGCCGAAATAGCCGCGCGGGCGTGACATGATCACGACGGCGCCGGCATCCTTGTCGGCCGGCCCGAGCGGGCGCGCGGCACGCAGATGCACGACATCGGACGAGCGCGCGAAGGGCGAGCGGTAGATATGCGTCGTCGGGGCGTCCGGCGATGTCAGGACGAATTCGAGGAACCAGGAAGGCTCGACCTGGGCCGGACCCCAGCGGCCGTCGGCGCCGGTCTTCGCGCTGTGCACCGCGCCGCCTCTGCGCTCCCCGGTATCGGGGTCGACGCGGAAGACATCGACGGTTGCACCTGCGACCGGGCGATTGGTCGACACGCCGCCTGGCGTACCGGTCACGAGGCCGCTCAACCTCACGCTCTGCTCCGGCACAATCGCGATGCGCGCGGGCTCGCGGCCGGCAATGAACTTGTAGATCTCGCGGAAAGCGCGCGGGTGAAACGCCACTTCGCGATGGTCGAGCGCGCCGAGCACGAGATTGGTGGCGCCCTTCAACTCCGGCCCCTCAACGGTGACACCGGTCGGCGTGCCCGGCTTGCCGATGAAGCGGCCGTCCGCTTGCGCGTACTTGTCCATGCCATCGCTGCGCAGGGTGAGGAAGGCCGTGCCCGGCGTCACCTCGCTCTCGCCCTCATTCAGGCTACGCAGAAATGTGCCACGGCCGTTGAACTCGTTGTTCGGCTGGTCATCGGTCGCGAACACGCCGTGATTGGGTGTGCCGCACAGCACGGCATGGCTGACATCGGCGGCACCGCCGTTCCTGATGACGTTGCGAATGGCGTAGCCGCCGCGCGAGCTGCCGACCAACGCCACGCGGGCCGCCCCGGTGCGGCGTTTCAAGTCGGCGATGGCGGCAGCGAGCTCGCGGCGCTGGTCCTCGGTCGAGGAGCGGTTCGCCTGCTCGACCTTGTCGTCGCTGCGCGCCAGGGGATCGGTGAAATTGATCGCCGCCATGCGATCCCGCGCGACGCCGTTGGATTCCATCCGCCAAAGCGTCGTCATCCAGAGCGCGTCGTAGTCGCCATTGCCGTGGACGAACAGGATCGGGGGCACCTCGGCATTCTGAGTCGTGGGCGCGGTCTGGGCCAGCGCGCCTGTCCGCAAGCTCGCAACCGCGAAAGGCAAGCTGCCTGCCCCCAGCAGGATCGACCGTCGCGACAGCTTCATATGTTTCTCCGGCAAAACCAACTCTTTGTACCGCTTATAGCGGCCTAACCACTGGACAGCGAAGGACTTTCGCAGGCATCACTGAACCTGCCGGAATCACCCGAGACCACTTCTGCCAGCCCATATGGAAGGGGATATGACCGAGCAGCCGAACCGTCAGAAATTCGCCGGCGACGGCATCGCCGCACCGCTGCGGTACACCGTGTTCCGGCGCATCTGGCTCGCCAGCCTGCTCTCCAATCTTGGCCTTTTGATCCAGGGCGTGGGCGCGGCCTGGGCGATGACGCAGATGGCGGCCTCGGCCGACAAGGTGGCGCTGGTGCAGACCGCGCTGATGCTGCCGATCATGCTGATCTCGATGCCGGCCGGCGCCATCGCCGACATGTATGACCGGCGCATCGTGACCTTGATTTCGCTCGCGATCGCGCTGATGGGAGCGACTGCGCTGACGGTGCTGGCCTGGCTCAAGCTGATCACCCCGGAAACGCTGCTCGTGTTCTGCTTCGTGGTGGGCAGCGGCAATGCGCTGTTCGGGCCGGCGTGGCAATCCTCGGTCAGCGAGCAGGTGCCGCCCGAAGCCCTGCCGTCAGCCGTCGCGCTGAACGGCATCAGCTACAATATTGCACGCAGCTTCGGTCCCGCGGTCGGCGGCGTCATCGTCGCCTCGCTTGGCGCGGTGGCCGCCTTTGCCTGCAACGCGATCCTCTATCTGCCGCTGCTGGTGGTGCTGCTGCTCTGGCGGCGCAGCACCGAGCCCTCGCGCCTGCCGCGGGAAAAGCTCAACCGCGCCATGGTCTCGGGCTTCCGCTACATCACCAATTCGCCGCCGATCAAGATCGTGCTGTTGCGCACATTGGTGATGGGCCTGATCGGCGGTGCCATCATGGCGTTGATGCCGCTGATTGCGCGCGATTTGCTGCATGGCGGCGCGCAGACCTACGGCATCATGCTGGGTGCCTTCGGCATGGGCGCCGTCGTCGGCGCGCTCAACATCCATGAATTGCGCAAGCGCATGAGCGGCGAGGCCGCGATCCGCGCCTGCACCATCTCGATGGCATTCGCGATGGCCGCGCTTGCCGTGAGCACGGAGCCGGTGCTGACGGCGGCGGCGCTCGTGCTCGCCGGTGCGGTCTGGATGGCCGCTGTCGCGCTGTTCAACATCGGCGTGCAGCTCTCTGCGCCGCGCTGGGTCGCGGGCCGTTCGCTCGCGGCGTTCCAGGCCTCGATATCCGGCGGCATCGCGATCGGCGCCTGGGGCTGGGGCCATCTCACCGATTATGCCGGCGTCGAGGTCGCGCTGCTGACAGCCGCCAGCCTGATGCTGATCTCGCCGGTGCTCGGCATCTGGCTGGCGATGCCGCGCGTCGGCGCCCGCAACGAGAACGCGGACGTGCTCGCCGATCCCGAAGTCAAACTGTCGCTCACGGCGCGCAGCGGGCCGCTGGTGGTCGAGATCGAATACAGGGTGTCCCAGGAAAACGCGCGCGCCTTCCACAATGTGATGCAGGACGTGCAGCTCTCCCGGCAGCGCAACGGCGCCTATGGCTGGTCGATTGCGCGCGACATCGCCGACCCCGAATTGTGGACCGAGCGCTACCACTGTCCGACCTGGCTCGATTATCTGCGCCAGCGCAACCGCTCGACCCAGTCCGAACGCGCATTGCATCAGCAGGCGATCGATTTCCACATCGGCCCCGATCCGGTGCGTATCCGCCGCATGCTGGAGCGTCCGTTCGGCTCGGTGCGCTGGAAGGAGGAGACGCCGGATCGTGCCGGCGCCGAGGTGCTGCCGGTGGTCGCGAGCGCGGCGGGGAGCAGCACGTAGGTCTTGGCCTGTAGCCCGGATAGAGCGAAGCGCAATCCGGGACGGTCTCACCGCGCGGGCAGCCCCCGGATTTTGCTCATCCGGGCTACGACGCCACGTCTTACTGCCCGTGATCCGTCAACACCTTGTCGCAGGCTTTGCTGAGGCGGGTGCGGTTCTGCTTGAGACAAGCGAGCACGACGCCATCGCCATTGTTCATCACTGCACGGCAGAAGCGCGTCACATCGCGCGCGCAGGCATCGTGGCCGGGCTGCTGTTGCGCTGAGGCGCTCGATGCGCACAGAATCAAAGAAACAATGAAAAGAAATCTGGTCATCGCGTAATGCCTCTCGCCTCAAAGATGTGCGGGCGAAGCTAGTGCGACGATCCCGGGGCCGCAACGGCTTTATTGCCGGGCGGGACTGGCGCGCGTGGCCCCGGCTTGACGCCGGGAGCACATCGCGAGGGGAGCCAACAACGATCGCCGTTGCGCGTTTTCCTACTGCTTGTCCTGCGCGTCTGCGACCTTGCGTGAGGCGCCCTTTGCGAGGTCCTTGTCCATCACCGCGCGGCAGCCGGCGCTCAGGTCGGAACGATGCTTCATCATGCACGCCGTGATCTTCGGGATGTTGGGAATTTCCGAGGAGCACAGGCGGAAGGCATCGCCGGTGCACTGCTGCTGCGCCTCGGCCGAGAAGGCGAAGCTCGACGTCGTCGCGACGATCGAGACGATGGCGGCAAAGCCCAGAGCCAGGCTGGTGTCGCGGATCCTACTCGTCAGCGATTTGGCAGAGAAAGACTTCGCAGAAGAAGACTTGGTCATTTGAAGCTCCCATGGGCGCCGCTGGAAGCGAGGCCCGTTGTTGATGGGAACTACGATGCTCCGGCAAAACAGTTTCCACCGTGATGACGGTCACGGGTGGCCCGCCCTCTGTGACTTCCGTCACTTTGGCGCACCTCGCTGAAAATCCGGCGCAAACGCCGTTGTGTTGGTGTCACGTTAACTGTTCCTTCGCATTAATGGCTCGTCGCGCGGGAGATTCCGCCGGGTTGGTTGCGTAATTGGAAAGAATAGCGATGCGTAATGCGTTGGGCCTGATGCTGGCCAGTGTAGTTGCGGCGGTCGTGATCGCCGCCGGCGGTTGGTTTTATTATTCCGCGCGCGCCGATCAGGGCGCCCCCAAAACAACGGCCGCCCGTGCCGCCGATCAATTGCCGGCACAGGCGAAGCTCGCCGCCAGGGATGACGTCGAGACCACCGCGGCGATCGCGGCCAGGCCGACGGCAGTTGCCCAGGCAGCGGCGCCTGCGCCCGCTCCGGCCATGCCCGTGCAGCCGAAACAGGCCTGCGCCAATCCGAACGCGCTGGGCGTTGCCCGCGTGGTCGAGATCGACACCACCGGCGGACCCGGCTTCGGCTTCGACCATTTCAAGCAGTTCGACTTCCTCACCGACAAGGAGGTCGTGCTGACCTTCGACGACGGTCCCTGGCCGGTGAACACGCCCGCGGTGCTGAAGGCGCTCGCGGATGAATGCACCAAGGGTCTGTTCTTCTCGGTCGGCAAGCACGCGACCTATCATCCGGAAATCCTGCGCCAGGTGCTGGCCCAGGGCCACACGGTCGGCACGCACACCTGGTCGCATGTCAACCTGAACGGCAAGAAGATGACGGAGCAGCAGGCCAAGGACGAGGTCGAAAAGGGTATCAGTGCGGTGAAATTCGCGCTCGGTACCAACCCCGCGCCGTTCTTCCGCTTCCCTCAGCTTCAGCACAATCCGGCGATCGTGAGCTATTTCGGCACCCGCAACGTCGCGATGTTCTCGACCGATATCGACTCCTTCGACTTCCGGAAGGGCGCGACGCCGGAGAAGATCATCGAGACGGTGATGACGCGGCTCGACAAGCTCGGCAAGGGCATCATCCTGATGCACGACTTCCAGAAGCACACCGGCGAAGCGATGCCGGCGCTGCTCGCGCGGCTCAAGGCCGGCGGATACAAGGTCGTGCAGATGAAAGCGAAGACGACGCTTCAGACGCTGCCGGAATATGACGAGGCGCTGATGAAGGACATGAAGGTGCCGACCGCGGGCACGAACACGCGTCCGATCTCCAGCGTGGTGCAGACGGTGTCGCAGTAAGCCCGAACCGCTTCCTCAATACGCGCATGGCCGGGCTCTTGCCCGGCCATTTGCTTTTGGAGCGAGCGGCGGCTTACCAGTAGATGCCGTGGCGATGCAGCTCGCTGATGATACGGCCTTCGGTCCAGCCGCGCTTGTGCTTCGGCTTGCCCGCCTTTGCGGTCTTCGTGGCGGGCTTGCTCGTCGCCGCCGGCGCTGAGGCCGTCGTTGTCGCGGTCACGGCAGGAGCCGTCGCCACGGCGGGAGCAGGGGCCGAGACTGCCGGCGGACGATCGACGTATTTCGGGGCTTCCGTGGCCGGCGCGACTTCGCTGATTTGCGTCGTCGGCGCGGTGGTCGTGGTGGCTTGCGGAGCGGCCGTTGCCGTGGCCAGCGACAGGCTGCGGTCGCCGGCATGGGCAGATGCGGAAGCCAGGACCATGGCGGCAACCAGAATGATCTTGCGCATGTGAAATCTCCCCGTGTTTTCCGTGACCGGGAGACTAGGGGAGTCACGGCGGGGATTATGTGACTGGCGTCACTCGAGCCGCCGCGCGAACTCGATCACGCCCGCGGTCGGCATGCTGGATGACAAAGTCAAAACGTTGAGTTTGAGCGCTGGTGCCGCAAGAGGGATTCGAACCCCCGACCCCGTCATTACGAATGACGTGCTCTACCGACTGAGCTATTGCGGCGAACCCTGCCGGGACCCGCGCAATGCCGGTCCCGATACGCGCGCTCCTGATATCGGGCATGGCCCGAATTGGCAAGGTGGAGCGGGCTTCGAAATGTGCCTCACGCGCCCCAGCGGGACCAGAATCCGCGCCAGCCGCCGGCCTGGGCCTTTGCATGGGTTCTGGGCGTGCCGATTTGTTCCGCAAATTCATCGCTCGGACCCTCGTCATCGATCCCGGGATCATCGGGGGCGCGGACGATGGGGATGACGGCCTGGATCGGGGCCGGCGCGGGCTTGCCGAGGTCGGCGCGGGTCCGGAACACCGGCGTTGCCGCCTCCGGAGATGATTCGGCCGTCTCAAGGGCGGGATTGACCGGCTCGGCGGTGGGCGTGACCGCCGGCTCTTCCTTGGCGGCCTCCGCGGTCGTCTCCTTGGCCTCAGGGGGCGAATTGTCCTGTGCGGCGGGGACGGAATCCGGTGCGGCCACGGGCGGTTCCACCGGGGCTTCGCTCGGGGCTGCCGTCACCCGCTTCGGCGGCGGGGCGGCCAGCATGGCTTCCTCGAAGGCCGAGGATTCGATCGTGGCGCCCTTGTCGGAGGGCAGGCTCGCGACCGGCGTTTGCCACTGGAAGGCATCGAGACGGCCGGTGACCGGCGAGACCGGACGCCAGCGGTCGCTGACATAGCCGTCCGCGGTCCAGGCCGGATCGTGGCGGGCGCGCACCGCGCGCAAGGTCCAGGCGCGGGCACGGCCGCCGTCGCCGTGCTCGGTACGCTCGAGCTCGGCCATCAGCAGCGCGACCCGCTGGGTCGGATCATTGACGTAAGGCGCGAGCACCGCACGCGCACGCGCGAACTCGGAGGCGTCGATCGCGGCGCGCGCGATCGCGAGCTGGCCCTCGACATGGCCCGCCTTGTCGGCCGGCGTCTTGGCCGCCAGCGTCTCGACCCGCTGCAAGCGCTGCCGCGCGGAATCGCCGAGCTTCACATGCGCATAGGCGTCGGCGAGATCCGGATGCGGATTGGCGAGCCACGCGGCCTCGACCAGCTTCATGGAGCGTCGCACCTGATGCGCTTCGCTCTCGAACTTGGCCGCGAGCACCGCGGCCGGCACCAGCGTCGGCGCGAGCTTGATCGCCTCCATCACGCTCTCGCGCGCGACGTCGCGGTCCATCGTTTCCAATTCCAGCGCGCGGGCCGTGAGCAGCACGCCGCGCTGGCGGCGATAGGCCGCCTTGTCGATCAGGCCCGCGGACAGATTCGAATCCAGGATCGCGAGCGCGCCGCTCCAATCGCCGCGCGCGCAGCGGAAGCCGAGCACCGCGTGCGAGGCCCAGGTCGAGGACGGCGACAGCTTGATCGCTTCCTCCGCGATCATCACGGCGCCGACCGCATCGTCGGCACGCTGCGCCTCGATGAACAGGCCGCGCAGGCCGAGCAGCCGGGTATCCTCGCGCTCGGCCATGACGCGAAAGACGCGCTGCGCCTCGTCGCGATTGCCTTCGAGCTGGGCCGATTGCGCATGCAGCAGCAGTGCGAGCGGATCGTTCGCGGCCAGCCGCCGCGCGGTATCGGCGTGACGGCGGGCGAGGGCGGTGTCGCCATGACCGATCGCGAGCAGGCCGTGGGTGATGGCATGGCGGCCGCGCGCGTGCCGTTTCTCATGACGGCGGCGGCGCAGGCGTCCCGGCGTGCGCCAGATCATCGTCACGATGCTCCAGACCAGCACGACCGCCGCTGCAAAGACGCCGAGCAGAAACACGAACCTCGGAAGCGTCGTTGACGCGCGGAAGCCGCCCGCGGTCAGGACGAGATCGCCGGGCTGATCGGCAACCCAGGCCGCGCCGGCCGCCGCCAGCGCGATCAGGACGAGGAAGAGGACGATGCGAAGCATGGCGATCCCTATTACGCGCTGATTGTTGCGCGAACCTTTACTGAGCAGGCTTGACCAGATCGGGCTTGGCGAGATCCGCCATGGCATCGTCGGCGAATTTGCGGGAGGCACCGAGCGCGGCGTCGCGCGCATCGGCCTTGTCGAGCCAGGCCTGTGCCGGTGCACGATCGGCCTCGGACAGCGTCTTCAGCTCGCGCCGTGCTTCCGCGAAATCGTTGCGGAGCGCCGCCGCCGTCACCCGTGCGACGATGGCGCCGCGATCATTGCCGACGCCGTCGGTGCGCTCGATACGAACGAGTTTCGAGGCCCCCGCCTGGAGACGCTCGACGATGCCGGCACCGGCGGCCGGGGTTTCCGCCGGCGGCGAGAGCTTGGGCACGATGTTGAGCAGCTCACGGCTCAGCGCAACCGGCGTCGGAATGCCTGACGATGCAAAGGTGTCGAGCGGCTTCAGCATATCGGGCTTGGCCGCGAGCGACCGCGCCGCGACCAATTGCGATTCGTAGGGATCGCCATGCCGAACCGCCACGTCGAGCAGAGCCGCCGCCACGACATGGCGCAGCGGCTTGTCATCCGTCGCCTTGTTGTCGGCAATCTTCTCGCCCTGCTGTGCGAGCTCGGCACGCTCCGTCTTGCTGGCACGCTCAAGCTGCGCAATGCGGTCGCTGAGAGCGGCAAGATCGGGCGCGGCGGTGCGCGGTGCCGACTTCACGTCGTTGGCGGTCTTGTCTGATTGTGCACGCAGATTGGCGATGTCACTGCGCAAGGCATTTGCGGATTTCTCCAGTGCATCGATCCGCGCCACCACGGCCGGATCGGCGGCGGGCTTGCCCGCCTTGGCTTCGACCGCGGCGACACGTCCGCTGAGCGCGTCGATCGTCGCGCTCGTGACCTGCGGTGCGGCCGGCGGCGCCTGCACGGCGGGCCAGCCCAGCATCCAGCCGACGGCAATCACGATCGCGGCTGCGACCGCGCCGGAGAACGGCGCAATGACCCAGGGCGACACCGGTGCCGACGCGGGAGCGGAAGCGACCGCGGCCTCCGCGTGCGCGGGCTCCGGGTCGGGCTTGGCCTCTTCGTCGGGCTTGGCCTCTTCAAACTTGGCCTCTTCGAATTTGGGCTCTTCGACCGCGGCCTGCTCTGGGGTGGCCTGCTCCGGCGTCGGCTGAAACTCCGGTTCGGCGGCCGCCGTCGACTGCGGCTGGGTCGAGATTTCGGTTGCCTCAAGGTCGATGGTGGGCGGGGTGCGCTTGGCACGGCCTGACTCGGGAGCCAGTCCTGCGTCTTCAGGCTTGTCGTCGGCCATCGTGACGGTTCCTCACACTCAAATGCCCTAAACGGACCCGATCGCGTCGGATTCGGCCCGACCTCTTACGCCAAACGGGTCCGCAAAGCACGCTCCAAGGTATCAAATAGGGCATTTTCGTCCGGCGTCGCGGCCCCCAGAACCTGCGACGCACCGGCATCGCGCAGCACGCTGGCGACCGTCTCGGACAGGCAGCATTGCGGGATCGCCAGCGCCGAGATTTCGACGCCTTCGTCTCGTGCCGCATCCAGGAAGGCCCGCGCGCTGCGACGGGAGTAGTGCAGCACCGCCTCGATCCCATGCGCGGCAAAGCCATCGCAGACATCGCGCGGCAGTATCTTGACCGGAGTCATGCGATAGGTGGTCTGCGTCACCACGCTGAAGCCCTCGGCGCCGAGCTCGGCGCCGAGATCGCGCGACAGATCCGCGCCCGCGAGATAGAGCAGCGTGCCTTTCTTCTTCAGCAGCTTGTCGCGTGCGCTCCGCATCACCTTGTCGCGCAAGGCCGCGGCATCGCCGCCGGCGACGATCACCTCGGCGAAGCCGGCGTCGCGCGCCGCGGCAGCCGTGTGCTCGCCGACCGCAAACAGCGGCAGCTCGAAAAGGCCAAGGTTCTTTAAGCCAAGGGCCTGCAATTGCGGCGCGACGGCGCGGATCGCATTGGCCGACGTGACGATGATGGCGCCGTAGTCGGCCTCACTCTCGTCATGGAAGGCGACCGGCTCGAACTTGAGCATCGGGGCGAGCAGCACCGCATGACCCCGCGCCCGCAAATTTTTCGCCGTCGCCTCATTGTCGGGATGCGGCCGTGTGACAAGAATGGACATCGCTTGTGTTCCCGAACCACGTGGCGGTGACGCATTCACGAAGGCGGCTGCGCGTGACGATTGCGCAGGTGGACCCCGGAATGCTACCGGACGTACCAGAACTCTGCTTTACGGATGAGCGCAAGGGCGCAAATTGGATAACAATTCGCCAATGCTGGTACTGGGCATCGAAACCACCTGCGACGAGACCGCCGCGGCCGTGATCGAGCGCGCGCCGGACGGCAGCGGCAAGATCCTGTCCAACATCGTGCGGTCCCAGATCGAGGAGCATGCCCGCTTCGGCGGCGTGGTGCCGGAGATCGCCGCGCGCGCGCATGTCGACGTCCTCGACGGCATCATCGACCGTGCCATGCACGAGGCCGGCATCGACTATGCGCAGCTCAACGGCGTCGCGGCCGCGGCGGGGCCGGGGCTGATCGGCGGCGTCATCGTCGGCCTCACCACCGCGAAGGCGATCGCGATGGTGCATGACACGCCGCTGGTTGCGGTCAACCATCTCGAAGCGCATGCACTGACGCCGCGCCTCACCGACGGAATTGAATTTCCCTACTGCCTGTTCCTCGCGTCGGGCGGCCATACCCAGATCGTCGCCGTCACCGGTGTCGGCCAATATGTGCGGCTCGGCACCACCGTCGACGACGCGATGGGCGAAGCCTTCGACAAGGTCGCGAAGATGCTGGGCCTGCCCTATCCGGGCGGGCCGCAGGTCGAACGCGCCGCGGCAAGCGGCGATGCCACCCGCTTCGCCTTCCCGCGCCCGATGCAGGGACGGCCCGATGCCAATTTCTCGCTGTCGGGATTGAAGACGGCGGTGCGCAACGAGGCGAGCCGGCTAACCGAGATCGCGCCGCAGGATATCAGCGATCTCTGCGCGAGTTTTCAAGCCGCCGTGCTCGACTCGACGGCCGACCGGTTGAGCGTCGGCCTGAGGCTTTTCCGCGAGCGGTTCGGCGCTCCGCATGCCCTCGTCGCCGCCGGCGGCGTCGCGGCCAATCAGGCGATCCGCGGCGCCCTGCATGACGTCGCGCGGCAGGCCGGGACGCGACTGATCATGCCGCCACCCGCGCTCTGCACCGACAACGGCGCGATGATCGCCTGGGCCGGCGCCGAGCGCCTGGCGCTCGGCATGACCGACACGATGGAAGCCCAACCCCGCGCACGCTGGCTGCTCGATGCCAACGCCACGGCGCCGGCCGGTTACGGCAACACGCGGGCGGGATTCTAGCCATGACGGCGTTCCGGTCCGTCGCAGTGATTGGTGCGGGCGCGTGGGGCACGGCACTGGCGACGGTCGCGGCGCGCGCCGGACGCAACGTGACGCTCTGGGCGCGCAACAGCGAACATGCCGCGCGAATCGCCTCGACCCGCGACAATCCACGGCTGCCCGGCGTGCAGCTGGCGCCGGAGATCGTCGTGACGCACGAGCTTGCGGAGGCCGCGCGCGCGGACATGGTGCTGATCGCGACGCCAGCACAGCATTTGCGCGGCGCGGTCAACATGCTGGCCTCGCATCTGACAAGGCCGGTGCCGATCGTCGCCTGCGCCAAAGGCATCGAGCACGGCACCCATAAATTCATGACCGAAATCATCGCGGAAGCGGCACCTCACGCGCAGCCGGCGATCCTGTCAGGCCCGAGCTTTGCCGACGACGTCGCGCGCGGCCTGCCGACCGCGGTGACGCTGGCGGCGAAGGACGAAGCGCTGGCGAGCGCGCTGGTGCAGGCGCTGGGCTCGGCGACCTTCCGGCCCTATCACGCGACAGATGTCCGCGGCGTCGAGATCGGCGGTGCGGCCAAGAACGTGTTGGCGATCGCGGTTGGCATCGCGGTCGGGCGCAAGCTCGGCGCCTCCGCCCAGGCTGCGCTGACGACCCGCGGCTTTGCCGAGCTCACGCGCCTCGGCCGTGCCCTCGGCGCGCGCGGCGAGACGCTCACGGGCCTGTCCGGCCTCGGCGATCTGATCCTGACCTGCTCGAGCCCGCAATCGCGCAATCTCGCGCACGGCCTGGCGCTGGGCCGCGGCGAGCAGCCGCCCGCGGGCAAGCTCGCCGAAGGCGAGTTCACCGCACCTGTGTTGATCGAACTCGCAGCTTCGCACGACATCGAGATGCCGGTATCAGAAGCGGTCGCTTCGATCCTGAGCGGCCGGAGCACGATCGACGCTGCGATCTCGGGGCTGTTGACGCGCCCCTTCAAGGCAGAGGAATAAACATGGCGTATTGGCTGGTGAAATCCGAACCGTCGGTGTGGTCCTGGGACCAGCAGGTGGCGAAGGGTGCCAAGGGCGAGGCCTGGACCGGCGTGCGCAATTACACCGCGCGCCAGAACCTCGTGAACATGAAGAAGGGCGACAAGGCGTTCTTCTATCATTCCAACGAGGGCAAGGAGATCGTCGGCATCGCGGAGATCATCAAGGAGGCCTATCCCGATCCGACCGACAAGACCGAAAAATTCGTCTGCGTCGATATCAAGGCCGACAAGCCCTTGAAGACGCCGGTGACGATGGCCGCGATCAAGGCGGACAAGAAGCTCGCTGATATGGCGCTGGTGAAATATTCGCGTCTGTCGGTGCAGCCGGTGACGGCGGAAGAGTGGAAGCTCGTCTGCAAGATGGGTGGGATGTCATCGACGTGAACGGCAGAGTGGGCGAAGCGTAGCATGCCCGCCAACCGAGACCGGAGCTTGCCGTGAGATGGTGGGCACGGCGCGCAAGAGCGCAGCCTTGCCCACCCTACGGCAGCGTAAACACCTCGCATGGCGACGCGATGCCGCGCAGCGGATGCGATCCGAGCGCGACGAGAGGCGTGTCCGTCTCCGCGGCCAGCGCCCCCGATACCAGCACGGTCCGTTCCAGGGGCTTGCACAATCCCTCCAGCCGGCTGGCGAGATTGACGGCGGGACCGATCGCCGTGAAATCGAGCCTGTTGGCGGCGCCGATATTGCCCCAGAGTATTTCGCCGAGATGAAGGGCCGCGCCGAACGCAAGCGGCGGCAGTCCTTGAGCGCCGCGCTCCCCGTTGAGATACGCCATGCCGGCTTCGGCTGCGCCTGCGGCACGCAGGGCGGCGTCGCAGGCGCGGCGCGGTGAGGCCTCGACCACCGGGAAGATCGCGAGCACGCCGTCGCCGATGAATTTCAGCACCTCGCCGCCGAAGGCATGAACGGCACCGGCGATGCGATCGAACCAGGCGTCGAGCGCAGCGATGACGTCGGCCGGCGGTGTGGTCTCCGACAAGGTCGTGAAGTTGCGCAGATCTGCATAGAGCAGCGCGGCTTGAATGGTCTCGCCGAGATCGCGCCGCAGCGGCGCCGCCAGCACCCGCCCTGCACTGCGCTTGCCGAGATAGGCATCGAGCGTCGCGCGCAACGTGGCGCGCGCAGCGAGCACGGCCAGCGGCGTCGCGGCGAAGCGCGCAGCCTGGCGCAATTGCTCGATCTCGTCTGCGGTGAACGGACGCGGCCCGATCCAGCCGAGCTGCGGCCCATCTGGTCGTCCGACCACCTCTTCGTGCACCTCGCCGCCCGCGATGTCGCGTAGCCAGCGGCGACCGGCATCATCGGGCGGGTCGGGCGCCAGCCCGCTTGGTGCGAAGCCGAGGGCCTCGATGACCCGGCCGTTCTCCGCGCGCCACAGCCAGGTCCGCTTCGCGATCAGCGGATGCGGCACCTCCAACGTCAGGCTGCCTGCCGCAAGCGGCACACCGTCGGCGACCAGATGAGCGCCGAGTTCCGCGAGCAGACGGTCGGCCCCGGGGCAGTCCGAGGCGACATCGACGAGCCAGGCGAGGGTCCGGGAGAGTTGCATGGCCCGATGATGGCGAAGGTCGGCCGTCTTTGTCACGGGCAATCCTTGACGCACCGCTCCACCGCCGCCATGTGGCCAGTGTCAGCCCAGGGATGATCGCCGATGACCGAGCCATTCGTAGTGCGACGCGAAACCCAGATCGCAGCCCCCCGCGCCACCGTCTTCGCCTATTTGACCGACCCCGAGAAAATCCTGAGCTGGATGGGCTCCGACGCGACCACGGAGCCGCATCCCGGCGGTCTCTATCTCCTCAAGGGCATCGGCCCGCGCGGCGGCGTCGGCCGCGGCACCTTCCGCGAGGTCGTGCCGGTGCATCGTCTGGCCTACACATTCGGCTGGGAGGGCGGTCAGGAAGTGCCGCCCGGCTCGAGCCTGATCGAGATCGACCTGATCGAGCGCGACGGCGGCACGCTACTACGCATGACCCATAGTGGGCTCCCGACCGAGGAACAGGCCGCCGCGCACGCGAAAGGATGGGCGCATTATCTGGGCCGGCTCACGAGCGCAGCCGCGGGCAGCGATCCCGGTCCGGACAGGGGTGTATCCGACAAAATGTAGCGACGCCGGGCGGATCACACCGCCGCGGTCGCCACCACCTGCTGCAAGAGTTGCTCGCGCCTGGCCTGCGAACGCTGGCCCTTCATGGTGGCGGCGAAGCGTTCGAGGATACCGTCCTCGAAGGCGGTGACGATGGTGTCGTGGACGTAGCTCTTGCGGCAGATCGCCGGCGTGTTGGAGAGCTTGTCGGCTGCGGCGCGGATGGCGTCCAGCACCTGCTTCTTGCGGCCGCGCTGGCTGCTCGCCGGTGTGATCCGCGACAGCGATTCCACCACGACCGCGGACGCCATCAGCGTGCGAAAATCCTTCAGCGAAATCTTGATGCCGGCGATCTCGCGCAGAAACGCGTTTACCTGCGTGGTGCTGACCGCGCGCACGATGCCGTAGGCGTCGCGATACTGGAACATGCGCTTGCCGGGAACGCCGTTGAGGATCCCGATGGCGCGTACCAGCTTGGCCGCGTCGCACTCCTTGCGCACCGCCTTGCCGCCCTTGGCCTTGAAGGTCAGCACGAAGGAATCGTCATCGAGCGTAACGTTCGACTTCAACATCGTGGTGGCGCCGCGGGTGCCGTTGAGGCGGGCATAGGATTCGTTGCCGGGACGGATCGCGGTGCGTGCGATCAGCTCGATCACGGCCGAGAGTGCGAATTCGCGCGTCGGCTCGTCACCCGACAGGAACGCCGAGACCTTGCGCCGGATCTTTGGCAGCGCGCCGACGAGCTTTTCCAGCCGGTGCGCCTTGCGGTGCTCGCGGACCTTTTCCCAATCGGCGTGATAGCGGTATTGCAGCCGGCCCGCGGCATCGCGTCCCACCGCCTGGAGATGCGAGCTCGGATCGGCCGAGTAACGCACCTCGCGATAGGCCGGCGGCACCGCCATGGCGTGCAGCCTGCGGATGGTGCGGGCGTCGCGAATATGCGCGCCATTGGGGCGGACGAAGGAATAGCCCTTGCCGCGCCTGATGCGGCGGATGGTCAGCTCGTTCTGGTCGCCGAGCCGCAGCCCCAGCTCCTTGGCGAGCGCCTCGACCGTCGCGGCGGGCGCGCTATCGAAGACCTTTTTCGGGCTGAGACGGGCCGAACCGGCGGGTTTCGGCCATTGTCCGAGGGCTTTGGCCAGCGCGACAGCAGCAGGATCGGCCGAAGCGAGCCGCATCGTCCCGAGATTCTGCTGATCCATCATAGTCTTAAGCCTTAGCCCTGTCTGTTATCGGTCAATGCCGCTGTTCTGATTTTTGTTCCAAGGTCTCCTGGAGGGTCTCTTGGACGGTCTTTGGGGACCCGGGTTAGCCACTTAGGGTGTTCCGAACCGCATTGCGAGTCCCGAATCAGTGACATGCGGTTTCTAAATACCTCCTGCGGCGCATGGGCGCCCTGCACGGGCCTATTCCGGCGTCTTGGTAAAGACCTGGAAAGCCGCGCCGGCCTGTTTCAGATCTGCGACAGTCGCGCCAGGCGGCGTTGATCTTCCGCATGGCCGGCCGCTCGCCGAAGGTCCAGCTTGTGCTCCTTGTCGGGTCCGGTTAGGCGGACGCATAATCGGTTCAATGATGACGTCGGCTCGCCAGTCACCTGGGCTCGGCTTGCCGTATCTGGAGGGAAGCATGTCCGAGAAGACCTACGACGTCCCCGCGGAATGGGCCAAGCGCGCCTGGATCGACCAAGCCAAGTACAAGGACATGTACGCCCGCTCGATTTCGGACCCGAACGCCTTCTGGGCGGAGCAGGCCAAGCGCATCGACTGGATGCACGCGCCGACGAAGATCGAGAACGTCTCCTTCGCGCCCGGCAACATCTCGATCAAATGGTTCGAGGACGGCGTCCTCAACGTCGCCTGGAACTGCATCGACCGGCACCTGCACAAGCGCGCCAACCAGACTGCGATCATCTGGGAGGGCGATGATCCCTCGCAGTCCCGCCACATCACCTACAAGGAGCTGCACGACGAGGTCTGCCGGATGGCCAACATCCTGCGCACCCGCAACGTCAAGAAGGGCGACCGCGTCACCATCTACCTGCCGATGATTCCGGAAGCGGCCTACGCGATGCTGGCCTGCGCGCGGATCGGCGCGATCCACTCCGTGGTGTTCGCCGGCTTCTCGCCGGACAGCCTCGCCCAGCGCATCAACGACTGCCAGTCCAAGGTGATCATCACCGCGGACGAAGGTCTGCGCGGCGGCAAGAAGGTGCCGCTGAAGGCCAATGTCGACGCGGCGCTCGCCAAGGCCGACGGCGTCGACTGGGTCGTCGTGGTCAAGCGCACCGGCGGCGCGGTCGAGATGAATCCGTCGCGCGATCTCTGGTATCACGACGCCGCCAAGATGGTGACGACGGAATGCCCGGCCGAGCACATGCACGCCGAGGATCCGCTGTTCATCCTCTACACGTCGGGCTCGACCGGCCAGCCCAAGGGCGTGCTGCACACCTCGGGCGGTTATCTCGTATTCGCCGCGATGACGCATCAATACGTCTTCGACTATCACGACGGCGACATCTACTGGTGCACCGCCGACGTCGGCTGGGTCACCGGACATAGCTACATCCTCTACGGGCCGCTGGCGAACGGTGCGACCACGCTGATGTTCGAAGGCGTGCCGAATTATCCGGACAATTCCCGTTTCTGGAACGTCATCGACAAGCACAAGGTCAACATCTTCTACACCGCGCCGACCGCGATCCGCGCGCTGATGCAGAGCGGCGACGAGCCGGTGAAGAAGACGTCGCGCGCCTCGCTTCGCCTGCTCGGCTCGGTCGGCGAGCCGATCAATCCGGAAGCCTGGGAGTGGTATCATCGCGTCGTCGGCGACGATCGCTGCCCGATCGTCGACACCTGGTGGCAGACCGAGACCGGCGGCATCCTGATCACGCCGCTGCCGGGCGCGACCAAGCTGAAGCCGGGCTCGGCGACGCAGCCGTTCTTCGGCGTCGTGCCTGAGATCGTCGATGCCGACGGCAAGGTGCTGGACGGCGAGACATCAGGCAATCTCTGCCTGACGCGGTCATGGCCGGGTCAGATGCGCACGGTCTATGGCGACCATGCCCGCTTCGAGCAGACCTATTTCTCGACCTACAAGGGCAAGTATTTCACCGGCGACGGCTGCCGGCGCGATGCCGACGGCTATTACTGGATCACCGGCCGCGTCGACGACGTCATCAACGTCTCCGGCCACCGCATGGGCACCGCCGAGGTCGAGAGCGCGCTCGTCGCGCATGAGAAGGTGTCGGAGGCCGCGGTGGTCGGCTTCCCGCACGACATCAAGGGCCAGGGCATCTACGCCTATGTCACCCTGATGGCCGGCGTCGAGCCGACCGAAGATCTGCGCAAGGAGCTCGTCACCTGGGTGCGCAAGGAGATCGGTCCGATCGCCTCGCCCGACCAGATCCAGTTCGCGCCCGGCCTGCCCAAGACCCGCTCCGGCAAGATCATGCGCCGCATCCTGCGCAAGATCGCCGAGGACGAGCCGGGCAGCCTCGGCGATACCTCGACGCTCGCCGATCCGGCCGTGGTCGACGACCTCGTCAAGAACCGGCAGAACAAGAAGTCGGCGTAAGGCACGCCCTCGTGCCCCGGACGCAGCGCAGCGCTTCTTCAGCGGTGCACCGCAGAGCCGGGGCCGATCCAACGGCAGAGCGTGTGGCCCCCTGTGTCCCGGCTCTGCGCTGCAGCGCGTCCGGGACACAGAGTCCCGGCGAAATAACGGCCATTCACACCCTCACGCACTTGTCAGGACGCGATCCGCCGCGCCCGCGTCTTTCCAGCCAAGTGTTGTTTTCTTGTCATTTACTTTATTTCGAACATTTTCTTTGTTCCGCGTGCTGGCGGGCCCTTGGCGGCCGCGCGTGGAAACCATCCGGTTAACAGGCGCGGTTAAGAATATCCGGGCAAGCGGGCAATTGCCGGTGCTGCGTAGTTTTGGACGATCCGTTCGGGGCAGAGGAAAAATTGATGTCGGTAAGAATTGCTGTGGCGCTCGCCGCCACCATTGGGGCCGGGGTCTTGATGTCGACGGCGGCGCAGGCGCGGCCGGAAATGGTGGGAGCGCACCTGGCCGACTATTCGCCGGGCACCATCGTGGTCAAAACCAACGAGCGGCGGCTCTATCTCATCCTCGATAACGGCCACGCCGTGCGCTACCCGGTCGGCGTCGGCAAGTCCGGCAAGCAATGGGCCGGCACCACCCGCATCGACGGCAAATATCTCAACCCGGCCTGGTCGCCGCCTGCGGAAGTGAAGCGCGACAAGCCCAGCATCCCCGACGTCATTCCAGGCGGCTCACCGCGCAACCCGATGGGCGTTGCGGCGATGACGCTGGCCGGCGGCGAATATGCGATCCACGGCACCAATGTGCCGGGCTCGGTCGGCGGCTTCGTCTCCTATGGCTGCATCCGCATGCTCAACGACGACATCACCGACCTCTACAGCCGCGTCTCGGTCGGCACGACGGTGGTCGTGACGCGCTGACCGCGGGGATCAGGCAAGCAAGAGCCGCGTCTTTCGACGCGGCTTTTTTATTACCAGAAGCGCCAGCCGCGCGCGCACCAGCCGTCGCGATGGCCGCCGTTGTAGCTCCGCGCGTAACCGCCCGCGAGCAACGCGGCAGATACGTCCGCAGTTCGCCTTGTCGCAACGTTGGCGAGAACACGGCCGTATTTGTCGGGGCCGAGATTGGTGATCGTCACGCCGCCCTGGCCGAGCAGATCGCGCAGCGCGCCGGTCGCCGCTTGAGCCTTGTCCAATTCATCCTGGCAGGATGCCTTCATCTCCGGCGCATCGATACCGCGCAGGCGAACGCGCGCAACGAGAACGCGTCCGTCGCGCTGGTGCACGCGAGCGAGAAAGGTATCGCCGTCGATCGTGCGAATGACGTCGACCGGCTGACGGAGGTCCGGATTGGCCTGCTGCAAAATGATCTGGGCATCTCGCGATTGACCGTCGATTGCATGCGGGAAGGGCCAGTTCATCCCGTGCCGGAACGTAAGCACGACGGCCACCACGATTGCGACCACGAACATCCACGGCAACAGCCCCGAGAAGTGACGGCCGAACGGCGAACCACTGTATGAGGGCCGGTATGAATGGCTGGGATCGAAACGCGGCATCCGCGCACGCTAGGGCTGAGTCGGGCGATCCGGCAAGATCGCCTCAAAAGCCAGCCTCAAAAGTCCGACGCGATGCCCTTACGCTCCCAATCGCCATAGCGGGTGGGCTCAGGTCCCTTCGGCCCCTGCAATTCCTTCGGCGCCGCCGCGTCGTGGGCGGCAGCAGCCTGCCGGCGCGCCTCGGCCTCGGCCAGCGCGCGCTGGGCGGCCGGAGGGAGCGGCTTGCGATCGGGAACGGGGGGCTGGTCACTCATCTCGGTGGTTCCTAGCGCAGGATCACGGGGTGCGCGACGTCCAATAACGCATTGCTGAGATGGTCATGGCAGGCTGTAAACGCGAGAGGCCATTCTTACATTTGGCATATTCGCGTGCCAGAGATAGCTCTCTCGAGGCATGCGCCCATTGCGGCGGAACTGCCGCTCGCTCAGAACCTTGCGTCCGCATGCCATCTCAACGTTTCGCTCCTCCGTCCGAAGTGCCCGGTCTCGCGGCGCGGCGGATTGCCGCCGACATCGTCGACGGCGTGCTGCACAAGCACCGCACCCTTGACGATCAGCTCGACGGCAGCGGTGCCCATCCCGGATTGAAGACGCTCGCCGACCGCGACCGCGCGCTGATGCGCCGCCTGGTCGCGACCGTGCTGCGCCGGCTCGGCACGCTCGGCCATGTGCTGTCCCGCCTGCTCGACAAGGGCATTCCCTCCGAAGCGCCGCGCGCGCAGAGCGCACTTCTGATCGGCGCCGCCCAGATCCTCTGGATGGACGTGCCCGATCACGCCGCGGTCGATCTCTCCGTCCGCCTCGTGCAATCCGACCGGCGTGCCGCGCGTTATGCCGGCCTCGTCAATGCCGTGCTGCGCCGCTGCGCGCGCGAGGGCAAGGCGCTGGTGGATGAAGTTGCCAATCAATCGCTGGACCTGCCGCCCTGGCTGCTCGCGCGCTGGAGCGCGCATTACGGCGAGGCAACCGCAAGGGACATGGCGCTGGCGCTCGGCCACGAGCCCTCGCTCGACCTCACCGTGAAATCGGACGCCGCGCAATGGGCGAGCCGCCTGCATGGCGAGACGCTGCCGACCGGCACGGTGCGGATGCTGCTGCACGGCTCGGTGACGGTGCTGCCGGGCTTTGCCGAAGGACAATGGTGGGTGCAGGACGCCGCCGCGGCGCTGCCGGCGCGGCTGTTCGGCGACATCAAGGGCAAGGCCGTTGCCGATCTCTGCGCCGCCCCGGGCGGCAAGACCGCGCAACTGGCACAGGCCGGCGCGCATGTCACGGCGATCGACCGCTCACCCGCCCGGGTGGCGCGTCTGCGCGAGAATCTGACGCGGCTGTCGCTCCAGGCCGAGACCGTCGTCGCCGACGCCGTGGAATGGGCCGGCCCTGCCGAGGGTTTTGACGGCATCCTGATCGACGCGCCCTGCACGTCGACCGGCACGATCCGGCGCCATCCCGACGTCGCGTGGCTCCAGCAGGAATCCGACGTCGCCGCCCTGACCGCGCTGCAAGGGCGGCTGCTGAAGAAATCCGTCTCGCTGCTCAAGCCGGGCGGGACGCTGGTCTACTGCACCTGTTCGCTGGAACCCGAAGAGGGCGAGCAGGCGATCGCGGCGCTGCTGGCCACGGAGGGTAGCCTGCGCCGTGTGCCGATCGAAGCTTCCGAGGTCTCTGGACTCAGCGAGATCATCACCGCGGAGGGCGACCTGCGCACGCTGCCCAGCCACCTGCCGAACGCCGATCCCAAGCTCGGCGGGCTCGACGGTTTCTACGCAGCCCGGCTCGTTAAATCCTGATTTTGCACCGGTTTTTGCGCCGGCGCTGATTCGCGACGCTTCAAGATGGTGTCAGAGGTCCGATTTTGGGATTAAGAAGGATTCGTCGTTAATCCTCTCCCCCTTCAAGGCAAGGCGTGTCGGTCGCTCAACGCAGACGTATCTCGACGCTGGTGATGAACCGCTTCGCGCGGAACATGCTCGCGCGCGCGAGCGGCGGTTCCGTTGCGCTGTCGCGGGTCTGGCCCGGCCGTACCGACCGGCTGATCATCGCGCCGCATGACCTGCGCACGGCGGATGCGACCCGCGCCGCTGAGATCTATGCCGGCCGCTTCGTCTTCGCCGGCAAGATCGTCAATTGCCACGGCCGCTCGATCTTCGATCTCGAACCGCCGTCGGAAGACTGGGAGGTCGCGCTGCTCGGCTTCGGCTGGCTGCGCCATCTGCGCGCCGCCGACACCGCGCTGACGCGCGCCAATGCGCGCGCGCTGGTCGAGGACTGGATCGCCAACCCCGCCAACAAGCGCCGCGCCGTCGCGCGGCGTGCCGACGTGCTGGCGCGGCGTGTGATCTCGCTGCTGTCGCAGGCGCCGCTGGTGCTCAACGACACCGACAACAAATTCTACCGCCGCTATCTGCGGGCGCTGGCGCGGGAGATCCGTCTCCTGCGCTACACCATGGTCAACATTCCCGACGGGGTGCCGAAGCTCCAGGTGCTGATCGCGCTGTGCTACGCGGCGCTGTGCCTTGCCAACCAGGCGCGACAGATCCGCAGCGCGTCGAAAAAGCTCTCGGACGAGTTGCAGCGGCAGATCCTGCCCGACGGCGGCCACATCTCGCGCAATCCGGGCGCGCTGATCGAGCTCCTGATCGACCTGTTGCCGCTGCGGCAGACCTTTGCCGCGCGCAACATCGCGCCGCCGCCGGCGCTGCTCAACGCGATCGACCGCATGATGCCGATGCTGCGCTTCTTCCGGCACGGCGACGGCAATTTCGCGCTCTTCAACGGCATGAGCGCGACGCCCTCGGATCTGCTCGCCACGCTGCTCGCCTATGACGACACCCACGGCGCGCCGATGGCGAACATGCCGCATACCGGCTTCCAGCGCCTCGACGCCGGCCAGACCACGCTGATCATCGACACCGGCCCGCCGCCGCCGGCCGGCGTCAGCCACGACGCCCATGCCGGCTGCCTGTCGTTCGAATTGTCTTCCGGCATCAGCCGCATCGTCACCAATTGCGGCATGCCGACCACGGGCCGCGACAATTGGCGGCCGTTCGCACGCGGCACCGCGGCGCATTCGACGCTGACCTATCACGAGACGTCCTCATGCCAGTTCGTCGAGATGTCGGCGATGAAGCGCCTCCTGCACGGCTCGCCCGTCACCAGCGGCCCCGTCGAGGTCGAGAGCTATCGCGAGATCGTTCAGAACGGCACGCTGCTCACGACCTCGCATGACGGCTATCTCGCGAAATTCGGCGCGATCCATCGCCGCGTGCTGATGGTCGCCAATGACGGCGCACGCATCGACGGCGAGGACACGCTGTCGCCGCCGCAGGGCGGACGCTTCAAGGGCGCCGACGCGGATTTCGCACTACGCTTCCATCTGCATCCGGCGGTGAAAGCAAGCCGGCTGTCGGATGCCCGCGGTGTCATGCTGGTGCTGCCCAACCGCGACGTCTGGACCTTCGAGGCGCTCGACGACAAGGTCGATCTCGAGGACAGCGTGTTCCTGGCCGGCAATGACGGCCCGCGCCGAACCGCGCAGATCGTGATCCGGCAGGATGCGCGGCAGGCGCCGTCGATCCGCTGGAGCTTCGTCCGCTCCACCGCTTCGCCGGCGGTCACCAATGCCCGCCGCAACGCCCGGCGCGAGCCGGAACTTCCGCTGTAAACGCGCACGATTCGGCCCCATCTCATCGTTGTGAAAACGGCCGAAAGCTGCTATCGAGCCCTCGCTCGCGCGACTGGCGACCTTGGATGGAGCACCATCGGGAAGCGCGGGATACAGAAGCCGCGCGCCTGGGCATAGACACTCCTTAAGACAGAGGATCTTGCTCATGACTGACCATCCCCGCCGCGTCACCCGTGCTCTTCTCTCCGTCTCCGACAAGACCGGCCTGATCGAGTTCGCAAAGGCGCTTGCCGCGCACGATGTCGAGCTGGTCTCGACCGGCGGCACCGCCAAGGCGATCGCCGCAGCCGGCCTCAAGGTGAAGGACGTTTCCGAACTCACCGGCTTCCCCGAGATGATGGACGGCCGCGTCAAGACGCTGCATCCGAAGGTGCATGGCGGCCTGCTCGCGATCCGCGACAACAAGGAACATGCGGACGCCATGAAGGCGCACGGCATCGCGCCGATCGATCTCCTGGTCGTCAACCTGTATCCGTTCGAGGCCACCGTCGACAAAGGCGCGGGCTTCGAGGATTGCATCGAGAACATCGACATCGGCGGCCCCGCGATGATCCGCGCCGCGGCGAAGAACCATGACGACGTCGCCGTCGTGGTCGAGGCCGAGGACTACAAGGCCGTGCTCGACGAGCTCGCCGCCAACAACGGATCGACGACGTTGAAGCTGCGCCGGCGGCTTGCCGCAAAGGCCTATGCGCGCACCGGCGCTTATGACGCCGCGATCTCGAACTGGTTCAACCGCCAGCTCGAAATCGACGCACCCGACTTCCGCGCCTTCGGCGGCAGACTGATCCAGTCGCTGCGCTATGGCGAGAACCCGCACCAGACCGCGGCGTTCTATGCGACGCCCGACAAGCGGCCGGGCGTCTCGACCGCGCGCCAGCTCCAGGGCAAGGAGCTCTCCTACAACAACATCAACGACACCGATGCGGCCTATGAGTGCATCGGCGAGTTCGACGCCAAGCGCACCGCGGCCTGCGTCATCGTCAAGCACGCCAATCCGTGCGGCGTCGCCGAAGGCTCCGATCTCGTCAGCGCCTATCGCAAGGCGCTCGCCTGCGATTCCACCTCGGCTTTCGGCGGCATCATCGCGATGAATCGCGCGCTCGACGCCGACACCGCGCGCGAGATCACAAAGATCTTCACCGAGGTGATCATCGCGCCCGATGCCAGCGAGGAGGCGATCGCGATCATCGGCGCGCGCAAGAACCTCCGCCTGCTGCTCGCCGGCAGCCTGCCCGATCCGCGCGCGCCTGGCCTCACCGCCAAGACGGTGGCCGGCGGTCTTCTCGTGCAAAGCCGCGACAACGCGGTGGTCGACGACATGACCTTCAAGGTCGTGACCAAGCGTGCGCCCACCGACGCCGAGATGCGCGATCTGAAATTCGCGTTCCGCGTGGCAAAACACGTCAAGTCCAACACCATCATCTACGCCAAGGATCTCGCCACCGTCGGTATCGGCGCGGGCCAGATGAGCCGGGTGGATTCAGCGCGGATCGCGGCGCGCAAGGCGCAGGACGCAGCCAATGAGCTCAAGCTCGCCGAGCCGCTCACCAAGGGCTCGGTGGTGGCGTCGGATGCGTTCTTCCCGTTCGCCGACGGCATGCTCGCCTGCATCGAGGCCGGCGCCACCGCCGTGGTGCAGCCCGGCGGCTCCATGCGCGACGACGAGGTGATTAAGGCCGCCGATGAGCACGGCATCGCCATGGTGTTCACGGGCACGCGGCACTTCAGGCACTGAGTCGAGCGGCGGAGCGCACTGCCAGAGCTACGACGATTCCATCTACTCCGTCATTGCGAGCGCAGCGAAGCAATCCAGAATCTTTCCGCGGAGGAAGTCTGGATTGCTTCGTCGCTTCGCTCCTCGCAATGACGGAGGTGAGATCGCGTAGCGCAGCTAATCCCGCACCCGCATCAACAGCCCCAGCCCGGCGACGAAAAACACCACCAGCACGGCCATGCCGGCCTTCTGGCTCGCCGTCACCGCGGTGATCATGCCGATCAGCAGCGGGCCGATGAAGGACGTTACCTTCCCCGTCAGCGCGAACAGGCCGAAATACTGCGCGATACGATCCTTCGGCGCGAGATGGATCAGCAGCGTGCGCGAGGCGGCCTGAAGCGGTCCGCCGGCAGCGCCGATGAGACAACCCAAAACGAGATAAGCGCGCTCGGCCGCGCTCGAGAACAAGGGCGCGCCCGGAAGAGGCGGCGCGACCTTGACGAACAGGACACTGTCCTTGTCGACCAGAAGAATCGCCGCCACCGCCAGCAACAGAACAAGCAGGCTGCCGGCGATGACGCGCTTCGGCCCGAGACGATCGTCGAGCTTGCCGCCAAGCCATGCGCCAAGGGCGCCGGCAATCGCGAGCATGATGCCGAAGGTGCCGATCTGGATCGTGTGCCAGCCGAAGGTGCCGGCGGCATAGATGCCACCGAACGCGAACAGCGACACCAGGCCGTCGGTGTAGATCATGTTGGCGAGCAGGAATGCCGCGAGCGATTTCCGCTGCGGCAGACCTTTGATCGATTGCCTGAGATCCGACAATCCCTCGCGCAGCGCCTCGCGCACCGGGAGCTTCGCCGGATAATCCGGCGTGAACAGGAACAATGGCGTCACGAAGATGATGAACCACAGCCCGGTCAGCGGTCCCACGATGCGATCGCCCTGATGGCTGACCGGATCGAGCCCGAACAGCGGCCTGAAGCCGAGCAGCGTGCGGCCGGTCTCGGGATTGGCGGCAAGGAAGCCGAGCACGATGACGAGGCTGACGATGCCGCCGATGTAACCCGTGGCCCAGCCGGTGCCGGAGAGCCGGCCGATCCGCTCGGGCGGCACCAGGGTCGGCATCATCGCGTTGTTGAAGACGGTGGCGAATTCCGCGCCGACGCTGGCGAGCGCGACCGCGGTGAGCAGCGGCGGAATGATGGCGGGATCGCCGGGCTTGCCGATCCAGAGCGAGCAGGCCGCCAGCACCAGCAGCGCGCCGAATCCCGCGATCCACGGCTTCCTGCGGCCCGAGGCATCGGCAATGGCGCCGAGCACCGGCGACATCAGCGCGATCGCGAGGCCCGCGGCCGCCATCGCAAAGCCCCACAAGGACTGGCCGGTGGCGGGATCTGGCGCAATGCTGGTGGCGAAATAGGGTGCGAAAACAAAGGTCGTGATCAGTGTGAAATAAGGCTGCGCGGCCCAGTCGAAAAAAATCCAGCTGATGATGGCGGCGCGCGGCGGATAGGTCCGCTGCGCGCCGGCCAAGCGCGCATCCGGGGCGATCGTCGTCATATTCCAGTCCCCATCACGAACAGTTTTGCCTCTGTAAGGGCAAACCGTATAGCATTGAAGCGACGCGTGTGAACCGGCCCGAGGCCACGACGGAAGCTTGGTATGTCGTCATATTCGACACGGCGGACATTTTTCGCCTTCGTTGCCACTCTGGCGTTTGGTCTTGCGCCTGCGGCCGCACAGGATGCGCGGCGGA
Organism: Bradyrhizobium japonicum USDA 6; assembly: GCF_000284375.1. Taxonomy (NCBI): domain Bacteria; kingdom Pseudomonadati; phylum Pseudomonadota; class Alphaproteobacteria; order Hyphomicrobiales; family Nitrobacteraceae; genus Bradyrhizobium; species Bradyrhizobium japonicum. The sequence goes on from NC_017249.1 coordinate 575,815, forward strand.
CCTATGTCCCACCCGCGCTCGACACGGTGCACGCCGTTCCGTCCGAGCACGGCATGGTGGTGGCGCAGGAAAGAATATCGGCGCAAGTCGGCGCCGACATCCTGCGCCTCGGCGGCAACGCGGTCGATGCCGCGGTCGCCACCGGCTTTGCGATGGCCGTGACGTATCCGCGCGCCGGCAATATCGGCGGCGGCGGATTCATGGTGATCCATTCGGCCGAGCGCAACGAGGACATCACGATCGACTATCGCGAGACCGCGCCGGCCGCGACCACCCCGCAGATCTTCCTCGGCGCTGACGGCAAGCCCGATGCGGCGAAGTCGCGGGATTCCGCGCTCGGCGTCGGCGTGCCCGGCACCGTCGCAGGTCTTGCGCTGGCCTTGGAAAAATACGGCTCGGGCCGGTTTACGCTAGCACAGCTGCTCGAGCCCGCGATTGCGCTCGCCCGCGACGGTTTTGTCGTCACCGACGACATTGCCGACACGCTGCCGGGTTGGCACCGGCGGCTGGCGCGCTGGCCGTCGTCGGCCAAGATCTTCTCGCGCCCCGACGGCACGGCGCTCGGCGAAGGCGACAGGCTGGTCCAGAGCGATCTCGCCGAAACACTGTCGGCCGTCGCTGCACAGGGGCCACGCGGCTTCTATGAGGGGCCGGTCGCGGACAAGCTCGCCAAGGCCGTGGCTGACGCCGGCGGGATCATGACGCCGGCCGATCTGAAATCCTATTCTGCGGTGATCCGTGCCCCGGTGCGCGGCACCTATCGCGGCTACGACATTGTCTCGATGCCGCTGCCTTCATCCGGCGGCGTGGTGCTGGTGGAGACGCTCAACATCCTCGAGGGCTTTCAACTGGCCGATCTGAAACAGGGGTCGCCCGCTTCGCTGCATCTGCTGATCGAAGCCATGAAGCGCGCCTATGCGGATCGTGCGCGCTATCTCGGCGATCCCGCCTTCGTCAATGCACCGATCGAGACGCTCACTGCGAAGGACTACGCCGCCAAGCTCCGGGCCGGCATCTCCACGGAGCGCGCTACGCCGTCGAAGCAGCTCGTCTCCGCCCCTCCCGCGCCGCGCGAGGGCACCAACACCACGCACTTTTCCGTCGTCGATGCCGGCGGCAATGCCGTCAGCAACACCACCACGCTGAATTTCAGCTATGGCGTCGGCCTCGTTGCCGACGGAACCGGCGTGCTGCTCAACAACGAGCTCGACGATTTCACCGCGGCGGTCGGCGCTTCCAACGCCTACGGCCTCGTCGGTTTCGAGCCCAATCTGCCCGGGCCCGGCAAGCGGCCGTTGTCCTCCATGTCCCCGACCATCGTGCTCAAGGACGGCAAGCCGGTGCTGGTGACGGGTTCGCCCGGCGGCAGCCGCATCATCTCGACCGTGCTCCAGGTCATCGTCAACGTGCTCGACTACAAGATGGATGTGGCCGCCGCCGTCGCTGCGCCACGGCTGCATCACCAATGGCTGCCGGACGAGGTGCGCGTCGAGAGCGGCTTTCCCGGCGATGTGCTGTTCGAGCTGAAGGCGATGGATCACCTCATCGTCGAGCCGATGGGACAGACCTCGGCCAATTCGATTATGATGACGCCGAACGGGCCACTCGGCGCGCCCGATCCGCGTACCCGCGGCGCGGAAGCCGCGGGACAGTAGTCGCGCCGTTGCATGGCACGGGAGCGCGCGGCTGCTTGCGCGGGCTGCCCCGCGTGCTACCACCGCGCAGCTTTAAGGGACCGCCGGGGAAACGCACATGAGCACAGCCGATCCGACCCAGCGCATTGAGCGCGCGGAGATCGAAGACACCAGCCTTCTCGCCTTCTACCGCGACATGAACGCGCCGGAGCGGCGGACATTCTGGGCCTGCGCCGCGGGCTGGGCGCTCGACGGCATGGACTTCATGATCTATCCGCTGGTGATCGGCACCATCATCGCGCTGTGGAAGGTCGATGCGGCCTCGGCCGGCCTCGCCGGCACCGTGACGCTGCTGGCTTCCGCGATCGGCGGCTGGCTCGGCGGCTACCTCTCCGATCATATCGGACGTGTCAGGACGCTCCAGATCACCATCATCTGGTTCTCGTTCTTCTCGCTGGTCTGCGCGGTCGTGCAGAATTTCGACCAGCTCCTGATCGCACGCGCCGTGCTCGGCCTCGGCTTCGGCGGCGAGTGGGCGGCGGGCGCCGTGCTGATGGGCGAGGCGATCCGGCCGCAATATCGCGGACGCGCAGTCGGCTCGGTGCAGTCGGGCTGGGCGGTCGGCTGGGGTCTCGCGGTGCTGTCGCAGGCGATCCTGTTCTCGCTGATACCGGCCGAGACGGCGTGGCGCTGGATGTTCGTGATCGGCGCGCTGCCGGCGTTGCTGGTGTTCTACATCCGCCGCTCCGTCACCGAGCCCGAGATCGCGGCCGAGGCCCGCGCAAAGCAGGCCGCGAGCGGCGATCGTCCGGCGCTCTGGGAAATCTTCTCCGGCCCGATCCTGAAGACCACGATCCTGGCCTCGCTGATGGCGACTGGCTGCCAGGGCGGCTACTACGCCGTCACCTTCTGGGTGCCGCAGTTCCTGACCAAGGAGCGGCACCTGTCGATCGTCGGTTCGACCGGCTATCTCTCGACGCTGATCATCGGCTCTTTCATCGGCTATCTCGTCGGGGCCTGGCTCGCGGATCGCATCGGCCGGCGCAATCTGTTCCTGATCTTCTCGATCGGCGCCATGGCCGTGGTGCTGCTCTACACGCAGCTGCCGCTGACTAACGAGATCCTGTGGGTGCTCGGCTTCCCGCTGGGCTTCTTCGCCTCGGGCTATTTCTCGGGAATCGGCGCGTTCCTGACCGAGCTCTATCCGACGCGGTTGCGTGGCTCCGGCCAGGGCTTCTGCTACAATTTCGGCCGCGGCATCGGCGCGCTGTTTCCGTTCCTGGTCGGCGCGCTCTCGGCGACGACGTCGCTCGCGAATGCGATCGCGATGTTCGCAGTGGTGGCTTACGCGCTGTTCTTCATTGCCGCCTTCGCGCTGCCGGAGACGCGCGGGCGCGTGCTGCACGCGGACTGACTACTCGACGTCATCCCGGGGCGGCTCGAAGAGCCGAACCCGGGATCTCGAGATTGTGGCGCGAGATTCCGGGTTCGGTGCTGCGCACCGCCCCGGAATGACGGAAGAGAGACTTACCGTCCCACCTGATACGGCCCGCCCTTTTCCAGTGCACGCGCATAGGCCGGCCGCGCGTGGATGCGCTCCAGGAATGCCATCGCCTTGGGGTGGCCGAGCTCGAGTCCGCCACGCGCTTGCGCGGCTTCGAGCGGGAAGCTCATCTGGATGTCGGCGGCGGTGAACTCGTTGCCGGCAAACCACTCGCTCTTGCCGAGCTCGCCTTCCCAATAATCCATGTGCTGCTTGAGCTGCGGATTGACCAGCGCGGTGAGCGCCTGGTTCGAGACCTTGCGCACCAGCGGGCGAAGCAGCGCGGGTGCGCGCTTCGGCATCAGCGTGAACAGCAGCTTGAGCAGCAGCGGCTGCATCGCCGAGCCCTCCGCATAGTGCAGCCAATAGGTGAAGCGCAGCCGCTCCGGCGTGTTCGGCGGCGGAATCAGCCGGCCGTTGCCGTAGGTGGCGATGAGATATTCGATGATCGCGCCTGACTCGGCGATGGTGTTGCCGTTGTCGGTGATGACGGGCGACTTGCCGAGCGGATGGATGGCGCGCAGCTCCTTCGGCGCGCGCATGTCCGGCTGGCGCTGATAGCGCACGATCTCGTAGGGCACGCCCAACTCCTCGAGCAGCCACAGCACCCGCTGCGAGCGGGAATTGTTGAGGTGGTGAACGGTCAGCATCGTTGAGGTCCCCAGGCTAGGCGTGGTCGGTCGGTCGCGCCGTTCGTGCCAGCCCGGGAACGCAATGTCGAGCCATCCAGACGGATAATTTCACCCGGGTATATTGACGCCAGGAATTTACCCGGATATTAAGAGGCCAACGTCATCAATATGGCAATGATTTCAATGCAACGGATTTTCACGGCCTTCCAGGGTCATCGCCGCCTGGCGTCCGGGCCAGCAGGAGAGGTCGCGCTGGTCGTCAAGCGGATCACGCAGCCGCCGGACGAGCCCATCATCATCTTCGAGGACCACACGGGCCGATCGATCGACTTCGATCTGCGCGGCGGGGATCGCGAGGTGCTGGCGCGGGTGTCGAAGCTTGTCCCGCCGCCGGTCGAGGAGACCGCGCCACCGAGCGAGCCGCGCGGGCGCGGCCGGCCCAAGCTCGGCGTGGTCGCGCGCGAGGTCACGCTGCTCCCGCGCCACTGGGAATGGCTCAACGCGCAACCGGGCGGCGCTTCGGTCGCGTTGCGGAAGCTCGTCGACGAGGCAAGACGCGTAAGCGGCGACAAGGACCGCGAGCGGCAGGCCCGCGATGCGGCCTATCACTTCATGTCGACCATGGCGGGCAATCTGCCGCAGTTCGAGGAAGCTTCACGCGCCCTGTTCGCGGATGACCGGCGGCGCTTCACTGGACTGATCGCCGACTGGCCGGTCGACGTCCGCGACCACATCGTCAAGCTCGCCTACAGCGACCGCGCGTAGGCGCAGCACTTTCTCCCACCCCATCGACGGCCAAGCCGCGCGTGCATCGCGCGGCAACGGCTTCGCACGCCCTGATGAAAGGCCCATCCATGTCCGCGCCAAAGCCGCTCTGGACGACATTCCTCCGCTTCCTCGCACCGCTGGTGCTGAGCAACGCGCTGCAATCGCTGTTCGGGACCGTCAGCAACGTCTATCTCGGCCAGATGATCGGCGTCGACGCGCTCGCCGCGGTGTCTGCGTTCTTCCCGGTGATGTTCTTCCTGTTCGCCTTCGTCATGGGCCTGAGCACCGGCGCCACCGTGCTGATCGGCCAGGCCTTTGGCGCGGGCGAGCACGGCAGGATCAGAATCGTCGTCGGCACGACGCTCACGATCGGCCTGCTGCTCTCGCTTTCGGTTGCATTGGCCGGCGGCTTCTTCAGCCGGCAATTAATGACGATGCTCGCGACGCCAGCGGACATCCTCGACCAGGCGAGTGCCTATGCACGCATCATGCTGCTCACCATGCCGCTCGGCTTCGTCTTCCTGCTGATGACGGCGATGATCCGCGGCGTCGGCGACGCCGTGACGCCGCTGCTGGCGCTGGCCTTGTCGACCACCATCGGACTGATGCTGACGCCGATGCTGATCCGCGGCACGTTCGGGATACCTGCCGCCGGCATCACCAGTCCGGCCTGGGCGGCCGCGATTGCCAACGCAGTGACTTTGCCCGCGCTGGCCGTCTATCTGCAGCGAAAGAAACATGCGCTGGCACCGGATGCCGCACTGCTGCGTCATCTGCGGCTCAATCGTGCCGTGCTCGGAAAGATCCTCGCCATCGGACTGCCGAGCGCGGTCGGCATGGTGGTGATGGCAATCGCCGAGCTGGTGCTGCTCGGGCTCGTCAACGGCTTTGGATCGGATGCCACCGCCGCATATGGCGCGGTCAACCAGGTGATGGGCTACACGCAGTTCACGGCAATGTCGATTTCGATCGCGGTATCGATCCTCGGCGCACAGGCCATCGGCGGCGGCGACAGGACGCTGCTCGATGGCATCGTGCGCACCGGCCTCATGTTCAACATCGTCCTGACCGGCGGGCTGGTGGGGCTGATCTATCTGGCGCCGCGGCCCGTGCTCGGCCTCTTCATCACCGACAGTGCCGTGCTCGATCTCGCCGGGGGACTGCTTCACATCGCGCTGTGGAGCTCTGTGCCGTTCGGCCTTGCCACCGTGTTTTCCGGAGCCATGCGCGCGGCCGGAGTGGCCTTGACGCCGATGCTGCTCTCGATCTTCGCCATTGTCGCGATCGAGCTGCCGGCCGCGGTGTTCCTGAGCCGCGCGATCGGCCTTGAGGGCGTGTGGGCTGCCTATCCGATCGTGTTCTGCGCCATGTTGGTTTTGCAGATGGGCTATTACCTCGCGGTGTGGCGCAGGCGCGCGATCCGGCGTCTGATCTGACCGGATCATCAAGATATTATGACCATCATTAAACGGTGGACCCGTGGCGCACGCTGCGGCACAATGGGTGAAAAGCCAGATCAAAAGCCAGGTCAGGGAGAACGATTTTGACCCGCACAGCCCCGCAATTCCTGTTCGATTTCGGCAGCCCGAACGCCTATCTCAGTCATCTCGCGATCCCGGCGATCGAGCAGCGCATCGGCGTCAAATTCGAGTACGTGCCGATCCTGCTCGGCGGCATCTTCAAGTCGACCAACAACAAGTCACCGGCCGAGACGCTCGCCGGCATCAAGAACAAGCGCGAATTCCAGGCGGTCGAGACCGAGCGCTTCGTCAAGCGCTTCAAGGTCCAGCCCTATGTCATGAATCCGTTCTTCCCGGTCAACACGCTGAACCTGATGCGTACCGCGATCGCGGCACAGGCCGAGGGCGTGTTCGAAAAATATGTCGAGGCCGCCTTCCACCACATGTGGCGCGAGCCGAAGAAGATGGACGACCCGGAAGTCGCAGCGAAGGCGCTGGCGTCCTCCGGCCTCGATGCCCAAAAACTGTTCGCCCGCGCCCAGGAGCCCGAGGTCAAGGGCAAGCTGATCAAGAACACCGACGACGCCGTTGCCCGCGGTGCGTTCGGCTCACCCACCTTCTTCGTCGGTAACGAGATGTTCTTCGGCAAGGAGCAGCTGCGCGAGGTCGAGGAGATGGTGCTGGAGAAGTAGTCCGTTCGTTCTCCGGCGACAGAATGTGATCGCGGTAGCATTCTGGATTGCTTCGCTTCGCTCGCAATGACGACTATAGATAGGCCGCCAATAGCAACAATTAGGACAATCCCATGCGTATCCTCGTGGTCGGCGCCGGCGCCATCGGCGGCTATTTTGGTGGCAGGCTGTTACAGGCCGGCCGCGACGTCACCTTCCTGGTCCGGCCGCGCCGCGCCAGCGAGCTCGCGAGCGCCGGCCTCGTCATCAAGAGCCCGAACGGCGATGTGACACTGAAGAATCCGCCGACCGTTCAAGCCGACGCGCTCAAGGACAAGTTCGACGTCGTGCTGTTGAGCTGCAAGGCATTCGACCTCGACGACGCCATCAAGTCGTTCGCGGCCGCCGTCGGCCCTGATACGGCGATCATTCCCATGCTCAACGGCATGAAGCATCTCGACACGCTCGATGAAAAGTTCGGCAAGGAGCGCGTGCTCGGCGGCCTCTGCGCCATCGCGGCGACCCTGAACGAGAAGCGCGAAGTGGTGCAGCTCCAGCCGATGCAGTCGCTCAGTTATGGCGAGCGCGACGGCAAGCTCTCGGACCGGGTCAAGGCGATCGACGAGGCCTTCAAGAGCGGCATCAATGGCGCCGCCGCCAGCCAGGACATCATGCAGGACATGTGGGAGAAGTGGGTGTTCCTGTCTTCGCTCGCCGCAAGCACCAGCCTGATGCGTACCTCCGTCGGCAACATCCTCGCGGCCCCCGGCGGCAGGGACTTTTTGCTCGGCATGCTGGACGAGACCAGCGCAATCGCCACCGCGTCGGGCTACACGCCGGGCGGCCCGTTCTTCGAGCGCGTGAAGGGCAACCTCACCACCGAGGGATCGCCGATGACGGCATCCATGTTCCGCGACATCAAGGCGGGCCTGCCGGTCGAGGCCGATCACGTCATCGGCGATCTCATCGCGCGCGCCGACGCCGCCAAGGTGCCGGTGCCGAAGCTGCGCATCGCGTATACCCATCTGAAGGCGTATGAGAAGCAGCGGGCGGGTTAGCTCCAAGCTCCGCTGTCGTCCCGGATCTGCGCTTCGCTTGTCCGGGACGACAGCGGATTTTAGTGATTGCACCTTCCGCTATTTGAAATACGCGAGATAGTGCGAGACGGCAGTGATTTCCTCATCGCTCATGTGATAGGCGACATCGGCCATCGCAGCGCCACCGCCGCCGACGCGCTGGCTGCTCTTGTAGTCGTGCAACGACTTGACCAGATATTCCTCGCGCTGGCCCGCGAGCCGCGCGACGGCCTTGGTGCCGGCGAAGCTATCCGTATGGCACGAGGCGCAGCGGCGGCCGACGGCAACTTGCGCGCCTTTTTTCGACAGATCCGGATCCCCGTCTTCCGCGGCCTTCGGTGGCGTCATCTGCGCAAAATAGGCACCGAAATTGCGGATGTCCTCGTTGGTGATCTCCTCGGCGATCGGCTGCATCTGGTCGTTCTTGCGCGAGCCGGCGCGGAAGAACACGAGCTGCCACTGGATGAATTGATCGGGCTGGCCGGCCAGCGAGGGGATGTTCTCCGTCTGCGAGATGCCGTTTTCGCCGTGACAGCCGGAGCAGACGGCGGCCTTCTCCTGGATCGCGGCGTTATCGGCGGCCTGAGCGCGGACGATTGCAAGTGCTGCGAGCGATAGCGTCACAGACAGAATTCCAAACCGAACGACTCGCATGGCTGATTTCTCCGACTGTCATTGCCGGGCTTGCCCCGCCTGCTTGGCGTAGGCCCGGCAATCCATCCCGTTTGCAAGGAGGTTTCTCGTTTGATGGATGCCCGGATCAAGTCCGGGCACGACGAACGCGTTCCGCTGCAAGCCTGTCACAAACAAAAGAGGCTGCGGCCGTCATCCGGTCGCAGCCTCTTGTCGTCGTACGCTACTTCTTGCTGTAGCTGATGCGATAGATCGCGCCGGCCCAGTCGTCGGCGACGAGGATCGAGCCATCCTTGGCGAGGATGATGTCGTTGGGACGGCCGAGATAGCCCTGGTCGCCCTCGATCCAGCCGGAGGCGAACACCTCCTTCTTGGCGTTCTTGCCGTCGGGGCCGACGATCACGCGCGTGATATTGCCGCCCTGGTACTTGTGGCGATTCCAGGAGCCGTGCTCGGCGATCAGGATGTTGTTCTTGTACTCGGCGGGGAATTGGTCGCCGGTATAGAACTTCATGCCGAGCGGAGCGACATGCGCGCCGAGGTTCAGCACGGGCGGCGTGAACTCGGAGCATTTGTGACCCATCGCGAACTTCGGATCGGGCAGGTCGCCCTGATGGCAATAGGGATAGCCGAAATGCTCGCCGATCTTGTTGATCATGTTCAGCTTGTCGCTGGGCAGATCGTCGCTGATCCAGTCGCGCGCGTTCTCGGTGAACCAGAACTTGCCGGTGCGCGGATCGACGTCGCCGCCGACCGAGTTGCGAACGCCGAGCGCATAGATTTCGGCGTTGCCGGTCTTGGGATCGACGCGGCGGATCTGCGAGACGCTGGTCGGGGGCACGCCGACGTTGAAGGGCGGGCCGAACGGCAGGTAGAACCAGCCTTCCTTGTCGACCGCGATGTACTTCCAGCCATGCGCGGCATAGGAGGGCATGTCGTCATAGACGACCTTGCCGTCGCCGAGCTTGTCGAGATTGGCTTCCGCGTTATCGTAACGGATCAGCTTGTCGACCGCGATGACGTAAAGCGCGCCATCCCTAAAGGCGAGACCGGTGGGCATGTTCAGCCCCTTCAGGATGGTCTTGACCTCTTTCTTTCCGTTGTTGTCCTTGATGGCATAGACGTTGCCGAGGCCGAACGAGCCGACGAACAGCGTGCCCTTGTCACCCCAGGCCATCTGCCGCGCGGCGAGAACGCCGGGCGCATAGACTTCGATCTTGAAGCCGGCCGGCAGCTTGATCTTCTTCATCATCGCGGCGAGCTCGGCCTCCGACGCGCCGGTCGGCGGGCCCGACGGCGGCGCGAGGCCCTTCTGCGCCTCGGTCTCGTCGCCGAGGAACCAGTCATCCGGCGGATGGGTCCAGAACTCCTTGGTGCCGGATTCGTACTTCTTCAGCTGGCGGTTCTTGTCCTGCTGTTGCGCGCTGACTGCGCTTGTCCCCGCGAGAAGGGCAACCGCTGCAAGCGCCAGGACGGATTGAAAGACGGATCGATGGAATTTCATCGCGTCACTCCCCTAAGGCAGCCGTCAGGGCTGCACGTTATTTTGTTTTGCTAGTCGAGAGGCGAAGTTCGGACTCTGTCAGGACGACAGACGCAAAAGGTTAGCACATCTGCGGACGGTGAGAAGCGCGTCGGAAGCACTGCAGTCAGACTCAATAGAAATTGAGACTGAATGCCACGAAGATTTGCACGGCGACGATCACGGTCACGCTGCAACGCGGAATCAAAATGGCGCGTGACTGATTTGCAGGCAGCAGGCGGGGCGGTCGCACAAAAATTGCGAAAACAACCCCATGCACAGTAGAACGGCTCTGCCCGGTCTGCTGCCGGTGAAGCCGGGCAGACATTTGATGCGTCGAGCAAAACGGCAAAGACGGCGATTACGAGGCGACGGGATAGGGTCCGTCGTCGAATACGGTGTCGTGATAGCCTTTCGACCCGATCGCGCGCGCCAGCGTGCTGCGAAAATCCGTGCCCTCGCGCAGGCTGTTCAGGACGTGCGCGAAGTCGAATTCGGGCCGCCAGCCCAGCTCGCGCCGCGCGCGGTCGTTGACATAGACGCGGTCGATCTCGGGGAATAGCCGCCATCCGCGCGCCGCATAGAGCTGCGCGCAATCCGGGTAGAGCTCGCGCACGACACCGGCCGCGTCGCGCGCGAGCGCCGCGAGATGACGGGGCTCGAACGGGCTGGTGGCGGAGATGATGTAACGGGCAAAGCCGATCTTCGGCGCGCGCTCGACGGCGAGCAGATGGGCGCTCACCGCGTCCGCTATATCCAGCCGTCTATAGAGCAGCTCGTTGGCCTGCGCATTGTCCAGCGGGTAGGCCGATCGCATCGCCGGATCGTCATCGTCCTCAGGGAAGAAGCGCGAGGTCCTCAAGATCACGACGGGCAGGCCGCGCTCGCGAAAGAACAGCTCGCACAGAGTCTCCGCCATCAGCTTCGTCGTGCCGTAGATGTTCTTCGGCACCGGCGCCAGGTCCTCGGTGACCCACACCGCGGCCTGTCCGGCCTCGGGTCGAAGCTGCGAGCCGAATGCGCTGGTGGTGCTGGTGAAGACGAAGCTGCTCACGCCGGCCGCCGCCGCGGCCTCGAGCAGATTGAGCGTGCCGGTGACATTGGTGTCGACGAAATCCTGCTTGCCGTGGGTCGCCACATGCGGTTTGTGCAGCGTCGCGGTGTGAATGACGGCGCTGACGCCCTCCATCTGCCGCCGCACGAAGTCGGGATCGACGATCGAGCCGACGGCATCGGTGAAGGGCGATGGCTTGAGATCGATCCCACGCACGGCGGAACCGCGAAACATGCGGAGGATAGCCTCCCCGAGGTGGCCTGCGCTGCCCGTGACCAGTATTGTCATTTGAGACCCAATACAGCCGCCAGCGGCGTGGAAAACCACGGCCCGACCCGGTTTGGCTGGATGCTTTGGGAAAAATTGGAGCGGGCGAAGGGGCTCGAACCCTCGACCCCGACCTTGGCAAGGTCGTGCTCTACCACTGAGCTACACCCGCATCCTGTGTCGGTCGCGTGACGCGCCGGCAACGGCTGTCGTATGCCAAAAGCGGACGGCGAATGCAACAGCTACCGGCAGCATAGATTCGCAATTGAAGGACCCATATGGACCCCGAATGCGGCCAAATCGCCCGAAAACGCTCCGGAACCAGCGAATCGACCCTGATGGATTGAAATTCGGCCCATTCGGCCCAATCTAGGAGCCGACAACGAAGCATATGAATCGGCGACGTGCTAAAGACCCGCCATTCCAGCCATCAGACGAGGGGATCCCGTGACGATCATCGACCAGGGTAACGGAGCGGCGGGCCCGGCTGCGGCCGATCTGATCAAGGACACCACCACCCAGACCTTCGTGAAGGACGTCATCGAGGAATCGAAGCGCCAGCCGGTGCTGATCGACTTCTGGGCGGAGTGGTGCGGCCCCTGCAAGCAGCTCACGCCCGTGCTGGAAAAGGCGGTCAAGGCGGCCAAGGGCAAGGTCAAGCTGGTCAAGATGAACATCGACCAGCATCCGGCGATCCCGGGCCAGATGGGCATCCAGTCGATCCCGGCCGTGATCGCCTTCGTCAACGGCCAGCCGGCCGACGGCTTCATGGGCGCAGTGCCGGAGAGCCAGGTCAACGCCTTCATCGAAAAGGTGACCAAGGGCGTGACGGCGCCGGGCGAGCCCAATATCGCCGAGATCCTGCAAGAGGCCGAGGCGGTGCTCGCCGAGGGAGACGCCGCCGCCGCGGCGCAGATCTATGCCGAGGTGCTGCAGCACGATTCGACCAACATCGCGGCCCTTGCCGGACTCGCGAAATGCTACGCCGTCTCCGGCGCGATGGAGCAGGCCAAGCAGACGCTGGCGATGGTGCCGGAATCCAAGCGCAACGACCCCGCCGTGAAGGCCGTGCAGACCGCGATCGATCTCGCCGAGCAGGCGGAGCAATTGGGGCCGGTGGCCGAGCTCGAACAGAAAGTCGCCGCAAACCCGCTCGATCATCAGGCTCGCTTCGACCTTGCGACTGCGCTGAATGCGCAAGGCAACCGGGCGGCGGCGACCGAGCAGTTGCTGGCGATCATCAAGCGCGACCGCAAGTGGAACGACGACGGCGCCCGCAAGCAGCTCGTGCAATTCTTCGAGGCCTGGGGTGGCACGGATGATGCTACCGTCGAGGGACGAAAGCGCTTGTCGACGATCCTGTTTTCGTAAGGATTATTGTTGGAGCATGATCTTGTCGGAAAACCGCTTCACACTTTTCCGAATCATGCTCCAGCGCGTCTAGCGGGGTCCAGATGCCGATCAATATCGAATATCGCGGCCCCGCCGACCTGCCGGAGATCATTCCGGTATTTCCGCTGCCGGGCGCGCTTTTGCTGCCGCGCGGCCAGATGCCGCTCAACATCTTCGAGCCGCGTTACCTTTCGATGGTCGACGATTCCTTGCGCGACGGCCATCGCCTGATCGGCATGATCCAGCCCGACGTCGCCCACTCGCCGAAGAATTCCGACAGGCCGGCGCTGTTCCGCGTCGGCTGCGTCGGCCGCATCACCCAGCTCGCCGAATCCGGCGACGGCCGCTACCTCCTCGAGCTCACCGGCGTCTCGCGCTTCAAGGTGGTCGAGGAGCTCGAAGTGCTGACCGCCTACCGCCAGTGCAAGGTGGACTTCTTCACCTTCGTCGACGATTTCACCGCGCGCATGGGCGAGGAGGAGGTCGATCGCGAGGCGCTGCTGACCGTGCTGGCGGATTTCTTGAAGGCCAATAATCTCAAGGTCGACTGGGAAGGCGTCGAGAGCGCGCCCAACGAGGCGCTCGTCAACGCGCTGGCGATGATGTCGCCCTATGGCCCCGCGGAAAAGCAGGCCATGCTTGAGGCGCCGGATTTGAAGACCCGCGCCGAAATCCTGATCGCGGTGACCGAGATGGATCTCGCCAAGAAGCGCACCAGCGGCGATCCGCCGCTGCAGTGATCTCAGTTGTGATGCCGGATGCGCTTGCGGCCGGTGAACATCGCGCGGATCAGGTTCTCGCGCTGAAGAAGCCCCATCAGCACCACGCCCAGCACGTGCACCACGACCAGCACGATGACGGCGTCCGACGCGTAGGCATGGGTGTCCTCGATCCACCAGATGCCGAAGAAGGTCACGGTCACCGACAGCGCACCCGTGATGGCCGAGACGGCGATCGACAGCAGCAGCGCCACCAGCATCGACGTGCCGGCCGGATTGAGCCCGATATAGCGGCCGGTGATGCCGCGGCGCAGATTCCAGAGATAGCTTGGCGCGGCCCGCAGCCTGACGCCGACCATGCGGAAGCGCGAATAGCGGCTTCCCCAAAGACCCCACACCAGACGGAAGGCGAGAAGCCCGAGCACCGTATAGCCGACGATGCGGTGAAGGGTGTCGTAGACGGTGGGCGTGAACCACGCGGCCAAAATGCTGGCCGCGAGAGCCCAGTGCCACAGGCGCAACGGAAGGTCCCAGACAGCGACGGTCCGCGATGCAGTTCGATCCGCGGGGGCCCTGTCGGACACCCCGCGCGCTTCTGGCACCGCTTCGTCGATCAAGCCGTGACTATCCTTGAGCCTTACTTGAGACCTTACTTGGCAACCGTCTTCTTCAGGCTGAGATCTTCCGGGCTGTAGAACAGCTCGTAGAGCTTGCCTTCCTTGACGCCATAGACCTCATAGCACGAGCCTTCGATCTTGGAGCGCCGCACCTCGTAACCCAGCGCCTTGGCCTTGGCTTCGGCTTCGCTGGCCGGCTTCCACGACGCCTTGTCGAGCTTGGTGCAATCTTTGAAGCCGTCGGCCATGGCCGCCGAGCTCATTCCCAAGCCGACCGTCAGTGCAATTGCAACAACACGAATGACCTTCACGAACGTCTCCTCCTCTGTCGTGTGCGCGCATGGCGCGAAGCGGGACCGAAGGAAGCAAAGGAGAGGCTGAAGTCAATCCGGTTCGAGCATGACGGGGTTTAGAGTTATTCTAACGATCTAAAAAGATCAGCGTGCTCCGTGCGCAGCATGGATTTGGACAGTCGCTGCGGCCTTACGCCTCACGGCTTGGAGGGTTAGGCCGCACTTCGCGTCTCAGGAGAGTTACGCCGCAGCCAGTCCGCCCAGGTGAGGCGTCCGCGCACGCCCTGACTGACGACGAAGCCCATGCCGCGCGCCCCTGTCTCCGAAAGATCGATCGGCAGGATCTTTCGATGCAGTCGTCTCGCATCCTGATACTGGCGGGCGAAGAGGACCAGATCGAGCGTTTCTGGCCCGCCGATCTCCGCGCGCACGCCGCGCTGTCCGTCGAACGCGCAGGTGACGACGTGGTCGGCCACATCGGACGTGTCGACCGGATTGAATCGCGTCGTCGGCACCGGCCACACCGGAAGCCAGGCGAGGCCCGAAAGCAGCCTGTCGAGCAGATAATAGAACGGCATCGCGCGGACGACGGACCAAGACAGGCTGGATGCACGCACCAGCCGTTCGCCGGCGAGCTTGACCCGCGAATAGGGCAGGGTCGCTTCGTCGAGACCGACGATCGAGACGTGGAGGAAGTGCCGCACCCCGGCTTCCGCACCGAATGCCAGCAGCCGCTCGGTACCCTCGACATCGACCGCCGAAGGCGATCTGAAGAAGTCGATCGGACGGATGCCGCCGCGCCGTGCGATCGGCGACCAGGTCGCCGCATGGATAACAGTGTCGACATCATGCAGCGCGGTCCGCAACCCGACGCCTGTGGCGAGATCACCTGCCGCCCATTCGACGTCCGATCGCGTACCCGGTGCGCGCGCAAGCACTCGGACGCGATGCCCGGCACCAACGACACGATCGACGATATCCCGGCCGAGATGACCTGTGCCTCCGGTGACCAATGTCAGCGCCATGGCTCAGCTCCCGTCAGCCTTGCGCGGCTCACCTGTGGGAACGAGCACAGTTTCACCGGTCGCGACGAGAGCCAGATCATCTCGCTGATCGGCCGCGAAAAGCTCGGCGCGGGCAAACACCTGCCTGTGCCCGGCGCGGAGCGTCGTTCCCTTCGCGACGAAATAAGTGCCGATCGCCGGTCTCAGGCAATTCATCGAGAAATGCGACGCAGTGACCGGACCCACGAGCGTCGCAGCGGCGAAGCCACAGGCGGTGTCGAGCAGGGCCGCAATCAGACCGGCGTGCAGATGTCCGGAATATTGGGTGAGGTCGTCGCGCCAGCTCATGCGGATGGTCACCTCGCCTCTGCCGGCCGCAGCGACTTCGAAGCCCACGGAGCGGTTGAACGCCGCGGAGGCGTTGACCGCGTGGAGCGTTTGCGGGTCGAATCCATGGGTCTCACTCATGCCTGGCTCCATCGCGGTGCGCGGTTCTCAAGGTTGCTTCTGACGGCCTCGATGTGATTGGGCGCGCCGAGCAGTGCCGCCTGTTCGGCGGTTTCCGCGGCGAGACCGGTCGCCGCATTGGAGGTCGCCGACAGGTTCAACAGGCGCTTGGCCGCGCGGACGGCATCGGGGCTGCGACTCGCGATCTCCTGCGCCGTGGCGAGCGCAGTCGACACAGGATCCTCGGTGAGCCGCGTCGCAAAGCCATAGGCAAGCGCTTCTTCCGCTGAAAAGACGCGGCCGGAATAGGTCAGCTCGCGCACGACATCGTCGCGCGCGAGGTGGCGCATCAGCTGGGTGCCGCACATGTCGGGCACGAGGCCCCATTTGGCCTCGATGACTCCTAGCCTTGTTCCGGGCGCGAGATAGCGGAGATCAGCCCCCAGCGCGAGCTGGAAGCCGCCACCGAAGGCAACGCCGTGCACCGCTGCGATCACCGGCACCGGCAGCTCACGCCAGAGCCAGACGAGATGCTGGGCGTAGTTCGCGATACCGTGTGTCCGGCGCGTCAGGTCAATGGACGGGAGCAGCGGATCGCCGTTCGCAGTGGCGAGAAGGCGGTCGAGGTCGAGGCCTGCACAGAACGCACGCCCTTCGCCGGAGAGAACGACGGCGCGGAGGTCCTTGCGCGTGTCAAGCTGCGCGCCTGCTGCGATGATCGCATCGAACATCGCGGAGTCGAGCGCATTCATCTTGTCCGGACGGTTCAGCCGGAGATGAGCCACGCCGTTCTCGATGGTCAGTCGAACCCGATTTTCCATGACGCCGCTCCGCTTGACTGCGTGGCTTGTCGTCTCGAGGCTCAGTAACCGGCCACCGCCATCGCGACGACCACGCTGAGCATCATCCAGCCGAAGTGCCGGCCGCGCGTCGCCCATGCGTTGGCGACAGCCGAGAAACCGAACACACAGGCCATGGTGACGACGATCCAGCGGCGCGCCGGCTCCGATTCCATCCAGGGTGCCGCGATCAGGAGCACGCCGCCGCCGATCCAGGCGACGGTCGAGGCTTGCCAGACCAGGCGAATCAGGGTGCGGAGCCGTTCCGGCTCGATGCGGGCGCGGGCAAAGACCTTGGTCTCGCCGAGAATGCCATGGATGAGGGCCACAATGATGGTCAACCCGCCGGCGCACTGGAGCAAAAGGTCACGCATCGCCACACCTTCCCGGATCTTCCATACATCTGTGTATGGTGAGATAGGCGCTAGCCCGCGACCTGTCAATACACTAGTGTATGGTCAAATTCCGGGACCCCGCCATGACCGAACAGCTTACCGCCGACGACTGGATCAAGGAGGGGCTGAAGGCGCTCGCCAAAAACGGCTTCACGGCCTTGAGGGCCGATCCGCTGGCGAAAGCCATGGGCGTTTCGCGCGGCAGCTTCTACTGGCATTTCGCCGATCTCGGCGCGTTCCACGCAGCCATCCTGAAGCGCTGGCGCGAGATCGCGGCCGAGCAGATCATCGCGGACGTCGAGGCCACCAGTGACGAGCCGCTCAAGGCGCTGCTGCGGCGATCCTTCGGCGCGCGGCTCGACCTGGAGCGCGCCGTGCGCAACTGGGCGGCGTTCGATGCGGCCGCGCAGGGCGCGGTGCGCGCAATCGACCGCCGCAGGATCGACTATATCGAGACGCTGCTTGCGACGCGGGGGCTCGCGCCGGCAACGGCGCAGGCCCGCGCGCAGGTCCTGTACTGGACGTTTCTCGGTTTTGCCTTGTCGGGCGCGCCGGTGCCGGCGGCACGGCTCCAGGGACTGCTGGACGAGATCCTGACGATGGTGTCCGCCTGAACGGCGACGATGGGCGAGCGCAATTTTCTGTGCTAGAGGCTCCGGACTGCCGGAGACCCCAATGAACGCGCCCACCGAACGCCCCGAAACCAGCGTCGATCCCAAATTGCTGGAAATCCTGGTCTGCCCGCTGACCAAGGGTCCGCTGGAGTTCGACTCCGCGAAGCAGGAGCTGATCTCGCGCAGCGCCAAGCTCGCCTACCCGATCCGCGACGGCATCCCGATCATGCTGCCGGAAGAGGCGCGCAAGATCGATTGAGAGCGCGTAGCCCGGATGGAGCGCAGCGCAATCCGGGGATTCCTGCGCTGACGATGCAGCGGCCCCGGATTACGCTTCGCGCAATCCGGGCTACGAAGATCCGAGCCTTTTCCTACAACGCCTCGCCCTTCAGCAACCGCGGGATCTCACCGGTCAAACCGGCGGCCTGGCGGATGAAGAGGTTCTTCAGTGGCGGGGCGCGGTCGACGAGGCCGAGGCCGATGTCGCGCACCGTGCGCAGCAGCGTCGACTGGTTGGAGAACAGGAAGTTCAGCGAGTTGGTGGCAACGCCCATCGCCATGGTGTCGAAGCGGCGCCAGCGCTGGTAGCGTTCGAGCACGTCGGCGCCGCCGAGATCCATGCCGAGCCGCGCGGCATCGACCACGACCTCGGCAAGTGCTGCGACATCCTTCAGCCCCATGTTGAGGCCCTGGCCCGCGATCGGGTGGATGACATGCGCGGAATCGCCGACCAGCGCGAGCCGCTCGGCGATGAAGGAGCGCGCCACGAAATAGGACAGCGGGAACGCGCGCGGCTTGTCGAGCGCCTTGATCTCGCCGAGATGCAGGCCGAACCGGCGCTCGAGCTCGCCGTGGAACTCCTCGTCGCTCAACGCGATGATGCGCGCGGCCTCGCTGCGGCGCTCGGTCCACACCAGCGATGATCGTTTTCCTGAGAGCGGCAGGATGGCGAAGGGACCCGCCGGCAGGAAATGCTCTTCGGCGCGGCCATCGTGATCGCGCTCATGGCCGACGGTGACGACGATGCCGGATTGATCGTACTCCCAGCCATGGGTGACGATGCCGGCTCGCTCGCGCAGTTTCGACCGCGCGCCGTCGGCGGCGACCAGCAGGCTTGCCGCAATCACGCTGCCGTCGCCGAGCGTCACGTCGACGCCTTCCGGGCGCGCGTCATAGGACGCGACCGTCGTGGCGCGGAGATCGACGCCCTCGGCCTCGGCCCGCACCACCAGCGCGTCGATCAGGCGGCGGTTCTCGACCATGTGCGCAAACGGCTCGCCGGGCGCGACATCGCCGGCAAAGTTCAGAAAAACCGGACGGGTGGCGTCTTCCAGCTTTGAATCGGTGACGACCATGTCGAGGATCGGCTGCGCCTCGCCCCTGACGGCGTCCCAGGCGCCGATGGCCTCGAACAGGCGGCGGCAGGCGGCCACGATCGCGGTCGCGCGCGGGTCGCGGCTCGGACGGGTCGCGAGCGCGGGGTCGGCGACGATGACGGGAATCTCGGGCCCGAGCCCCTGGCGCAACGCCAGGGCCAGCGCGAGGCCGGCAAACGCGCCGCCACCAATGACAATGCTACCCTGTACCGGCATACCAAATTCCTGGCTCACACTTCGGCTTTTTCTTGGTCTTGCTAGCAGACTTGAGGTGGGCGAAACAGTGCGGTGAAACAAGGGCGGAACTGCCCAATTGTGCCATTCCGGGGCGATGCGAAAGCACCATCATGTCCAAAAGCCTGATCGACCTGATCTCGATTCTCGACCTCGAACAGCTCGAGGTGAATCTGTTCCGCGGCAACAGCCCGAAGACGAGCTGGCAGCGGGTGTTCGGCGGCCAAGTGATCGGGCAGGCGATGGTTGCGGCCTGCCGCACGGTCGAGGGCCGGCTGCCGCATTCGCTGCATTGCTATTTCATCCTGCCGGGCGATCCGCAGATCCCGATCATCTACCAGGTCGAGCGCCTGCGCGACGGCAAGAGCTATTCGACCCGCCGCGTCACTGCGATCCAGCACGGCAACGCGATCTTCTCGATCATGGTGTCGTTCCACACCGACGAGGAGAGCGCGTTCGATCATCAGGACAAGATGCCCGACGTGCCGCCGCCGGAAAAGCTCACGGCGGAGGAGGTGGCGAAGCAGCCGATGTTCAAGGAGATGCCGGAGTTCATCCGCCGCTACTACGAGTCCGATCGTCCGATCGAGCTGCGCCCGGTCGAGCTCAGCCGTTATTTCGGCGAGAAGATCGACGACGGCCGCATTCACGTCTGGATCAGGACCGCGGCGAAGTTGCCCGACGATCCGGCGCTGCACATGTGCGCGCTCGCCTATGCCTCGGACTTTTCGCTGCTCGACGCGATCATGGCGCGCTACGGCCGCACGCTGTTCGACAAGCGCATGATGCCGGCGAGCCTCGACCACGCGATGTGGTTTCACCGCCCGTTCCGCGCCGACGAATGGCTGCTTTACGCGCAGGATTCGCCGAACGCACGAGGCGGCCGCGGCTTCACCCGCGGCTCGATCTTCAGGCCGGACGGTACGCTGGTGGCCTCCGTCGCGCAGGAAGGTTCTGTGCGCGAGCGCAAGTCCTAGAGCCCAGGCGCGAGTTCTTCGCGCCTGGGATTTGCGATCAAGCTCCGAGCGACCCGCGCGGAGCGAGCTCGGTCTGCGATGCGAACCAGTTCATGATCCAGCGATACACCCACGGGATCGGGATGATGAAGCTGGACAGGATCGCGGCGACGATGCCGCGCCAGAGAATGCCGAGACCGCTGCCCTTGAACACGATCTCGCGGCGCGTGCCTTCGATGCTGCGGCAGAACCAGCGCATCTGAGCCGCGGCGACCCAGGCCCAGCCGATGATCGTGATGATCGAGATCGCGAACAGCAGGTTCCAGCCGATATAGGCCCAGACCGAGCCGGAGAAGCTCAAGCCCAGCGGCTGCCCGTTGGAGGCGAGGTTCGCGACCATCCATTTGATCAGCAGCCAGTAGAGCGCGATCTGCGCGATCAACAGCAGATTGCTGAGCAGCGCACTGCCGATGACGCCGATCGCGATTGCCAGGACGATGAAGCCGAAGAACCAGGGCACCAGCGTCATCGCATTGCCGGTGAAGCTGAGATTGGGCCGGCCGGGCACCTTCACGCAGGACACGATCCATTTCGTGTACCAGACGAACACCCACGGCACCGGAATGATGAAGCACATGCCGATCAGCATCACGATGCTGCGCCAGGTGAACTCGAGGATGCCGAAATCGACCGACAGCGCTCCGCCGCTGCCGCCGCCACCAGCGTAGCCGGCGCCAGCGTAACCACCGGAGCCCATCATCGGCGGACCACCAGCCGGCATCATCGGGGGCGCACCGCCGCCGCCGATCAGGCCTGGGATTTCGGCGGCCTTCTGCCAGCCGGCCATGCCCTCGGACCACACCAGCGTGTCCGGGCGCACAACTCCCTGCGCGACCAGGTCGCGGAATTGCCCTTCCGGATAGGGCCCCTGTTGCTTGCCCTCGGATGCGTAGAACCAACTCGCCATGAAGCGCCCCCCTCAAACATACTTTTGTACCGGCCAGGAAGCTTAGGTTCACCGCTTCGGTTCACCGCATCCATGCCAAAAACGCATTGTGGAGGATGAACGGATGCCCTGTACAGAGGCGGCCGTTCACATGGCCAAACGTTTTTCCGCTTCAGTCTGCAAGTTTTTTATGCCATTTGCCCGGAAAGATGCCAGATTGACGCTGCGCCGGGGACATACGGCGTGGCGCATCCCCGGGGAACAGGCCTGACCATGAAACTCGTCGTCGCGATCATCAAACCCTTCAAGCTCGATGAAGTCCGCCAGGCGCTGACCGCGATCGGCGTCCACGGCATGACCGTGACCGAGGTGAAAGGCTACGGCCGCCAGAAGGGTCATACCGAGATCTATCGTGGCGCGGAATATGTCGTGAACTTCCTGCCGAAGCTGCGGATCGAGATCGCGGTCGCCTCCGACGTCGCCGACAAGGCAGTCGCCGTGATCACCGCGACGGCGCGCACCGGACAGATCGGCGACGGCAAGATCTTCGTCACGCCGATCGACCACGCGCTGCGCATCCGCACCGGCGAAACCGACAGCGACGCGCTTTAAGAAAACTTCTTCGATCGCACCGGGCAACGACGCCACAGCGTGCGACGCCAATTGATGCCGGGGGGAATGACATGGCGGGATTGTTGCGCCGCGCAGCTGTTATGGCTGCGCCGCTGGGATTTGTGACGTTCGTTGCGGCGCCCGCATCCGCCGCGGGCTCCGAGATCAACACCGCCGACACCGCCTGGATGATCGTCGCCACCGCGCTGGTGCTGATGATGACGATCCCCGGCTTGGCGCTGTTCTATTCCGGCATGGTGCGCAAGAAGAACGTGCTCGCCACCATGGCGCAGAGCCTCGCCGCGGTGACGATGATCTCGATCCTCTGGGTGGCGTTCGGCTATTCGCTCTGCTTCGTCGGCGACGGGCCGTGGATCGGAACGCTCGATCGCTGGTTCCTCGCGGGCATGACGATGGACAGCGTCAACCCGGCGGCGAAGACGATCCCGGAAGCGCTGTTCATGCTGTACCAGATGACCTTTGCCATCATCACGGTGGCGCTGGTCGCGGGCTCGGTCGCCGACAGGATGCGATTCTCCGCCTATCTGGTGTTCTCGGTCGCCTGGTTCATCTTCGTCTACATTCCGCTGGCGCATTGGGTGTGGGGCGGCGGCTTCCTCGCCAGCATGGGCGTGCTGGATTTCGCCGGCGGCCTCGTCGTGCATCTGTCGGCCGGCACCGCCGGCCTCGTCGCCGCCAAGGTGATGGGCCGCCGCCACGGCTACGGCACCGAAAATCTCTCGCCGTTCGATCTGTCGCTCGCGGTGATGGGCACCGGCCTGTTGTGGGTCGGCTGGTTCGGCTTCAACGGCGGCTCGGCGGGCGCGGCCAATTCGCGCGCGGTGCTGGCGATCATCGCGACGCATCTCGCGGCCTGCTCCGGCGCGCTGACCTGGGGCGCGATCGAATGGTCGACCCGGCGCAAGCCGTCGGTGCTCGGCATGATCTCCGGCGCGGTCGCCGGGCTCGGCACGATCACGCCGGCCTCGGGCTTCGTTGCGCCATGGCATGGCATCGTCATCGGCATCGTCGCCGGCGCGGTCTGCTACTGGGCCTGCACCTGGCTGAAGCACCGCTTCAACTATGACGATTCCCTCGACGTGTTCGGCGTCCACGGCATCGGCGGCCTGACCGGCACGCTGCTGGCCGGCGTGTTCGCGACCAGCGCGATCGGCGGCACCGCCGGCCTGATCGAGGGGCATCCGCAGCAATTGCTGATCCAGCTCTACGGCGTCGCCGTCACCTTCGTCTGGGCAGCCGGCGTGAGTTTCGTCCTGCTCAAGCTGGTCGCGCTGTTCGTGCCCTTGCGTGTATCCCGTGAGCACGAGCTCGAGGGGCTCGATATCTCGCAGCACGGCGAAGCGCTTCAGTAATAGGGGCTTGCGCAACACATAAGTAAATGCTTATGTGTTGGCATGATCGAAGCCGACATCTTCAAGGCACTGGCCGACCCGACGCGCCGAAAGGTCTTTGAGAAGCTCGCCGGCGGAAGCCTGAATGCCAGCGCCTTGCGCGACGGTTTGGAGATCAGCCAGCCGGCGATGTCGCAGCATCTTTCGGTGCTGCGCGCGGCAGGCCTCGTGCGCGAACAGCGGCAGGGCCGCTTCGTGAACTACGAAGTCGACCCGGACGGAATCGTGGCCATCGGCACATGGCTCGCGCGCTACCGTGCCTACTGGCCGAAGCGCATGGAAGCACTCGCCGATCTCCTCAAGGACATGGATCAATAAGGACTGGGATCAATGAGCGACGCCGCGAAGCCTGATCGTCCCGACGAAGCCCTGGTACTTGAATATGAACTCGATGCGCCCCCGGCAAAGGTCTGGCGCGCCGTGACCATTCCGGCCTTGCGCGAGCGCTGGTTGCCGGATTGCGACCTTGCAGGCGCCGAGCCTGAATCAACGATCGCCGGCGAAGAGGTGCGCTACCGGCTTCGCGATTCAGAGCCGCCGTTTCGCGAGAGCCACGTCATCTTCCGGATCGAGCCGAACGAGGACGGCGGCACCCGCTTCCGCATCATCCAGCAAGCCTGCGAAGAGCGAACAAAGCTGCCGCAGCCGGCCAATACCAATTGCTGCCTAATGCTGGCGGCCTAACACCAAACAGACTTCATCACCTGCAAACGTGGAGGTCGCCAATGCGCGACATGCTTCAGCTCGTCCCTATGGTCGTCGAACAATCCGCCCGCGGCGAGCGATCCTTCGACATCTATTCGCGGCTCCTGCGCGAACGCATCATCTTCCTCAACGGCGAGGTCAATGATGCGATGTCCGGACTGGTCTGCGCGCAATTGTTGTTCCTGGAGGCGGAGAATCCGAACAGGCCGATCAATCTCTACATCAACTCCTATGGCGGCGTGGTTACCTCTGGTCTCGCCATGTACGACACCATGCAGTTCATCAAGGCGCCGGTTCATACGCTGTGCATGGGCACCGCACGCTCGATGGGCTCGTTCCTGCTGATGGCCGGCGAGCCTGGTCAC